>CALLWB010000118.1 GCA_938016265.1 uncultured Saprospiraceae bacterium
TCACCCTATTATTTAGGTGGAATTCTTAAAGTGCCGAACTATTTATACCTGCCTCCAAATGGGAAAAATGTTATTGTCCCATCTGGAAACAATGCTATTGTAGAAGCAGGTGATTACATTCTATTGAGGCCAGGATTTAAAGCATCAAAAGGAGGTGTTTTTAATGCTGAAATTAAGAGTTGTACAACTCCATCAAACTCCAACAAACAGGAAACCCAATCGATCATTAGCCAATTCAACGTGTATCCCAATCCATTTTCGGAGTCGACAACCATCGAATTGCAGTTGGAGGAAGAAGCGCAAGTTACCGTATTTGTTTCCGATATGACGGGAGCGATGGTGGCTAAAATTGCCGAGGACCAAATCACTCCTTCCGGCCTGCATCAACTCGTTTTTGATGGTAGATCACTGAGTTCTGGGATGTATTTTGCAACAATTATTGCAGGAAAACATAAAGCAAGACAAAAAATGATTTTAATGAAATAATCGATCAGATTATAGTAGAGTTACTATATATATAGGTTTTCGTATTTAGTTTAGGCAATGGGAATATTTCTCATTGCCTTTTGTTTTGGCCAATTGGGAGTGTACAACATTATGCAAACTAAGAACCTTGCAACAAGTTTTTTAAAAAATTGATTTAGATTGATAACAATTTGGAATTACCTGCGATTTCCTATTAAAAGACGTTGACTCCAAATTAGCGTTCTGATGGAATCTTGCCAAAACTACTTCTTGGTTAAATAACTTTTTGCACTTCTACCAATTTCAGGTTTTGTGAATTGTATCATGAGGGGCATAATTTGTTGAAATTGAGAATAGAATTCCATTACTAACAATATTATAAATACATAAACTTACTTAATGTTTTTTTAAACAAACTGCCATGACAAACTCAATAAAAACGCTCACTTTTATTTTAATTTCTCTCTTTTTTATGGGAGAAGGAATTGCCCAAAACCAATCATTTTATAATGTGACTGCAGGCAATGGTAATGGACTTCGTTTTTGGAGCGGAAGCAATTCTTACAAGATATCCTTTGGTAATTCGTCAGAATATAAGTTTGGCCCTGTTGCGGATTATAGTATCAAAAATTCGATGTCTGGTCATGCTGCGAGAGGATGGACTTGGGGAGTAGCTGGAGCCACACCAATTGCAGCCTTAAATACTACAGGAAATTTTGCAGTAAAAGGTACATTAGAAACAAAGGGTGACAAGCTATTGTTTGGCAACACCAGTTATCTGCAAGCTCAATGGGCTCATACACTTACCTGGAGAAGCACACATAATACAGCAACACGGGTAAGAATGCTTGATAAGCAGGGAACTCTTTATGGCTCCATTTATGGCTCTCATGATGGAAAATATTTTGGCCTTTTGGATGGAGATGGGAATTGGGCTTATCTTTCTACAAGGGATGAATATACCCAATTGAGAGTCAATAATGCCCCTATCATAACGGGATACGCAAATGGCAAGGTAAGAATTGGAAATGTATCGAATTCTTCAAATGACTACAAGTTGTTTGTGGAGAAGGGAATATTGACTGAAATTGTAAAAGTAGCCGTCAAAAACACTTCAGACTGGAGTGATTATGTATTCAATGAAGATTACCATTTGATGCCGCTTTCCGATTTAGGCAGTTACTTAAAAAATGAAAAACACCTTCCTAATGTTCCTAGTGCAGAAGAGATGGTGGAGAATGGGCTTGACGTTGCAAAAATGGACGCCAAACTACTAGAAAAAATTGAGGAGGCGCACTTGTATATCCTAGAACTCCATGAGCAAATGGAAACAATGAACAACCAAGCAAAGGAACAAATGGAGAAAATGAATGCTCAAATAACCGCGCTTCAAAAACAGGTGGATACAAAGAAATAATTCATTCATTCAAAAATTAAAATCTTGAAAATGAATTATATACTCAGCAAGTGCGTATGTACAATATTCCTACTCCTTGCATTTACCAATTATTGCTCCTCGACAATCAGACAACAAGTGCTGGTTTTCATCAACTACTATTTAATGGCAAGGCATATGGGTCCGGGATGTACTTTGCAACGATTGTAGCTGGAAAACACAAGGCGAGAAAGAAAATGATTTTAATCAAATAAAAGGTTGGAACATCAATATAACTTTCGGGTTGTATAGGTTCATTAGTTAGGCAATAGGCGCATTCCTGTTGCCTTTTTTTATTTGCCAGGAAAATAAAATTTTGCTATTACTAATATGGGGCACCTCCTTTGATCCTATCCCATTTAACGCTAGCTTAATTTTTTGAAGAATTGTTCGACTAATGTCAATAAGGATACAAAAATATAATTTTCAGATAACAAATCATCGTCTAAAATTTGAAGGTGAAATTTTTCCAATAAAATTGAAGGAAATTATTAATTATTATTTTTACCTTAGTATTAAGACTTTATTATTAATGACTTAGAACTGATCCTCATGAAAACTTTCCTCTTCACTGTTTCCTACTTCCTTGGCATCACCGTCCTATTTTGCCAACCGATTGGCCAACTCCCATTATTCAACATGAATGACCTGACCTATGATGGTGCATTCAGAATTACAAAAAATACTTTTGGCCCCTCTTCCATCAATTATGCACAAGGCCCCATTGAATACAATCCAGACAATCATTCTCTATTTATAGTGGGCCATCCCTATCAACAAGCCATAGCAGAATTCCCAATACCGCCGCTTGTGCAGAGTGCTAACTTGAGTGATTTGAACATGTCCTCCACGCCAATTCAAATTTATGCTGAAGTACTGGACCGAGCGCCTACCGGCAACCCAGAAGGGCTAGATAGAATCGGCGGATTACACTATATCCCTACTACCCCAACACCAACGCTGATTGTAAATGCTTACGAATATTACGATGCACCAGCAAACAATACCCTAAGCACACTAATCATCAGAAATAGCAATGACATCGCTAATTCGGCCATCGATGGTTATTTTGGATTTGTAGGGCCCGCAGGGCATACCTCCGGTTGGATTTCGCCAGTACCGACCTCCTTACAATCCGCCTTAGGAGGCACTCATATCACTGGGTTTTCTAGCGGAATACCAATTATAGGAAGAGCAAGCGTTGGACCTAGTGCATTTTCATTTCAGCAAACAGATTTGTTGCAGGCGACAACCGCCAATGAAATACCCACTACTACCCTACTTGACTTTAGTCTGTCCAACAGATTGCACGACGACCTTTACAATGATTCGTTGACAAACGATCTATGGACGCATTTGTCAGGTGCGACTTTTGGTTTTCTGGTGCCTGGTACCAGAACTTATTTCACCTTCGGCTATAGCGGTGGGCATGCTTCTGGTGTTTGCTATAAATGCACCCAGGACAATGGCAACCTTTGCGGCGGCTATTGTCCTCCAATCGCTGCAGACAGAGACCAATATTACTGGCTTTGGGATCTAGAAGATCTGATCGATGTGAAGAACGGCAATATCGCTCCCCACGAAGTCTTTCCGTATGATTATGGTCCTTGGAATTTACCTTTCCAGGTTGATCTGAAAAAAATAGGTGGCGGTAGTTTTGACCCAATAAACAATCAACTTTATCTTTCTCTACAAATGGCAGATACTGACCAGGGAACCTACTCCAGACCACCATTAATTTTAGTTTTTAGCACCCCGCCAACTTCGAATTCTATCCAACCTGATATTTGTTTGTGGATGGAAGGCGCTTACGATAATGCAAACGGGATAATGCCGAGCACGCTTCTACAAAAAGGATTATTGCCAGCCAATCATCCATACAATGTACCACCCTGGGATTACTTTGGAACGGAAGGTCAGGGATGGACGACTGCAGACTATCCGGCTACTGCAGTCGACTGGGTAAAGGTATCCTTTAGAACTACCCCACTTGCTAGTAGTGAAGTAGCTGCTACAGTTGCGGTGATACAGGAAGACGGGTGTTTGTTTTTTCCAAATTCGGAGGTACTGAGTGACGGGATGGGCAGTTCCTTTTACATTTTTGTTGAGCACCGCAACCATATTGGGATTCTGTCTTCTGTGGCGGTCGATGTCTCTAATGGTATGCTTTCTTATGACTTTAGGATTTCGGATAGCTATTCAGGTAGTCTGGGTGCTGGCCAGAAAGAACTAGCTCCTGGCATCTGGGGAATGTTTGCTGGAGATGGTGACCAATTGGCCGATCCGTCTGGCTTTGACATCAATGGTACGGACCATGCATTTTGGGAACCCTTCAATGGGCTATTCGACAACTATATACCTGCTGACTTTAATATGGACGGCGATATAACCGGTGCTGACAAAATATTGTGGAATATTAATAATGGAATATTCTCCGCTGTTGAAAAGTAATTGGTTGCAGGTAGAAAGTACTTGACCGGAATTTTTTGTCCTTAAGCGAAGCTGCCTTTTTACTGGTAGCTGGGCCATCCATTGTCTTGCGTCAGCAAAACAAGCCGCCCTGCAAAGTACTTAATACTTTATACCAATTGCTATCAACCAACTACCCAATATACTGTTGACTAATAATTTTTCTTTCGTCCATATCAAATGCCAGGAGACTTCCCAGGCCTTTTTTGCCAGCATAAAAGCACCCGTTGTCAATATCGAGCACCTTGTGTTTGTTTATTGTTTTTAGTTGTTTGTCTATTTTTGTTCTTGGTCTTGGCGTATGTCCATGGATGATTATTCGTTTTTTCAACCAATGATAGTTGATTTTATGATACCAATCTCTAGCCCACAACATGGAATGAATTTCATGGAGCGGATCAGGCATTACAAATCCAAATCCAGCATGCACTAAAATGTAATCCACTTCCTTAGCATAATGGGGCAATTTTTCCATCCAGGAAAAAAAATCACTTGGAATTTCATTTGGGCTATTTGCATTAAACGAATTTAAGGTGGCTTCTCCGCCATTTAGGTGCCATCGCGCCATTTTATCTATTCCTTGCGAGGTTTCTACCAACATTTGCTCATGGTTTCCCTTGAGACAAGTTAATTGGTATCCTTTTTTTTCTAATGCCCATATTCTTTCTATCACCCCTTTGCTGTCAGGGCCTCTGTCTATAAAATCACCAAGTAAGAATAGCTTATCCTCTTTTTGTAACGCTATTTTTTTGAGGAGCGCATTAAATGTTGCTAGGCATCCATGGATATCTGAGATGGCGTATCTTTTCATTTTTCTTTGACGACGGTTTGTCTAGATTTTGGGGGACTCAAGCTTCTAATTTTAAAACAATTTTCAAGTGGTGTTAATTCCTTAAAATTATCTAATTTTTCCTTTAAAAGTAGTTATTTAATGGTAATAATCATTGAATTAGCGGAATTACTCTATTTACTGATTCTACCTTTTGTTTTCTACCAGCGGCGTTTTAAACCATACCGATCTAGCTAAAATATTTTTTGTGGCAAAATTCTACTTTTTCAAGGAGCCAATCTCTTTCTATCAAGGGTTGAAGCTCTTTCACTTCTTTTTCTAGTTTTAAGAAACTTGTACGATTTAAAGGGTGAAAATAAACCAGCTTGCCTAATCTGCGCCAGATTTTGGAGTAGATTCTTACAAAATTTGAGTATTCCTTCCTTATTTGTGCAGCCATCTTTTTATTTCGTTGTGCAGAAAGATATTGGCGCATAGACTCCAAAATGGAATTGATCAAACTTTTGGAGTACGTCTTATATGAATAGTCGAATACTTCAAGATAAATTTTGAGAGAAAGTATTCGATAATCCATATAATATGAAAAGTCTTTGAGCTGGACAATTTGATTGTTTTCCTCTTCAGCTTCCTCGAAGTCTCCATTCTTAAAATGAATTAATGCTAGGGAAAAATGAACTACGTCTTGTTGGACTTTTGGGGGCAAAAAAGCCCGGTGTGTCTTCACGAAAGAAGTAGCCCAGGGCATTTCATTAAGGCTGATTGCCGTTTTGACAAATTGGATGAACAAACTTTCTGAAAAATAGATTCCTGCTGTCCATACCTTTTCTTTAATTCCAAACTTTATCAAATCAAATTTGTTGTTGTTGTATTTGGGGTTTCCAGCTTTGATCTGTTTATGGCAAAAATTGAAAAGGAAGTTCAAAATTTGCCGCTTGTCCACAAGGCTTAAAACCTTAGAGTTATTCAATAAGGTATGATAAGCCAAGCTATAATCTTCGTCAGCATTTGCAGCCGTAAGCACTTTAAAAATGGTGTAATGCAATTTCAAATAGGGTTCTTCCAAATCATTACCATTTTCTAGAAAATCAAAGACAAACTTTCGGAAAGGCAAGTTATAATTTACATTTAATATTCGTTCTCTATTTTGTGCGGCGTTGTAATACAACAATAGTCGGGCGAGCAAAAACTTGCGTATGTATCCCACTAGTTCTTCTAGGTTATCGTTTGGGTTTTTGTTTTTTAGGATGATATTCAGGAAAAACTCATTTTCTTGAAGGTAGATACTATTTTCAAAGTATTGAACATTTCGGATGCTTGCGCCTTCAAGCAATTTGTTGGCTTTTTTGTTTTCGAATGCTGCCAAATCATAGGCCTGATTGGAAATAAGAAATTCTTGTAAATATCGATCTTTGACGGCATCTTTTGATTCCAGGTTTTTCCAGGCGATAAAATCTCTAAGATGAATCTTTAGTTTGTAAAATAAGTTTCTTAGGGCGACCTCTTTTTGTGCTTGCTTTTCTCCTTTTAGTAAATGTCGGATAGGTTTTATCATGTTGACTTTGGATATAGGCAACTGTTGTCGGAGGAGGTGGAGCAATTGATCATAGACAATTTGCTGGTGGTTTTCTTTATGATCTGAAGTCCGAAAGTCCAGCCATTTCCTAAATTGTTTTCTGTCTACTGGGTCTAAAACAGAAATCAATTGCACAAACTTAGAATTTTTAAGCGCATCACTCATAGAGCAATATTTAAGTTTAAAAAAAACAATACGAACACAAATAACTGATATACAAAATCTAAAATAACTTTTCGCACAAATCTAGCATTAATTATCAAAGATAAAGTCACCAAATTGTACTTTTTTAGTTTACTAACTGATCGTTACTTTTGAATAGCACGGTAAGCAATACACCAACAAACATTCGTGCAATTGACTTCCTGTGATAAAGATAAAATTGGAATACATTGATAATTCCATCAATCTTTTATGTTTTCTGTAAAAACCAGAATCGGGGTGGGAGCAAATTCCTAACCTGTTTTCTGGTTATTTCCAAGGCCAATTCAAATATTTGGTTAAATAGTTAAAATCAATACTATAAACTCTATCTATTGCCCTTAGCGCTTAAAACAGTGCTGTCATATAAAAGGAAAGAAAATAGTGCAAAATTCCATAATTTACGATTAATGGTCAGTAAAAACATATGACAAATATTATATTTTTTCACAAAAGATAAAAAAGAAAAAAATGACTTTACTCATAAAAATAAACACCTAAGAATCAATGATTAAATAAATAACAAAGTGCAACTGTCGTTTTTCTTACATAAATTTTACCAACAATTTGTACATTTTTTCATTGACTTATTCGTTCTATATTTGCAATACAGAAATTAATAGAAAACATAAAAATTAACAATGAAAAATCTACTCACCATTATTCTCTTCGCCACTCTATTCCTAACCTCATTTATTAACTTACACGCTCAAGGTGTCATTTGGACAAGTGACAAATGCAACAAAGAACTTTGCATGACCATCGAAGATTTGGGATGCGATCTTGATGGAAACAGATGTTTCCTGATTCAAGTAACCAGCAACGCTGAGCAATCGCAATTAGGGGTCTATTTTGAAGGCGCACTTCTAAAGACATGTGAAAACACCAACTTTTGTGAGATTGAGTATTGCACAAATACAGGCAATTCTCCTAGTGTCGACCCAAAATATTTTGGATGTTCCAACGATCTAATGCAAGATGGCTGTGTAGTCACCATTGAGCCATGCAAGTAAATCATAAAACATCAATCCAATACCCCAAAAAAGAGATTGCCATCACGGCAATCTCTTTTTTTACAACTTTCAATAAATAATCTCCAATTCCTAGGAGGCACATAGATTATATTTATCTTGGTTTTTAGATAAACGAAAGTTGACACATGCGTATTTTCGATTTCTTCTTCAAACCAGCAGACTTCCCATACGACTTTGACGTATGGAAAACCCTCCCTTTTCCCCAAAGAGCAAAACAAGTATGTCAAGCATGGGGCATTCAGGGATTCGGCGCCCCTCCTGCCGTCATTCTCTTCTACACACTCAAAATCGTTTTTTATTGTTGGATGTGGGTGTTTTTTTGTTCCTTTTCTGACAGTTTAGGCCCCTCTAAACAAATAACAAACTGGTGGTTTTCACTAGAAGCACTCGGCAAAGGTCTCTTCTGGACCATATTGATCGAAGTAATTGGACTAGGAGGTGCAAGCGGCCCATTGACAGGCAGATACGTCCCTCCCTTTGGAGCAATCACCTATTATCTGCGGCCTGGCACCATCAAAATCCCACTATTTCCAAACCTTCCCTTCCTGGGGAATGACCATCGGAATCTCCTAGACATTTTACTTTATGCCGCCTTGTTATTTTTCCTTGTTCAGGCATGTATCGCACCTCAAATTTCGCCGTCGGTGGTCTTGCCCGTTGTTATTTTGTTGCCGGTCCTTGGATTGTTGGATAGACAGATTTATCTCGCAGCGCGGGCGGATGTTTGGTTTCCCGCAATTTTTGTTTTTCTGTTTCCTTTAGCAACTGGTGCGGCATTGAAGATCTGTTGGTTTACTGTTTGGTTTTGGGCAGCGTTTTCAAAACTGACGCCTTCCTTCACTTCAGTCATCAGCACGATGATTTGCAACAGCCCCATTCTAAACGTCCAGTCCTTAAAAAAAATGATGTTCAAGGACTATCCCAACGATTTGAGATTGAGTAAAACAGCCAACTATATTGCCCACTTTGGGACTGTTATTGAATTTACGCTTCCTTTGTTATTGATCGGTTCCTGTTTATTCAACTTTCCTACGCAGCTTACCTTTTATGCATTGATTGGAATGACCGCCTTTCATACGTTTATATTTTTGAATTATCCGCTGGGGGTTCCGATGGAGTGGAATGTGATAATGGTGTATGGAGGTTGGGTTTTATTTGGAATGCATCCTGAATTTGCACTTTCAAGTGCTGGACATCCATTGATTATTGGGTTGTTTTTAGTAAGCTTTATCCTACTCCCCCTCCTTGGAAATTTCTTCCCAAAATATGTATCCTTTTTGATGGCTATGCGCTATTATGCAGGCACTTGGGGATATTCGATTTGGTTGTTCAAACACGGAATAAAAGAAAAGAAACTAGAGCCTAATATCGTCAAAACTTCCCCTGACGTCCGCAAGCAGCTCCACATGATCTACGACGAACGAACGACCGAAATTTTGATGACTCGAGCAATGTCCTTTCGGTTAATGCATTTGCCTAGCAGAGCACTGCATGCCCTTTTTCCAAAAGCCGTTCAAAATATGGATGACTATTATTGGTTGGATGGTGAAAATCTGGCAGGCGAAGTCATCGGTTGGAATTTTGGTGATGGACATTTGCACCATGAGGTACTGCTAGCTTCCATTCAAAAGCGGTGCAATTTCGATTCGGAAGAACTACGTGTGATCATGGTCGAATCTCCACAATTGCATAACGGGAATATCCACTGGCGGATCCATGATGCGAAGGATGGCCTGTTGGAAGAAGGCAACACCAGCATTCATGACCTAAAAGATAAAATGCCGTGGCCCCTTTAGCAAAAATCATCATTTGCCATATCTTCAAATAATCAAGACAATCATTCCAATCAAATTAATCGTAGTTCGGACTTCTGTACGAATTCAATACCGCACCCAACCCCACCAGTTTTCAGTAAAAAAAAATCCATATTGACACTTCTTAACTTAAGTCAATGAATCCAAATCTTCTTTCCTCTAATTTTGAATTATCAATTACACTAACAAGTAATAGATACATTTAAAACCACGAAAAGAAAATATTCCATGAAAAATTCCATCTTTCTGCTCTTACTAAGTTGTCTAATAACAGCAACCAGTTTCAGCCAAAATCTAACACAAGTGGTAAGAGGAACTGTCCTTGACACCGACAGCAAACTCCCTTTGATTGGCGCAAATATCACCCTACTAGAATCCAACCCTTTCCTAGGAACGACCACCGACATCAACGGTCAGTTCCGCCTAGAAAATGTACCCATTGGCCGTATATCCATTCAACTTTCCTACTTAGGATATGAAGACCAAACCATTCAAAACATCGTTGTCAATTCAGGTAAAGAAGTCGTCCTAAATCTAAACATGCAAGAATCTGTAGCGCAGATGAAAGAAGTCATAGTAAGTGCCTACAGCAACAAAGGCGAAGCCAGAAACGACATGGCTTTGCTAAGTGCCCGCTCGATTTCGGCAGAGGAGACCAACAGATATGCCGGTGGATTTAACGATCCTTCTCGGATAATGTCCAACTTTGCAGGAGTGACCAATACGCAGGACGGCAGCAATGACATAATTGTCCGTGGAAACTCTCCTAAATATATGCAATGGCGACTGGAAGGTATGCAAATTACCAACCCCAATCATTTTGCCGACCAAAGTTCTGTAGGAGGAGCGGTGAGCGCACTCAACAACAATTTGCTGGCAACTTCCGACTTTTATTCCGGAGCATTTTCTGCGGAATATGGCGATGTGCTTTCTGGAGTTTATGACGTCAAACTGCGAGCGGGTAACAATGAAAAATTTGAGCCTGTTTTTGGGTTTGGGTTGCTGGGAACTGAATTGACATTGGAAGGACCGTTCAAAAAAGGATATAGTGGTTCTTACTTGGTTAACTACCGCTACTCTACTGCTTCTTTGTTGGATGTGCTAGGTTTGTTGGGGGATGTCCCTGGAGTTCCTAATTTTCAGGATGCAGCCTTCAAGGTGGTACTCCCCTCTTCTAAAATGGGCACGTTTTCTATTTTTGGTTTGGGCGGATTGAGCAATTTTTTGTTTGAGGATGTTACGCCTGCTATCTGGGTAACTCCTGGCGACAATGCGATGCGTGGAGAGATCATCGAAGACTTCAAAAAAGAAGCATTTCTGCTTAATTCAGGGTTGACACATACCATAAATCTAAGCCCGAAAAGCTATTTAAAGTCGACACTTTCCTATTCCAATGAAGGAGCTGATGATAATATTTTCGAATTGCGGACGTTTAAAATTTATGATGATGAAGGGGAATTCCTTAGAGATTCTATCCTTGACAAGAAGTTAAACTATCAGGGAAGTTATCAGAAAGCTTCCTATAGAGGAGCCATGACCTACAATAATAAAATCAACGCAAAACATAAAATCCAGCTAGGAATAGCCTACCGAAACACGGTATTGAGAAACCAGCAAAGTCAGTTATTGGAAGACGGTTCTACCCGATTTTTCCTGGTAGACTTCAACGAGCACATTGCCAATCTGCAGAGTTTTGTCAACTGGAAATTTCGACTGAATGAATCCATCACTTTACTTTCCGGGGTGCATAATATGAACGTATTACTAAACAACAAACATACCCTAGAACCCCGAGTCGCATTAAACTGGAAATTGAATAAAACCAGCTCCATCAATGCAGGATATGGCTTGCACAGCACCATGGAAAGCATTCACAATTATTATGCGCAGATCGAACAGCCAGATGGCAGTATTACAACACCAAATACAAACCTCGGACTACTTAAAGCACACCATTTTGTGGTAGGTTATGAGCAACGATTTGGCAAACACTTCCGGGCAAAACTGGAAGCTTATTATCAAGGATTGTACGACATCCCAGTAGAGAACAACGACACCAGCTACTATTCAACCATCAACGAAGGACTCGAATTCAGATACGTCGATTTGGTCAATCAAGGTACTGGAAAAAACTACGGACTAGAACTAACACTCGAACGATTTTTCCACAATAATTATTATTTTTTAATTAATGCTTCTGTCTTTCAATCCAAGTACAAATCACTGGAAGGAATAGAGCGAAACACACAATACAATGGCAATTACCTAATCAATCTTCTGGCAGGAAAAGAGTTTGAGGGCCTAGGAAAAAAGAAAAACCAAACGCTTAGTCTGAATGCTAAAGTTTTTGTCGGTGGCGGAAAAAAGATCATTCCATTACTAAGAGATGACCAGGGAAATGTATCTGTAGACCCATCCACCAATAACTTTTGGGATTATGAAAAAGCTTATGAAAACGATATTGAAGATATCTATCAAGTCACCCTATCTGCCAGCTATAAATTTAACCGCCCAAAAGCGACCCATGAGCTGTTCCTCAACCTGGACAACCTCACCAACACCAAAGGCAAAAGCGGAGAATTCTACGATGAAGGCGAACCAAATTCAATCGGCTACATACAGCAATTTGGCCTCTTCCCTAATCTAATGTACCGGGTATATTTTTAATAAAAATCATTCCATCTCGTAAAATTTAATTTATATATTAACAAAATGAAAGCAATCGTCCGAAGAAAATATGGCCCACCAGAGTCCTTGCGTCTCGAAGAAATAGACAAACCCGTCCCTGCAACCAACGAGGTATTAGTAAGAGTTTATGCCAGTACAGTAAATAGAACAGACTCTGGAATGCTACGAGCAGCACCGTTTATCGTACGTTTTTTCACAGGACTCCTAAGGCCTCGTCGCATCATCACCGGGTCGGAATTTGCCGGTGTAGTAGAATCAGTTGGTATTGAAGTAAGTAAATATCAGGTAGGTGATAAGGTGTTTGGATTTCGCGACGAAGGATTGTCCACGCATGCGGAATATCTTACCGTAGCGGAAGACGCAGGTATTTTGCCGATGCCTGCCAAACTGACTTTTGAGGAGGCCGCGCCTAGTAGTGAGGGTGCCCATTATGCCTATTAATTTATTAGTAAAACTGGAATAAAAAGCGGTCAGCAAGTATTAGTAAACGGAGCAACAGGCGCTATTGGAACTGCTTTATTGCAATTTGCCAAATATTATGGAGCCACCGTCACCGCAGTCTGCGATACTAAAAACATGAACTTAATGAAGTCCCTTGGAGCGGACAAAGTTATTGACTATACCAAGGAAGATTATACACAAGATAACCAACTGTATGATTTTGTATACGACACTGTTGGCAATCGGTCCTTCCGAGATTGCAAGCGATTATTGAAGCCAAAAGGTGTTTACATTTCTTCCGAATTAGGTTGGAAAGGCGCAAATATTTTTTATGCATTGACAACGCCACTCCTAGGAGGAAAAAGAGTCATTTTCCCAATACCACTTGACATCAATCGAAGCCTGAAATTTATCAAAGAACGTATTGAGGAAGGACATTTTAAGGCGATTATTGATCGAAAATACCCCTTGGAGGAGGTGGAAGATGCTTTTCATTATGTTGAAAAAGGGATGAAAACTGGGAATGTGGTGATTGTTGTACGTGAATAAATTCTTGTAGAGAGCTTCGTTTTGTAAGCGCAAAACTGGCTGGGCCCGCTTTAGATCGAGGGTAGAGGTGTTTTTTATCGAACAACTTAGATCAACCATTTACAAAACACTATTGCGCCAATAAATTTTGTGTAACAAAAGGAGCGGTTCGTCCAGCAAAATGAACTGCTCATCCAAAACAGTAGCCTTCAGTTGATTCCCAACACAAAAATTGCTAACTTGAATTCTTATCTTAGGAATTTCAGGGTAGTAAATTTTGTGTTAATGAATAAAAACAACATTACAGAAGCGATCAAGGCTAAGCAAGAAAGGGTAAAATCCGATTATGACTTATGCGATAACTTTCACCTATCTGAGGAAGAAAAACAGTCCATCGGAGAACTAAGCCAGGTCAAAAACTATAAAAAAGGGACGGTGCTTTTGCGAGAAGGTGAATATCCAACAACCTGCTATCTCATCCTTAAAGGTCTGGTCAGGCAATATTATTTGGTGGATGGTGAAGAAAAAACGATTTTTTTCTTTGCAGAGGACGATTCAATTACCTCCTCCACCAACGCAAATCAAAGAATCTCTTCCAAGTTTTACCTCGAATGTATCGAAGATTGTGAACTGTCTCAAATGAATTACGAAAATGAACTGGAGCTGTATCGCCGAATTCCTCGAATAGAAAAACTCTGTCGATTATCCTTGGAAGAAAAGCTGGCAAACTACCAGGAAATGTTTGCCCAATTTATGGTGTCCTCTCCTGAAGAACGATACAAAAATTTGATGATTACTCGACCGGATTTGCTCAATCGAGTTCCTCAGTATCAGTTAGCCAGTTATCTGGGAGTGAAACCGGAATCATTAAGCCGAATTAGAAAACGAATTGCAGCCCAGGGTTGATTGACCACCTCCTGTACTTTCCAGCATTGCCCATTACTCTTGAGAATAATCCATGCCCACTAAAGCATTAAATATAGCAACCGGTAATATCCGTTTGCAACGGGAAAATTCCATTCACACTGCAGCCTGTTGCATAGTAAATGCTTCGTTGAGTGATTTGCAAACGCATATAAATGACCTCCACCCTAGAGAATTGGCTACTTACGAAAGCTTCAAATTTGATGCACGAAAAAAGGCATATCTCCTAGGTCGACTTACTGCTCGAAAAGCACTTTCCTTGCTAGTTCCTAAAGAAAAACTTTCAACTATTTTTATTGGGAACGGGGTATTTTCTTTTCCTATAGTCGAAGGAGAAAACTGCGGACTACAAGTCAGTATTACGCATTGCGAAGATATAGGAATGGCCATGGTCTATCCACAAGCACATCCACTCGGGATTGACTTGGAGCGAATTGACGCGAAGCGAAGCAAAACAATGGCGGAACAATTGTCGACCAAGGAAAAGGCGATTATTCGTAAAGCAGGGCTCCCAAAAACCATTGGATATCCCATCTCCTGGACGATCAAAGAAAGCCTGTCAAAAGTCCTTCGCACCGGCCTCACACTAGACTTCAAGTTTATCGAATTAGCATCCATTATCCGTAAGGGAAACTACTACGAAAGCACCTTTGTCAAATTTGGTCAATACAAGGCGGTTTCTTATCATTTTGGAGAATATGTTTGTAGTATCGTGCTACCTAAATTTACCACGCCAGATTTGAAGGAACTAGAAGGTGCATTGGATATGCTCAAATAGTAGACAAATTATACAATCCTCCCCTGAAGAATAAACCAATCCAACATATCCTTGATCGACTCCCTAGCGGAACGAGGCGAATATCCCAACTCTCTGCTCGCTTTCTCGTGGCTGATGGAAAGATTGCTATACTTTAAGGCGGTCAGTGCTTCGTTGGTGAAGCCGTTTGGTTTGCCGCTTCGTTTTGCTTTTATTTTTTCAAAAGGCACGCCCAACCTTGCTACCCAGAATGGCAGGACAATAGTTGGCACTTTGCGTTGGTATATCTCCCCTATCGATTGCGCGATTTGTTGAATCGTGAGAAATTCACTGCCAAGCAAATATTTTTCTCCGATTTCCCCCTTTTCCAATGCAGCAATAGTTCCTTCGCAGATATCGCGGACGTCTACCCAGTCTTGACCTCCCTTTACCAGAGCAGGAAGGGAATTGCTGTACATATCGATCAAGGATTGTCCTAGGATAGAGGGCTTTTTATCGTAGGGCCCCATTACGGAAGTTGGAGTAATGATGATGGCATTCAATCCTTTTTTGATAGCTTGCAACACCTCCTTTTCGCCGGCAGATTTAGATTTGCCATACTGTGTTCCTAGTGATTGGTGGTCAATTAATTTTCTGGTTTCATCTAGGGTTGCCTCGAGGGGGAACTGATCAATTGCAGCAATACTGCTGAAATGGATGAGCCGATTAATTTTGTACTTCAGACAGGCATTGATGATGTTTTTTGTTCCGTTGATGTTGGTATTTCGCATTTTTTCTAGCGACCTACCTGAAACATTGATGTCTGCTGCTAAATGGATAATGGCATCAAAATTTTTCACAAAATCAAACACCTCTTTTTCATTGGTAATCGAGCCTTGATACGTGGGGATATCTAAGTCGATTGGTGTTTTGTTGATTAATGCACCAATTTCATATCCCTTCAACATTAAAGCATTACAAAGCACACTTCCAATATGTCCTGTAGCTCCTGTAATACCAATTTTCATCCTATTTTCTTTGTTTTCAAAATTGAAGTTATATGTTTACACAGAAATTCTGAAATTATTCTATTAATACTGAACTTGTTTAATGAAAAAAATAATTCTGGGAATACTCTCAATCTATAAAAAATGGAAGCAGTTTATCCTTCGTTTAAGAGGGAAAACGGAGGCCGACATCCATATGGAGCGCGTAGTAAGCGGTAAATCCTGGGAAGAGTTTTGCGACACCCTAAAAGCAGCGGGCAGCTCCATCCTCTATGCCAACCCACCGAAAGACGAATTGGCGCAAGCAGAAGCCTACCGATACCTAAGCAGACTTACCCGAGCAGGTTTGGAAGCGTTCGTAGAATTTAATGATCCAGAATTCCCAGTTCTAAAACGAATGGTCCACGAAACCGTAAAACTAGGCGCCGACAACCCCGACAACTACTACCAAAACGCCCAAATAACCGGCGACTATGAATATCGAATTACAGGAAATAGAAACTCCGTCTTCTACCTCGGTTTCTTCACTCAAAATGGCAGCTATGGGAGCACAGGCGGATTGTCTCCTTGCGGCAGCCTGGAAGCTGCAGACATGGCAATTGAGGCAGACGGCAGCTTTGAAATCATCCTCAGCAAAACAAAAAAAGGAAAAAACTGGCTAAAAATTGAAGACGAGACGTCCATGCTGATGGTCCGTCAAACATTCATGGACAGAGAAGCCGAACAAATTGCAGAGATGGAAGTAAAGACCCTCAATGGTCCTGCATTTCCAAGGAGTTTGTCTGCTACTCAAATTGATGGTGGATTAGACCTAGCAGGGACATTTGTGGCCGGGGCATCTATGATTTTTGCACGGTGGGCAGACGATTTCAAGAAACACACCAACCAATTGCCGCAGATGGATCCTGAAAAATCGAATGCGGCTGGCGGAGATAAAAACATTGCGTATTATCATAGTTATTGGGCAATTCAGGAAGATGAGGCCTTGGTCATTGAAGTCACTCCACCAAACTGCCGATATTGGAATTTCCAACTGAACAATCATTGGATGGAGTCGCTGGACTACCGTTTTCATCAGATCCATGTGAATGCGCACACTGCAGTTTTAGAGGCGGACAATTCAGTAAGAGTGGTTGTTGCACACAAAAACCATGGATTCAAAAATTGGATCACAACGACAGGTCATGTGCAAGGGACAATGTTGTGGCGTTGGTGGTACGCTAATGAATTTCCAGCACCGAAGTGCTCCTTGGTAAAAATCGAAGATATAATAGCCAACCATGCTTAAGAACAACCGCCCATTCCTAATAAAAGCCTTCAACAGGTTGAATATCCGGGTTCGGCTGGAGGCGGACGACTTGATGCAAACGGCCAAACGCAAAACCGGATTGACAGACTTCGGTGAAGCCAATTTGCAGGAACCATTACACCAGTTAATCACTTCTATTCATCAGGATGCAAATCTGCATGCTTTTGGCCAGTTCATCACCAAACAACGCCTACTAAATATCCTCCAAAACAGACTTCGAATTGAGCAATGTTTCAAGGACCACCCTGATATTGAAGACATTGAAATTAACTGCCCCATTTTTATAACTGGATTGCAGCGAACAGGAACTACTCGATTGCACCGACTGCTCGCTGCGCATCCTGATGTTCGATCACTTACGTCGTGGGAAGCGTTAAACCCCGCACCGCTCAACAACGATTCGAACAATCAAAAAAGAATAAACCAAGCCAAAACTGCTGAACGGGCGCTACGTTTTATGTCGCCTGATTTTTTTGCGATCCATCCGGTGGAGCATGAAGCACCTGAAGAGGATGTGTTGATCAATGACATGACTTTTGTGAGTGCTGTTCCAGAAGCAACAATGCATGTTCCTGGTTATACCGATTGGCTGAAAACAGCAGATGGTTTGTGGCCCTATTCTTATTTGAAGAAGGTTTTAAAGCTTTTGTCCTGGCAGCATCCTAACAAAAAGTGGGTGCTTAAAACACCACAGCATTTAGAAAACATGGCACCTATTTTTGCTGTTTTTCCAGATGCTAAAGTCATTCACACTTACCGCGATCCGCTTAAGGTAATCCCTTCATTTTCCAGTATGTTGTATCAAAGTTTTCGGATATTCAGCGATCAGGTAAATGCGGCAGCAATTGCCAATCATTGGTTGCAGAAAGACGCTAAAATGATAGCTGCAGCCATGGCTTACTGGTCTGGACTTCCTAGTGGAAAAGTACTGGACGTTTCTTACTATTCCATGATGAAAAATCCAGAAAAAGAACTGAAAAAAATCGTTGGTTTTATGGACTTGGATTGGAATACAAACGCGATGAATTCCATCAATACAATCAATACCCAAAACAAACAACACAAATACGGCAAACATCAATATCACTTGGCAGACTTTGGACTCACAAAAGAAACTGTCGAGGCTTTGTTTGTTGATTATAGAAAAAAATATGCTATTCCTTTGGAGTAGTTATTGAGTTACGGAGTACCAGAGTATATTAAGTTACTGACTGGATTGAGTATTTTGTGAACATTGAGGGACTTAACGACTTATTCAACTTAATTAAAAAATGAGATACAACAATCCATTTACAGCTACCATAAACGGGATCTTAGACCTCTTCAAAAAACAAACCCCCATCGGTGAATTGGGCGCCAATGATCGGTTGGATGGCAAAACCTGTCTGGTGACAGGGGCCAACTCAGGCCTGGGGTTTGCGGTGGCGACCCAACTCGTTCAACGAGGTGCATTTGTCGTGATGGCTTGTCGTGGAGGTATACCTGAAGCAGGAGAAAAAGTCACAAAAATCACTAGGAGTAATCTATTGAAAATGATTCCTATCGACTTATCGAAAATAGATAGCATTCATCAGTTTATCCAAACTATAAAATCAGAAGGATGGCAGTTTGATGTGGCTGTTTTTAATGCTGCAATGGTGCCAAGTGGATCGCAGAAAATGGCCTCTGGATTTGACCAAATGTTTCTAGTAAATTATCTATCAAAATTTATTCTGGTGAATGGATTGCTTGAAATAAATGCGATTCCAAAACGAAAAACAAACCATGCAAGAATCATTTTTGTTTCTTCAGAATCCCACCGATCCACCAGTGCAATTGATTTTGAAAAACTAGGCGTTTTTGAGGAGTACAAAATGGGAAAAGTGATTGCACTTTATGGCGACTACAAGCTGTTGCTGAATACCTATGCTACTGAATTGTCCAGAAGGCTAAACAACAAACATCTAAATATCAATGTGTTTGCACTTTGCCCTGGCCCAATAAACTCGAATATTGCAAGGGCAGCACCGAAAGCGGTTGTGCCTATATTAAAGTTGGTTTTCAAATTGTTTTTTAGATCTCCAACCAAGGCTGCGGAGCCCGTTTTGTATTTAGCCTGCTCTCCCGCTATCAAAAAACGGTCAAGTTTGTACCTGCATTTCATGCAAGAGAAAGCAATGGACGAAAAAGCGTTAGATCCTGAAAACGGGAAAAAGCTTTGGGAAAAATCTGTTGAGTTGGTTAAAGGACGTAGCTAATGGTGAAATAGTTAATGGTCTATTCCTGCTTGGTTGCTCAGAGCCTTCCGCCCACCATTAACTAATAAAAATTTCTTCTGCTCGTTTTTTCAATCCCTCCGCAACTAGATCAAATCCATGTTGGATTTTTTTCTTGTAAAACAACATCACTACAGGAACTAGCATTCCCCAAAACTTATCGTACGTCAGATATTCAGTTTTATCTGGTCCTAGTGCTGTCAGTATTTGAGCGCGCTCTGTTTTGACAGGAAAGGTAGACGTTATTCCCCAGGCAATCGACTCTTGCTCCTTCACCCAAAGTAACGTTTCTTTTTGAATCAGCAACTTCCCATTTTGTTTCATATCCACATGAAGAATTACCTCCTCTCCTGGCACCAACGAACATTCTACTTTTGGGGTGAACGGATTCCATTTAGGATAGGCTTCAAAATCCAGCAAAACGTTCCAGACAATTTGTTTGGGGGCGTTGATAACTATTTTTGAGTTAATTTCTTTCATGGATGGTTATTAGAGAATTGAAAAACGGAAATTTGCAGTAAACTATTCGTGCAAAGTAATACAAACCTTGTTCATTTGAGATATTCATAGGTAAAT
Organism: uncultured Saprospiraceae bacterium; assembly: GCA_938016265.1. Taxonomy (GTDB): domain Bacteria; phylum Bacteroidota; class Bacteroidia; order Chitinophagales; family Saprospiraceae; genus JAHDHB01. The sequence goes on from CALLWB010000118.1 coordinate 20,246, forward strand.
TTTATCCATCCGACAATTGCTCAACAAACCAATATTTATCAGGGAGGGGCTGGAGCAATTTGATTTCTTCCAGCAAGGCCAATTTCTCTGATTTGTCATACGGATTGACTTTCATTAGTTTGGTGAGTGAACTGATAAAGTTTTGATAGCTAATCCGATGGTAACTGATGATTTTATTTCTTCGAATAAAGATCTTAAAACTCTCTATTAGATTTTCGAAAGCTTCGATGTCATGTTGTTCATAATATATTCGCGAAAGCAAAATTTTAGTATCTAAACTTACATAAACATCGCCTAGGGAGACATTCAAAAATAAGAGTTGAAGTGCTTTTTCGTATTGTTTTTTTGAGTAGAATAATTTTGCTAAATTATAATTGTAGGTCTCTTCTTGGTAAGCTGTTTCCAGAAATTCTTTGTATTGATGAATGAATTGTTCTACCCATTCAAACTGTTGCAGGCGAAGGCCAAGAGCGGTCATATTTTTATAGGTAAACCTGGAAATCAGCCCCTTGGAGAGGAGCATTTTTTTCTTCACACCAGACTTATAAAAATTCAGCAAAACAGGGATAAATGCTAGTTTTCCCTGATTCAGGTTTTTTATCCCGATGTTTATGGCAAGCAAGTAGATGTCCCGCATTTCAGCACTATCAAACAACTCGGTGCTGCTATTAAGAATGCTTTCCATGGACTTAAAATAACCAATATTGTCAACGTTTGTTTGCGCTTGGTAAGCGTAGTAATAGATACTGATCGCTGGAATATTCAACAGGTCCAGCCGTTCGACTTCTTCCACCGCTGCCTCTACCAACCCCATGTCATAACTTATGTTGTAAACACTTTGATGAGAAAACATAATACAACATTGTCGCAGCCGATTTGCTATATACCTAATGTCAAGTACTTTGGATACTTCTTGCAAGTTGTTTTCTTTAGTTCTTCCCTTTTGGACGAGGGCGTGACTTTGCTCCTGTTCCAGTTGGTATTTCATATCAAAATATTCCAGGTCTCTTTTGTTTGTTTGCTCGACAAGGGTAGTTAGATTGTTGGTTGTTTTCTCTAGTAGCTTGTGGAGGCCTCGTTTTCTGTAAGACTTGCAGAGTGCCAGTTGTGTTTGACTTTTGTCCTTAGTCAGCTCCTGAAAAGCGAGAAATTGCTCTAATGATTTAAACAGATAAGACATCACATCTCTGATGGCCTTATCGTTGTACGGAACATCAGGAAATATTTTTTTTGCAATTAGCTCCTTCGAAAAATTAGGTTGTACTCGAGTAAACTGCACCCTCAGATGATCAAACAACTCGACCACTTTGATGTGTTGATTAAAGATCTTAGACTCCAAAAACCGCTTAAAAAACCTTAGTTCCTCCGAACTCAAAGAAGCGATAACCCGAACCAGTTTATTTTGTTCCATCTGTTTATGTTGCTTGAAATCCACCTTGTCCGTTTAAATGTAGTCCATAAAAAGAAAAAATGCATTCACAGACAGAAATTTATTCCGACAATTACCTACCTAAAACAGCAATATACATGAAAATATTACAGAACGATTAAATTTTATTCCGACTAATTAAAAAAAATGTCCTTTTCTACCTACTAAAAAACCTACAATTTCGTTCTATCAAATAACTACTACAAAATGACAACAATGAAGAACCCTCCAAAATCCAACCTTTACCACTTATTCTATTCTTTTCTCTTTTTACTTCTTGTTACTACCAATATAAATGGACAAGGGTGGAAACTAGATTTTCTACCGGATAGTCTTATACAAAACAGATTTCCTCACAAAGTCCTCCACGCTCATGATGGAGGATTCATTGCTCTGGGAATGGTACAATCTTGGTCAACCGACCATAGTGATTTAGAGATCTCAAAAATAGATCCCTCTGGAAATATACAATGGAGAAAAGAAATTGGAGGAAATTACAATCTAACTTCCGCAGACATAACACCTACAATAGATAGCGGATACGTTGTCTTAGCTCATAGGGTTACTTCTTACACCATCGATTCCGTTGCAATTAGACATCCGTACATTGTAAAAACAGATATCGCAGGAAACGTGCTGTGGGAGGAGGTACTGTTCAACAACTCTTTTACGTCTCTAAATGCAATAAAACAAACCCCTGATGGAGGCTACCTCATCGCTGGCGGTTATTATGAACAAAATTTAAATTCCGAGGCAGTACTAGTAAAACTAGATGCTTTAGGCGTATCAGAGTGGGATAGAACTTATGGGACTTCATTCAATTTTGGCAATGAAGCAAAAGACATAAGTATCAATTCCAATGGGACCTACTCCATAGTTGGCCAACTTGATAGTTTAGAGACTTTATTCACCATCAACCCAACTGGCGATATTCTTTGGTCTCAAAACTATAGTTCCGAACTCACCGATAACCTCGCAAGCATGTGCTCAACTTCTGATGGGGGGTATCTGCTTGCCGGATATAAAAAAAATACGTCAAACACGCGGGATATTTGGATGGTAAAAACCGATGCAAATGGACAGGAGCAATGGTCTAAGACAATTATTACTTTAAATTACTCCTTCGCAACTGATGTCATTCCTACTACAGATGGAGGTTATATGATAGCAGGGTATGGATTTGAGGGTGGTGGTGGAATAGTTTCAGGGTATGCCATAAAAACAGACTCGCAATGCAATACTGAATGGATATATGAGTTTAAAGATCTAACTAATGCAAATATTGTAAGTAGTGTAATTCAAGCAAATGATGGTGGTTTTGTGTTTGCAGGCATTCCTGATTTTTCTGGAAATGCAGGTGGCTTTATTATAAAACTAGATGCGCAAGGTCGTTTGTATACCAGTGTCATCGAAGGAAACATCGCATACGATCAGAATAACAATTGCCTCATTGACTCCCTAGAAACTGCTCTTTTCAATTGGATGGTAGAAGCTAAGGGCGATGACACTTTTTATGGTATTACAGATGCTTCAGGTAACTATACTATCCGATTAGATTCTGGTAGTTACGACTTAACTATTTATCCTCCAAACAACTTGTGGCTTCCTTGTCAGTCTTCCTATCAGTTTCTAGCAGCCAACGATACCACTAGTATTGCATTCCCTGTGAAAGCCCTAGGACAATGCGTAAATCTGAAAACGGATGTTTCCACCCCATTTCTGCGTCGTTGTTTTGACAATGTCTATACTGTTTCCTATAGCAATCAAGGAACGCTTCCTTCATCAAACAATTATATCGAAGTCGAATTCGATACTTTCTTAACTGTCGATTCTAGCTCAATTCCATGGACCTCGCAAACTGGAAATTTGTTTACTTTTTGGATTGGAGACTTAGGCATTTATGAAGGTGGTGACTTCTATGTCTACGTCACCTTAGATTGCGACTCGACAATAGTTGGCCAAACTCACTGCGTAGAAGCGAATATCTACCCACAAACAATATGTATTCCTACAGATCTAATTTGGGATGGCTCAATAACTACGGTAGATGCTAACTGTGATACGGACTCGGTTACTTTTACCATAAAAAACACAGGTAGCAATAACATGTCTGGCCCTCAAGACTACATCGTAATTGAAGACAACATCATCATGAAAACTGGCCAATTTCAATTAGCTCCGGGACAGGAATTACCGGTCACGGTTCCCAGCAATGGCTCTACCTATCGGATCTATGCAGATCAGGCTCCAGGGCATTTCCCGTCAGATCACCAACCAACTGTGGCAATTGAAGGCTGTGGAGTAAATCCAGTCACCCAAGAGTTTAGCCTTGGTTTTGTCAACCGATTCCCGGAGGATGACCAACTCGACTATGTTTCTATCGATTGCCAAGAGTCGATTGGTTCTTATGATCCCAACGACAAAAGGGCGGAACCAAAAGGCTATGGAGAAAAACACTATATCAATGTTGGAGAGGACCTCGAATACCATATCCGTTTTCAAAACACAGGAACTGACACGGCTTTTACGGTAGTTGTCATGGACACCCTATCCCCACATTTAGACATTCAATCCATCATTCAAGGGACGTCAAGTCACTCCAATGTGCTTTCAATTATTGATGATAATATTTTAAAATTTACATTTAAGGATATTCTTCTTGTAGACTCGGCCACCAACGAACCAGGATCTCATGGGTTTATTAAATTTAAGATCTCTCAAAAACCGTTCTTACCTTTAGAAACCGTGATTAACAATAGCGCTGCCATTTATTTCGACTTCAATGCTCCTATTATTACCAATGAGACCTATCATACCATTGGAGAAGACTTTATACCTGTTGAAATCATCCGTTATCCTGGTAGCAATACGCCTTCCAACCTTCAAGTGACCGTCCAGCCAAACCCTTTTACCCTCTATACCGATTTTGTATTAACAAACGGGCAGGAAGGTGAACAAACATTTCAACTTTTTGATACCATGGGCCGCCTGATTCATGCAGAAACGTTTTCTGAAGAAGGGGTTTATCGATTATGGAGAAACAATTTGTCACAGGGCGTTTTCTTCTACACCATCAAAAAAGATAATCTGGTAATTGATACCGGTAAAGTTGTTGTTCAATAATAATTTATACCAATTCATCAAGAAAGATCAACCCTTTATTTAAAGGAAGATCTAAGCGAATCAAGTATAAAGTTTTCACTCAAAAAAGAACCTCCTATGCTCGTCCAGCATAAGAGGTTTCTTTTTTAGAACATTGTCCTAGATCTAATTTATAACCTAGTGTTGCAAACTGGCCTTCCTAAAAACAATTTCTCTATGCTCTACAAATTTCAAGTAAGCAGCAAATGCCTGATCTACATCGGCTTTAGTCAACATATAGTCGGCCAGTTGATGCTTATTTCTTGACTCCTTGCTTCTTTGCTCGTTTTGCGTATGTACCCACTCTTCCATTTTAGCAGCTTTCTGTTCAGACAGCGGTTTATCCCATTGACCATAAATCGAACGGACCGTCTGCATTGGCTCCTTGATAAAATCGTAGTAGCTCACATCTATCCAACGGTCTTCCAACTCTGGATGAGCAGTTCTAAAATCGACCGCCTTGGATAACATTTTACTCATAAAGTCCAACTGCTGTTTTCCAATCTCCTTCTTGGATTGCGGCGTAGCCAAGGTCGCACGCGACTGCTCCACCAGATGATTCCACGAACTCATAAACTCACAAGGATCGCGGTGGGTTTGGATAAATAACGCATCAGGATAAACTTCTATCAGTTCTTCCAACGCCATCAAATGAAAAGGCATTTTCAATAGCCATTGATTTCCTTGATCGGACTGGTGCGTACGTTGCCAGTTGAAATGCTGCATGATTTGATGGTGCATTTTGTAGGCATCCCCGCTACCCTGCTCCTCCAGCCGTCTGCAATAAGACGGCAAATTATAGAGAATCGCAGAACTCCAGGAAGAAAATGAATGTTCCAATAGACCAAATTCTTCTTCCGGTGCGTCGATATCTACTTTATGAATACCGCGCAATTGCTCTTCTGCTTCATAGCCAGCTACCAAATCAGCAATGTATGTTCTTCTAGGATCAGCGATCGTTCCTCCTAGACATTTGTAGTCTCCACCTGCCATGACTGGCTGCGTAGATTCATACAATTTCAAGGTATTAAACTGCCGATCTTGGGACAATAAATTGTGCATAAATGTGGTACCTGTTCGGTTGATTCCTACTATGAATATCGGGCGTTCTATCCGTTGTTCCAATATCGCTGGATGTTGTTTTCTTTCCTTGGCTAATGCTGCCAAATTGTATAGTTTCCGACTTAAATTGACGGAAGTCATGGAACGTCTTTCTGACAACAATTTCGCTTCGGGTGCATTCAAGGCATTGACCAAAATATCCATAGACTTCAAGACAGGTTTAGGATAGGCTGCTTCAAAAGAAACGCCACTTTGCTCAGCGAATTCCTTAGCCAATCGTAGTAATATTTCCGTACTGATTACTCCATTTGGTGTGGTGTACTGCCAGTTTTCACGGTGGCGTTCTATCCATTTGTAGGAACTTGCGCTCATGGCAATTAACCCAGGCCACTCGATTTCGAATGGACAATCTTCCTTGATTGCCTGATCGGAAACCGGTTGTGCTCCATCCGCCCTGCTTATTCCAAACCATTGCGGCGCGAAATAATCTACTAGTGTCCAGTAGCCGTCAAGTGGCGATTTCTCTCCTTCCTCCATACAAGCTTGCTTGAAATCTGCATAGGATACTTCCTCTAGATCAATCCCAAATTCTAAAAAGCTCAGATCATGGCTTACCGGTTTCGGATTGCAGCATTGATAGATGGTATTTTTTCTATTTTCATTTAATGAAATCGCGGTACAAAAATTACTAATGGTATCAACAGGCTCTGTCCATCGGAGTTTCAGATTTTTGCATTTTTTGCCGATACTCAAGGCAGACAATGCAATCCGTACCTTGACATCATTGATCTGCGTATATCCGGTCTCCGCCGCCATCCCTGTAACAGGCAATCTAAAAATAGCAATGGGCAATCCAGCAGATTTAGCAAAAAACAAACTTTGCTCTACCACCAATTTCGACCAGGGATATCCTACAAAACCTAGGGGGAATTTTCGTTTCATTTCCTCCAGATCCGGCTGTGCCTGATGGCTGATACTTTTATCCATGTATTCTCCTCCAAACTGGCTAAAATATTGCGGGAATATTCCAAGTGTCGATGCGTAAAAAAGGTGCTTCATTCGTTTAGCAAAACAAAGTTCAAAGATATTTTGCATGCTGAGTGTATTGACTTTCCTAATAGTTCTATAAGGAGAAGCAAGCGTCAAATCTGCTGCAAAATGGTACACGGCATCCATCTGCTCGCTTAATTGGTCAAAATCGGTTGGAGTCAGTCCAAATTGAGGTTGCCCCATATCTCCAACTACTGGATGGATTCGATCTGCAAATTGGTCTTCCCATATCTCGGCTAGTTCGAGGGCGGCTTGCAGTCGTTCTTTTCCATGGGTGGCGTCTGTTGCTCTTACTAGGCAATGCACCTGAACCTCCTTGTGCTGTGTCAATAGATCCCGGAGTATAAATCGGCCAATGAAACCTGTTGCTCCGGTAATAAACACCTGCTTAAACGCGGTAGGCGAAATAGCTGGCTTGATCGGGTCAGTGCTTATATTATCTCGAATAAAAGCTCTTAATGTATTGATGTCCGTCTGGCAATCAGGAGGCAACGTGCCACTAAGTTTTTCTGGCTGAACGACCTCCTTTAGTTTTCCTGGGTGAACTGTGCCGTTTTTAGCTGTTGATTTAGAAGATACGCTTACTGCGAATGGTTCTTTTTCTGGTAGTTGGCCATTTCCATTTTGAAGGCCGTTTGTAGGAACAAGGGGATATTCAAAATGGTCCTCATATTTATTCGCAAAAACAGACGGAATTCGTTTTGCTTTTGGCAATAGCACTTCCTCTTCGAGGGTTATTTGTTCTGTTTGATCTTCTTCCGAGCTTTCCGCCTCACTTGATTGGGTATGTCTGTTGATAATGCTGTCTACAAGAGTTGCCGTCGTTGCTTTAGTCATCAAATCGATAATACTGACTTGATAATTAAATTGAGAATTTACAAAAGCAGACAATTCTGAAACTGAAATCGAATTTAGTCCAAAACTAGCAAATGGTTCGTGGATATCAATCTCTTCGTGGCCGCACAACTCAGATACTTTTGCTACGATTTGCGCCGTGATTCCTTCCGGAGTAATTTGACCTCCGCCGCCAATACTAAAACAGTCCTGATTGTTCATCAACGATCCAAAACGCATATAATCGGGATGATCCAACGTCCACGGAATTCGCTTGAACAATGCAGTTATTAAATGCGTTTCATTTTTCATTTGACGCAAGGCATAATCCAAACCACTAAAGGCAAACAAAGCACTAATGGCTGGCATTCCACCAGCTTTCGCAATCCGTAAAACATGCGCATCCCTCGAAGCCATACCTGCTTCAGCAACCGCTCCCATATTGAATGCTAATCCTGGCAAACCGTTTTGTTTACGGTAAGCCATCAGTCCATCCAAAAAGGCATTCGCAGCGCAATAATTCAACTGTCCAGGCGATCCAAATGCAGAGGCTACAGAAGAAGAAACGACAAAGTAGTCAAGGGCTGAATGCTGAGTTGCTTCATGCAAATACCAGGCACCATTCGCTTTTGCAGCAAATACCTTTTTGAACGAAGCAGGAGTTAGATTCTCCAGCAACTGATCATCAAGCGTTCCTGCTAAATGGAATACTCCTTTCAAAGGTCTCTGTAAGTCATTTATACATCGGACAACATCTTCCTCCTTAGAAGCATCTCCTTGTAAAATTTGAACTTCCACCTCAGGAAACATTCCACCGATACCGCAATTTTGACGCACCCATTCCACTGATCGTTTTCTTTGCGAATCACGATCCATTAAGGTGATATGCTTCGCTCCTGAAGCGGCAAGATAAGACAATAAACGAAGGCCAAACCCTCCAAACGCGCCTGTTACAAGGTAAGTGGCTGTTGGATCGAAGAAGGCTCTTTTATCTGCTACCTTAGTAGCGGTACACACCTCTTCTTTCGGCATTTCAAGAATCAATTTCCCTTGATGCTCTCCATTCATCATACTACGCAAAGCCACCGGATAGTCTTTCAGTGCGTATGTAGTAATCGGCAATGGAGGAAGAATCTCTTCCGAAATTAAATCTAAACATGATTTGGAAATTTCCTGACTTAAAGCAGGATCATCCATCATCAACCGATCCACATCTATCGCTATAAATCGTAAGTTTTTTCGGAAGACACACAGATTGATGGCGTGATCGGCATAAATATCCACTTTTCCTATTTCACAATGCCAGCCACCTGGTTTTAACGCCTCCAAACATAAGTTAATGTGATGCCCAGCAAGCGAATTTAAAACCACATCTACACCTTCTCCATTCGTTGCTTCCATCAAATCGTCGTACCAAGAGAAACTATGCGAATCGAAGGCGGCTGTCGCACCTAAGGCTAGCAGCTTTTCTCGTTTTTCAACACTTCCGGCGGTAGCGTAAATCTCTGCTCCGATGTGCTTCGCCAAGGCAATTGCTGCCTGACCAACGCCTCCCATTGCGGAGTGAATCAAGAACTTTTGTCCTTTCTTCAACCTGGAAAGTTCTACCAGAGCATAGTACGCCGTTACATAGACCGACATCACACCAGCCGCTTCTGACTGAGTAAGATTCGAAGGTTTCAAGAAGGTGGCGCGTGCATCGGTGACGATTCGGTTGGCAATGCAGCCACCTTTCATAAATACGACTTCTTCTCCAATTTTTCTGTTTTGTACTGCGGAGCCTACTTTGACGATCGTCCCGCTGGCTTCCATTCCGACTTCATGTCCGAGGGCAGATCGTTCGAAGGACAACAAGGGCAATTTCCCAAGGGCGACCATGATGTCTCTGAAGTTTAGGGCAGCCGCTGACACCTCAATCTCAACGTCATTTGCTCCTAGCTCAGGCAAGTCATATGTCTTTAATTGCAGGCCGGTTATTTGTCCAGGGTTGTCTATGAATAGACGGTATGGTATAACTTTTTCGCTTGTGATCAGCGGAAATTCATCTTGTAGACTTAGTACTCTTGGTACGTAGATTTTTTCATTCCGGATGGCGATTTCTTTTTCACGGATATCGTTTCGGTATAGCCATTGTAAGGTGTTTAAATCTGTAATTTCTCCTAGGTCGATCAAGCGGAATTCCAGCCCGAGTTCTGCCGGTATTTCAAGCGTCAGACTTCGCACTGCACCACAGAATGTGCTGCTAGCAGGATCTTTCACTTGGTAAGCTGCATTCTTTGTTATTACATTTAATCTGCAAGGAGGAAGTTGATTTTCTGTTCGACATGCCACCAGTTCTTTTACAAAACCCGCAAATTTAGCAACCGCATATTCTCCGGTAACATCTGATTGATCTACCTCGACGAAGAAATCAATACTGGTAATTTCATCTGCATTTTCCAATTCAGAGATACAATATTTTTTTGAATTGGTGATAATAGATTGGCCTTCTAATTTGTTGGCCCATTCCTGAGAAAGGTCAGAATTATTCCCAATTATCCAATGGGCAGAATTTTCAGTATTTTCATCGACATATTCCATTTCAAATGGAATTTGTATTAATGTTGAATTTGGATTTGATCTAAGCTTAGACCAGCCTTCAGGAATAGTCAACGCACAATCTCCCTCGTGAAGCACAAGGAGCATTCCTCCAGGTATTAACAGTTTCCCAGCTTCTCGCCATTGGATTAAACTGGGTTGAAACTCTTTATAGTTAATCAATAAAACGTCTGCGCCTGCTATTCGGAGCAGCCCTTTGCTCAAATCAGTTTCTTCTGAATCATAAATGTCGTAATTTGCAAACCTGACGGCAGTTTCTATGTGATTGAAGGTTTCATAATGCTTTTTTGTCCCCTCGTCGATAGAGCAGCATAACCAGTATTCCGAAGAAGTTTTGTTTTCATTGAATGGTTTGATGCACTCTTTGAGCACTGTCTGATTTGGATCTTCCGTATCGGTGAGCTCTATTATTCTGCAAGCATATTGCTGGTGGTCATTTCTTTGTTCAAGAGCATTGATAAGATCGATGGCAGCAATTTCACCTGCTGGAATTTTTTGCTCGATGTTTTCCCCAGTATCAATAAATTTAGGTTGCCAATTGAGCAGTTTTTTGCTGCTGATCAGATCGCCTCTTTTTGAATTGGCGTGGAAACTGCTGTATTGTCCTAAATGGGCAACTAATGCTCCTGTATTTTTATCATATAGTGTAATGCTGCCACAATTGCGCTCTCCAAGTTCTAGCACCAACTGGCCTTTTTCATGCATATTGGACCAAGCAGGCGGAGGACAGAAATGACACGTTAGATGACCAGAAGTTGGTGCAGAAAACATGGTAAAATTTTCCGCCTGCATCGGGATTCCCGAGATATCAGTAACGTCCATCAAAAAATAGATAAACGACTGCAACGCCCCGTCCATGAGTGAAGGAGGCAACATATAGCCCGCGTCCTTACTTTCTTGAAAGAACGCTTCTTCCATCTTCAAATCCAATAAAATCTCCTTGGTTTCTCTATTAATATCAATAGAATTTACTGCTTGAAAATACGGCCCGTATTGGAAATAATCTCCTAGCACTGCCTCCATGTGCGTATAAAAATCTGAAGCAGTTCTAAATCGTGTAGGAACAAATTTTTCTTTAATTGGACCAGCTATTCCTTGTTTAATTTTGCTGGCGTGTTCTTGATTGATTAAGCGGACTTTCCCTTCGCAATGTAGCGTTGGCTCTTGCTCTGAATTGTAGGCTTTGGAAACGATTTTGAAGGAATAGTTGTGCTTAGTTCCCTGGATTAGGGTCAATTCAGTTTTCAACAGTACAGGGGTATCTCCAATCACACAAGGGTTTCGGAATTTCAGGTGATCAAAATGGGCGGGTTGGTTGCCTAAAGCCTGTAAGACAATTTCAATATAACCAGCAGCAGGGACAATCGACATTTGCTGCACTTTGTGATCCGTCAACCAAGGAAAATCTTTGGCAGACATGCGTACCTCAAAAATCAAATTGTCAGTTGCAGATTGTTTACCGACCAACGGGCCAGTGCTGTACTGACTATTTTTCAAAAAGTGGGTATCGTCAATTAGGATATCCATCGTCGGTTGTTCTTCCTTGGTGTGTCCTGGCAGAAGATCAGTGATTGGCCTCGGACGAGGATACTGTGCTTCAAAATCCAGAGTTACTCCATGCTGAAACAGCTTTCCTAGGGATTGGTAAAAACTAATAGAGGTGTCTGTTTTTCGTTTTAATGTACTTATACAAACAGGCATCTCCTTGCTTTGCTCGAAGCATTGTTGAATGATTGGTGTCAATGCATGATGAGGAGCAACTTCAAGTATGATCGTAGGTTTTATTGCCCGTTCAGCAGCTTTAATCGCTTCATAAAACTGTACCGGTTTCCGAATATTCGACCACCAATACTGGCTATCTAACCTACTCGTCACCTTTCCGGTAACGGAAGAAATAAATGGAATATTCGCCTCAAATGCGCCTTCATCCAAAAACGTCAGACTATCAATCAGGTCCTCTTTTATTTCGTTCATTGCGCTGGAGTGAAAGGCAATATTCCCAGCTAATAATTTTTTCTGATAGTTTCGCTTTGTCAGTTCCTCGACTATTGGATCGAGATTTTGCTGCGTGCCGCAAATTACTACACTTGCCGGTGCATTGACGCATGCAATTTCGACCTGGGCCTGATCTCCTGAAAAAGGAATCTCTAATTCATTCAGGAAGTCTTCTACCCCATTCAAATCTAAAGCAATCGCCAACATCCGCCCAGAGCCAGCCGTCCGCTGCTGCAACTTTGCGCGGTGGAAAACCAATCTAGATGCATCTTCCAGGGAAAGCGCACCACTCGCATAGGCCGCTGCCATCTCCCCGGCGCTATGACCAATAACTCCATCCGCATAAACGCCCCAGGTTTTAAGCGTTTCGACCAGGGCGCATTGAATCATGAAAATAGCGGGTTGCGCCAACTCACATTCGTTTAGTTCTTCTTGGCTAGCATTAAAACAGGCATCCCTCAAAGAGCTGGAAGAGTAGCGTTTCCAGTATCCTTCGATCGCATCGATCGTCTTTTTGAATACAGGGTTGGTAGCATACAATTCTTTTGCACATCCTGCCCATTGTGTTCCTTGTCCCGAAAACACCATTAATATTCGGTCGTCTTTTTGGCCGGATAACTGGTTTAGGTTTTCTTTTACATCAAACTCCTGAAGTGTGTCAAGCAGACCTTGTTGATCTTTAGCAACCAAGGCAGATCGTATTCCAAAATGTGTTCGGCGAAGGCTGAGGTTTGATGCTAGATCGTAGGGATCTATTGTATTTTCTGATAAAACTGTTTTTAATTCTTTTACATAATTTTCAAGTGCTTCAGTACTACGAGCGGAGATTGGGAATAATAATCCAGCACCTTCTACCAATGGTTTTGAATACTGAGTGGAGGCATTGGGTTGATATTCTTCAATAATACAAATGCCATTTGCTCCTCCAAACCCGAAGGAATTAATCCCGATGACTACTGGTTCTTCGGGGAATGCTTCACAAGTAGTTTGGACTTTCATATTCAGTCCTGCGAAGTCGATTTCGGGGTTTCCAATTTTGTAGTTTTCTGATATTGGCGCAAATGTTCTGCGCTGGATCATTAATATGATCTTCAATAAAGAGCAATGGAAAGCTGCTGCTTCCATATGTCCTAGATTACTTTTAACTCCTGCCACTCGCAGGGGATTCTTTCGGTCATATCCGCCGAATACTTCTCCTATTGCATTTCCTTCAATTCGGTCTCCTAGTTTAGTCCCTGTGGCGTGTGCTTCAATGTAAGAAAACTGCTGGGGCTCGATGCCTACCCGTTCGCAGGCTTGTTGCATGAGGTCTATTTGTGCATGAGGAGTTGGCGCGGTGATGTATCTTCCCTGGATCAAATCGGTGGTTCCTTCAGCGGCACCTGCTGTATTTAATAAGGTTTCAGAAATGACTGCGTGGATTTTGTCGCCATCTCTTTCTGCAGCAGCTACCGGCTTCAATACAAAGGTAAATACCCCTTCCGAACGCATATAGCCATTAGCATTGGCGTCGAAGGAATGACATTTGCCGTCTGGGCTAATGACTCCAAGCGATCCAAACCCCGTACTGGCAAGGTAAGACCCCAGGTAATTGGAGGAGCCTACTACTGCCTGCTCACAATCTCCGCACTGGAGGGAGTTCATCGCAGAATGCAGTGCACTGATACCTGACGAACAGGCGGTCAATGTGGTTGTAGACGGCCCCATCAAATTGAAATGATAGGAGATTCTGTTGGCAAACATCGAGAGGCTACTCCCAGGAATGGTGAACTCGTTTGCTCCTAGTGGAGATCTCCAGTTACAGGCGGCCGATATTTGCGTACCGACGAATACTCCGGTGTTGCTGTTGCGCAGTTTGTGCATGTCCCATCCTGCATGTTCGAAGGCATCCCAGGTACTGCTGAGTAGCAGTTTGATTTGTGGATCCATTTGTTCTGCTTCGTAAGGGGACATTCCGAATAGTTTGCAGTCAAAATTGAGTTCTTCACCGTCCAGCATTAATCCTTCAAATTTGTTGGCAAATCGTCCAGGGCCGGGGTTTCCTGCAAATGGTTCATAGCCTTCACCGTAACGGTCTTTTACTGGGCATTGGATTACTTTACGTTGACTTAGGAGTTCCCAATAGTCATTATCATTGTGGATACCTCCCGGCATTCGGTAGCCGTATCCTACGATAGCGATATTTTTACGCGCCATTTTATATTGTTTTTTTGGTTTTTTACTAAGTATATCTTCTTATTTTCGACTACATTACCCTAACCTTTAGTTAATCTCGTTTTATTTAAAAAAAACGTAGTACTTTATCATTTACAAATATCAATTTGTAAACGTGCAGGTCGTTTATATAGTGAACACAACAATTTTTCAGTGGGGGGTAGAAATCTGAAATTGATTGCGAGGGGGGAATTTGCCTTTGTTTGCCCTACAAATATATAAAACATTTCAATTATAACCTATATGAACTTTACGAAATGAACGATCTACTTGACGAAAGAATTTTGAATGGGAGCTGGCATAGGAACCGAGTATATACCTTACGGCATTCTCTTACATTTAAAAATTGAAGTATATCAATTATTAATAATTTCTTTAACTTTTCAAAAACCCGTTAGGTATTGATGTTATATAGTGGAGGTTTGGGGTTTATTTATCTTCCAGGCGTTTTTTGAGTTGTTCGTTTTCTTTGGTAAGGGCTTCCATTTTTTTATCCATTTCGATAAGATGAAGCATGATTTGTTCTATCTTTTCCTGTTGTCGGATGGTTACTTCTCCAAGAGTGAGATTGTCTCCCATTTCTGCTTCAGATTCAAAGCCAGACAAGTGTCCCTTTAGTTTTATGTATTCTTCCTCTTGTTGGAGCGTTGGCATTTTGTATTCTGGTTTGAATACGTAGTCTGGCCAGTTGACTAATTCTACTACGATTTCTTTAGATCGGACTTTCCCATTTACGGATAGCTTGTCTGTGGGGTTTGTGGTGCCGATACCAATATTGCCATTGTCCAAAATGCTCATTTTTGGTGCTGTGTTGTTTCCAGCATATAGACCTGTGATGTTGGCGGAGCTCGTTCTTTTTATCATCCATTTCGTTTCGTTGTCCATCAGTCCAAACACAGTACCATTTGACTGCCCAATAACCCGACCATACACTTCATTTTCTTTATCTCTATAAATCATTTGGGAAGAAGTAGAATGATTGCTATCCCAATATAAAGCTGTACTTGCATCACCTAACAGTCTCTGTACAGCTCCAAGATAAACACTACCTGAGTTTACTCTTATGTTGCCTTGGACATGAAGCTTCTGTGTAGGAACTGTCGTTCCAATTCCTAGGTTTCCATCATTGGTCAACCGCATTCTTTCGGTGTCGCTAAGTCGGAATGAAATGTTATTGTTATAATCATTTAGCAGGAAATATTTAGCGTCTTTATCCATCAAACCGAAGTACTGCCCATTCCCCGAACCGATCAGCCGACCATATATACTTCCTTCTAAATCCCTCATCAAAAATTGAGAAACGGTAGAGTGATTACCATAAAATTGAAGGGAGGATGCTTTGTCACCATAGAGTTTTTGGATACCTCCGAAAAAATAATTCCCGGTTTCTGATCTTACATTTCCATTGACATGTAGTTTTTCCTGAGGGACGGCGTTACCTATTCCTACATTTCCAGTTTCTCTGATAGTTAATGTTGTACTTGTTGTCCCTCCGCTAGGCGTAAATCGAAAATCAAAGCGGTTGGCATTGTCTGCAAGATCCCATTTGTCACCACTGTTCTCCAAAAACTGTAGACTTGGATAGTCGTTTGTTTTTTGGATCACAATTCCTGCTCCGCCATTATATTTTACATTTAGGGGAGCTAGTGGAGTGGTTGTTCCTATCCCTACTTTGGAAGTTGTGTTGTAGACGACTCCAGTACCTTCCGTCCAATCTCCATCATTTATGGAAGAAGCTGGCTGCCAAGTGGCATTTCCGGTAGCGTCTGAGATTAGTACATCACCGGCGGTTGCGCCTGTTGTTACTTGTAGTCCTGTTGCTTTAATTTTCCCAACGACCTCTAGTTTTTCTGTTGGATTGCCAGTTCCAACTCCTAAGTTGCCAGCCACTGTCAATCTCATTTTTTCGAGGTTGTTGAATTTGAAAGCGATGTAGTCATTGTAAGCGTTCAGCAAAAAATATTTTGAATCTTTGTCCATCAATCCAAAGTACGCTCCGTCTGAAGAGCCATTCAGTCTACCGTATATAGTACCTTCTAAATCTCTCAAAATTAACTGGGTGGATGTTGAATGATTAGAATAAAATTGAAAAGAGGAGGCGCCATCACCATATAGCCGTTGGACGCCGCCGAAATAGAAATTTCTAAGATCTGATCTTACATTTCCATTTACATGCAATTTTTGCGCTGGCGTTAGTGTACCAATCCCTAAAGAACCGTTATCAAGTATTCTCATATGCTCTGTCCCTCCAGTCGATAGACTTAAATAAGTATCTAGCTGGGATCGTAGAACAAAGTTATCGTTTGCATCTCTTATACCGAAATAATCTCCATCATACGCACCGTAAAATCCGAAATAATTTACGTCATCGCTATCTCTAAATTTCAATTGAGTTACATTGGCATTATTTGCATTTAGGTAGAAGGTTGCTCCACCATTGCCGTATAAATTTTGGAGGGAACTAAAGAAAAGTCGCTTCCCATCGGTTCGGATATCTCCAATTACATGAAGCTCCTTTTGAGGAGTGGCTGTTCCGATACCTACATTTTGTGCGGTTACAGAAAATGCAATCAATAAAACAAGTACAATTAACAGGCAATTCTTTATCATTTCCTTCTTTTTTTAAAAACAATTAATGTTGTTACAGTTCAGTTTTTCAAACTTGAATATTCTTATTCTATTATGGATCTAAATTCAGGAAGCACTTTAGGTATAATGAATAAAACAACAGGTTTATTATATGGCTACCCTACAATTGGTTATCTAAATTTAGGTATTTTTATTGATGAATTTTCATCCTAAAATTGACCAATAATTGTAAATTAAACTTCCACGAACTATAAGGTATTTTTTATATTTTTTTCAGAAATGTACTTAAACCCAATTCATGCAATAGAAAATTCATTTTATGCTGAAACCTCTGCAAAACTGCGCACGTCCGTCAATTTTAATTCTCCCCGTAATCTTACTACGTCTGCGAGTCAAAATCACCGTAGAGCGCACATTTTTATTGAGTTTTCAACCTAAAACAAACTTCCTATTGCATGAATTGGGTTAAACTATTGTGGGAAAAATTCATTTGCTATCCTAATCCTCAGTTTATTTATGATGGTTAGACGGCAAACCATAGCATTTACTGAATGATGAAACAAATAGGTAATTGCCAAACAGTAATTTAAATAGTAGGGTACATTTCAATTGGCTAATTCGAATTTGTATTTTTGAACTTTAGTATTTATTATTAATAAAGTTGTTCAACAAAATTGATACACCTAAAAAAAGGTACTTACCATGAATCAGTTTTACCCTGGATTATTATTCTCTATTTTTATTGGAATATTGTTAATCTCCGGCTGTAATAAAGAGGAACCAGAGATTATCGTTTACCCAGTTACTCTAACTTATGATGGTGTCACTGATTTGACAGATTGGGTCGCTTACAAAAACCAAAGCGGTACTGCAGTTGAAGTAAATCCACCATCAGCCACGACAAGTGATCCAGACCTAATGGTTCCCAGCGGCTCAGAAGTGCTTGTCTCTATCAAATTGATCTCTGAAACCACAGCAGAAATTACCGATGATACCGAAACAAAAACAGCTACCTACATCAATGTTGGCAATGCATTTCAATTTTCTATTAACGACGACACCTTCGGTACACTCACCTTGGGAGGATCAGGGGATGAAAAGGAAATGACTTTTGACGGAAGATCCTACTATGAGTCCGATGTTAATGGTTCTATATCTGTAAACGGAATCTGTGTCGAATTTGCAAATGAATCCTTACACTGCGGAGCAATCGATCTAGTAGATTTCGCATCTTCGACTTCTGAAGGCGCAGTTGTCGTATTCCGAGATTTCAAAATCAAGTTTACTGCAGACTAGATTGGTTAATAGAAGAATG
Organism: uncultured Saprospiraceae bacterium; assembly: GCA_938016265.1. Taxonomy (GTDB): domain Bacteria; phylum Bacteroidota; class Bacteroidia; order Chitinophagales; family Saprospiraceae; genus JAHDHB01. Next base: position 38,473 of record CALLWB010000118.1, read on the forward strand.
GCCTACTCGTTAATTGTATCATTTGGCCTTCCTTATCATACCGTTCAAGATAAAAAAAACCGATAGCAATTGTTATCGGTTTTTTATTTCTCTATGGACAAAGATCAATTATTCGCAAGTATACGTTCGTAAACAATAAAACTGTTGTTCTGGATCTGCGAAGTCAAGAACAGAGTTAACGACAATGCCTTCACCTACAATTGCTTGTTCAAAGCAATCGGTGCACCAATACTCTGTTCTGGAATAGCAAATGCGTCCGTCAAATACCTGGCGTCCTTCCGTAGCGTCAAACACAATCGCTCGATCGTCTTACGAATAGCTTTCGTTTTTGAGGGTTTCAAATACCCCTGTTCCAAGTACCAATCGAAGTGTTTTTGCATTTGCCAAAGTCCGTACAAATCGCTGATGTCATTGAGGACTCTTTTTAGTTTAGGATCTTCACAGGATTCCATTTTTTTAATGGATTGTTCCAGGATAATTCGCTCGGCATATGCTTCTGCCAATTCAACCATGTGCACTTGACACCGCAAGAAAATATCGTAGGACTCCATTTTTCTTTTTCGGTATCCTTGCATTCTTGAGGCGACTGCTCTTAGGATTTCTCCTTCTCTATGACGGAAGGCTTTTAGTTGAAATTCGGAACTGGTCAGGTGCTCTTCGTTGGTAATCCGTTCTTCACCCAGGACAGAGATAGACTCCCGCATGCCTTTGGTGACTAGTTTTATGATACCCCAGAAATTGGCATTGTCAAATTCTTCCTTCATTTCCGTTAGCAGGCCTTTTGCTACTAGCTGCATGAGCACTGTATTGTCCCCTTCAAAAGTAGTGTAGATATCGGTATCCGCTTTTAGGTCTGCAAATCGGTTTTCAGCCAGATAGCCTTTGCCTCCACATGCCTCCCTGCAGGCTTGTAAGGTAGCGGTAGTGTGCCAGGTAGCAAATGACTTCATAGCGGCAGCCATGGTTTCTATTTCTCTTGAGTCTTCTTCCGTTTTGTTGGTAAATCGCTCCGTCAGATACTTTAGGGCAAAATCGGTTGCATAAGTGGTTGCCAGATGCGGGATTAATCGTCGTTGATGCGTTGGGTAATCGAGTAATAAGGTTTCTGGTTCATTTTCAGGGCCGAACTGCCTTCTGTTTAGGGCGTGTCGGATAGCGATGGTGAGGCCTGTTTTGGCTGCGCTCAATCCTGCCTGTGGTACGCATACTCTTCCTCCAACCAATGTTCCAAGCATGGTAAAAAATCGTCTTGACTCTTTTTCTATTGGACTCGAATAAGTGCCGTCTGCAGCAACTGAACCAAATTTATCCAACAAGTTTTCCCTAGGGACTCTTACTTGATCAAACCAAATTTGTCCATTATCTACCCCATTTAGTCCTAGCTTATATCCACAATCCTCTACTCGGATACCAGGCAAATGTTCTCCATCTTCATCTTTCAGGGGCACTATGAAGGCATGAACACCATGGCCTTCTCCCTTTGTGTGGAGTTGCGCAAAAACGGAAGCAGTGTATCCATGAAGGGAATTGCCGATGTACTCTTTTCTCGCCATATTATGAGGCGTATTGATGACGAATTCTTCAGTTTCTGGATCATAGATGGCGGTGGTCTCACAATCTCTAACGTTGGAGCCATGTCCGGTTTCCGTCATGGCGAAGCAACCGGAAAGTTCTAGGGTCCCTATATCTTTCAAGTACTTATCATGGTGTTTTTTTGTTCCGAGTTGCTGGACACTTCCCCCAAACAAACCAAACTGCACACCAAACTTAATCGCCAGACTCCCATCATGGTATCCTAGTGTTTCGAATACTGCTGCGTATTGGGAAATATCGTTTTTTCCTCCATATTCTTCCCCGTAGGCCAACGCTCCTAATCCCTGTTTTGCAAGCAACTGACACCAATGCATAATCCGCAATCTAAATTTTTCTTTATCCCGGATAGTTACAAGTTCGAAGGCGGGGTCAGAAAGTAGCAGTCTGACTTTCTCTTTCAGTTCGTGGTGTTTGCCATCCAGGAGACGAGTCATTTTTTGCACATCAAAACTAGCTGCTTGCTCTGTGGTAGTTTGTTGTTCCTTTATCTGTTCTTCACTTAGCAGATTTCGGAAGTCTTTTATGGTCAGGTAGCCTAGTGCACCTTCGACGTCTTCGAGTGCTTGTCGAGCTTCCTTAGTGGACCATCTGTGTGCTTGTGAACTTGCTCCGGTATTTGCCATTTGCAAACCCAGATCTACCATAGATTGTTTATTGCAATCATCCAGATTGGTGGAGGTAGACCGAATCACATCTACCCAACTTTGAAACAGTTCTTCTGAAGGTGGATTTGCGGGATTACTCCATTCATTGATGATTTGTTTTTCATTTGGCGTTAGCCAATCCATTTTATCAATCTGATTTCTGATCAGTTTGACTTCACTCGGACTCAGTACAGCATCTGCCCAGCCTACATACAATAAGGGTAGGAAAGTCAGTACTCCAGGGGCTTCTTCGGAAATATTATCAAGGGATAATGAGGTGGTTTGCATACTCTTTGTATTGATTTGAGCTGCAAATTACCGAATTATCTTAGTGTTGTCCAGTAGAGGATTGATTTTTTTTGTAGAGGTTTTTATTTTGCTTTGCAAAAAATTCAATAAAAAGTGGCTCTACTAGTTGTTGTTTATTTCCCCCTTTCGGTTTAGGTCTAGCGGCAGTTCGCGGGTATAGAAGTTTATCCCTCTGGAATTCAAGATCATAATATCGAAATATTCAATATAAATAGGAAGTAGTCTTTGGTGATTAATTGCCTGTTGTCAATATGTTCTAATATTCTATTAGCAAAGAATTAATTGTTGGTCTTCATCTAGAATTTCTTTGTATTAATCGAAATAAGTATTCCGCTACCGATAATTTGAATATCATTGCATCGACTCTCACCTAACTTTAACAATAAAGTTGCGTACACTCAACTTTATTCAAAATCAATTGAACAATGAATAAGTTCTATCTTTTACTCTTTTTGTTTGGTGTGTTGACAAATTCAAAAGCCCAGCAAAACATGACCCTTATCTCCAATTTTAATTTTGGAGAAGATGCCAACGACATTTGGGGATATGCAGCCCCCGACGGCACTGAATATGCTCTTATCGGGCTAAACGGTGGCCTGGGAATAATGGACCTCACTGATCCTGTCAATCCTTTACTTCGTGATTACATACCAGGTGCCTCTTCTGTTTGGAGAGATATTAAAACCTGGGGAGAGTATATCTACGTTGTTGCTGATGAAGGCAGTGATGGATTGTTGGTAGTTGACATGTCCAATCATGACCAACCTGTCGCACTAAATTTTCAGTACCTGCGCCCCGAATTGACGATCAACGGGGTTACAGATACCCTAAATCGGGCACACAATATTTATATTGATGAAAACGGGATTGCCTACATTGCAGGAAGCAATCTAAATCAAGGCGGAATGCTGTTTTTTGATGCTGATGTATCTTCTGGTGTTCCAAATTTTATTGGCGCTGGTCCTGCGGTGTATTCTCATGATGTATTTGTTCGAGGTGATACTATGTATAGTTCAGATATTTACGAGGGATATTTTTCTGTAGTAGATATATCTGACAAGACGAATCCTCTTATATTATCTACACAGAACACTCCATTTCTTTTCACACACAATTCTTGGTTGTCTGAGGATGGCAACACTTTGTATACTACGGATGAGTTGGAAAATGCTCCAGTGGGAGCTTATGATATTTCTGATCTATCCGATATCACAAAATTGGATGAATTTCGTCCTCCCGCTACAATTGGACAAGGGGTAATCCCGCACAACGTTCATGTTCTAGGTAATTATTTGGTCATTTCTCATTACACAGATGGGGTAATTATCGTTGACGCAACTGATCCTTCTAATCTAACTCAGGTTGGGCAGTTTGACACCTATACCGGTTTTGGTCAGGGATTCGAGGGTTGCTGGGGAGCCTACCCATATTTACCGTCTGGAAAAGTACTTGCTTCTGATATCAATACAGGACTTTATGTGCTTGACGCGACATACGTGCGAGCCGCCTACTTAAGAGGAGTTGTGACTGATGCTAGCAACAGCAATCCCCTTAATGATGTAAAGATCGTATTGAATGGTGCTGATATAACAGAATACACAGACGTCAATGGGGACTATAGCACGGGGCTTGCTGAGTCTGCATCACTGACAGCCACTTTCTCAAAATCTACCTACGAGTCAAAAACCATCAATGTTTCCGTTACAAGTGGCCAGGTAACAATGGAAGACGTGCAGCTTACCCCATTAATCCCTTTTGCCATGACAGGAAAAGTGATTGATGCGGCTACAGGATTACCAGTTACAAATAGCAAAGTCAACATTTATAATCCAGACTTAAATTATGATGCGACAACAGATATGAATGGTGATTTCATAATTCCTACTTTTTATGAAGGAGAGTTTGCCGTCTATGGAGGAAAATGGACCTACAAAACAACAGAACTAACAGGCGAAATGCTTGATGCAAATGCCAACTATATTGAAATCGAACTTGAAAAAGGTATAGAGGATCCTTTCGCGCTTGACTTAGGATGGACGGTCTCTGGTGATGCAACGAATGGTGTTTGGGAACGCGGACGTCCGATTGCTTTACAAGCGCCTGTGCCTGCGACTGATATTTTTAATGATGCTGGTGTTAATGCTTACCTCACAGGAATAGACCCTGATCTTGAAATAAGCAATGTTTCTGGTGGTACTACCCGCCTTACCTCGCCGGTTTTTGATCTTACGACTTATCAAGACCCTTGGGTTCGGTATTATTCTTATTTCTTTTCGGTTTATTTTGATGGGTATAACTTCCCTCCACCAGCAGGAGATGATACGTTAAAGGTATTTTTGTCTAATGGTACAGACGAGGTGCTTCTAGAGACGTTTGTAGAGTTTGACTTTCCTTCTTCTTGGCTTAATTCGGGATTTCGGGTAATGGACTACATTACTCCAACTAGTACAATGCAAATCTCTTTTGAAACTTCTGATTTACCGTCTTCTTCTGATGATATTACCATGAGTGGTGTTGACTTTTTCAGAGTAACAGAGGAGGGAACTACTGACGTCAGTAATGTATTTGTAGAGCAACCTGACTTTTCCGTATTTCCTAATCCTTTCACCCAGGAGGCACTAATCGGGCTGGATGAATCTATGAAAGATAAGGTATATAACCTGGAGGTATACAATAATTTAGGCCAACTTGTATTCGAACAGATTGTCGACAACCAAAAAAATATGGTTGCTGTTGGTAGCACGTTGAATGCTGGAGTATATTTTGTAAAGCTCGTATCTGGCGACCAAGAGTTGGGAGCGGTCCGAGTTGTAAAGGTTAAGTAGTTTTTGATAAACAGTTTAAAGTTAGATGGGCTTTAGCAGATTCATAAAATGATTTGCTAAAGTCCTTTTTTTTTGAGGAAATGTCTGCCCTATTCGTTGTACGTATTTACTAAGTCGAAAACAAAACTTGGCTAAAGCGCTGGTTTTCGTCCATTTTTGTTTTTTAATCTCAACTTTTTTTAAAATTCTTTCTAGCTGACTGTAAAATAGTTATGTAGGTTTTTTGATAAACTTTAAAAATCGGTTTATGTAAAATCCGAAATTTTGACTCTATATAGAAAGGGAAATTGTTTTTCTCTGGAATTATACGGCCGATTTTACATAGTTTTAGTACCTGGATCTGCTGCTGGGGTTGGGGCAGGCCTGTCAAGTATTGAAATGTTTGATTTTTGCTCCCTGATTTTTTCCAAAAATCAGGGAGGGTTGGGTTGCCCTCCCACATTCGTGGAGGTCTGCCTGCCTGCTACGCTGCGGAAGGCAGGCCTGTCAAATTTTGAACTTTACTAAGTAACATTTATTGCAAAACCCTCCGTTTGTAAATAAATCTCGTTAGAATAATAATTTTTTTGTAGAACTTCATCCCTGTTAATTAACCGGTAAAAAATTATCAAAATGAAAGACAACCTTCTAAAAATCGGGATTGCGCAAATAGCCCCTATCTGGCTAAACAAGGACCAAACCATTCAAAAAATTGAACAGTATATCGAAAAAGCAGGAACTCAAAACTGTGAGCTGCTGGTTTTTGGGGAAGGTCTGTTGCCAGGATATCCATTTTGGGTGAGCCTGACCAATGGTGCAGCGTTCAACGCGACCATTCAAAAAGAAATCCATGCACATTATATCCGAAACGCAGTCAATATCGAATCAGGTGACCTTGAAGGAATTTGCAAACTGGCAAAAGAAAACCGACTTGCTATCTATCTAGGAACCATAGAGCGTGCGGCAAATCGAGGTGGGCATAGTGTCTATTGTTCGCTAGTGTACATTTCCCGTAAGGGTAAAATAAAATCCGTGCATAGAAAGCTACAGCCTACCTACGAGGAAAGGTTGACCTGGGCGCCTGGAGATGGAAATGGATTGCGCACACACCCCTTGAAACAATTCACTGTTGGTGGGTTAAATTGTTGGGAGAATTGGATGCCGCTCACTAGAACAGCGCTGTATGGACAAGGAGAAAATCTGCATGTAGCCGTTTGGCCGGGTGCTGAGCGAAATACAATAGACATTACCCGGTTTATTGCTCAAGAATCAAGGTCTTTTGTAATTTCAGCATCTGGATTGATGCGACTGGAAGACTTCCCTTCTGATACCCCTCATATCGATCAAATCATAAAAAATGCGCCTGCTGTTCTAGCAGATGGAGGTTCTTGTATTGCAGGACCGGATGGCAATTGGATTGTTCCTCCAGTAGTAGGAAAGGAAGAATTGATAACAAGTACAATCGATTACAATCGGGTATTGGAAGAGCGACAAAATTTTGATGTGGCGGGCCATTATTCCAGACCAGACGTCACTCAACTTGTACTCAACACAGAGCGGCAGTCTATTCTGAAGGAGGTAGTTGGTAGAAAGTAGAAAGGTCGGAAAACAAAAAAGAAAAGGTAGAAAGAATGACCTCCTTCTACCTTCTGCTTTTCATCTTCTACTATATTTTATTTTTCAACAGCAGAATAAACTCCGTTGTTGCCGCTCCAAAGCGCTTTGTCAGTTCCATTGACATCACCGTCCATATTGTAATCGTAGAGCATATAGATATTGAAAAAACCATTTAGCGGTTTCCATTTTACTTGATCAGAACCATTGATATCATAACCAAACGAGTCGATTGCCTGATCTCCATCTCCTACGAACATTGCCCACACACCAGAATCGACTTCTTTTTGTCCCATTCCATCTTCGTAACTGTTTTCTGAACGGAAATCATAGCTCAAGGTTCCATTAGAAACAGTGATAGCCTGAGGTGTCATGATTCCCATATGATTTCGATGCTGAACAACGATATAAAAGCTAGAGCCAGCGCTAGTATCCAATGCATCCTGATCCGGGAACACCAAACTTCCGTCTTCTTGCAACACTGCTACAGTTGAAGCAACTTCAGTACTTTTTTCAATGCCCGTTCTGAAGGACACTTTTACCCAGTCTACGGAATTTGCAGGATAATCTGCTTGCTGCCATCCCTGCCCTTCATTTCCAAAATAATTCCAGGGAGCAATTCCATAAGGATGATTATCAGGTAGTAAATTTCTTGCTTGTAATGTGGTACTCATTTTCTTGGAGACCAAGTCGTAAGGACCTTCGAGGCAGACTTTGATGTCAAGAGTGGCAAACGGACAAGCGGTGTTTCCGTCAGCAGCACTTTGATATACTCCAACACAATTACATTCTTCATCGAATGTATCGTTGATGGTACAAGGATCTCCATCGGTACAGGATTCTCCTTCAACGGAGCAACCTTCTTCCACATAAAAAGTGATCGTTAAGCTATCTAGCGCCGTACCAGAAAGATCGTTTTCAGAAAAAGCGGTTGCTGTCAAGGTATGCCAGCCTAATGCAGGCGTCCATGGGTTGTATATTCCTGCAGAATCTCCAAGTATCAAGTGTGGGTAAAAATTATCAGTTTGGAAATTTATGATGGAGTCTAAATCAAATCGTATACTTGCAATCTCATAAGACAAAATAGCTTCGATGGTTAGATCCATTCCATCATTTGCAAAATTGATTGTATCGCCATCATTTAACGTACGGAGTGTTTCCTGGTTAAAAGTTTCAATCAGATCAAAGTGGGTAATCATTGGTATGCAGGCTCCCGCATCAGTAGAGTCTTGTGATACTCCAGTTCCCTGACCAGAACTAGTTGCTGCAAAAGGAATACCCTGTGCGTCTACACCACCTGTCAAAGTATCATTGGCGATTTGAGTATAGGAAATTGATCCATCTCCTTCTAAAGCATCTGGGCAACCATCATTATCTGAGTCTGTATCCATTGTATTTGCTAACCCATCTCCGTCATAATCACAAGTAGAAATTGGATAGACACTAAAAGAAAGATCATCAAATCGTACTCGATTTTCAGGATCCGTATTTTGTTCATCATATAGGTAGAACCTAAAATAAACTTGGGTTCCTCCTTCAAGATTCATATCTGAAATGCTGTTTGAAAGATTTACAGAAGCTCCTGCAATCATATCTCCAACCTGAAGATCCTCAAACAACAATGTCGAATTGAAGAAGGTGGAATAGATACTAGATTCCAGGGCTATTTTGAAGTTCCCGCAATTAAAATTGATGCTTGATGCGCTGCTTGTATAAAAGCCTAAGTAAATGGAATATAATTCCATATCTTCTCCAGGAACAAAGGAAACTTCCACATAGTCATTTCCTGCTTTAGCATCTGCAAAGTTCGTAGCAGTTGCATCTCTTAATCGGTAGGAATAAGAAATATTATCAGATTCATCCAAACCAGCTCCAAAACTCAAATCTTGAGCAGTTGTAAAATAAACATCAGCTCCGGTTGAATAACTTGCAGCATCAGATTCACCGCTATTTCCATTGTGGTTCCAAATAATTTGTGCCGTTGCACAAGTGCTTTCTGTAGCATCTAGAATCCCATCATTATCATCATCCAAATCTTCCGAATTTACTATTCCATCATTGTCGTTATCTATAGATGGAGGATCTGAAGGACATGCGGCGAAGATACTCGCATCTTGTCCATCTCCAACTCCTTGGCCTTGCTCTCCGTCTGTATCAGCAGAACCACCTGCATTTATTATGTTCGGCACACCATCAGCGTCAACATCTGCAGGGATACCTACATTTATACTTCCATCAGCATTTAAATCTGCTAGTGTAAGATTTCCATCCCCTTCCAACGCATCAAAACAGCCATCTCCATCTGTATCAAGCATGGTACAATCTTTATCAAGGACCGAAGTCTGAGGATTAGAAAAAGAACCGCTTTGACCAAAATCTAAGGTGTATCCTGCGCCTCCATTACTACTTCCTAATGTTAAAGAGTAGTTCGAGGTGTTTAAGAAATTAACACGAACAAACTGCGTGGGATTATTTACTGTTGGATCTATTTGAACATAAGTCGAATTGGAGGTTGCTATATATTCGCTTGGGTCATCTAATGTATAAGAATAAGAACCCAGAGCAGAAAATCGTAAACCTTCCACTCTAGTAGAAGTTAAATCGATGTCACTTACATCTACCGATGTGGAATGTGTGATCGCAGTACCACCACCTCCTTTTATGATTAGTGCAACATCTGCTATATCTGAAGCAGTTGCAAAATCTGGGTCAGCAAGATTAAAGAAATGCACCCCTAGTTCCGCCCATTCAATTGCTGAGGAACCTCCGCCAGTACCGCCTACGGTTAGTCTGTTGTTAACATTTGCGTTTATGGATACTGCATTAGAATTTAATACGGTGAGTGAAACATAGAAATCTTGTGTTCCATCATTGACTCTGTAAACAACTACGTCGTCGACACCAACCGATTTAGTGTTAGCGTCTGCATTTCCATTGCTGTCTCCAAAATCAGCCCCTTGTATGATAGAGTAAGTTAAAACGGGTGCGGATTCCAGTCCTGCAGTTGTCGTTACGCCTGTAATCACGCAATCATCCGTATCCAATATCCCATCATTATCATCATCCAAATCACAGATGTCTGATATACCGTCACCATCACTATCAGGATTCCCAGATAATATTGGATCACATGGATTGGCAAACTTCAGGTTTGTGGTCTCTAAATCTGATTTAAAGGAATGTCCTGAGTCGAGTGGATTAGCAAATAAAATAGTTTGACTAAGTGCAACAATTAGAAAAATAAGTACTGTTCGTGTCATAATTCGAGCTTGATTAATACGTAATAAATGGAATTTTCCTTCAAAACATGGACGAATGTGGGCAGTCTATGTTTTAAAAACTTTCATTTAGGTGAATTAAAAAATTAAAATAAAATGAAATAATATCTACTACACTCTGTTTTACAAGAAGTAATTTCAGTATTCCATTTCAATCTGAATGAAATGTAAGTGGGTTTAATACTTATGGAATAAATTTGAATATTAAATCATTCAAATTCAGACCTTTAAACTACACTTTTCCTTACAATCAATCAAAGATTGGTTGTATATTATTTTATTCAAAAATAGGTGTTTTGGTCTTTCATCTGCCTAATAAGATGTTCATTTTCATCAAATAGTTGTCCGCTGATTTTTTTTCAAATAAATTAAAAAAATAGAGGTCCACTTTTAGGGTTATTTCTCCTCAATAAATTTGCTTTTCAAATCTAAATAAAACCATTATTTATTTTTACAATACAATGATGGCTAACTACTTTAAGAATAATTTTTATAAATATATGAAGTCGCGAAACGTAGGCTTCGAATTGTAAAAATTAGAAAAAAAAGGATAAGGGTACAGTTTGTTATATCTTCAGCTTAAGCTTCAATAACCTTTTGAAAAGCAATAGTTTGCAACGACTAAAATTCGTTGTCTACAAATTCGGGAGGTTACCAATCAAGTCGATTTACCTTTAAGTATATCCGAATAGGAACGGTCTTCGATTTTAGATTCTACCCAAGAGATGACATCAAAATAAGGAAGATCTCTGGTCAGTTCGACCTTGTATTTTTTTAGTTCAGGATAATATTTTTTTAAATCTGCCACCCATTCTTTGTTTCTGGTATATTTAGTTTTTTTCCTAAAACATTTAAGAAGAATTTTTTCAAATTCCTGTTTTCTCGATTGTTTGTTGAGGTAGCGTGAAAAATTGCGCAACAGGTTAGGGATAAACCGATCGTTGTTAAGGTCACAATGTAAAATAATCTCTAGGACTTTGGAGTGGTAAAAAATCTTATCTTTTATTCTTCGCTCGTTTGCATACAGCAAGCGGTTGAGCCAGTCAAATGCCTCATTATAGTCACCTGCAAGGAAATAACTATGTGCATAAAGGTATAAGGTCAGCGAATGGAAATATTCATTGTCCCGTATGAATTTTCGTTCTTTCTCTATTAGCTTTTTAATGAGCGTCAATCCCCCATGATGATCTCCAATCCGGTTGCAAAACATGATGTCATTCAAAGGAACCAAATAATCCTTTTTAAATTTGGAAAGTGGTCTTTTTTTCAAGGAGGTATAAAGCATAGGAAGGTCATCCATTTCCTTCCGAAGTTCTTTGTATTCCTTAAATCTATTCGTATACATCGCGTTAGACATAAGGGTAATCAGGATGCTTGAGTGATTTTCTACGTGTTGATTCGTTTTTACCGGATCATTTTTCAGGGTGTCCCTGGCTTTAAGGTATTGATTGAATGCTTTTTTGAAATCGAGTTTGCAGTAATAATAATATATGCCGCAAGTATTGTAATATCTAAATTTAGTCAATGTAGGCATTTCGATTTGCTCAAATTTCAGCAATTCCGTCTCGTCGATGGACTCATTTAGTTGGTTATTGATTTCAGGATTGTTTAGCCCTTTAGAAAGACTGAGCACTTTAGACTCCCAGAAGAAGAGGGTGATTTCGTTTCTTATTTTATCAATTCTTTTGAGGTACTCCTTTTCCTCCTCAATCAGCCAGGGCACGCTAAACTCATAGTCAGAAAGAATTCGTTTTTTGATTCTAAATTTCCAATGTCTGAACAACAAGCTAAACTCCAGCAGGTTTTTGCTGTCTGCGAGTTGACATGCTTTTTCTACAATTTCTTCACAAACGGTGTAGAGTTCTTTCTTGAATGTAAATTCGACATCAGCAAGCATCCCTGACAGAATCCTATGCGCCGATTTGTCGCTGTGATAAGACCGCATGCATTTGAGGATGGCCATTTCGAGCGACTTATTGATAATTCGAAGATTTTTGATAAAATCTTCATTTTTGAATTTTTTGGCTATTTGTTGCTCGTTGTACGCTGATTGCTTGCAGAGGAAGTCAAACAACTTCAGTTGTTTACTTTCTTTGCGATTAAGGGATGCTTGTTTTTTGAAGTATCCCTTTTCGTTAGGAGTTAGCGATTCTATCAATTTCAGCAACCTGTCTCCTGATTTCATTATAGCGTTTGTGGTGTTTTAATCAACAATTTGTTTTCGTTGCCTAGTAGTTTGACGGATAGTACATCTAAATGGCTACTTTAACTAGCTTATCTACAGCAAATAATAAGCAAATATAATTTTTAATTAAAGATAATCTTAATATTCTAATAACCCTACTTTAATAAAAAAGTAAACTACTTCATCAATAGGAATGTTTCAGAGATGTTCTAATAACAGAATACAAATTAGATAGTTTACCAAGTAGAAAAAGTTGAAATATAAGAATTCTTGCAAAAACATTCAATATTATTCGAGATGCACTAGTGCACAGAACCTACACTAAAAGCCTCTTGGAAAGGTATATAAATAATCGCAATTTGACAGTTCTGTTGCACAAAACAGACTAAACAATGCACTATTTAACCATTAAAAAAAAAGGTCATCATCAAAACCAAGTTTTAAAATTCAATAATCTACAATGATTAACTTACTGCGAAAACTTCAATATTGAATTCGATTGTAATATTTATTTTTTTTCTCACTAGGAATATCCAATAAAAAAACCTACATTTGTGACATGCAATTTAGCAACACTAATCTAAAAGTAGGTTAGTAAAAAATTAAAAGAAGGAAATTAAACGATACTGACGGGTATTCCAAGATTTTATGACAAATGGATAAGATACAATTGCTTTTTTATTCACCATATTTTCTTAATATTCGTTCAAAGTATCTTGTTTATTTTTCTTTCTAACTTATATTCGTTTGGGTAGGATAGTGGTGGCATCAATAAAATTTTATTGATCGCTGCCACTTTCTGTTTTTACACTGCTCTTATCTTAGCCATTCCATTCTCCCAATAATCAACCGATTAGACTCCAAATCCCAATCCACGCCCAATTTAGCACGCAAAATGTTATATAAATCCCTAAGCACGCATTTACGCTTAAAAAGCAAGTATAAAAAAACATACAAAATGTCAAATGAGTGACGTTTTAATATAATTGCTATGTTTAGCCCGCAATCAGAAATTGCGTAAAGCACGCAACAAATTGAAATCAAAAGGAATATTTTAGTTCAAAAACCGACTCCAGAACATATCAAAGTTGAATTATTGGTACAAAAATCGTTCAATGTTTGCCGGGTTCTATTTAGTTCACAAAAACACACAAAATACTAATAACCAGAAACTTAAAAAACAAACCTGCTTTCTAAATCCATTTTTTCAAGCGTATTATTGTCAAATATTAATAAATTCTCCTCATTTCCGAAAGGTTCAATAAGCAAATTTACTGGTTTGCGAATAATTCGATGTAGCCCTACATTTGTATTATCGAATTGAGCAACACCTTGTTGTTGTGCACTTTGAAGCTCTAACGAAAGTTGGAGCGAGCGACTACAAAGGTAGTCCTAATTTGAAATAAAGTTTGTTTAGTTGAGGAAATGGGTTCTATCTACAATAGACGGATTGCTCATGCAAGTTCGTCTATTTGTAGAACCCCTCTTTTTTTGATCAACCAACTTATTTTATACATGAAGCTTTTGGGTTTTTATGCAGTGGTAGTGGGGGACTAAATTTTTAATTTATTGGAATAGTTTGTTAGATTCTGTTCGCCCCCTATACCCTGTTTTAGGGACCTTCGCAATATAATTTCCGGGTTTTGGAAATGAAATCTATGACGGCCGAAATCTGTCATTCAAATAAACCTATGACAAGGAAAGAGAGAGCAGAAAATCATCAAACTAGTATGATTCAAACCAAATGACCATAGACTTTCTGCTTCTCTTTTTTTAGTTCAAAACTCTATTAAAAGCAGGTAGTGTTGACTTAGTTTGTAGTTAGACTAAGTTTGTTTGTATTTATATAATTTGAGAAGAACAAGAAGGTAGTAACTGGCAAATAGCTGATTACTACCTTCTTTTATATAGCACTATTCTACCGTATTTCATTGATCAAGATCCAGGAATAATTTTCTTTAGAATCAAGAAGGAAATCACTACCTTGCGTTCCTTATGAAAATGCCTGATTTTAGTAGAAAAGAGGAGCGAGTACATTATATAACACATGGAGTTCCTGCCATATTTAGCCTTTATGGTCTTGCCATACTGATTCAATACGCAACTCCTTTTCAGGACAACCTACTTCTTTTTAGCTACATCCTTTTCGGACTTTCCCTCATTTCGGTCTTCCTAGCGTCTACCATCTACCATTGGGTAGATACAATGCCAATGAAGCGCCACCTTCGGGTAGTGGATCATCTGGCGATTTATTTAGTCGTAGCAGGTACTTACGCCCCCTTTATGTTGGTCAATCTTAGAGATCATGGAGGTTTTCAAATCATCGCCACTATTTGGATATGCTCTGCTTTAGGAATGGTTTTTAAAATATTAATCCGCAACAACCTTCAGAAATATGAAAAAATAGATGCTGCTATTTATGCGGTCTTAGGATCAGCAGCCTTCTTTTTTCTGGACAAAATCACCACTCATATAGCTGCTCCAGGCGTTCAGCTCCTCGCTGCTGGCGGTGCAGCTTACCTTATTGGGATCTATTTTTATCTTGCCAAGCGCATCCCTTATCATCATGCAATCTGGCACCTTTTTGTTATAGCTGGGGCAGGTTGCCACTTTTTTGCAGTACTCTATTATGCCGTTCCTTAAGGACATTCGTCAAAATTTCCAAATTTTAACAAATTGGAAACACAATTAATATAAACTTTAACAAAACTTAATTGTAAATTTGTATCAAACGACCTGATTAATCCTTCTTAGTAACAAAAAAAGCCTTGGTAATAGACGAAACAAGGTTTTTAATAGACGAACGAACTTTTTTTAGGAAACTTGTAACAAAAGATATGCGTTATTCGTCTTATAGGACAAACAGTATAATATAAAAATCAAAAAAGTATGCTTCAGCGCAATTTCAAAAATCTTTTTTTCGGTGCTTTATTTACGATGAGCCTTTTTGCTTACACCTACCTCAATTCAAATTTCATTCCAACTACCACCACCTCGACTACTAAAATAGAAAACAAAGACCAAAGTACTACCAACGTACTTCCTGACGTCCAGATCTTTATCTATGTAGTCAACAAAGTAAAGGAAGTCGTATACTTGCCTAGATAGCTACTCACCATTCAAAATTATAATCCAGTATACTCCTGCCAATCCAATTTGGCACTTCATTCTATTGGTTATTCGATAAATTGAATTCAATTTTATTTGGGCACGCCAACGCGCAAGCTTGTCATAGGCTATTCGCTAAACCTCCCCACTCCTTCCTACCACTTAGAATAGTCGTCTTTTGTCTTCGCTTACGCTCCGCCTTCAAGACTCCCTGTTTCCTCGGTATTCAGTAGCACTGTTATCCCTAGTGCAGCGCCATTATTTCTAGTTATGTTGTTAATGCTAACCATCTGACCATTGACTTGAGTTAAAAAAGCTTCGTTTCTCTTATTAAATTACTCAATAACATAATACACTAAACAACCCACCAACTATTTCCCAACAAAGATTTTCCGTGAACCAACTTTCCCATCTACACCAATCACCAATACATAAGTGCCAGTTGCTACATCCATCAATTCGATAGGCAGTACTACCCTACCCGACAACAAAGATACCTGATTCTGATACACACGCTGCCCAATCAAATCATATATTTGAATGGACACCTCAGCTATCGATTCTCCAGACAATTCCAACTCAAAAATACCAGAATTAGGATTTGGAGTGACTGCGATTCCTATCAATCCTAAAAGATCGTCCACACTTGTTGACAAATTGATCACCACTGTTTCAGTGCTTGTCGTGGTCCCACAACTATTTGTTGCAGTAAGAATCACTGTATATGTTCCTGAGGCAGCATAGGTATGAATAGGGCTAGCCTGGGTGCTTGAACTCCCATCACCAAAATCCCAGCTATAGGATAGTCCACTAAATGTTGTATTGGTAAAGTCCACTTGGCCTCCAGAAACAGCATGTATAAAACTGGTTACAGGCACATCTGTCGCTACTATATAGTTAGAAAAAGTAGAGCTATTCATTCCAAAAGAATTGGTCACTGTCAAACTAACATCATGAGAGCCAGAGGTATTGTAAACTACCGTAGGGTTTTGCTGTGCCGAACTAGCAGGTGTCCCTCCTGCAAACGTCCAGTTCCAACTTGTAGGGTTGCCAGAGCTTTGATCTGTATAGACAACAGTCAACGGAATACAACCGCTAGCAACGTCCACTGCAATTCCGGGTATTGGAGCAGCCATGGAAACGATATTGACCACTTCAGTAAACTGTTGACTTCCACAAGCATTCGTAGCGGTCAACACCACTGTATATGTGCCTGGATTCGTATACATATTTGTTGGGTTGGCAAGCGTACTCATATTCCCATCTCCAAAATCCCAGCTGTAGCTGGTAGCATTAGTAGAGGTATTCACAAAAGTAGCAGTTGTTCCAGACAAACTACTATTGAAACCAGAAAGCGGAATATCATTAACGACAACCGCACCTGCTTGATTACTGACATCATTCCCTAAGCCATTAGTCGCCGTAAGGGTGACGTCATAGGTTCCGGCAGTATTGTAGACGACTACTGGGTTTGCTGCAGTAGAAGTTGCCGGCGTTCCCCCGGGGAAGCTCCAGTTCCAGCTAGAAGCAATTCCAAGTGATTGGTCCGAAAAATTAACGGTCAATGGAGCACATCCGTTTGAGTTGGTTAATCCAAAAGCAGCGGTTGGTGCAACTCCAATTGTTATTGTTTCGGTACTCTGCTGGCTACCGCATGTATTTGTGGCAGTTAGTTCTATAGTATAGGTTCCTGCATCAGTATAGGTATGCATAGGACTAGGATCCACACTTGAGTTACCGTCTCCGAATGTCCAGGAATAAGTAGTCCCACCAACAGAAGTATTGTTCATAGAAACCGTATAACCAGTAGTCGAAGTCATAAACCCTGCAATTGGAACATCTCCTACAACAACATAACTCATTTGCATAGAGGAATTACTTCCAATCGCATTTGTAGCGCTTAGCGTAACATCATAAGTCCCAGGATTGCTATAAACTATCGTGGGATTTTGCAGTGTCGAATTGGAAGGTGTTCCTCCTGGAAATGACCAGGACCAGCTACTAGGAGCTCCACTTGACATATCACTAAAAGTGATGGAGAGTGGCGAACAACCATTGGCTGTCGTTGAAGTAAAAGCTGCTGATGGAGCACCACCAACTGATATTACTTGAGTAAATTGTTGTGATCCACAAGCATTAGTTGCTGTCAGCACCACGGTATAAGAACCACCACTTGTATAAGTATGAGAAGGATTGGCCATAGTACTCATATTCCCATCGCCAAAGTCCCAACTATAACTTGTTGCTCCTGTCGAACTGTTTGCAAAGGTAGCAATCAATCCACTAATCGAAGGGGTAAATCCTGCAGTCGGCGAATCATTGATGACAATGAGTGAGGTCTGGGTCAATGTGTTACTACCTGAACCGTTTGTTGCCTCTAATACCACAGTATATGTGCCAGGGGTATTATAAACAACAGCTGGATTTTGCATACTGGAAACTCCTGGACTACCACCCATAAAAGTCCAGGACCAACTACTTGGAGAATTTGTTGATTGGTCCGTAAAATTAACAGAAAGAGGCGCACATCCACTAGTAGAAGAGGCCATAAAAGCTGCCATTGGTGCTGCACCAATAGTTATCTGCTGGGTAGACATATTCGTACCACAACTATTGGTAACACTAAGCGTAACGGTATAAACACCAGGGGTATAAATATGAGTAGGGTTTTGAAGAGCAGACATATTTCCATCTCCAAAATCCCAAGACCAGGACGTTGCATCCGTAGAGTTATCAGAAAAAGACACCATTGTTCCACTTACAGTAGGAGTGAAACTACTGATGGGATTGTTGGCCGCCGTAGCTACTACGGGAACTTGATTGCTAGTACATGGATCTGCCTCTACCTCCCAGTCATATAAATAATAATAGAAGTTAGGTCCGGCGGTCGAACTGGTTATTGACACTAAGTCGGTTATGGAATAAGGGTAATTGACACCAGAATCATTTCTAAACAAGTTCATACCGCTACCACCAATTTGGTAGTTTCCTGGGCCCATATTGAAATTTAGGGTGACTCGACTTTGGCCTGCGGGTACCATTATTGTAGAAGAATTTATTACGGCACCAGAGCCATCTTTGAGTTCGAATGTCCTTGGGCCAGCTGCGTCGGCATCTACGAATGCGGAGACCAACGTCAACGACTGGGTAACTGTAAATACTAAAAACTGAGTCGATGAGCCATGATGCGCTCCACTACCAATTGATCCGTCTACTGGGCCAAAATTTTGAGGCATTGTGAGGAGTTCATCTTCTACAAAATAGGTGGTCGTAGTTGTCAAAGCGGGTGTTGTAAAAGAACTTCCCGTATTGACCAAATTCCCTGAACCATCGTACCAATTTAACTGTCCAGATCCTGATGCGGTCAATGTTGTGCTTCCAGGAGAACAAAATGAGTTGTTGGTAACACTAGGAGATGCAGGTATATTAATAGTAATATAGGCAGTTTTAGTTTCTGAATCAGACCCCAGACCATTGGAGCTGGTCAACATTACGGAATACGTTCCTGCATTGGTATAGGTATGTGTCGGGTTTTGAAGCGAGGAAGTATTTCCATCCCCAAAATCCCAGGCCCAACTCGTAGGACCGTTTGCAGAAAAATCAGTGAATGAAACTACACCATCACAACTTATAGTAGTCATTGAAGAAAAGTCTGCAATTGGAGGAAAAGTACATGCTGCACAATACCCCCCGCAGTCTACTCCAAGTTCGATTCCGTTTTGCAGCCCATCATTACAGGTAGTGACCAAAGGAAGCGTGGTGGATAACACTACTAATCCGATTTCTGTGTCTGAGGCAACAATATTCCCGGAAGGGAAAAAAGGATAAACACCCCAGTTTTTGCTTGTTCCATTGTAGGTTGTATTGTTTGGATCCGTGTCGTACCAAGCAGATTGAACTGGATTGGCCGGATCAGAAATATCAAATATTTGTACCCCATCCTCATAATAAGAGATGATTAGATAATTGCCGACTATGAAGGGATTGTGGGGCGTATTATCTACCTCTGCAGGTGCCAAAAGTGGAAACTTGAAGGTTGTGACCGGCACAATTCCATTGTTGGGGACGTCTGAAATATCCAGAACTCCCATTGGTCTGCCTGCAGGAACTTCTTCCGCAAAAAATGCAGTATTCCCGTCATCCGTCAACCAACTGCTATGGTTGTAGCCTCCAGTGACTCTGGAATCTATGAACACAGGACTGGCAGGATTAGTATAGTCCCAAATATAAAATCCATTACCTCCATGAGAACAATAAGCTATATTATCTCGAACATATACATCATGCACATATCCTCCTCCCTGTAATGTGGCATTTCCAACAATAGGTGGGTTGATTGGGTTTACATTCAAATCATAGACGATGAGCCCACTAGCAACAGTGTTTGACCCAGCAACATAAAGCAACCCGTTTGGCACATCTATAAAAATATTGTGCGCTCTTCCAAAAACACTATTATCTTGATTTACTAAAGAAATTGCCCCGCCTGGTAATGCACTCATATCAAACACCAACAATCCTTCATTACCCTGATCTGCTACCCCATAACTATAGGTTTTGTAGGTTTTGAAGTCTCGCCAAACTGTGGTTGCACCAGGCGTAAACTCTTGTACTAATGTCGGACTTGCAGGGTTTGTCACATCAATAAAATGGACCATGTTTGGAGATCCAACAATGGCGTATTCGTTATGTGAAGCATCTACATATCCCCAAATATCATTGTACTTCACACCACTGTGCACGACAGTATTTCCATCCCAATCTCCCAGAAGGGTCATGTTGAAACTTTGCTGTGTGTATGAAAAAATTGGAGTGAGCAGGAAAATAATTAAATAGAAAATTACAGATCTACATCTCATGATCAATTGCATATTTGTTTGTTAGTTTACGTAGTACACTTTAAGGAGAAAAGACTCCTTTCCTTACGGAACAATATTAATTCAGTTGCATCGAGAACGAATTAGTTCTCGATTACATTTTTTGCCAAAACTTGGCGGGAACACATTTCTTTTAGTTAAACACATAGGGATTAGACGGTGAAACATAAGAGAAGACACATGAAGTCCCCACATCACCTAATAGCCTACCTATTTAACATTTTTATCGAGAGGAATGTTTTAAAATTGAGAAGGTGCTAGACATCCTAGTAACTAGATTAATATCAACCAAATAATACCTAAAAAGTTTTTTTTCGTTATTTTGCAAATATTATTGCCCAAAAAATCCTTCACTCTTCTTGAAGAAAAATTACTATTTATTCTGGAAATCAATTCTATAAAAGAAATTTCAATGCCTAATTATCTTCAAACCTCATTTCGAATAGTTTGTTTAGGGTTAGCAACCGTCCTTTTGTTGATGGGTAAAATCGAGGCAAAGGAAGTGCACACTGCCACCTGCGAAAGTATAACGAATGGCAATTTTCTGTTTGGCGCTAATGGCTGGAACTATTGGGATGGCAACGGAGCTAGCGGCTCTTTCAATGTCGTCAACGAAGAGGCAGTTATTAGTATTTCCAATGGTGGTCCAGGTACATTCGATGTTCGATTGCGGCAGTTTGGATTTATTTTTGAAAATGGAAAATCCTATCTAATCATTTTCAAAGCAAAGGCATCCAGCCCTAGAACCATAGAAGTGAGAACAAGGCTAACAATGAGCCCGTGGACAAATTATCATACCGAAGTGGTCAATTTGTCTACTAGCTTTAATACTTATTCTATTCCCTGGACGATGAACGAGGCTACGGATCTGGATGGACGAATCTCCTTTTTGTTTGGAACGAACAACGCAGATGTTACCCTAGACGATATTTCTCTTCAAGAAGTGGGTTGTACTACTGTCCAAGTAGATCATCCAACTATTTTAGGAGATACTAGTCAATATGCTGCGCTTCGATCCAAGTCCAATCAGTTTCCATTTTTGCAAATGAAGAATCAGGCCATTTCAGATGCGAACAGCAACACCTGGCTTTCTTCTCAATATTTTGGTAGCGGAGGAGACTATACCAGACACTGTTTGCGCACAAAGGACATCGTCAATGCTTGCGCAATTGGCTACCTTCTAGACCCCAGCAACAAATCATTTTATGTAAATAAGGCCACCAACCAATTACTTGATGCGCTCAATTATTTAATCCCAAATCGACCGTCCTCCGATTGGTCTGGAAATGTTCCGTTAGGTGCTGCTATTTTTAATGCAATTCTTGCAATGGACATTATGTATAATGACATGTCTACTGCCGACCGCACCACTATCGAAAACCAAATTGATTTGCTTACCAATTCCTTAAGTAATTCCTGGGCCCCCTCCCAACAATCCATCAAAGGTGTTTGGGCGCTGTACACTGGAAACTTGACGATATTTAACCAAATGGTGCAACAACATGATGCCGAGTTATTCAAAATGTTTTCTCCAGACGGCGTATTTTACCCTGGAGCTGGATACGCTGAAGCCCGCTTGTTGAGTGATGACAGAAATCAAAAACATCTATTTTTAGACATCCTTGAACATCGGGGGACAAACAACTACTACACCCATCCAAAATTGGTAAAAGGGCACGAATGGGTTTGGGGATATTCAGCAACGCCTATTGGGTTGAGCTTCCCATTTGGAGACACCGCCCCTACTAGTACCGTCAGTCGTTGGACCAGCAAAGCAGCCTCCTACCGAGCAATTAAGTTTGGTCAAAAACACATGGAATATTCTAATCAATTATTAAAATACGACACTCCAAAACCGAATATTATTCTCTACTTTATAGTAGCCCCAAACACCTACGATCCTTCTCCGAAAAGTCAAGGGCCGAGCAAAATTTTCAAGGATGGTGGAGCTTGGTTCAGAGAATCGGTTTTTGAGGAAAATATGCTGTCCGGAGCACTATGGAATGTCAAGTCTTTCTCTGGTCATACCCATTTTGAAACCAACGCCATTTCACTATCGGCTTTTGGGGAATTGTTATTAACCAACTCCGGTTACAATGGTTGGGCGAACGGTCAGGAAAGCTATTCGTGGGCGGACATAAATGCTAGGGCGGTTTCAGGCAACACCGTACTTATTGACTACCCACTCAGCAACACGACCAACGGCAATTTCCCATCCACAAACAATCACGTTGAAAAAACCGGTGCCGGGATTGTCGAAGGACTAACCACCAACCGCTTGGATTATGCTTGTGGAGATGCAGGCAATGCGCTGCCAAATGGACAACATCAACGCAATTTCCTGTTCATTCATCCCGACGGAAACATTGAAGGATACTGGATTCTCCTAGATGCTATTTCTACTTCGGGAACGAACTCTACTGGTCATATTGCCCTGCATCCTTACAGTAATGTAGTGACCACTGTAGCTGCTGATAAGGAATATCGCTGGACAATCAATCAATTTGGAGGTACAGATTCCTATCTGTCTATTCATCTAGGACATCAACCAGACAACCTACAACTTTTGGAAGGGGTTTCAGCCGACTGGGACGGTGGCGTGGTTCATGATTATTTGTATGCTACCTATAATTTGGGAGCGAGCGGACAACGAGAAATCATCACACTGCTTTTCCCGCATCAATCTGCTGGAAATTCACCAACCACGACACGTTTAAATGCTACTAACTATACTGGGATGTCTGCTGATTTGGGCAATAATGTAGAAGATTATACGCTGGAATCTGCCACTCCTGGCCAGCTGATTACCATTGATGACCATAGTTTTGCTGGTGAAATGTCCACCTTCCGCACTACATCAGGAAATGCTGATTGGTACTTTGTCAAAAATGGGACGTCTTTTTCTTCAGGAAATACAAGTTTTGAAACGGCTGCTCCAGTGAGCATTTTTATGGATGGAGCGACAGGACAGGTTTATGCTGCTACTTCAACTACAATCGACTTGTCTATTAGTCAGATGAATATGGGTTGCGTACAGGTATTACTGAATGGGCAACTGATTTCTTCTTCCTTAAATAATGGAAAGATCAGCTTCTCTGTCCCTGCAGGCACTCATGACATAGAAGTACAAGAACGGTGTCTCGAACTCGATTTAGCAGTATTGTTGGAAGGAGCTTTTGATCTATCTAATCTAACGATGTCTGACTCCTTAAAAAAATTAAACTTGTTGCCGTTGACTGATCCTTATTCTGGAAATTTCTTCGCAGATCCTTCTCTTTTCCTCCAACCTTCTATTTCTTTGGTGGACTGGATTTGGGTGGAATTGCGCGACAAAAATGATCCTGCATCAGTCATCGATGCGCAAGCAGGTTTATTGCTAAAAGATGGAAGTGTTGTCAATCCAAATGGCCAGCTTTTGAAGTTTGCTGCTGCGAATGATGATTATTACATTTTTGTAGATCATCGTAACCACCTGGCGATTCTATCTCCAATGACGGTGCCTTTTGTTGCTGGTCAGACGACTAGCTTTGATTTTTCTATTCAAAATAGTTATTTGGGAGGGGGTACTGGTCAGCGGAACTTGGGAAGTGGTCGTTGGTCAATGTATGTTGGTGATCCTGCACCAGATATTAATGGCTACGACATAAATGGAGAGGACAAGCTGCTTTGGAGTACTCAAAATGGGTTATTTCTTCAATATCTGGAAGGCGATTATAATATGGATGGCGAGGTAACCGGGGAGGATAATCTGCTGTTTTATTTGAATCTGGGTTTGTTTTCTGGAATACCTAAGTAACACCTCACAATGCGTTTGTAACAGTTCTGGCAAATGGTCTGCGGCAACCAGGAAATTGGTATGGTCTAGACTATGAACGTCGGTAGAGTTCTATTGCGCCCCCATACTAGTCCTCCCCTTAAAAACACGAGCTTGTCTTGACAAGTGAGGCGGCGCAGGGACGAGCAGGGCAAGGGATGGCAGTGGACGCCATGTAGCTTCGCGAAATGGCTGGAACGAACAGCCCGGCCACTAGGGCGCAGCCCTCAGTGGTGACTCCTTATTTT
>CALLWB010000119.1 GCA_938016265.1 uncultured Saprospiraceae bacterium
AGGTGCAGTAGGCCCAACAGGACCACAAGGTGAAAGTTGTTGGGATCTGAATTCCAATGGCGTACTAGATACCGGAGAAGACATAAATAACGATGGAGTAGGGTCTGCTCTTGATTGTTCGGGGTCGAACACCCTAGATGAAGCCTATGATGAAGGTGGCTCAGGAGCAGGTCGAGTAATCACCACCGACGCAGGAGCGGTCGAATTGAATGGCGCAGGAGGATTAATTGTAGATGCAACAACCACTACATTGTCCGAAGCAGTAAGAGTTGATAATGGAAATGCTACATCTTCTTCAGAAGCCGTCTTAGGTTGGAGCGGAGTCTCTGGTGCTAATGTGGTATCACAAGGAGTTAGAGGAAATGCAAGGATTACAAATGCTACTGCTCAATATGATGGAGCCTATGGTGTTTTTGGAGCGGCCTATGGGACAACAATTAACAGTACAGTGAATCTTAATGCTTCAATAGGTTCATACAACAAAGCTGTTGGAGTTGGAGGAGGCATCGGATCAAGAAACTCTTATATTGGTAGTGCTCAAGATATAATTGCTGCCGTTTATGGTGGAACAGGTCTGCACAATTCAGGAAGCGGAACGGTAACAGGTAGTAAGTTGTATGCTGGTTTATTTACAGGAAACGGTCGTACTCTTGGATTATGGGGGGAGAACTCAACTTATATGGAATTGGTTCCAGGACAACAAAGCCAGATCTATGATGCTGGTGTAATTGGATTTTATAATTCTGCTGCCAATGGAGGAAACAATGGCGCAAGTACTGGTACTCCAGATACCTATATGTCAATAGAAACCAATGTTACAGATGCGACAAACAAAGCCCTTGTTTTACAAGCACGGTCTACTGGTAATGTAGGTGTCGGTACAGCCGCTCCACATCCAAGTGCCAAACTGCATATTCAAGATGCTAACAAAGGACTACTCGTCCCGAATGTTGCTATTCCTAATGTTGCTACCGCAACTCCGGTGGCCTCGCCTGCTACAGGATTGATGGTCTGGAATACGAATGCTAGTACAACTGGAGGTAGTGGAACAGGATATTACTACTGGACCGGATCTATGTGGACTAGAATGTTAGCCGGATCATTGGATCACAATACATTGGATGAAGCCTATGATGAAGGCGGCCCTGGTGCTGGTCGAATCATAACAGCAGACGCAGGAACTGTCGAGATAAACGGTACTGGTGGACTAAAAGTAGACGCAAACACAACTACGGTTATGAATGCTACTGAAGTGTTCGGTACTAATGGAACTCAAAGCTCTAGGGCTTTTCTTGGACGAGTTGGAACAGATTTAGGCAACACTTATTCAACGGGTGTTACTGGACGAGCAAATTATACCGTTGCCACAAACATTTTCGATGGCGCATATGGTACTTTTGGTGGGGTATACCATCCTACTGATGGAACAATAAATCTAAATTCTACAATTGGTTCCGTAAATAAAGCCGTTGGTGTTGGTGGTGGAATTGGTTCAAGAACTTCTGTTACAGGAAGTGCTCAAGATGTAATTGCTTCCATTTGGGGGAATACAGGTCATCATAATGTTGGAGGAGGAACAATTACAGGATCAAGAATGTATGCTGGATTATTCTCCGGAAACGGACGAACGCTAGGTCTATGGGGAGAAAATTCTACTTATATAGAGATGTTACCACAAATGCAAAGTCAAATTTATGATGCTGCAGTCATTGGTTTTTACAATTCAGCTGCTAATGGAGGAAACAACGGTGGAGGTACAGGAACAGCCGATACCTATATGTCTATCGAAACGAATGTGTCAGATGCTACCAACAAAGCATTAGTAATGCAAGCACGATCTACAGGAAATGTTGGTATTGGAATCGCGGCTCCACACCCAAGTGCAAAACTCCATATCCAAGATGCGAACAAAGGATTGTTGATGCCTAATGTGTCTATTTCTAATGTTGCTAACGCTGCTCCAGTTACCTCTCCTGCAACAGGATTGATGGTTTGGAATACAAATGCTACGGTCACTGGTGGGAATGGCGCTGGATATTACTACTGGTCAGGCAATGCATGGACTCCAGTAAAAGACGCGCCAGTTGTTGTGACAAACAATACGCTTGATGAAGCATACGATGAAGGAGGTGCAGGTGCTGGCCGAATCATCAATGCAGACGCTGGGACAGTGGAAGTGAATGGTACTGGCGGATTCCAGGTGGATGCCTCAACAACTTCCTTGTTGTCCGCTATAAAAGTGGATAACACCAATGGAACGACCTCGACTGAAGCATTTATTGGATATTCTGGTGTTAGTGGGACAAATGTTGTTTCTCAGTCAGTAAGAGGTAATTCACGTATTACAAATGCAACAGCTCAATATGATGGAGCTTATGGGGTTTTTGGTGCGACTTACGGTACGACAGCGACAAGTACTATAAATCTAAACGCAACTATCGGTTCAGCAAACAAAGCAGTAGGAATAGGAGGTGGTCTTGGATCAAGAAATGACATTATTGGAAGTGCCCAGGATATTGTAGCATCAGTTTATGGTGGTACCGGTTTTCATAATAGCGGCGGAGGGACTATAACAGGGTGTAGACTTTATGCTGGTTTATTTACTGGAAACGGTCGAACATTAGGGCTTTGGGGAGAAAACTCTACCTATATGGAGTTTATGCCAAGATGGCAAAGTCGGGATTATGATACAGGAATCATTGGGTTTTACAACTCTGATCCTAATGGTGGAAACAATGATTCAGATATCGGATCTGGAGACAACTACATGTCTATCGAAACGAATGTTACAGACGCAACTGTTAAACACTTGGCTCTTCAGGTACGTTCAGGAGGCAGTGTTGGTGTTGGTACCTCAACACCAACGGCTAAATTGTCCGTCAACGGGTCTGCAAACAAAACAGGTGGCGGTGTATGGGCCGTATTCTCTGATGCAAGTCTGAAAGAAAATGTTTCTGATTACAAAGAAGGACTTGATTTGATCAAACTAGTGAATCCGGTAAACTTCTCTTACAACGAAAAAATGGAAGCCATTTGGGGAGAAGACAAAGCAAACAAAGGACGTATCTATCAAGGTGTAATCGCTCAGGAACTGCAAGAAATTGCACCTGACATGGTTCGTGAAGTCTCCCTAGAAGATGAAGATGGCAAACCATCATCAGAAACGGTTTTGGAAGTCGATCCTAACAAATTTACATATGCACTGATCAATGCCATCAAAGAGCAACAAGCACAAATCGATGAGCTCAAAAAACTAGTAAAAGAATTGCAAAACGAAAAAAGTGATAAGCAAGGAACTCACTAGTATTGATTTAGCGTAGTTACCTACATAAAATCAGAAATTAAAAACGCCTTGACCAATTTACGGTCAAGGCGTTTTTTTGTACAACGATTTATGATAAAAAATGGTACTGGATAGAGGTTTATAGGTTTGAAAAGTCTAATACAAATACTCCAAGGCAACTCGATCGTAGTAGCCAAACTCGCCATCTTCATTGCTTCCGAAACAAGCAAGCATTATAGAGTTCCAGTCGATGCCTGTTGGTGTGCCAGGGATATGAACTGCTCCGGCAGAACCTGCACCCTCTCCACTTTGATTGCAGCTTGCTCGACTAGCGTAGTCGGTGTGGCGAAGGCCAAGACAATGACCAATTTCATGCGTCATCACATGTTCGATCGTATTGTTGTTATAGTTTTGCATGCCAGAGAAAATCTGCACCCATTTATATGGACGTCCACCTGAAGGGAAACCTGCAACTCCACCAGCACCACCATTTACTTGGTATACAACAATATCCTTATTGCCATAATTAGTGCCGAAAGACAATTGGAAGTTTAGGCCCATGTTCAACGCATTATAGTTGTTGATTGCCCACTGAAGAGAGGTGCGCATTTTGCTGGTCAATGCGTTGCCGCCCCCTGTGTATCCAATGACTCTTATCGTACGAGGGGAAGAGACAAGGTTGTAGGTTCGGTATTGGCGAAGATCACCATTGGCTTCTTCTTTTAGTTTTTGAAGATCGGCTCTTGTGAGCGCAAGGTCTCCTTCGATTAGAAATCGATCTTCTTTAGTTCCATCGGGAAATTCGAAGGAATAGACTTCTGGATTTTCTAAATCCATATTCAGGGTTTGCACGTGATCCGAAACTTCAGGTTGGAATTCTAAATCAACAGGAGTCTGTTCAAAATCCTGAGTCATTAAATCATGTTCTACGGTTTGAAGGCCATCGGGCTTGCAAGAGTAAAAAAGGGTAAGGGAAATGGCAAAAATCGCCACGGATAAAATTTTGAGAATACTTTTCATTACAATTAGGTTTTGTTAAATCGTTGACAAACAATATTAATTGTAAAATACGGCATTGAATTCGAAATAAAAACTCCCTAAAGTGCATATTTACAAAACATCTTACGGGCCTACTTTCTAATTGTTGTTAGAAAAAAATGAAAGAATGCGATCGACAGTAGTAGCGATCGCTGAAAAAACGGGAGCACCACTTATTTTTCTATTTATTCTTTTGTTTTTTTTGTTGCTTTAGTTTAGCTTTTTCTGCTTTTTTGGCTCGTTTAGCAGCTTTTCTTTGTTCAGGAGGAACGACTCCATTTTTTTCGTACATTTCGTTCACCGATCTTACGCTAGTACGAGGCATAGTACCCGAACCATTTTGAGAATTTCTTTCAATAATAATGGTTTCTGTGGTCTCAATCACTTGTGGGTTGATAACTGTCTTTACGACTTTAGATTCCTCAAAAACCTCTACATAGCCTAACTCCGTTGCTCGTTCTCTATGAATTAAAGATTTTGCTTCTTTGCCTTGATTTTCATATACCTTTGATAAGGTGTAATGCGCCCTTCCGCTGTTTTCATCCCTTTCGATTGCTTGATTTAGGTATTTTTCGGCTTTTTCAAGTTGACGCATATGATAATAAGAACTGCCTGCGAAGTAATTAAATTCTTCAGTTGCTGGTTCTGCAAGGCTGACAACTTTGTCAAAAGAGTTGGCAGCTTGTTCGAATTGGTTTTTATTGTAATAGATGATCCCCATGTTTAAATAGGCGTCCTGATGGGTGTCCTCTAGTTTTACCGCATTTTTATAAGAAACCAAGGCTTCGTTGAGGTCTCCCAATTTCTGGTGACAAATTCCCTCGAGGTAAAAAGAATT
Organism: uncultured Saprospiraceae bacterium; assembly: GCA_938016265.1. Taxonomy (GTDB): domain Bacteria; phylum Bacteroidota; class Bacteroidia; order Chitinophagales; family Saprospiraceae; genus JAHDHB01. The sequence continues at coordinate 5,160 of CALLWB010000119.1, forward strand.
AGAAGTTGGGGTTTTTTGATTCAACCCTGAAACTGCTGTAAGCGCGTCGTTGTATCTTCCCTTTTTGTAGAGGGTGTTTGCTTCATAGTAGGTCGCATTTTCTAGTTCTGGTTCTATATAATCAGGTCCTTTGTCTAGTCTTTCCTGAAGATTGGTCAGTGCAATTTTTGCTTTTGTGTAGGAAGGGTTAACAACTAAAGCATTTTCCAGCATTGCTTTTGCTTCTTCAAATTGTCCGCCTGTGAGGTGAAGTTGTGCGACTTTGAACATTGCTTTTTCTTCATTTGGATTGATCTCGATTACTTTTTTGTAGGAGTCGATCGCTTTTTCGTCCATCTCATTCTCCATATAGCACTCTGCTAGGAGATGATGGGCAGCTTCAAAGCTTACTTCTTCTGCAATAGCTTCCTCCAGATGGGGTATAGCGTATTCAAATTGTTGTTGATTGTAATAGGTAAGTCCTTTGTTGTAGGCGACTTTTGCTTCATAACTTTGGGCATAAGCAATAGAAGAAGCCAAAAGGAAAATGGCCAAACCGATTAAATTTTTCATAATCACAGCATTTATAAACATTGAAAACCAAATATAATACCAAACTTTTTGATTTTCAAGGAAATAGATTGTTATTCCAATTCATTAATAAAGGAGTACAGTGCTTCATTAATATTGTTTCTTTTTTCAAGGTACTCCTCAATTGTCAAAATGTCAATATTCCGCAATCTTGTAATTTCATTAAACTTTGAGGACATCAAATGATTGTGTTTAATCATTGTTTCTTCCTTGTTGGCTTCGCCGTATTTGCCTAGCAACTCTATAGCGCCAAAAGTATTGCCCCCATTGATCGCCGATTTTATCTTATTGTTAAGGTCCACTCTGTTTTTGGCAACTTCGACCATTTCTGTATTTAGAATAGGTGGTGGACTTTTTCTATTGTCTGAAATGTAGATATTTGATTTGATTTTCCAGGTACCGCTTTCCTGTATTAGGGTGTATTGTTGAATATTGGTGACGTAATACAAATACGCATAATCGTTGATCCTAGTGTCAAACCATTTTAGGTACCAATGTTCCTTAGTTTTTAGAAAGGCTTTATTCTTCACGATTTCCATTTCATCAATGGAAATAAGCTCATGCATGGACGGATTATATTGATTGTTAATAATCCATTTCCGAGCAGTTAATCGCTGAATAGTCTGCCTGATTTTCAGAAAAGCGCCTCCGTCTTTACAAAAATAACGCGCAAGATTTTGAAATGCGTTTTCTGTAGTTGGAATGGCTTGATAGGCTTGGAATTCAGCCTGCAGACCGCCAATTATTGTCTGTTCTATTGTTGATTCAGTGCTGGTTGTGTAGGTGCGGTTGTCATTTTGTATTCGCTCAAGATGCGTAATGCTCTTGTGGAAACTCAATAGTTTTTCTTGTTTGGAATTTCCTTTCCACCTGTTGTTTTGAGTATACTTTAATAAGTTAACGTCTTTAGCAGAAAAATTGACATCAGCGTGTTCGGATACCAAATGTCCAATCTCCGCCTGCGTAAGATTTTTCTCTAGAGCTAGTATAGAATGCCTGATTTTGGTTCTTATTTCTGCGTATTGCATCTGTTTTTTATAAATAGTTCCCTAAAAGAGAAATAATTTCAGAAATAAATTATTCCCGTTTTATTCCAGCTAAACCCTAGCCTATTTATCAAAATAACAATTTTTAAACTAATTTTAAGACTTGAGGTTCAAATTGAAAAATAAAGGATAATTATTTTAAATAAAATTCGAATTTCAAACAAGAAATAAATGAGTTAAAAATTAAATTTTTAAATTGATATTTTCGCAATTTGCTTGAGGAATGCAATATATAATGCGAGTTAATTGGCGGTCAACTCCCTTTTATGCTATGAAATAGTTGATCGCTAATTTTTCTTCTGATGTTTATTCTGATACATTACCCCAAAAAAATAAATTAGAATAAAATCTGCTAGAAATAAGAAGCCTTTGGGAGTTATGATTTACCAGCCGATTGGTAGCGCATAATTTTTTGGGTAATGCAATTTGTTTCCTAGCTGGCCTTTTTGGGTCAGCTATTTTTTTGCCCCAAATCTTATGAATTTTCAATATGTCTATTCAAAAAAAATAGCAACTTCATCCAATGGTTTTCTAGTTATGTCAGGCACTACCGCCTTTTCAGAAGGATAGCCTACCGGCAACAATAAATAAGGCCGCTCATTGTCCGGTCGACCAAGTATCGTCTGCAAGAAATTCATAGGACTAGGCGTATGGGTAAGTGTCACTAATCCTGCCTGATGGATAGCTGTAATCAACATCCCAGCCGCTATTCCAACAGACTCCGCTACATAGTAGTTCTTCTTCCGCTCTTCATTCACCAGATCATAGGACTTTTTGAAAAGAATAATCAGCCAGGGAGCAATTTCAATAAATGGTTTATTCCAATCAGTTCCCATTGGCTTCAAATCATTGATCCATTCTTCTGACATCCGTCCATGGTAGCTTTTATACTCCTCCTGCTCCGCAGTCTCCCGTATTTTTGATTTGATCGCAGGGTTGCTGACCGCGCAAAACGTCCACGGTTGCTTATGTGCTCCAGAAGGAGCGGTAGAAGCCGCCATTATTAATTGTTCAATCACTGATTTATCTACAGGCCGATCTGAAAAATGCCGAACGGATCTTCTGGTGTCTATATTTTGATAAAACTGCTTGCTGTTTTCTAAAATTTCTGATCCTGAAAGATCAGGTCTTTGATAAGAGATAAAAGGATGCTCGTTTTTCATTTGTACGTTTCTTATTTCTTCTAACCACCACTTTTGAAGTGGTTTTCGGCGCGGAATGATGATTCTGAAGAATAATGCTGGTTAAGATTCAGCTAATAAACTAAAATCTGGAAATAATATCTTTTTTCATTTTTTGAAACTCCGCTTCATTGATCAGGCCCTTGTCGCGCAATTCGCCTAATTTCAATAACTCGCCATAGACGTCTGTTTCTTGTTTTGCAGAGGAGGCGTTTGTTTGTTTTTGGTCTGCCCGCTCGGATTCCTTTTTGAGCTGGTTGGCGACGTCTTCTCCCGTTTTTATTTCTTCTTCATACATTTGACGTGCCCGATCCTCATTGATTTGTTCAAGATCAATATCTGCTTCGAAATGCTTTACACAAACCTGTCCCAATGCATAAGTGGACGCTCCGGACATAGCAGACATCGATGCCCCACCAACAATAGAACCGATTACTGGCAAAGCCTTAATAAACGACGCGCCGATACGAGCCGTTGTACTCGAAGCAACGGAAGCAATAAATGCTTTACCACTGCTCTCGTTAAAATTTTGCCCGTACAAACTGCTTAGTTGTTTGACCATGTCCAATTGCACTGCGGTTACTGCTGCAATATCGACAAGAGGAATTGGAATTATTCCAAAACCCATTGCGTACATGATATGATTGTTGATAATGTCCGTAGACTGATCTCTTTTGCTTTTTGCCATTGTTATATTACAATTCTTTAAACCAATTGTTTACTCGTGCCTCATCTAATTCTGGTTTGCTAATGTGGTGGTACTCATTACTACGATTGTCGTAAATATATTGTTTATTCCATTCCTTATGGTTGTTTGCCAATTCTTTAATAGCAGTTATAAGTACAGCTACTTCTTCATTACTCATTGTTGGATGAATAGATAGCCGTATCCACCCAGGTTTTACTGTCAAATCGCCAAGGTCAATTTTTTCACGGATACTAGAACTCATATCTTGGGTCATCTCCAATAGATAATGTCCATAAGTTCCTGCACAGGAACAACCACCGCGCACCTGAATTCCAAAGCGATCATTGAGAAGTTTGACCCCAAGATTGTAGTGCAAGTCATCAATACAGAAGGAAACAGCGCCAATTCGATGCTCAATATGTCCGGCTAGAATATGCAACCCTTCTATTTCTTTAAACTCCTTGAAGACCGTACTTAGGATCTCTTTCTCTCTGTTCAAAATATTATCAATTCCCATCTGATCCTTCACCTGAATACAAAGTGCCGTGCGGATCGTTTGCAGGAAGCCAGGTGTTCCTCCATCTTCCCGTGCCTCAATATCATTCAAGTATCGGTGCTCTCCCCATGGATTGGTCCAGGATACAGTGCCTCCTCCTGGGTTGTCCGGTCGTTTATTGGTATACAGTTCCGAGTTGAACACCAATACTCCGGGCGTCCCTGGACCACCTAAAAATTTATGCGGAGAAAAATAAATCGCATCCAGCTGTTCCATTGGGTCTTCAGGATGCATATCTATTTTTACGTAAGGAGCTGAACAGGCAAAATCCACAAAGCAATATCCTCCAGCTTCATGAATCATTCTTGCTATTTGAGAATAAGGTGTCATAATACCCGTTACATTCGAACAAGATGTGATCGCCGCGAATTTGTTTTTTTTGTCTTTATATTTTTCAAGTAAACTGGCAAAGTGATCTAAGTTGACTAAGCCTTGACCGCAAGGTTCTATACATTCAACCTTTGCCACCGTTTCCAACCACGATGTATGATTAGAATGGTGTTCCATATGAGTAACAAACACCACAGGTTTTTCCTCTTCTGGCAACGTCAGGTATCTTTCCAGTTTTTCAGAAACTTTCAGACCCAATATCCGCTGAAACTTATTGACAACTCCTGTCATCCCTGATCCAGTGGTAATCAGCACATCTTTTTGAGAGGCATTTACATGCTTCTTGATTATTTCCTTGGCCTTGTGGTAGGCCAGTGTCATTGATGTTCCAGTTACTGAAGTTTCTGTGTGGGTATTTCCTACGAAAGCGGCAATATCCTTTACCATTTTGTTTTCAATCGGCTGATAGAGACGACCGCTTGCAATCCAATCAGCATAAATGATCTTTTGCCGACCATAAGGAGTCTCGAAGTATTGATCATGTCCAATCGTGTTTAAACGAAATTGCTCAAAATATTGCTCCAGGCTGCTGGAGACCGGATTTGATTTGACTTCCATGATTACAGTTTATCTGGTTAGGAAAACATGTATTAAATTTACTAAATTTTAAGAGATTCAGGAGGTTTTTAATAGTAATCGCCAATTATTTTTTAAATGTCTCCAAGTTGAGGACGTAGCAGGAGTTCTTCAATCACAGTTTGTTTGCTTAACTTGTATGCACCAACGACTGCATCTGCAATGTCACTAGCTTTCATCAATCGATCATCCGGGAAGGTGGCACCTTTCCAGGCATCCGACCAGGTGGCCCCGGGCAAAATAGCAGTCACCCGAATTTTATGGTTTTTCAATTCTTCACGTAGGGCATTAGAAAACCCAAGCAACGCAAACTTAGAAATACAATAGGAACTGCTATCTGGCAAAATAAACTTACTAGCGATAGAGCACATGTTGAAGATGTGTCCTTTTTCCTGAATTTTCATGGTTGGTACCAAGGCACGGGTCAGTCGATAAGCGCTGTATAGATTGGTGGCGATTAGTTTTTCGAGTTGACCATCCTGCTCATCGCAGATAGTTCCTCCTAGATAAACGCCCGCATTATTGATCAAAACATCAAACGATTTCCAATTACTTAAAACAAAAGCGGCAAAACTGCGAATATCTTCTTTTTGAGAAATGTCCGTCGCTCGAATGAATACCTTTACCCCAGGGAATTCTTCTTCAGTTTCTATCTTTGTTTGTCGCAAATCGGTTATGTTTCTGGAGCATATGGCCAGGTCAAACCCTTCAGCAGCGAAGCTATGGGCAAGGGCTCTGCCAATTCCTTTAGTGGCTCCAGTAATGATGGCTCGTTTTGAGGAGGAAGTATTCATGTAGGGAAATTATTATTTTAATCTTGGAATAAGGGGTTAGAAACAATGTTAAATTCTAGGCAAATTTATTGAACTGCACCAAAATTTTAAGACATATTATTCATTCTTACCAAAAATAGAGTAATTTTGGTGCTCTAATAACAAATGCAATTGAATTTTCTTGAAGAACTAGGCAGGTATTTAATTCTCATGCGGACTATGTTTGCCGCACCTGAGAATTTTAAGATGTATTGGAAAGAGACCCTTCGACAAATGAATGATATCGGTGTGGGCTCTCTTGGTATTGTGGCATTGATTGCTTTGTTCATTGGCGCTGTTACTGCTGTGCAGTTTGCCTATCAATTAGAAGGCTCGTTTATCCCGTCTTATTATATTGGATATATTGTCCGGGATTCCACTATTATTGAGTTAGCACCAACTATATCTTGCCTTGTATTGGCAGGGAAAGTCGGATCGAATATCGCAGCTGAAATAGGAGGGATGCGGCAAAAAGAACAGATTGATGCCCTGGAAATAATGGGCGTGAATACGGCAGCTTATCTAGTGGGACCTAAAATATTTGCAGGGTGTATCGTCATTCCATGTCTGGTAATTATTGCAGCAGGAGTGAGTATTGTCGGTGGGTATTTTGCAGCTATTAACTCCGGCTTTGTCACCTCTACCGATTACGTGTTTGGAGTCCATTCCTTTTTTGAGGAGTATTACGTTTTTATGATGTTAGTAAAAGCAGTAGTATTCGCATTTATTCTGACCTCTGTAGCGTGTTACAAAGGGTATTACGTCGCAAACGGGAGTATTGAATTAGGAAAGTCAAGTACACAAGCAGTAGTACTTAGTAACATATTGATTCTATTAGCAGATTATTTGATAGCTTTATTACTTACGTAAAATGTATCTAACCTATTAATGATTCGAGCAGAAAACATAAGAAAATCATTTGGCAAACAGGAAGTCCTTAAGGGGATCAGTGCCACCTTTGAAAAAGGAAAAACAAACCTCATCATTGGAAGGAGTGGGGCAGGAAAAACCGTTTTTCTTAAACTACTAGTGGGTTTGCTTACTCCTACAGATGGAGATATCTGGTATGGAGACACCAATTTTTTCGGTTTGGATAAATATGAACGTAAAGAAATCTGTAGAGATGTCGGCATGTTGTTTCAAGGGAATGCGCTTTTCGATTCCCTGACAGTAGAAGAGAATATCCGTTTCCCGTTGGACATGTTTACAAAAATGACCAAAAAAGAAAAAGAGCTCCGCGTAGACAATTGCCTGGAGCGCGTAAACCTAACAGGAAGCAACAAAAAACTGCCCGGAGAAATCAGTGGAGGAATGCAAAAAAGGGTCGGTATTGCTCGTGCAATCGTCCTCGATCCCAAATACCTCTTCTGCGATGAGCCCAACTCTGGACTCGATCCCAAAACTTCCATCCTTATTGATGAACTGATCCGCGAAATAACCATCGACAACAACATTACCACCGTCATCAACACCCACGACATGAATTCGGTAATGGAAATAGGAGACAAAATCATCCTCCTCCATCTCGGTGAACTAGCTTGGATCGGCAATAAAAATGAAGTCATGGAAAGTGAAAACCAAATACTTCAGGATTTTATATTCGCCTCTCCTTTCTTGCAACGCCTGCGCAAGAGTTTCATAAACGCCAAGTAAATTAACATAGTAGGGGCTTTTTGTTACACAAAACCTTTGTCTTGGGTAGAGAGACTAATGTACTCTTTGACTATTCACCAAATCCACCATTCCCAATAACTAAAGATACAAGCAGGCTCTTCATGGCTATCGGACACTTCAGCAAAAAAATGGAAGAAAAGAAGATCAGTAACCGCTGTTTTGCCTAAATAAAACCCATTGTCCCATTTGTCTCCCGTTCATTCTACTATTCGTTTTGCATCAATAAACAAGTTTTTCTACTTCTCAATAAACAAAAAAAACCGCCCCCAAAAGGAGGCGGTTTTTTCAAACATCATTTTCTAACTAATCATTAATTCTTAGGAACTCTTGATGCTATACCATTATTGATACTCCATAGAATTTTATCCGCTCCGTTCACATCACCGTTCATGTTGTAATCTGAAGGTAAGTATTGATCGAAGTTTCCATTCTGAGAAGTCCAAAGTATTTTGTCAGATCCGTTGATATCATAACTAGGGAAGTCAGCTTCCTGATCACCGTCGCCAGCATACATAGACCATACTCCAGGAGCAAGTTGCTTAGAACCAAAGCCCGCTGTAGCTACATAAGAATCACTAGTTCTGAAATCCCATAACAGGATACTGTCATCGATAGTAATCGCATTTGGTGTCATTACACCCATGTGGTTTCTATGCTCAACAACTATGTATAACTGTGATCCAGCTTCAGGTCCGAGGATACATTCTTCAACAAATACTACACGACCATCTTCAAGTACAAGCGCTGCTGCTTGCAAGATATTATTGGTTGCAAAAATATCAGTTCTAAAAGATACAAGTACCCAATCAACAACATCCGCGCCGTACTCTGCTTCAATTACGTCGTACTCAACGTTTGTCCAACCAATGCCCTCTGTTCCTGTGTAGTTCCAAGGAGCTTTGTTGTAAGGTTGACCTGCAGGAGTTGCTGGTACACCCAATCCAATATTTAATGGAGTCTGACCTGGTAATAAACCACGGTGTAATAGACTTCCATCTTTCAAGTTCAGTTTAGTATCCATTAGTCCAGTATCAGTGTTATATGCTCCTTCCAACCAAACTGCTAGTTGAATGTCAACACAAAGTGTTCCTTCTATTAGGATATACACCGTTGCTTTGGAACATCCGCTGATGCCATCGCAAATTTCATAAACGAAATTGTCAGGACCAACATAGCCTGCATTTGGAGTGTAAGTATACGTTCCGTCAGCAGCTATAGAAGCCGTTCCATTTTCAGGATCAACCAAAATGCTAGGTGTTACTATTAATGGATCGCTATCTGGATCAGCATCATTCAACAAGGCATTGGCAGAAACAGGTACATCTACATCTGTAACATTGAAATCGTCTTCAGCGAACGGAGGAAGATTGCTCGTTCCATCCTGAGGAGTAGGCAATACTGTCAAGTAAACAGTAGCTGTTTCACATTCTACAGGAATTCCATTATCACATACCTGATAGTCGAATTGGTCAAGACCTTCATAGTCGAAGTCAGGAGTATAAGTGTAAGTACCATCGAAGTTTAGATTTACGTTTCCAAAAGAAACGTCAGATACTACTGTTGGATTTACAGCCAGGCTGTTTCCTTCAGGATCGAAGTCGTTTGGTAAAACAGTTCCAGAAATTGGAATGTTTACGTAAGTCAAGTTATCATCATCTACAGCAATTGGTGGATTGTTTACTCCTTCTAAAGGTGCTTCTACAATTTGGATTACTGCAATCGCAGTAGTACAAAGTGGCCCAGGAGTTCCATCGTCACAGATTTCGTATTCGAATTGATCTTCACCAACATAATCCGCATTCGGAGTATAAGTGTAAGCTCCATCTGCACTAAAGGTAACAGTACCGTTAGTAGGATTGCTAAGTAAGGTTGTTGTTGCAATGATATTGTCACCATCTGGCTCAAAATCATTCGTCATTACATTTCCATTTACAGGCACATTAACCGGAGTTAAGTTGTCATCATTGATAGCAACTGGTGGCGTATTAAATGGATAGATTGTAATATAAGCAGTCGCTTCAACACATTCTACTGGAGAACCAGTATCACACATTTCATAAACGAATTGATCTGGTCCTGAATAGCCAGGATCTGGAGTGTACGTGTAAGTACCATCTGCATTGATAGAAACTGTACCATGTACTGGTAACGTTTTAGGTGCAGTAGCATAAATTACATTTGTTCCTTCAGGATCAAGATCATTAAGATCCAATCTAGCGTCAAACGGTACGTCTACAAATGTGAACTCTGCATCATCATCCGCTCTAGGAGGAATGTTAGTTACAATCTCCGATGGTGGAGCTGGGTAAACATCGATAGTTACTACTGCAGGATCGCAGTTTCCTTCATCATCACAAATTTCATAATCAAAGGTATCCGTACCAGTGAATCCTAGAGATGGAACATAAGTGTAAGTACCATCTTCGTTCAAGATCACATTTCCATTGTCAGGACCACTTAGTGGAGTAACATTTAGTGTGATTGGGTCACCGTCAGGGTCACTGTCGTTGCCAAGAATAGATCCACTTACTGGAGTGCTTTCTGGAGTAGAGTTGAAATCATCTTCTGCAATCGGAGCGTTGTTCGTAGCAGCCTCATCAACAATTGTGATGGTTACTGTTGCTTGATCGCAAAGATTGTTAGGATCACAGATTTCATAATCAAAAGTATCGTCACCGATATATCCTGGATTAGGAGTATAAGTGAAGGTACCGTCCATATTTGGAGTGACAGAACCATTAGTAGGATTTGACACCAATACTGGATTGAACATGATTGGCTCACCCTCTGGCTCGAAATCATTGAAAATTACAGCTCCGTCCACTGGTGTGCTTACTGGAGTGATGTAGTTGTCATCAGTAGCAACTGGCGGCTCATTCATTGCAGGGTTGTCATCTATAATAGTGATGGTTACCACTGCTTGATCGCATCCGCTGATGTTGTCGCAGATTTCATATTCAAAACTGTCAACTCCTACAAATCCAAGATTTGGTACGTAGCGAGCTGTTCCGTCAGGATTGATAAACACTGTTCCATTAGCTGGTTGGCTGATTGGAGTAGTGGCTACAGAAATATTGTCCTGATCAGGATCGTTGTCATTTGCAAGGATATCGATATCTACGGATTGATTTGGAGAAGTCGTTTCTTCCTCATCCAATGCTACCGGTGGTTCGTTGTTCAAGTCAAAAATTGTGATCGTAACAACTGCTTCATCAGTATTTCCTTCTGTATCTGAAATTTGATATTCGAACGTATCCACACCAACAAATCCGTTGTTAGGCGTATAGTCGTAAGTTCCGTCAGGATTGATGATAACAGACCCATTAGAAGGCTGACTGATTGGAGTAGTAGCTACTGAAATAGCGTCACCATCAGGATCATTATCGTTGTCAATCATGCTTTCGATGAACGACTCATTTTTAGGAGTTGTTTTACGATCGTCATTTGCGACTGGTTGTCTGTTTGTATAAGGCTCAGGATTTATGATGATCGTTACTTCTGCTTCATCACAAAGCGCAGGGCTTGCAGAATCACAAATTTCATATGAATATTTGTCTTCTCCTACAAATCCAGGATCTGGAGTATAGGTCATGGTACCATCAGGATTGATAGTGACCGTTCCATCAGTAGGATCAGAAGTAGGTGTTACAACTATTGTAATCTCATCAGAATCAGGATCTCCATCATTAGTGATAATCTCGCTAGATATTGGAGTATTCATTTCTGTAATGTAAGTGTCGTCATTCGCAACTGGTGGGTTGTTACCTAATGTGTTTTCACGAATTTCGATAGTAACTGTTGCTTCATCACATTTAGGATTGGCGATACCAGTTTCACAAATTTCATAATCCCAGTTGTCTGTTCCTGTATATCCTGGATTTGGAGTGTAAGTGTACGTTCCATCAGGATTAAGAGTTACTGAACCATTAGTTGGCTGGCTAACAAGTGTTGTTGTCGCTTGTAATGGATCATCATTAGGGTCAGAATCATTGGTAAGAATACTACCGTCAACTGGTGTGTCAACCAAGGTATTGTTGTCGTCGTTTAGTGCCAGTGGTGGTTCATTACAATCATTCACTACTACTACCACTTCATCGCAAGTAGTGCAACCAAAACGAGTAGCACAAAGTTGATAGATGGTTGTTTCGGTAGGCGCAGCAAATGTGTTTGCACCTGTAGCATTAGATAGTCCAGTTGTTGGCGTCCATTGGTAAGCCGCAAATGGATTGTTGCCAGGTCCACCAAGAACAACACTTTGAGGAGAATCTATACAATATTCTTGATCTTCTCCAGCATCAACAGGAGGAGAAGGAAGAACTTCTACTAAGATGTCATCTGTTTTGAAGCAACCATTTTTCTCGATAGTAACTGTATATGTAGTACTTGTAACTGGTGAAGCGACAGGGTTCTGTGCGAACGCATCGTCCAATCCATTAGCAGGAGACCAAGTATAAGTAGCTCCTTCAGGGCCAGTTGGGTTAGCAGCTGTTCCACCTAAAGTAACTTCTTGTCCGCCACAAACAAATGTATCGTCTCCAGCGAATGCAAATGGTACAGAATTGACATCTACATTTACTGTTACAGTAGAAGTAGAAACACAGCCATTCAAAGTAACATACAAAGTATACTCTGTAGTATCTGAAGGACTGGCAATTGGATTCTCTACATTTGGATCATTCAGTCCAGTGGACGGAGACCAGAAGTAAGATGCTCCATTCGGTCCGGTTGGATTACCTCCAAGTTGTACGGAACCTCCTTCGCAAATGGTATTGCTATATCCAGGATTTCCGAATACACCAGTTGTAACTGTAATGTTTAAAGTGGCAGTTTTAGTGCATTGTCCGTCAGAAACAATTAAAGTAATTGTTTTCGGTCCTGCACTTGACCATTCTATTGTTGGTGCAACATCAGTAGAAGTGGCAGGAGTAGCATCCGTTCCAAAATCCCAGGAATAAGTAGCATTCATACCTGAGTTGGTCGCCTGAAAAAGAGTAGATTCTCCAGCACAAGTCGTAGCAGGTCCGTTAATTTCTGCAATTGCAGTACAAGGGGTAATTACAATTGTAACAACTGCCTGATCGGTACCTCCTTCTCCATCATTAATTTCATATAAGAAAGTATCGGTACCGCTATATCCAGTGTCTGGAGTATAGGTGTACGTTCCGTCAGGATTTAATACCACATTTCCGTTTGCTGGTGGTGTGATAAGTGTCGCTGTTAAGTCATCGTTTTCAGGATCACTGTCGTTTGGTGCAGTAGAAGCGGTAATTGGAGTGTCTAATTCTGTTGTCTCATTATCGTCTACAGCAACTGGTGGATCATTCACAGGAGTAACAACAATTGTCGCAACTGCAGTATCTGTACCACCATTTCCATCGCTGATTTGGTATAGGAATGTATCTGTACCATTGAAGTTAGGATCTGGAAGGTAAGTGTATGTACCATCCGGCCATACTGTAATTGTTCCGTTATCAGGATTGGTCAATTGCATAAATTGTAGTGGATCGTTGTCTGGATCACTATCATTTGGTGCAAGAGTACCAGAAACAGGCGTATCTTCAGGAGTTGTATTGTTGTCGTCGACAGCAATTGGATCGTCATTCTCAGGTGTTACAGTAATCGTAACAATCGCGTTGTCGGTTCCTCCGTTTCCATCAGAAATTTGATATTCAAAAGTATCTACTCCAGAAAAATCAGGATCTGGCGTATAAGTATATGTTCCATCAGGGTTTAGTACCACTGAACCATTTGGTGGTCCTGTAACTAAAGTAAAGGTTAATGGATCGTTGTCAGGATCACTGTCGTTAGGAGCAGTTGTACCAGAAACAGGTGTATCTTCAGGAGTAGTATTGCTGTCGTCTTCTGCAATTGGATCATCATTTACCCCAATAACTGTAATTGTTACTACTGCGGTGTCTGTTCCTCCATTTCCATCAGAAATTTGATATAAAAAGGTGTCAACACCATTAAATCCAGGGTTAGGCGAGTAGATGTAATTACCTGTACTTCCCATAATGATGGAACCGTTGTCTGGTTGAGATAAAGGCTGGAAAGTCAATGGATCATTGTCAGGGTCGCTATCGTTTGGTGCTGCAGTACCAGTGACCTGAGTATCTTCAGGAGTAGAGTTCGTATCATCTACTGCTACTGGAGGATCATTTTCACCGGTTACAGTGATAGTTATGATTGCAGTATCCGTTCCGCCATTTCCATCAGAAATTTGGTATTCGAACGTATCAACACCATTAAAATCAGGATCTGGAGTATAAGTATAAGAACCATCCGGGTTCATAGTAACTGTACCGTTGTCTGGTTGAGAAATCAATGTAAATGAAAGTGGATCATTTTCAGGATCGCTGTCATTTGGCGCAGCAGTTCCAGAAACCGGAGTGTCTTCTGGAGTTGTATTGGAATCATCTTCCGCTATTGGAGCATCGTTAACAGGTGTAACTGTTATTGTGATGATTGCAGTATCTGTACCGCCATTTCCATCAGAAATTTCATATTCGAACGTATCTACACCATTGAAATTAGGATCTGGAGTGTAGGTGTAAGTTCCATCAGGATTCATGGTAACCGTGCCATTGTCTGGCTGAGTGATAACTGTAAATGTTAGTGGATCATTATCAGGATCGCTATCGTTAGGAGCGGCTGTTCCAGAAACTGGAGTATCTTCTGGAGTCGAGTTTGAATCGTCGTTGGCCGTTGGATCGTCATTGACAGGAGTAACAGTAATTACTACCGTTGCTGTATCCGTACCACCATTCCCATCACTTACAATGTAAGTAAAGGTATCCGTACCATTGAAACCTGGATTTGGAGTATAGGTGTAGGTGCCATTGGGGTTCAGGGTAACATTGCCATTGGTAGGGTTGCCAGTTAACGTATAGGTTAATGGATCGCTCTCCGGGTCAGAATCGTTTGGTGTAACTGTACCGGATACTGGAGTGTCTTCAGGTGTTGAATTTGAATCGTCATTAGCTACAGGAGGATCGTTAACAGGTAAAACTGTTATAACTACAGTAGCTGTATCAGTGTTTCCTTCACTGTTTGTAACAGTGTAGGTAAACGTGTCTGTTCCATTAAAGTTAGGATCAGGTGTATAAGTATAAGTGCCATCAGGATTTAGCGTAACGTTACCATTAGTTGGTCCTGTGTTTATTGTGTAGATAAGTGGGCCGTTTAGTGGGTCGCTATCATTTGGTGATACATCGCCAGTAACAGGAGTGTCTTCGTTTGTTGTGTTTGAATCATCTACAGCAACAGGAACATCAGAAGTTCTACAAGCAATGGCTTCGAAGTCACCACCACCGCCAAAAGTTCCAATGTATGTTGGATATCCGTTATCAGAATCTAAAATATAAACATTGCCAGGTACAAGACCGGAAGTACCACCATTTACGGCAATAATCAACCCGTCGTTTGTAATAGATAGTCCTTCAATATCAATAATTGGAACAGGACCAATAATTGAGCTGTTTCCAGTTGTTGTGTTAATGGTGATCAACTGAGTATTTTGACCAGAATTTTCATCATTTATTCCGTATAAAATGTTGTTAACTTCGTCAAATGCAAGATCGTCAACATCGTTTAGAATACCAGTACCAGAAATAACAACATAGTCATTTCCTGGTCCAAAAGCGTTAGGTATAATTGCTCCAGTAGTCGTATTTATTTTTACTAAAAGATCATCTGCACCTCCATTTATCCGGTGCGAACCATAAAGTGTGTTTGTGTTTGGATCCATTGCCAAACCATCAACATCGTTTATTAAGATTGCTCCTAAAGCACCATTTGCAGTACCATAAGGATTAGGAGAAGGAGTGAAAGCTCCAGTAGATTTGTCAATAGTACCTAGTGTTGAAGCGTTAGAACCATAAAGGATAATACCATTGGCAGACAGCTCGATTGCTTCAACCAGTTGCGCGGTCATCGCCCCGATTAATGCATTAGAACCGTCATTGAGTGTATAATCATAAAGTTCATCTGTCGCATCTGATACTGCATAACAAAATGCGTCAGGATCGATAGTTGGGATATTCATTGTCCGACAAGCAACTGATTCGAAGTCGACACCTGAGTTGAATGTCCCTAAAAAGGTAGTTGAAGCGTCAATTTTTGAAATCTCATAAACTGAGGGTGTACCAGCTTGGTATCCGGTAACACCGATAATTAGACCATTGTTGGTCATAGAGATACCCTCTACGTCAAACAAGTCAAGAGAGTCAATAAAGGTAGCATTACCATTACTTGGGTCAATCTCTATTAATACAGATTTGACTGATCCACTGAACTCGTCATTGATTGCAAACAGTTTGCCTGTAGTGTGATCATAAGCTAGATCATCTACGTCAAATAGAATATTTTGACCAGATATTTCTACATAGTCTATTCCTGCACCAAATGCATCCTGGACAATTGCTCCAGTAACTGGGTCAATCTGTACTAGGAGGTCATTTACCCCGAATCTTCTGTTAGCACCATATAGGGTGTTTGTAACCGGATCAAAGGACAGTCCATCCACATCACTGATAGGTAAAACACCAAGAGCTCCATCGGCTGAGCCAAAGGGGCTAGAGGTTGGTGTGAATACTCCAGTAGTTGTGTTTACTGTACCGAGTTGATTAGCATTAGCTGCATAAAGTGTTTGTCCGTCAGGTCCAAGTGCGATAGCTTCTACATTAGGTACGCCTAAACTTCCTCCAACAGTGGAGTTGTTGCTTGTACTTAAGTTGAAGTTGTGAAGTTGGTCTTCCTGATCAGCAACTACCCAACAAAATTCGCTAGAATTGAAGGGTTGAGCAAAACTGTTTGTGCCAGTAAAAATAAATACTGCCATCAAGAACAAGAACTGTATTGTTCTTATTAGAGGAGGCCCTGAAGAGGGGTCTAAATTTGTTTTTGTGTTGTTAGCCATTTTTGATTTCATCATTTTTAGTTTGGAAGGATGAATGTTAGTTAGAATTATGATAATAGTCTTTACGACAAAAGAATGCACAAGTTTCAAGTTCAGGCATAGCATCGCCATGAACTGAGATTTCAGAGTTTAAATTTTAGAGATGATTTTGGGCAAAAAGCGCATTAGCTTTTTTTATGGATAGCTTTGGTTTATTTGTTATTGCTTATTGGGGTAAACAATTAAGGGATGTCACAAAAGTATGCCAAAATATGCTTGTTGTAAAGGGCATACGCATATAATTATTTTTAGTTTTTTTAAAAAATAAATATGTGGGTTCGTGCAACCCTTTCTGCATCTACGCTCTATTTTGCTAGAGGATAGTGGTTAATGAATAGGAATAAATAGTACCCATGATTGCCTGAAGCGGAAAAACTGCGAAAAAAAAAGTTGAATTTTTTTATTTAAAATACTACTCGATTCAATGTCACGATTTAGTGAAAAACGAGGTAGGTCTCATGCGGAAATCATGAAATGTAGGAAAGGATGTACTGTTTGCCCTAAAAGGAACATGTCACAGAAAATGTAAAAGCTGCTGAGTTTTGCAATTTTTTAATTTTTTAAACTAAAATTCAAATGATCTTTTGAGCAGTTTTAGTGTTTTTTTTACAGAAATAGTTCGAGATTAGCGGTCTTACTATGTAATATTTTCAGGATGGAGTGCCTATTTGTTGAGTCCTCCACACACGCTGAGTACTTGTCCCGTCACATAGCTAGACATTTCAGAAGCGAGAAAAACTGCTGCATCAGCAATTTCCTCACCCTGGCCTAGTCTTTTTAGTGGGATGCTGTCACTGTATGCTTTTTTTGTTGCCTCATCAAGGACGTGCGTCATATCTGTTTCGATAAAACCAGGGGCAATAGCGTTAAATCTGATATTTCGACTACCGACTTCTTGTGCCATAGATTTGGTAAATGCAATTACTCCAGCTTTTGAGGCCGCATAATTTGATTGTCCTGGGTTGCCAGTGAGTCCGACGATGGAGCTGATATTAATTACTGATCCGGATCGCTGTTTAAGCATAGGGCGCAAGCAATTTTTTGTTAAATTGAAAATAGACTTAAGGTTGGTGTTGATGACCGCGTCCCATTGCTCTTCGTTCATTCTAAGTAGGAGGTTGTCCTTGGTGATCCCTGCGTTGTTTACTACGATATCTATTCTTTGATACTCTTCTAGTATTTTAGCGATCAGTTGTTCTGTAGCTTCGAAGGAACTGGCATCTGATTGAAATGCTTTGGCGGAACTGCCCATGGCTTTTAGTTCTTCTTCTAATTTTAGGGCGCTTTCTTCTGAAGACAAATAGGTGAATGCGACATGAGCGCCGTGTTCTGCAAATTTTTTAGCGATTGCTTTTCCAATTCCTCTGGAGGCTCCAGTCACTAAGGCGATTTTTCCTTCTAATAATTTCATCGAATAAATGTTTGTTTAAAATTCTGGACGAATTTAAGTAAGAAGTTCTTCAAATACTACTTACTTGTCTATGAATATAAAATTTTGTTGTCTTTTTGTTCAAGGAAGAAATTCAAATGTTTCCTATTGCTGGGCATTTTTATAGAAAGTAGTTGGTAAAAAGGAAGAAGGCGTTTTATCCCGTATTAGGAGCTAGTTTTAACATGTTTATGTTTTTTACTTTGTGCCAACTGTTTTCTACTAATTATATCCTGATGGTAGTGCAATTTAATTCCAAAATTAAATTGGAATAATAACTGTATTTAAGGTGGTATTTCTAATTTTGAAGGTGAATGATTATTTCCGAAAAGGAGGATTAAGTATTAACATCATGAAAATTCCATTTGTCGATTGGTTTTTAGATTTATTGGGTGATGATCTGCCTTCTATGACCAGGATGGACGAATACATGGAGTATATCTTGCCGTTGATTGTATCGTATAGTGACGACATCAGTGATTCGACCTCTTTTGCCGCAAAGGATTGGCTGGAAGTTATGGAAGAAGAGCATTATCTAGAAGCAATTTACCACACCTATGATGTAAGTGTGCACCAACTGGATCCGCGCATAAGTATCGAAGATCAAGAGAAAGTCTATCAACGCTCTGTCGAAGGAAACATCTTGGTAGGTACATGGGATTCCTTCAATGAGCCAACGCCAACCTTGTCGATAAAGACTATTTCAAGGAATGATGAATATGAAATCGTATTTGTCAATGCAGACTTTTTTATTCTCAAAAAAGGAGCGGTCAAGGACCAAAAAGGGGACAGACTTTACGTTTTAATGGGAAATGAGGACCTAATTCAGGATTTAGTGTGGTTGGAAGTAATGGAATTGCTGTATAATATATATAGGTATCGATCTCGATTTTTGATTTTTGTAGGAGCGATTGTCTTTTTTATAGTTTTGGTTTTAATATTTTCAGTGTTTTAGGATAAGAAGAGCATTGTATTGTGCTGACTGGTGCAAACCGGGAGCTTCTTATGTAAATACAGTGCCCGTGTAGATGGAAAATAAATGGGATAATAAGTAAGTTTCTTACGACTATATCAATGACAGAAATCTGGTAGTGGACAGGGAGGTCAGTGCTGAATTGGGTTCATGCAAATAAAATCTTACTCCAAAACTAGGTGGCTTGTAGGTGATTTAATTTAAATATTTTTGGTAGTCTTTAGCAAAAAAAATAGTAATATTGTAGTAATCAGAATTCAGGTGCCTGTTAGGGTAACTAAATGTTTGGGTTAGGGCGACGTGGAATTTCGAAAATCTGCTTTTTCTACGTTCTTATTCTAATTTGGCACCTGAACTTTGGATTTTCTTCCTTTCTTGTTTTTAACTTCTTTCACAAATCATTTTAGCTAGGATTTATACCGTACATATGGGGTGAGGTCTTGTGAGCCTTGTTATTCCTGCATTCTCTTCTAAAAATGATTGTCCGCACTTTCTCATTTTCTGACGATCATCCTTCCCACTGCATTTATATGAAAAATAAAACTTCAAAAAATCAGCGTTTTTTTTCACCATTCTCCTTGTCACGTTTGAGCGGGGTAAGAATTAAAATGTGAAAAAATCCGATGTTTTTGTATTGTGTGAAAAAGGACACATTTTGGTCCAGATAATTGTAAATAATATACGATTTGTGACTAAAATTTGACGCAATTTCGTGCAACTTGGCCATATTGGGCTCAATAGTAAGAATATTTGATTTATTTTTAATTCAACGTTATTCTTAGTTGAATTTAATGTTTAAAGGTACTTATGTATGTTTTTGGATGTTTATATAGTCACGGAATTAAGGTTTTATCCTTGTTTGTTTGCAGAAAAAAATACTAAGGAAGATACATTGATAAAAACCTAAAATGTTGATAATCAAGTCACAGAAAGTTAAAATTTACCTTGACATTACGTTTTGGGCCTTGCGTGACATTGTTAATCCCTGCATCTTACAACCATAACAACGCAAACAATTTAAAAATCAGTTAAACAACAATAGTTATGAAATTTTTTACAAACGCCTTTACAAGTCTTTTCTTCA
>CALLWB010000120.1 GCA_938016265.1 uncultured Saprospiraceae bacterium
CCCCATCCCACCCCACCCCAAAACCAAGTCGGCCCCCAACGAAAAAACATATCATCAATCATACGCGGATACACATCCACAATAACCAAACAGGCGAGAAAAATCGAACCCACATTCAAATGGCAAACCAGATTCCACGACCACATCATTAAAAACGATCAGGCATTTCAAAATATTTCCAACTACATTGTCAATAATCCTGTAAATTGGAAGGAAGATAGATTCTCAAAACCAGCAAAATAATGACCTCCTCCCAAATCCTGCAAGAATTAGCGATCACCGACCAACCACTAGCCATCTACCCATACGGCAGCCAAGTCTACGGCACAGCAGACGAAAACTCCGACCACGACTACATCATCGTCCTCAAAAGAGCAATGCTAGAAAACGGCGCCTTTCGACAAAATGCCATCAGCAACGAAGCAGGCACCATTCAAGGAGTACTCTACTCCAGAGGCGGATTTATAGACGCCATCAACAACTATGAAATTGGAGCACTCGAATGCCTGTCCTTACCTCCAGAACAAATCATCCTCAAAAAATGGCCCTTCAAAATTGCGAAGTGGCATGAAAAAACAATGATCAAAAAAATCATTGAAAAAGCATCCGCAAGTAGACATATCGCGGACCAGCAGGCAAAATCAGGCTTCCCCGACCGAGCAAAAAAGGGGATGTTCCATGCACTTAGAATCCTACACTTCGGACTACAACTCAAAGAACACCAGAAAATTGTGGATTATTCCGTTTGCAATGAACTCTATCAACAACTAAAGCAAATAGAACCAAAGAATTTTGATACCCGAAACTATTATCAGCAGTTTGACCACTTATTACTTCAACTTAGAGCTTAACTATTAATAGTTTTATGTTTAACTTTACGGCCTATTTTTTTAAAACTCAACAAGATGTACACATGGAAAACAACAAACAATTTTTACCGATAGGGATAATACTACTACTTTTTCTATTCAACGCCTGTAAAAAAGGGGATAACTGCGCGCTAACCTGCGAGAACAACGGAATACTGACAATTGACTGCACCTGTGCCTGCCCATCGGGTTTCGAAGGACCCCAGTGCGAAACTGCATCCTGTACACTCGACTGTATAAATGGTGGTCAAGTAACCGCACTATGCACCTGCGACTGTCCAGATGGTTTTACTGGTCAGACTTGTGATGTTTGTCTGCCAAAGGTTGGTTTTTTTGATCGGACAACATTATGGAGCCCTTCAAATATGACAAACTATGTGGATAATGTAGAAGCAACGCTACCCGCCAATTATATTTTGACAGGCCTGGGATTTAGCACTTCTTCTACCATTATGCTAGCTGGAAGAGAAGTCAACCAAGATGGAACGTTGGGAGACGAGCTCCAGTTTAGAGACGGCAATAATCCAAACGGAAGTTTAGACGTGTCCTACATCGTTCCAGCAAATCATGTAATAACCGGAATAGGATATGGATTGGATGGCCTAAGCAATGTCACCAGATTGGTGGTAAACTATAGTGAGATAACATTTGATGCGGATTGCGACTTGGAATTAGGGCCACCGCAGTTGTACGATAATGGCGCAAGTGATAGCGTTGATGTTTGGATGAAAATATCAGATACTAATTTAGACACGAGATACCACGGCTTCCGCAGTGTAGGAATTAAATATGTAAGTCCTAGACAAATAGATGGCCTCGTAGGCGAATTGTTTAACCAATTCTAGCCATCAAACAAAGATTACAAGTAACTTCTAAAAAGTTCGAAGAGGTATGTTTCTATTGCAGAAACACACCTCTTCGAATTTTTATAAAAAATACAATTTATTTTATTCCCCGGACGCGCTCCTTCTTCGGGTACTTGACCGTGTAAACAAATCGTTCTTTTTTAGTCTGACCGGGTGAAATCGACAATTTCCACATCAATTTGCCGTATTCTTTCAAATATTCAGCCGATCCTTTTTCTTCCAAAGTAACATCGATCTGGCTGTTTTGAGAAACAGGAATTTGATCCAGGATCTCTATCTCAATGGCAACTCCCTTTTTGTTTCGTACAGCGATTTCATACCCGAAAGTTTCCTTCTTGTTTGTTCCAATGAATTTGGTTTTTGTGTAATCCTGTATCGGCGTGCGCTCTACCGTGATATTATTGTCGCGGCCCATCGATATCAACAAGGTATCTGACGTCACTTGCGGATTGATTTGGGTATTGCCTACAAATGCCCCGTCAAAGAAGATATTGGCCTTGCCTGCTACTAAATTATGCTTGCTCCAATCGCTGATTTTTGCCAGTAGGAACGCACCATTGCTCAATTTGGGAACGGTATGATAAATATAGTCCGTATTCAAATCATAAGAAGTTAGCGCCACCATGTTTTCTTTTCGATCGCTCAGAATACTTTGTTTGTTCATGATACGGTATTCTATACTAAGCTGATTTTCCGTTATTTCAGTATTGTAGGCGTATCCGTCCGCCATATCTCCTGATGACTTGTAGGCTAGATTGGCCATCGGCGCGTCCTTTGCTCTACTTTCTGCCTGCGCATAAACAGGTTGGAAAAGATTCGCATAAAGCGGTCTCAAAATAGGACGGTTGTTATTTATTGCTGGATTTCCAGTAGATACCACCATATCCACATCTTCCCAATCGATGCCCGTGTTTTGGTGGATATTTGCTTTGTGGTTAAGTTTTACATTATTCACAATGCCATCAGATCGTAAGTCATAAAGCGGACTCCAACCAGCATTACTGACAAGATAACTACATTGAATAGTAAGTGTTGTTGCAGACCTTGAATCAATTTGCAGCACAATATTACCGCTTGGTTTGTTGAGAAGCGCGTTCATTTCTGAAAGCTGGTTATTGATTTGGGTTTTTTCCTCCGCAATGCCTTTTTCCTGCTTCACCAGTGTTTTTAGTTCTTTCCTTATTTCAAGAAACTTAATTTTATAGGAATTGCTCAATTCAACTACCTGTGCGGCAGTAAATCCCTTTTCTGTTCCTCCGAGATCTTTATTTTTATTGAGAATATCTTCCATACCTTTCAAAATGGCTTGTTGGTCTTTGATCCATGAAAACTCATCATCCAATTCCTCCAGTTGATCATGCAGTTCCTCGATTTTAGGATTATTCACCTTAGGTAACAAGTAATTTTTTTCGTACTTGGCAGAGAGTAGGGTACTGCTCGGATTGTTAAATTCAACTTGTAGACTGGAAGGATTAATCGAAGTAGAAATGCCAGTCAATACAATAGTTTGTGTTCCTGCGGCTACTTTTGGTAAGGCAGACCGCGTTATTTCTGCTTGTTGTTTATAAACTTTTACTTGTTTGATGGTTGATTGAACCGCTGTTTGTGCTAAAAGTAACATCGGTGTAAGGCAAAACAGGCTTGAGATTATTTTTTTCATTTATTTTAATTTAAGAATTCATATTTTTACGCTTGTTAAAAAGGAGATTCACCCTTAAGATGCAGTAATAAAGATTTGTGGTGTACCAGATAAAAGATTTTGTTGGATTACTGATTTTTTAATTAAAAAAAGTAATTAATGCTTAGCATGCTTTTTGTGGTCATACTATTTTTTCCTTGTGAATAAACCCCAAAACAATTGATTAAACAAAGTACGATAAAACCCCTGCTCTTTTTTTATTGGCTCGTATGGGCTGTGTCACTGCAAGGGCAACCTGTTCTACCTGCAGATTTTTATGATATTTTGGTCGATGATAGTTGGAATCAAGCGGTCGGCTTTACCTTTGATGAATCTGGAAATATGTATCTCTGGGAAAAAGCCGGAGTCGTTCACAAACTAGACACCAACAATGTCAAACAACCAACTCCATTCATGGACATCAGTGAGGAAGTCGGAAATTATGTAGATCACGGTATGCTTGGATTTGCACTAGATCCCAATTTCATAAACAATGGTTATGTCTATGCATTGTATGTGGTGGATCGCCATTACTGGCAATTCTTTGGTACTCCACAGTATAGCCCTGATTCCACCGCAGTAGATCAGGCAACCTTTGCACGGATTACCCGTTTTCAAGCAGACGCTAGCAGTGGATTCTCAAGCATCCTACCAAACAGCCGCACAATTTTGATTGGAGAAGCTACAAACGAGGGGATCCCTATACTTCACAAATCACACGGTATCGGCACACTTCTGTTTGGAACGGACGGCACTTTGATGGCAAGTGCAGGAGACGGGTCTACCTTCGAGGGGAATTATATTGGGACCAATGGTGATGGCCCACACAGCTTTGCCCCCCAAGGATTACAAGACGGAATAATTCGACCAGCGGAAGACATCGGAGCCTACCGAGCACAGTTGTTAAACAATTACAACGGAAAGGTGATAAGAATTGATCCCGCAACTGGAGAAGGCGTCCCTAGTAATCCATTTTACGATACCAACAACCCAGACGCACCAAAATCAAAAATATGGGCGCTAGGCCTTCGCAATCCATTCAGAATGGCATTGCGCCCTGGATCTGGAAGTCATAATCCTGCCGACGGCAATCCCGGAGCACTGTTTATCGGAGATGTAGGATCTGGTGGCTGGGAAGAATTAAATGTTGCTACAGAAGCAGGCATGAATTTCGGCTGGCCAATTTTTGAAGGGATGGACCGAAACTGGGGGTTTGATCGATTTGAAGTGGCCAACCTGGATGCTCCAAACCCCTTGTTTGGAAACGGCTGTTCTCAAGAATACTTTATTTTCCAGGACCTGTTGATTCAAGACGCTCAGACTTTTCCTGTTTTCAGAAACCCCTGCAATTCAAACGAGACAATAGCCTTTGAAGGGGTATTCGCCCATAGGAGACCAACGCTTACCTATAACAATCGAAAATGGAATAACGGTACACGCACGGTTATTCCAGGATATAATAGCAATGGGGAAGCCATCACCATCAATGTGTTGGATGCTAATTCCCCGATAGAATCAGATACTTTTTCTGGGATTGCTTCCATTGGGGGCAATTTTTATCAGGGATCTAGTTTTCCAACAGACTACCAAAATTCTTTTTACTCCGCAGATTATGATGGGTGGATTCGTCGATTTGATTTTGATCAAAACCATTTGTTGACTAAAGTTGCTCCAATTTGCGAGGATTGCGGATTCATAGTAGGTGTCAACTACAATCCAAATGATGAATGTTTGTATTACCTGAGGTATCAGGATGAATTGCACAAGATTTGCTTTGGTGGAAATCCGCCTCCAATAGCGGTTGCTTCTGCCGATGTTTACTACGGCCCAAGTCCTTTGACAGTAGATTTTACTGGAGATAACTCGTTTGATCCGAACGGTTTTCCCATTTCATTTTCCTGGGATTTTGGTGATGGAGGTACGAGCAGTTTAGCAAATCCTACCCACGAATTTATAGCACCCTCAAATGACCCTTACAGTTTTACAATCCTGCTCACCGTTACAGACAGCCTTGGAGAAACAGGGACAAAAGAATTGCTTGTTTCCTTAAATAATACGCCACCACAAGCAACCATTACCAGTTTTGCAGATGGCGATTTTTATCCCTTGAGTGGGAACACACTTTTGCCCCTGGAGGCAGACGTATTTGACAACGAAAGCCCTAATGATGAATTGATTTACGAATGGCAGGCCCACTTTCATCACAATACCCATTCTCATCCTGAACAACAAGAAAATACACAAACTGCCACCATGTTGATTACCCCCGCGGGATGCCTGAATGAAGATTATTGGTACCGAGCCACCCTGAAAGTGACTGATCCACATGGGCTATCCACCATAGTAGAAGGAGCTCTATTT
This sequence comes from uncultured Saprospiraceae bacterium, assembly GCA_938016265.1. Taxonomy (GTDB): domain Bacteria; phylum Bacteroidota; class Bacteroidia; order Chitinophagales; family Saprospiraceae; genus JAHDHB01. The sequence goes on from CALLWB010000120.1 coordinate 5,775, forward strand.
CCGAATTGTGCGCCCATCTTTTTTGAATTGAAATACCTGGAAGCTATTGCTAGCGATGCTGCCATTTCTGTGGATTGGGAGTCAATTGAAGAGACCATTGCGGACTATTATGTAGTGCAACGATCTTCTGGCGACAATAATTTTGAGGATCTGGGATTGGTTGATGCGCATGGGGTTGGTATTCCCTATGATTTCCTTGATCAAAACCCGCTGGACGGTAAAAACTTTTATCGCTTGAAAGTTTATAATTTGGATGGGGAATATGAATATTCCAAGATAGTAGATGCCTGGTTTCCACAATTGCCTGTGCAGTCCCTTTTTCCTAATCCTGCAGCAGAAGAGATCACTGTTTTTATGGCGGAAGTTTCCGAGGAAGCAATTGTCTATTTGTACGATTCTGCTGGGCGATTAATATGGTCGCAACACTGGTATCAGGATGGTGAACTACTAGAAACAGTAGATGTTAGTGATCTTGCGAATGGGGTTTATTTTTACAAATTGCTGGACGGCGAGGAGCAGAAAAATGGAAAATTGGTTATTTCAAAATAATGGAATAAGATGCCTATCTTAAAGTTGGAACTAATATTGCTTTAGTAATACTAAAAATAGACAATGTCAAAAATACTCTTCCTTTTACCGGCCCTACTTTATAGCTTTTCCTCGTTTGCTTGTGGATGCAGCCCATTGCCATTTAATAAATTGTCAATGAAGGAGTTCAACTCCTATGATGTGGTCATGAAAGCCATCGTCCTGGAAATCGATGGACCGGAGGCAGTAAAAAAAGCAGCAGAGTATGACTACGACCATAGTTACAACTACGGTTCACCTCCCAGCGAACAAACCGTCTTCAAACTCAAAGTCACCAAAAACATTAAAGGGAACGCGGCACGAAACTCAAAGTTAGTAATGATGCCCTCTAGTAAATTTGACTACTACTGTTCTTACCATAAATTAGAGGTTGGAAAAACCTATTACTTCTTCACAAACAAGGAAAATGGAGCGTTGACAACTACTTATACGAGTAGAGTAATTGCTCCAAAAGCGAAACTTCCTGCAGAAAAGAATCTTTGTTCTATAAACAAAAAGTTGGCAGGCATGTCAACAAAGGACCAGAAATACAAAAATCTTGAGCACAATAAACCTTATATAGAAAAGCAAGTAGCAAGGCAAAAGGAAACACTCAAATACAACTTAGCTTTTTTGAGTAATATATTAACAAATAGTCATGATATCTGGGTCAACAAATCAGGGAAAATGGAAGCAAAAGGCCAATTAGTAAATGGTGCCCCCACTGGTGACTGGGAGTATTACGATAACAACGGCACGATCCGAGAAAAAGGGACCCACAAAAAAAATAAGAGACATGGTCTGTGGATCTCTTACTCCAAGAAAGGGGATATATACATGAAAACCATTTACAAAAATGGAAAAAAAGAAGGGGAAGAAGTTACTTTTTATAAAGGTGGAGAAATACAACGGGTGTACCAATTCACCGGCGGAAAAAAAGAAGGTGTTCAAAAGTTTTATTATGAAAATGGGAAACTATACACCTCCGTACCCTACACCGACAACGAAATTCATGGGATCAGTACAACATACAGCCAATCAGGGCAGTTAATTTCAAGCAAACCGTATAAAAATGGCGTACCAAATGGCCAGTTTGTTACCTTCCACGAAAGCGGTAAGCAATCCACCAAAACTACCTACAAAGACGGCAAAATTATAGGCGAATCAATTTCCTATCACCCATCAGGGATAATAAAGCACAAGTCCCAATACAATGACAAAGGCAAGCCTGTTGGCGAATGGATCTACTACAACAAAGATGGATCTATCAGCACAAAAAGAACCTATGACTTGGAAGGGAATTTAGTGAGCAACTAATGCAGCAGAAGCCAAAATTTAAGGAACTTTTTTCTTAGAGGAAAGGTTATAGAACGAAATTCACCAAAATACCGCCGCCTTCAAGCCGCTAAAAAATAAACATACCAAATCATTTCTCTCCTGCGATATTATGCGCCTTTTCGGTGCATTTATCTACTATTAGCTGTATCTCAGCTTTCAGGGGCAAATTCTGTCCCGACACTCCTAACTTTATTTTTATATTTGCAAATTGTTTTACCAAGCGAATCAGTAAGACAATTTCTGTAAATCAAATTTAGAATTGCTTTACGCAAATCTAACTCAATGCTAATATAATGACAAATAGACCAAAACGGTACACAATAACAGCAGCTTTGCCTTATGCGAATGGCCCATTGCACATCGGTCATCTGGCAGGTGCTTACCTATCTTCAGATATTTATGCTCGGTACTTACGCCTGCTAGGAGAAGATGTTGCTTTTATTTGTGGATCTGATGAGCATGGAGCGGCAATAACCATCCAGGCTAAAAAAGAAGGCACTACACCACAGGCTATTGTAGACAAATACAACCAAAATATAAAAGAGACCTTCGAAAAACTGAATGTTTCCTTTGACATATATCATCGAACTTCCGAGCAAATACATCATCAAACAGCGCAGGATTTTTTCCGCCAACTACATGCCAATGGCGAGTTTACAGAAAAAACCACCGAGCAATATTACGATGAAGAACATCAACAATTTCTGGCCGACAGGTACATCAAAGGCACTTGCCCAAAATGCAGCCATGATAGCGCCTACGGTGATCAATGCGAAAATTGTGGAAGTACACTAAGCCCAACTGAATTAATCAACCCTAGTTCCACGTTAAGTGGCAACAAACCTATTCTCAAAAGCACAACGCACTGGTTTCTTTCCTTAGACAAACACAGCGAATGGTTGAGCAAGTGGATTGATTCTGGTATCCTGGATGGCGTGCAACACCACGATCCTAAAGAATGGAAAAACCACGTGCTAGGTCAATGCAGATCTTGGATCTCTGATTTACAACCAAGGGCAATGACTCGGGATTTGGATTGGGGAATAGACGTTCCGCAAGAGTTGGAAGGAGCAGAGGGTAAAAAGCTGTACGTTTGGCTGGATGCTCCCATCGGCTATATCTCCGCTACTAAACAATGGGCAAAAGACAATGGAAAAGATTGGGAGTTGTACTGGAAAGACAAGGACACAAAATTGGTGCATTTTATTGGAAAGGACAATATTGTGTTTCATTGTATTATCTTCCCGGCCATTCTAAAATCTGCTGGTGATTATATTTTACCAGAAAATGTGCCGGCCAATCAGTTTCTTAACCTACAAGGAGACAAACTGTCTACCTCAAGAAATTGGGCAGTTTGGGCACATGAGTACCTAGAAGATACCAAAGATACCATCACCAACAATGTCGACGTCCTTCGATATGTGCTGATTCGAAACATGCCTGAACAAAAGGACAGCGAGTTTACCTGGGAAAATTTTAAAGAATTAAATGATACAGAACTAACAGCAAAAGTAGCCAACTTTGTAAACCGGGTGATCGTCCTTGCCAATAAATATTATGAAGGTATTGTACCGACTCCTGATACATCATTATCCATCTATTCAGGAACAGAAGAAAATAAATCTTCTTCCTACGAAAATGAAATAGCAGAAATCAAAAAAATAGTACTTCAATGCGGAAAGTACATTGAGCAATACGAGTTTAGAAATGCACTAAAAACGGTGTTGGACCTTGCCGCTTTCGGCAACCAGTTCCTACAGTTCAATGAGCCCTGGAAAACAGTCAAAACAGATCCTGAGGCAGTAAAAGTAGTGCTCAATTTGAGCCTGCAGCTTGTAGAGGCATTGAGTGTAATCATCCAGCCATTTCTACCACAAACATCCGAACGCACCCGATCATTATTAAATGCTGGCGCACTGGGAAATGGAGCCTGGAATGAATTAGTAGAAGATCTAAAAACCAACAAATCGAGGATAGGGAATGGGCATCAAATAAACAAACAATTTTATCTTTTCGAAAAAATACCCGCTGAAGTCATTGATGAGCAAATTGCTAAATTAGGAAAAACAGAAGATGGCGCCATTGTTTATCCTGAAATCAAAGAAGAAGCCTCTTTTGATGATTTCATGAAGATGGACATCCGCACAGGGACAATTGTTGAAGCCGAAAAGGTCCCAAAAGCCAAAAAACTGCTGAAACTGAAAGTGGATATTGGTATGGAGGAAAGAACTGTCGTCTCCGGCATCGCAGAATTCTATCAACCAGAGGATATTGTTGGTCAACAAGTGCTGATTTTGGTGAATCTCGCTCCTAGAAAACTACGTGGGGTACTGTCAGAAGGCATGGTTCTAATGGCAGAAAACGAAAAAGGCGAACTGGCATTCGTAAGTCCACAAGCAGGTTTTGGCAATGGCTTCACCGTCAGATAATAATCTCTGGAAAAGACAAAAAAAGTAGGTATCTATTATTCCCCCCCAATGCATTTATATGGATTGTGGGGAATAATCTTTATTGTCGGTTTGGTGATAAAGATCAAATTTTGCAAATAAAATATAAGAGTATTGTTGTTTGATAATAATATAATTGAAATGTATTTTCGTTTGTTTGCGAGTTGGTTGAGGGCGTTTTGTTAGTGGTCGGATGAATTTATGCAGTGGTTTTTATTCCAATGTGATCGTTTTGGGGGTAAAATTTGCCATAAAGTAATGCAAATGAATTAATTATCCTTTTTTTTTATATTTAGGTTTTAGCTTTATCTTAACAGGTATGTGAGAAATCGAATTCTTGGAGAATTCAGATTTTACATTTATTATCTAAATCCGCACCTATGAAAAACCTTTTACAATCACCCTTCCTATTCCTTTCCGTTTTCCTTTTTTTGAATTGCTTGAATGCACAAAATGGTAGTATCGTAAGCACCTGTGATATTGCAACAGTGATAGTAGACGGTAATCTGGATGCAACAGGCTATTACCACATCACAGAAAATCCCTTTGCAGCCCCCATTCCTGGAGGTGGTCCAAATTCAGATTTTATTGGAGAAGGATCAGCTTGCCACGTAGCCTATGAGGCTAACACCTTCACAGACAACTGGGACAACATTTGTAATCAAGGTTGGGGAACTGCCGATATCCAGCAATTTCATGTTTCTTGGGATGCAGATTACCTGTATTTGCTTGTGGAAGGGCCTAGTGCCTATGGCGATGGAGGCACAATACCTGACAGAATGGATTTGTTCATTGCGATAGATACCGACAATAATACCACTCCTGGAACTACGTTCAATTCTACCTGGGTATACGACAACAAAAGAGTAGACTTTGCTGGCTGGGACCCTGAATATTTTGTCAAGTTTGAAAACGAAAATTACGGACAAATGATCAACTCAATTGGCAGTGCAGCAGTCAACGACATAGACAACACTGTGCCAACAGCAACTGGCTCGTTCGAGACCGTGATTAATCGAGCCAATGCAACATCAGAAGTCCGTATTCCCTGGATTAATCTAGGAGGAGCACCCCCTTCTTCTACCGGAAAACACATGAATTTCGCAGTTTTTACCACCTTCGATCTGGATGATTTTGATTTATTCGATTCTGGTCCTGGTGTAGGGAATAATGGCCCTTTTGAGCAAGTAGGCGACTCACCATGGGATGCTGATCATTGTAATGGAGCTACCGATCCAGTATCTGGCCTAGGAGATGCACCTTGCGGATATACTGAAAGTGATGACACGCTAGGTCCTGGAGCAAATCTTGGCAACTATGTTCAACCTGGCTCCGACAATGCTCAATTAAATGGGGCGGATGAAGCAGATTATGATACTATTGAAGAATATTATGCAATTCAGAATATTGGCAAATCCTGCAGTTGTCCAGCAATCCTGAGTTGTGATAATGATTTTGATGGGGATGGATTGTCCAATACGCAAGAAGGGTGTTTCACATTAGGACTTAATGACTTGTATGAATACCTTGATCGACAAGGAATTTTACAACAAAATGCTTCAGGAGTCAGTCTGCCAACCACAGATATCAGTGTTTTGTTTGGATTGCCTCCAGCCAGTGTTTTTGTGCGAGCAGTTAACTACAACACAGATGGAAATATTTTTTCAGTACCTGATGGTTTGTTACCAGGTACAAATTGGAGGATTTTTGGGACAGCTGTCAACGATGGTTTAATATATGGTGGGATATCTCATCATCGAAGCATTTACGACTCAGGTCCGCAAAATCCGAGAGACGGGTTTGAAGCACTGGACGGCACCAACTATTCAATTTGTTCTGCCTTAGACCAGGGCTTTCAGCATATCAATAACTCCTCCGGGTCGACGGGGAATCAGGATGTTTATTATGTAAGAAATACTACAGATATACCTGGTCAACTGGACAACTCTTCCCATTTTCATTGGTATTCAAATGAGCCACTTACTCAAGTACCAGGTGGATCGTTCAATTTGCGGGTTTTTTCATTTCGGACTGGGCAAGCTTCCACTAGTCCTTCCCAACGCTATTGGTTGAGGTTACGATATTGCAGAGATACAGATGCTGATGGGGTAGTGGATGCTGTTGATTTGGATAGTGATAATGATGGTATTTGCGATGCCGTAGAACTGGGAGCCGATTTAGATGATGATTCCTATTCAAATAATATTGATTTAGATAGTGATGGAGATGGCTGTTTAGATAGCGACGAAAGTGGCAATGCAGGACTTATCGGAGTCAATGTATGGGGAGACCCTTCCCTAGTAGATGCTTGTGGAAGATTACTAGATGGCAACACAACTGCCAGCAGCGGATATTGCAATGAAGTAGGTTCAGGTGATGAAATTTTACCTTGTGTCATCGCCTGTGTGTATGAGGATAAAGACAATGACAACGTACCGGATCATCTGGACCTGGATATCGACAATGATGGAATACTGAATACCCAGGAATGCCAACCAAGGCTAAATGACGGAACCTTACTAGAAACTTCTCTTTCTGGATTGATAACTGATACCACAATCTGGAATCCTGTCATTCGTCAACTTCCAGCTAACCAATATACCCTAGAAGATTTTGAAGCCTTCAATCAAAACGATAAAATTAACGATCTAACTTTCGCAGCAGGAATGACCATCAAAACGACAAATGATCTGGAATCGGTGGTTGGTGATTACGATATTGACGGAGTCGAGTTTAATTCAGAACCCCTCAGTGGCAATAATCAAGTGACCATCTCCCAATCTCTGGAAAGCGAAACGAGTAGCACCGTCATCCGATTCCCTAAGCCGGTAGTTGGTTTCGGGATGAATTTTGGAGATTTGTTGGACGTTAACAATCTGGCGTCTATCAAAATTACATTCGGAAACACCCTGGTCTGGAATTCATCTGGCAGCATTGGAGTGTTTACCACAGGCACACTGACCAACATGGTCAATGGAGAGATGATGACTGGAGGTAATAATGTCTGGCATTTTGTTGGGTTTTACGACCCGGAGAATCCAATTTCTTCTGTTACAATTGAAAAAACGGCAGCTGCCACTCAAGATCGATATGCAATGGACGACATCACCATCATCCTGCCCTATTGCGATGCAGACGGTGATGGAATAGTCAATGAGGCAGATTTAGATTCAGACAATGACGGAGTACCCGACGCCATTGAAGCTTGCGGGGACATTAGCCTTGCGCTGGAAGACTGCAGGTTAGACAACAATGGAGATGGTGTCTATGAAATCAATCCTGAGACGGGATGCTCAAGTGGCGTATTATCTGTTATTTGCCTTCCTCCAAGTGGTTTGAGTAATAGTGATATGGACGATCTTCCCGATTTCATAGATTTAGATAGTGATAACGATGGCTGCTCAGACAATTTTGAAACTGGAACTGAAATGCTAGGCACAAGTGGGGCTTCTTATTCCAATGGACCGGTAGACTCTTGTGGATTGCTTATCTCTGGAGTTAGCGGAAGTTGCCCTATTCCTACCACAACAATATGGATAGACAAGTGTTTGCAAATAGGTTGCCCTGATCTGGATAATGATCTGGTCATGGATGCCATCGATGTGGATGATGACAATGACGGGATTCCCGATTTGGCAGATTGTCCCGACAATTTTGAACCGGGAGTATTCACATTAGGATCTAACAATGCCAACGGAAATGAAGATGGCGACTTAACTTTGCCCTCTGGTGATATTGGTCAATGGAGACTGACAAGCAGCTTTCCAAATACGGATGGTTCTTATGTGAATGGGGGCATTACCAATACCAATGACATTTTCTTTCAATACACAGGAGATTCAGACTGGGATCTTCAGGTCAATTTTTCCTTAAATTATGCCGATACAGAAAATAGAATCGTCCAAATGGCATTTTTTGGCAATACCGAAACCGCCCTCGCCTACGGATCCCGATTTAGTAGCTACACCATCAGCTGGAGCGGTGGGTATGGTAATGCTGTGATGTATGATTCGACGGATCAAACCAGCCTGTCGGATGGTGCCTTCCTAAACAATGGTGGAACTTTTACCCAAGAAGACTGTTCGACCTGGTCTACAAATATAAGTTTAGAATGCGAGGGAGCTGGAATGGCTGGTATTCGAAATAACCTGCTGGAATGGTCCGTTGTTTTTCCTGTAGGAGCGACCGATTTTACGATAAATGCCACTGGAGGAGCAAATGCAGAAGGGTTTCGATTTGCGGTGCTTGAAAGAATATGCGATTTAGATGGAGATGGTATTTACAATCATGAGGATTTGGACTCCGACAATGATGGCATTCCTGATGCTATTGAGGCATGTAGTGATCTTACACTAACCTTGGAGGGCTGCATGTTGGACAATGACGGAAATGGAGTTTATGAATTGGATCCAGTTACTGGATGCTCTACTGGTTTACTAGTGTCTGCATGTGCTGGAGCACCTGTTGATTCAGATCCGGCAGGTTTTCCCGATTTTTTATCTCTGGATAGTGATGAAGACAATTGTCCCGACAATGTGGAGGCGGGAACTGCAGGCTTAGGTACAAGTTATGACGTTTATGTTGCCGGAAGTGTAGATGCCTTCGGGTTGCTTACTACTGGTGTAAGTGGTGCGTGCCAAGTGCCTGCCAATGACAATTGGGTCAATGCAGCTTCCAGCTTTACCTGCGACATTGATGATGATAACGATGGCATTCCTGATGTAGTGGAATTGTGTGGAGTAGGGGCGACTGACTTCTCTTGCCTTCCTGGAGGAAGCGACCCACATGCAGATGATGACGACGACGGCGTTCTAAATTATAATGATCCTGATTATTGTACCTTAAATACTGAAGGAGTTTGTGAAGATATGGATACTGATTCGGATGGTATACCTAATCACTTAGATTTAGATTCGGACAATGATGGAATAACAGATGTGATAGAAGGAGGCGGATTGGACCCTGACGGTGATGGTGTTGTAGGAACAGGAACACCACTGGATAGTGATCGGGATGGCCTTCCAGATGATGCAGATCCTGACGGAACAAACTCGGTAAACACTGGTACCCCAGGTGACACCAATCTCCCAATCCATGAATCTGATACGGACGGTATTCCAGATTTTCTCGATTTAGATTCAGATAATGATGGTATTAATGATATCATTGAAGGAGGAGGAATAGATACCGATGGCAATGCAATGGTAGATGATCCTGCTGATCAGGCCACTATTACCAATCCAACAGATACCGACAATGACGGTATACCTGATTACAGAGAAATAGATTCGGACAATGATGGTGTTACAGATATAAGTCAGACCACCCTCGCGGGATTCGACGTTAATGGAGATGGAATGATTGATAATATGGTTGATATTGATGAAGACGGAATTATGGAAGTGGCTGACGGGATACCTACTGTTTTTGGAGACGCTCCCAGAGGTACTAAATTAGCTATTCGCCTGCTTCTAGAGGGGCCTTACATTGCAGCTACTGGATTGATGCGCGATCATCTAAATGTGAACGGATTAATTCCAACACTAGAACCTTATACTGCATTAGGCTACCAGCATTCCCCGGGAAGGGGAGGAGAAACGGTAGACCCTGCGGTATTTAATATTTCTGGGAATGACGCGATTGTAGACTGGGTGTTTGTTGAGCTTAGAAATGCGGTTGATTTTACACAGATAATTGCTACCCGCACTGCCTTATTGCAGGCTGATGGGGATGTGGTGGATGTAGACGGTATGTCTTCTGTTTATTTTGCTGATGTTCCTACTGCAAGTTATTATATTGTCGCTCGACATCGAAATCATTTGGATGTGATGACTCCCGGAGCTCTTCCTCTAAATGAAGTTTTTGCCAACTTGCATGATTTTACGACGGGATCTGCTTATGGAGTGTTGACTTTTCCTGATGTCCAGCAAACGTTGGGGCCTGCTATATTTGGTCTTTTTGCTTGTGATTTTAATAACTCTGCAAGCATTGATGCTGGAGATAGAAGCATAGCCTGGAATTTTAGAAATCAAACTGGCTATCGTGTACAAGATGCCACATTTGATGGAGTGTGTGATGCTGTAGAACGGAGTCTCACCTGGAATAACCGAAACAAATTATCAAGAGTCCCCTAATTTCTCTAAATCTGAATTGAATTGGATCCGTCTTTATTTGCAAAAAAAGGATAATTATGAAAAGTATGCATCGATTTTATTTCTTGTTTCTAGTAGCTTTGTTGGCCAATTCCTGCTCCAAACAGCAAGAATCCATTCCCGACCAAGAAATAATCATCTCCGAAAAGAGTAAATTAATGGTTAATGACATTCCTTTGGAATCAGACGAGGAAGGGAGTTCAAGATCATCAAATATAGATGTTGTATTAATTTTTGGTGGGTCAAATTCACTTGGAATAGACCCACCACCAGCCAACTTGTTGTCCAACCCTGATGTTGAATACTCTTATTTGTTTTTGAAATCAGCAAATGCAGTGGTAAACTCTTCTTCAAGGTTCGAAGTAACCAAAAAAGTAGCTTATAATCAACACTTGGGGCCAATTGAATACACGAATACAAATAACGTAACCAAGAAATATTCAGGTATAGAATACAGTCTTGCGCGCCATTGGGAAAAAGACAATGAAGGAAAGCTTGCAATTGTTAAAGTTTCCTCATTTGGTTCTGGGATTCGGAATGCATTTGATCCTGACAAAGTCAATCACTATAGATACATGAGGGGCTTTTTAAATCAAGTTTTCAACAAATTGATCAGCAAAGGATACAATCCAAGCCTAAAGTTAGTGGTACATGTTTCTTCTGCTAATGATATGAATGGGATCCTAAATTCTGCAGTAGAACAAAACTATCGGGAAGGGCTACACCGATTGATGAGTAGAATTGAAAGTCGTTGGGGAAACCAGACCAAATTTATGGTGACTAGAATGAATTACATTGCACAGGCTAATCAACCAAACAGAAACGCGGAAAAGGCTAAGCTCCATCAGATAATCAGGGACATGGCAAGTTCTAAATCAAACTTGTATTATGCGAATGCTCAGGATTTGCCATTAATTAATAATGATAAGGTACATCTTACCTATGCCTCGCAAGTTCGCTTAGGAAGTAGAGTTTATCACGCTTCAAAACCCTTTCCTTAAAAAAGGGAATATCCATCCAAAGGAGGAATTATTACAATTGCGAAGCTAACAATAGGCCAAGGTCTGTAGATTTGATGCCAAATCGTTCACCTAAATGATGATTGGTCAAACAGCCTTTATACGTGTAAACGCCATGTCTGATCCCTACGCTATTATGTAGGAAGGAAATGATCCCACCATGTTTTTGAGCATCCAGGAGCATTGGCGCAAGAATATTACTGATTGCAGTAGAGGCCGTTCGGGATACTTTAGAAGCAATATTGGGAACACAGTAATGAATGACATCATTCCTGATAAAGGTAGGTTTGTCGTGGGTTGTTACTTCTGAGGTAGCAAAACAGCCACCTTGGTCAATACTTATATCAATAATCACAGCCCCACTTCTCATTTTGTCCACCATTTCTTCGCTCACGACAACTGGTGTTCGACCTTCTTTTGAATGAATTGCTCCAATGACAACATGTGCGTTGACAAGTTCTCTTTCTAGAAATTTAGGAATAATGGAGGAGGTATAAATTCGATGACCGATTTTAGATTGCAATCGGTTAAGTTTATAAATGTTGTTGTCAAAAATTCTGACTTCTGCTCCTAATCCAAGAGCGGCTCTAGCGGCATATTCACCAACAACTCCAGATCCAAGGATGACCACTTTGGCAGGTGGCACTCCAGAAATCCCTCCTAGTAAAACCCCTTGGCCGTTACTTGCATTGTTCAAAAGCTCCGCAGCTGTCAAAATTGCAGATATTCCAGCAATTTCACTTAGCGTGCGAACAATTGGAAAAGAACCAGATTTGTCCTGAATGTACTCCATTGCAAGAGCGATAACTCTTTTCTGTCGCAATTTATAGATGTACTCTGAAGATAGGGTAGGCAAATGGATAGGAGAGATCAGGATTTGATCAGGAAGAAAATAGTCGATTTCATCCAATGTCGGAGGTGCAACTTTTAGTAAAATATTGGATTTGAAAACTTGCTCTGCGCTATATGCGATATCCGCTCCAGCTTCTGAATAATCGTGATCAGAAAAATTAGATTGTTCTCCAGCGCCTGCCTCTACGACAACTCTATGTCCATGGCCGACTAGCGTGGCTACAGAGGAAGGAGTTAATGCAACTCTATTTTCTTGAAATCTTGTTTCTTTTGGGATACCAATAAACAGGGCGTCTTTTCTTTCCTTGACAGCCAACATTTCTTCTTGCGGCTGATAATAGCTTTGGGAAAGTGAATCGGGAATGGGAATTTTCTTTTTTGTCATGATTGAACGTAGCGTTACCTATCCATGTTTTTCTACGGATATTGTCCTTAAAGAATCATCATTTACTTGAATACGAATATACAGCATTTTATCCGGAAAAAGAGGTTCTATCAATTCTGGCCATTCAATAAAGCAATATTCGTTATCATCAAGGTATTCTTCGATATTAATGTCGATGGCTTCGTCAATGTTTTTGAGACGATATAGATCAAGGTGTCTTATTAGATTCACCGTACCTTGATATTCATTTACGATAGAAAAAGTTGGACTAGACATTTGTTCTACTACTCCTAGTCGTTTCCCGATAGATTTGATTAAGGTAGTTTTTCCAGCTCCAATTTCACCAAAAAAAACAAATTTGTTAATCCCTTCTGCAAGGCCAATTATTTCGGAGGCAACTTGGTCAAGTTCATCCAAGTTATGAATTTGCCATTTTTTTTTGGAGTTGGAAAGCGACATTATTGTGAATAGGAATTATTTGACTAAGGTAATGGTCCCTGTTTTGGTAATGTTTTCTTCCCTGCAATTGTACCTGAGTTGGTAGACAAATACAGCGGGATCTATTTTTTTACCATTTACCGTTCCATCCCAACCAAGCAGTCCATCTTCAGAATAAAACACACGGCTGCCCCATCGGTCAAAAATTTCGAAGCTAATGAATTCTGGAATTACCTGGGGATTACTTATGTAATAGACATCGTTAATTCCATCTTCATTTGGAGTAAATGCGGAAGGCAGAAAAATCTGATCACAGTCCAGTGTGGCGGGGTCAATTACTCTAATATTCAAAGTGTCCATAGAAACACAACCTAGTGAATCTGTAAATTGGATGGAGTAGACCATGCTAGAGTCTGGCGTTATTATAGGATTGGAAATTAAGGGGTCACTTACACCATCAGTAGGAGACCATTCAAATTCAGAAGCGCAAGTATTGGTAACGAATGCTTCAACAGAATTTCCTAGGAAAATTATAGTATCCCGATTCCCGATTTGGTCAGGGCCGAGGTATAGTTCTTCCACTTCATCAGGAATTAACCCCCGGTTGTAAACACGAAGTTCATCAAATAAACCTTTAAATCTGCTAGTTCCATCTTGTCCAATGCAAGGGCTGTTGGAGATGGCAAATACGGCATTATTCTGAATATCCACGAGATTGGTTGTGGATTGTTGATCTTCTAATTGGCCATTGATGTAGTGTCTTACTGTTTTATTGATTCTTGTTACAGTAACATGCTGCCAGCAGCTAAGGCTGTTTTTTTGCACTACAGATTTGACTTTATTGTCATCATCCTCATTCAGTTCTGCCGCAATTCTGGTTTGCGATGATTGAGTTCTAACATCCAGGTAGTCGTATTGATCACAGGCTTCCCTTTTAGAGACCAAACTGGTCTGAAATCCATTGCCAGTAGGTTTGTAGTAGAAACTTAAAGTAAAGTCATCATCTGTGAAATAGGTGTTAACTAATCCGAAAAAGACAACATAAGTAGAATCCCCGTCAAATTCGAGTGCGTTCCCACTTACACCACACTGACAATTCCAGCCGGCAACCTTACTGAAAATAGTACCATCGGATCCACCGCTAGTTTCGTCAGTTGCATCGCAATTATCGAAAGAGTAATATGCTTTCAGTCCAACATCAGTTTGAGCGGAAACCCAATGAGGTAGTGCTAGAAGTACAAAAAATACAAACCAAAGGTACCTATTCATAAAACAAATTTTGATATAGATTCTGTTAAGTGGTATTAAGAGGTCACAAAAGTATTAAATAACAATATATAGTAGACTATTTATGGGCTAAAAATGACTACCAATTATTATGCCTTACTTGTCATTTCGACAATAGGGACTATCATTTCTTCTAAAGAAATTCCCCCATGTTGAAAAGTGTTTTTATAATAATTGTTGTAGTGGTTATAGTTGTTAGGGTATAGGAAAAACTTATCCTCCTTTGCGAAAATAAAGGTAGAACTAACATTTGGACGAGGTAATAGAGCTTGCTTAGGGTCTCTTACATCCAAAACGTCTTTCCTATCATATTGTAAATTTTTACCCACTTTGTATCTTAAGTTGGTAGTGGTTTCTCTATCACCAATAACTTTAGTTGGTTGTTTTACCCTTATAGTGCCATGATCTGTGGTAATAAACAATTGAATTTTTTTCTCAGCAATAATTTGCAGAGCAGTCCAAAGGAAAGAGTTTTCAAACCAACTTTTGGTTAAAGAACGATAAGCAGTTTCATCAGAAGCAAGTTCTTTTAAGACTTCCATCTCTGTCCTTGCATGAGAAAGCATATCAATAAAATTGTAGACAATAACAGTAAGGTCATTATTTAGGTAATTTTGAATATTGTCTACAAGGTTTTTTCCGTTCTCTGCATTGGTTATTTTAATGTAGTCAAACTTTATTTCTTTGTGAAGTACTCTTTTTACCTGTTCTCCAAACAAATTTTTCTCAAAGAGATTTTTCCCACCTTGTTCGTTATCATTTTTCCACCATTCAGGATAATATTCTTGAATTTCTGAAGGCATTAATCCAGAAAAAATAGAATTTCGGCTGTATTGAGTCGAGGTAGGGAGTATACTGTAAAAATAATCCTCACTTTCCAATCTGAAAAGTTCAGAAAGGGTAGGCTCTATCGTTTTCCACTGGTCGTATCGAAGGTTGTCCAACAATAAGATGAATGTTGGAACCTTACTATTAATATTAGGAAATATTTTTTCTCTTAATAAGGTATCGGACATTATCGGACCTTCTGACCTTTTGTTTACCCAGTCCAAGTAGTTTTTAGCGATGTATTTGGAAAATTCCGTATTGGCTTCACTTTTTTGCATGGAAAGGATGTCTGCCATGTCCGTGGTATTCGTGGAGTCCAATTTTAATTCCCAGGAAACTATTTTCTGATAGGTATCTGCCCATTCTTCGAAATTCAGTCCGCTATTTATCTGCATAAATATATTTCTGAATTCTTGTTGGTAGTCAGAAGAAGTTTTTTCTCGAACAAGACGTTTGTTGTCGATGATCTTTTTTAGAGTTAGAAGAATCTGGTTCGGATTTACTGGTTTAATCAGATAATCGGTTATTTGGGAGCCGATAGCTTCTTCCATTAAATTTTCCTCTTCATTTTTAGTGATCATCACGACAGGCACATTCGAGTTTACTTCTCTGATTTTTGTGAGGGTGTCAAGACCGGTCATTCCAGGCATACTCTCGTCTAGAAAGATGACATCAATGTTAGAGTTGGTTGTGCATTCTTCGAAAGCATCATGACCATTGGTTACAGTTATTACATCATATCCTTTCTGTTCCAAAAACATAACCTGTGGTTTTAATAAATCTATCTCGTCATCTGCCCAAAGAATTGTGATTTTTTCCATTGTGTATTATATGGTGTTTAAAGAAAATTATTGAATTGATATGTTTTAATAACTTTTATACGCTTACTTTGCGTCAAAGTTAGGTAAATGTTTCATTTTTTATGAAAATTTAGAGAAGTACCCAACCATTTAATTTTAAAACACGTTTTTTTGTTTGAAGGAAGCTTCATAAGTATCCAATAACGATAAAAAGTGGTTCAATAGTATTTGATAAAAGATGACCACGAATAAAAAAAAGATTTTCAATGATCCGGTTTATGGTTTTATAACTATACCATATGAGATCATATTTGATTTAATTGAAGAACCCTGTTTTCAGAGGTTGCGAAGGATAAAACAACTCGGGCTAACTCATTTTGTTTACCCTGGCGCCTTACATACAAGGTTTCACCATGCTCTAGGAGCAATGCATTTGATGACCGAAGCAATAAAAGTATTGCAATCAAAGGGGGTTGAAATAACAGAAAAAGAGGCAGAATCTGTAACTATTGCCATATTGTTGCATGATATCGGTCATGGCCCTTTTTCCCATGCTTTGGAAAATGTGCTAATCGATATTCATCATGAGGAAATTTCCCTAATGTTAATGAATCGACTTAACAAGAAATACAACAATAGACTATCAACTGCCATCGAGATTTTTAAAAACCAATATCCTAAGAAATTTCTTAACCAATTAGTCTCTGGCCAACTAGACATGGATAGAATGGATTACCTCAACAGAGATAGCTTTTTTACGGGAGTTTCTGAGGGGGTCATTGGATACGACCGCATTATAAAAATGTTGAACGTCTACAATGGGGATTTGGTTGTTGAAGAAAAGGGGTTGTATTCTATTGAAAAATTTCTCGTAGCGAGAAGGATAATGTACTGGCAAGTATATTTGCACAAAACTGTAATTAGCTCAGAACAGATGCTAATTAAAGTAATGGGAAGAGCGAAACAGCTTGCTAAAGAAGGTTGTCTTTTAAAAGTCTCCAAAGGTTTAGAGTTCTTTCTATATTCTAATTTAGAAAATGCAAAGGATGTAAACGTGATTTTGAATAATTTTGTTTTGTTGGACGATTGTGATATTGTTTCAGCTTTGAAGGAATTCAAAGATCATAGCGACTTTACATTGTCTTATCTCGCAACCTGTTTAATCAATCGAAGATTGTTTAAGATAGAAATGAATAATATCCAATATAATAGTGACTATGTAGAAAAGATTCGTCTCAAAGTCATCAATTTCTTTGGAAAGAAGAATTTACCGATTGATTTTTTTGTGTTAAGTGGCTTTGAATCAAACAAAAATTATAGCAAGACCAAAGAAATTGAGATTCTTTCAAAGAGTAATATTGTTTCGCCATTGTCAGAAAAGTCAGGTAATGGTATTGGACCGAGCACAGTAACTAAATATTATGTTTGCTACCCCAAAGAAACTTGAATTAAAAGTGTTAAAATTTTGTTAACAAAATGTATTTTTCTATCTTTGTGGAAATTATTTTTTGGCACAAAAATTCTTGTTTTTCTAAAAAGTAATTACCTTTGCAAAACTTTTAAAATTCGAAAAATAATTCCTTAATCTAATTAATTTGTTTAATTAAAACTTAATATTTTACCATTATGAAAAGAGTCAATTTATTACTCTTGGTGGCGTTAGTATTTTCCTTTGTTCTTACGACCACCGCCCAACCAGGAGACTATCCGCCGAATGCGGAACCTGGTAAGTGTTACGCAAAATGTATGATTGCTGATGAGTATGAGACACTGTCTGAGCAAGTTCTTGTAAAAGAAGCTTCAGTAAGAACAGAAGTTGTACCTGCACAGTACGAAACTGTATCTGAGCAAGTTCTTGCAAAAGATGGTAGTAGTAGATTAGTTGCTGTTCCAGCACAATATGAAACTACCTCAGAACAAGTTGAAGTAAAAGCTGCATCTTCTCGCTTGGAGATAATTCCTGCGAAGTATGAAACTGTTTCAGAGCAGTATGAAATTGAACCAGCTTCTAGTCGGTTAATTGCAATTCCTGCGAAGTATGAAACTGTTTCAGAGCAGTATGAAATCGAACCAGCATCAACTCGTTTGGAAGTAATTCCTGCAAAGTATGAGACTTCTACGGAGCAGTATGAAATCGAACCAGCAACAACTCGTTTGTCTGTTGTCCCTGCAAAGTATGAAACTTCTACAGAGCAGTACGAAATCGAACCAGCTTCTAGTCGTCTTACTGCAGTTCCTGCAAGATATGAGACTTCTACGGAGCAGTATGAAATCGAACCAGCATCAACTCGTTTGGAAGTAATTCCTGCAAAGTATGAGACTTCTACGGAGCAGTATGAAATCGAACCAGCTTCAACTCGTTTGGAAGTAATTCCTGCTAAATACGAGACTTCTACTGAACAGTATGAAATCGAACCAGCATCAACTCGTTTGTCTGTTGTCCCTGCAAGATTTGAAACTTCTACTGAGCAATACGAAATTGAGCCTGCTTCTAGCCGGTTATCTGTTATTCCAGCTAAGTACGAAACTTCTACTGAGCAATATGAAATCGAGCCAGCATCAACTCGTTTGGAAGTGATTCCTGCACAGTATGAAACTGTATCTGAGCAAGTTCTTGCAAAAGATGCTTCTTCTACACTTGTTGCTGTTCCTGCAAAATATGAAACAGTTACTGAACAAGTTGAAACTGAGCCTGCATCTTCTCGTTTAGAGGTGATTCCTGCGAAGTATGAGACTGTTTCTGAGCAGTACGAAGTTGAGCCTGCTTCTCAAAGAATTGAAGCTATCCCAACTCGTTATGAGACTGTTTCTGAAACTAGAGAAGTTTCTCCTGCAACTACTAAGTGGCAGAAAAGAAGAGCTGACAAAAACTGTTTGTCTGCTAATCCTGATGATTGTTTAGTTTGGTGTTTAGTTGAGGTTCCTGCTCAAAATCAAACAATTACTAGACAAGTACCTCTTCCTTGTAGTGGTGGATCTACTGCTTCTGATGGCGGATGCTACAGAACTGTTGATATTCCTGCAAAATACGCTACTCGTACAATGCGTAGACTAGTTGAGCCTGCATCTTCTAGATCAATTGAAATTCCTGCTAAGTACAGTACAATTACAAAAAGAGTTCTTGTAACTCCTGCTACTACTACAGAGCGTTCTATTCCAGAAGAGTACAAAACTGTAACTCGAAGAGTAGTTAAAGTACCTGCTTCTACAAGAACTATCGAAATTCCAGCAAAATATGGAACTCGTACAGTAAAAAGAGTTGCTCAGCCAGCTACTACAACTTCAGTTGAAATTCCAGCAAAATATGGAACTCGCACAGTAAAAAGAGTTGCTACTCCTGCTACTACAACTTCAGTTGACATTCCAGCAAAATATGGAACTCGTACAGTAAAAAGAGTTGTTGAACCTGCTACCACTATAACAATCGATATTCCAGCAAAATATGGAACTCGCACAGTAAAAAGAGTTGTTGAACCTGCTACTACAAGAACTATCGAAATTCCAGCAAAATATGGAACTCGTACAGTAAAAAGAGTTGCTACTCCTGCTACTACAACTTCATCTGAGATTCCAGCAAAATATGGAACTCGCACAGTAAAAAGAGTTGTTCAGCCTGCTACTACAACTTCAGTTGACATTCCAGCAAAATATGGAACTCGTACAGTAAAAAGAATGGTTGAGCCAGCTACTACTAGAACAATCGATATCCCAGCAAAATATGGAACTCGTACTTCTAAGAGAGTTGTTGAACCTGCTTCTACTAGAGAGGAAACTATCCCAGCAAAATACGGAACTCGTACTATGCGTAAATTAGTTACTCCTGCTTCTTCTAGAACAATTGAGATTCCTGCTGAATACAAAACAGTAACAAGAAGAGTTGTTTCTTCTCCTGCTACTACTAGATCAACGGATATCGCTGCGGAATACAAAACAATTACTAAGAGAGTTGTAAAATCTGCAGCTACTACAAGAACAATTGAAATTCCTGCTGAGTACAGAACTGTAACTTCAAGAAGACTTGTTAGACAAGGTGGATTCTCTGAATGGAGAGAAATTCTTTGCCCTTCACAAGTAACTTCTGCTACTGTTCGCCAAGTACAAGAAGCTCTTCGTACGCGTGGATATGATCCAGGTGCGTCGGATAACATTCTTGGTTCTAGAACTAAAGCGGCTTTGACTAAATTCCAAAAAGATAATGGTTTACCTATCGGTCAACTTGATATTGAGACTCTTAGAGCTCTTGGATTAAGATAAGATATTGCTTAAATACAAGTTAATATTAACGCCCTCACATTTTAATGTGAGGGCGTTTTTTATTCATATACCTGGTTGAAATTTTGACATTCTATAAATTTAGCCTTATTATTACTGATTAATCTTCTAAATATTAGATCAAATGAGATCCATAATCTTTGTTTTATTTCTATTCCCTTTAATTCTGTTTGCTGAATCTTCTAAGAGTGTAAAGTTCCATCAAGGAAGCCTTACCAGCGCAAAAGAAAAAGCAATGAATGAAGGGAAACTATACTTTGTTGACTTTGTCGCAAACTATTGTTATATGTGCAAAATGATGGATGAAACTACTTTTAGGGATGAAAGAGTTGTCGACTACATGGAAAAGAATTATGTACCCGTTAAAATTAATGTTGATGATTTTGATGGGTTTGTTTGGAAGCAAAAATATCAGATTAAGGTGCTTCCAACCATTATGATCTTTAATTCGAAAGGAGAAATTGTAGCTCGTCACGAAGAATCCTTAGGAGGGACAAGATTATTAAGTATCTTGGAAACTCATAATCGCAGTTATAACAAAATTGTAATCCCAGTCACTCCCTCTACACCAACATCACCAGTCTATGAGGAGTCAACAACATCCTCCCAAGGGAATACAGCAACCCCTCCAACAAACAGCAATACAACTACATCAACAACTACAAATAGTCCAATATATTCTGAATCACCACCAACATCTATTACCAGTTCTGAAAATCACACCACATCCAATTTACCCCCCACTTCAAGTAACGCTGAGGAAGTTATAATTCCCACAAATGAGAATCATACTACTCCTGCTGTAAATGCTGGGGAAGGGTTATTCGAATTCTCTGTAAAACGACACCCTTCCATTGGCTTCGGAATCCAAGTCGGAGTTTTTCAGGATTATGCAAATGTTTTACAAGAGGTCGCAAAACTTGAAAATTTGTATACTGAAAGTGTTTTGGTCCATATTACTAAACTAAATAATAAGCTGGCCTATCGTGTCATTATCGGGAATTTTAACTCAAAATATATCGCTGAAAACTATCATAATAATATCTTGAAAGCAAAAGGAACCAACGGATTCATCAAGGATTTAGCTTCTCTACAATAGCGGATGCAATTTTCTTAAATTTGGGAAACTACATTTATATCACTCACCTTCTTCTCCTGAATAAGCAGCGTTTAACATTTCATTAACGTTCCATTAGGGATAACTTATCCTTTGTGCTGTGCAGAAACTTTGCTAATTTCGGTTAGTAAAGAGATTATTATGCATATCTAGGTCTCAATTTCATTTTATATTCTGTTTTTTATATAGACTAGCTAATTGCATATAAAGATTTATAGACTTTTAAATTAACTTTCGTAAATTGTCAGACTATATCTAATGCATCCCATTTATTAACATTTACGACTAAAAAATTGCTCGGATGAAATTGTTTTTACTTTTTATAATTTGTTTTTTCTACTCTTTTGGTTTTTTGCTTGCTCAAAGTAAAATTGATCCTAGTTCCAAAAAATTAATGTTGACCCAGAATAGTAAAATACAGCCTAAATCTTTTTCGGGTGAAACACCAAACTTCAATCCCCTTCAAAAAGCTAGTTTGACTGTACAACCAAAAACTATTGAAAACCTCCAAGCTAAAAAGGTCGCCAATAAAAGTTCTTCTCTCAATAATAATACATCAGTTTCTCCACTTCTATCTGATGTAAACTATCTGCATGAGTATATAAAAACAACGGAAGCATTAATTGACAAACTAAAAGACAGTGGGCTTACTAATACTGATAGATCGCTTTTGAAAGCAGAATCTGCATTGGAAAACGCCAAATTGAAACTAGCCTTTCTGAACAATTAAACTATATTCTTCTCCGCCCATTATTCCCATACGCCTAAGATTATGAAAAAAATAAACTTGCTATTTACTGCAATTTGCTTGATTATGGCTCATTTTGCATCTGGTCAAGGAACATCCTGTGCCCAGATACAAGCTTTTTGCTCAAATTCAGGAGTAACTTTCCCTGCCAATTTTGATGCAGCAAATCCTGGAGCCGGTTTCGGCCCTCAAGCAAGCGCCATCGACCCCGGAAATGACTATGGATGTTTGATTGATAACCCTAATCCCGCATGGTATTACTTGGAAATCGACCAACCCGGTATGATTGAAATCACACTTACCAACTCTGGGAATGAAGATATTGACTTTATTCTATGGGGGCCATTTGCAGACCTTACAACAGCAGTAGGATCTTGCGGGTCACTTACTTCTCCTTCTTCAGTTTGTCCTGGATTATTGTCTGAAGGTCCATGCCCTAATGGCGTTCCTTGCGATATATTCACTAGTTGCTATGGAGGAAATGCAATCGGTTGTAGTTTCGATCCTCAGGCCACTGAAGTGGTAACCTTACCTAATGGGCAAACAGGCGAAGTCTATATTTTACTAATTACTAATTATTCAAATTTGCCAACTAATATCTCCGCCAATCAAACTGGAGGGGCAGGGTCAACAAATTGCGCAATTGTAGCTGCACCAACTTCTCCATGTCCATGCTTGAGTGGGGCTACTTGTGACGGTCTGGCGCTACCTGATCAACCAAGTGCTGTTGCGGCGCTTGACGCTGCTGGATTGAATCAAAATGCTCCAGGTTGTTTCGACCTAACTGCTCAGATGATCCCAGCTGGAGATGGAACAACCTATGAGTTTTGTTACCAGTACACCCACACTAGTGCAGAAGCATTTTTTGCCTTTTCAGGAACAGCATATTTCACAGGCCCAAATTCAGCTGGCTGTATTGCTAATCCGAATACAATTACCACAATTGATGCATATCAAAGTGGTGCTTGTGGTACTTCTCTCCCTTTAGTAAATGTTACCTCAGATGGATGGGGAGTGTACAATGCAACCATGGGGGCCACCTATGAATTATGCTTTGAAATTTCAGGAGACCAGATATCATGTGCTACTGAGGATATTACCGCAGTCTGTACTTATGCTCATCCCTATACAATTACATGCCCACTTTTTGGTGGTGACATTGTTGCACCTACAAATATTTCTGTTTGTTTTGAAGATATTCCTATTACTCTTTCTGTCACTAATGAAATTACATCTGCTCAATATCCTGATATCGTTTGGGGAGTATGGGTTTTTGATGATCCTAACAATGTTTTAGGCGTTACACCTTCTTTTACCCTGCCTGCAGATCAAGATCCACTAAATGGTTCAGACCCCAATTGGTGGGGTATCCTGGGTGATGGGATGGGCGGCTTTTTATCAGGTACTTCCATTACTTCCAATTTTTTTGTTCCTGGAGCAACTATATATTTGGCTCCTCTTGTAATTGATATTGATCCTGTTTTGGGAGGAATTTACGATCCCAATTGTACTGGCTTAGCGCCCGGTTATACTTTATATATGAATCCCCCATTAACATTTAGTGGGGCAGTCACAAACTGTGATGCAACAATTGATCTTCTTGGTGGATTCCCCTCAATAAATGCAGGGGCAGACTACTCTTGGTCAGTTACTACGCCCAGCGGTCTTGTAACAGGGACAGGCACACCAATAAATTTTACAGCAACAGAAGACGGAACACATACTTTTTCTATTGTTAATGACGGTTTGGGAGCAAACACTTGTGACTTGCCTGATTTTTTTAGTTTTGATTTTTACGCGTGTGCATGTGCGGCAGATGCAGGTACATTTTCAACTCCTACTGGAACAACCATTTGTTTCGGAGATGATTTCACAATGCTTACTAATGGTGACTATGGAGGTAGCAATGAAGATGGGGGGGCTCTTGATCAGATACCAAATGGAGATGGTGATCTATTCAATGGTGTCATTTACGGCATTTATACCAATCCGCCTACTAATGAAAACCCGATACTTGATCCTAATCTGGTGAATATTTTCAACCCGATTCCCCTAGTACCTGGTGGTCCTGATCTTCCAGCTATAGTTACGAATTCCCCTACTATCTTAGCAACTTTAGGTATGTCTACGAATACAACCTACTATTTTACCTCAATATATAGTTTTGACAATGATGGTGAAGTTGGTGTAGGGTTACCGATAGTAGCAGTTGACACAGAATCTGATGGGTTTTTTGAATGCTCAGACGTAAATCTAGGAGGAGCCGTTTCAGTTGTTTTTCTAGATGAAATAACAGCTCCATTTACTCAGACTTGTAATGCTGCAGGTTCCGTTGATATTACATTTACGATATCTGGTGGTTTGCCAGCTTTAACAATGGGTGAACAATTTACTGTAGCAGGTGATGGTCCTGGCGGAATGGTAAATAATAATGGAACCTATTCCATCTCAGGTCACCCATACAATTCTACATTTACAATTGTTGTTTCAGATGGCAACTCCTGCTCTACAACTTTCTCCGGGACTAGTTTTGCAGCTCCGACAGCTTCAGCTTCTTCTTCAAACGTTACTTGCTTCGGAGGAGGCAATGGTACAGCAAATGCAGTTGCAGTAGGTGGGGTACTACCTTACACCTACCTTTGGAGTCCCGGTGGTCAAGTAACTTCTTCAATCACTGGGCAATCTGCTGGCAACTATATAGTTACAGTCACAGATGGAAATGGGTGTCAAGCTACCTCTAGTACCATGATTGGAGAACCAGCTGCAATTGTAGTTTCTGTTATGATGAATAGCCAAACAAGCTGTAACGGATTCAGCGATGGTAGTGCTACCGCATCAGCTAGTAATGGTACACCAGGATATAGTTTCGAATGGGACAATGGAGAAACTACTGCTATTGCGACCGCATTAACTGGAGGTATGCACAACGTCACAGTAACTGATGCTAATAGTTGTACTGCAACTTCTTCAGTTAATATTACAGAACCTCCTGCCCTTGGAGGGACCACAACTTTAGATAGCCCTGTGCTTTGCTTCGGCGAAAGTACTGGTATTGCAACAGTTACCGGCTCTGGAGGAACACCTGGCTATACATACATATGGGATAATGGAGAAACTATTGCCTCGGTTTCGAACCTAATTGGAGGCCTACATATTGTAACCGTTACCGATGCTGCAGGATGTTCTGCAACTACTTCAATTGATGTTCTAGAACTCTTAGAGCTAAATGTGGTCGCACAAGAAAATACACCAGTTTCCTGTAATGGGGAAAGTAATGGCCTTGCAATTTCTATTACAACAGGTGGCACGCTCCCTTATTCTTATCTATGGAGTACAGGATCAACTGCTACCAACCCGAACAATTTACCAGTAGGGGTACATACAATAAGCGTTACAGACCTAAATGGCTGTACTGCCAATACGTCTGTTACAATTACCGGTCCTCCCGCCATCACGGCAACAACAACCTTAGTGAACAATGTTAGTTGTAATGGAGGAGCCAATGGTAGTGCTACCGCTGCTGGCAGTGGCGGATTCCCCGGATTTACCTATGAATGGGATAATGGAGAAATGACACCTACAGCAACAAACTTAAATGCTACAATACATTTTGTAACGGTTACAGATTCAAATAACTGTACACAAACAGCTTCTATTTCAATAAGTGAACCACCTGCTCTTCTTGTTGCGTTAAGTATAAATAATCAAATAAGCTGTAATGGTCTATCTGATGGAAGTGTTACTGCGAGTGTTAGTGGAGGAACCCCAGGTTATGTTTTTGCTTGGGACAATGGAATTGCTACACCTACCGCAACCAACCTTGGAGCAGGCCCACATTCAATTACAGTAACCGATTCAAATAATTGTACAGCTACAGCAAGTGTTACGATAACAGAACCAGTAGTACTGACAGCAACAACAACCTTGGACCTTCCAGTGCAATGCTTTGGAGAAAGTACAGGTGTCGCGACAGTAACAGCAGGAGGAGGAACCCCAGGATATACCTATCTATGGGATAATGGAGGA
>CALLWB010000121.1 GCA_938016265.1 uncultured Saprospiraceae bacterium
TCCAACCCGTATTTGAGGCTGACTTCCAACGGCACAGTTATGGTTTTCGCCCACTTCGGAATGCGCATCAAGCGCTGAAGCAAAGCCTGAAAAACATCAACGAAGGATATCAGGATATTGTGGATATCGATCTCAAATCGTTTTTCGATGAGGTCGACCACAATCTGTTATTAGAGTTGATCTACAAGAAGGTAAATTGCCACAAAACGATGAGACTCATCCGAAGTTTTCTTAGAGCACCGATACAAATCAACGGTAAACTCGTGAAGCGCAGAAAAGGAGTGCCGCAAGGCTCTCCACTAAGTCCACTCCTGTCCAATATCTTGCTCAACGAGCTGGATAAAGAACTGGAAAAACGCGGGCATCGCTACATCCGTTATGCCGATGATTTTAGTATCTATGTGCGAAGTAAAACCTCCGCAAAGCGAGTGGGGAATAGCATCTTTAAATTTCTTAGAGACAAACTGTTGTTGCCCATAAACCGAGAGAAAAGTGGAATACGTCGTCCAACCAAATTTGTATTACTAGGTTACGGTTTTGTACCTACGTATCGCAAAGGTGAGAAAGGCAAATATCAATTCGTAGTAGCACCGTCCAAATGGAAACTGTTGAAAGCAAAGCTTAAACGGATCACCAGAAAGACTAAACCTGCTACGTTTGATGAGCGTATTCAACGGACCAACTGGACGTTACGTGGTTGGATCAATTACTTTAAACATGCCGGGCGGCGATCCGCATCTATTCACAGCAAACTTAAAAAGCTGGAAGAATGGCTGAGAAACCGTTTACGCTACTGCATTTGGCACGATTGGAAGAAACCTAACAAGAAGAGACGTTCTCTCATTCGGTTAGGCGTAGACCATGAAATGGCTTTTGCATGGAGCATGACAAGGTTAGGCGGTTGGCGTGTGGCTCAGTCTCCCATAATGGGGACAACGATCACGCTAGACCGTCTTAAACATCGGGGTTATGTGGTTTGGCTAGATTACTACAATAAATGGAAGCATCGTTAATGAACCGCCGGATACGTGGCCCGTACGTCCGGTGGTGTGAGAGGCGCACCTCCTCAGTTTAGCTGGGGAGGCCGTCTACTCGATTGTCTGCTTTTCTTCTTATTGGTCTATTAGTCTATTAGTCGTCGTAATGAAATCGGCATTGTATAATTGAGCACTTTTGGTCTACGTTTTTTTTCCCAGAAACTTTATAGACAAGTCGGTGTTCTTTTGTAATTCGTCTTGACCAAAATCCTTTCAATCCATGTTTCAATGGTTCAGGCTTCCCTAGTCCTTTAAACGGATTTTCCTTAATCGACCTTATTAATTCCTTAATTTTTTTGACTATTTCCTGATCTGTTTCGATCCAGAATTCAAAATCTTCCCAACCATTTTTTGTAAACTCAATTGTCATTTTCAATCCTCTAGTGTATACGAAACTGTTTCCCCTGTTTTCAATTGATTTAGTGACTCTTCCAACCGTTTTCGATTTTTACTTGTAGACATTAAGTATTCCGTTTCTTTCAGAGCGTTGTATTCCTTGATTGACATTATTACTATTGCATCATCCTCATCATTGTTCCGAGGGACAATGATTACTTCCATAGATTTACTAACGGAATCAAAATAATGCTTCATTTTCGCTCTTAACGAGGTTATGGATATTGCTTTCATGACTTTTTGTTTGTACATCTAAATGTACGTAAAATTGTACGGAATGTCAAGTTGGGATTAAAATATCAATTGCCAGGCAACTTGTTGCTACCCGCAACATAATCAATCCCACAAACATTTCAAAAGAAACACAAATTTATCAAATTAAATATCTGTAAATCAGTTAGATAGGTCGTGTGGCAGATTGCTCTGCTACAAAAGTGAATTGGTGCTAGTCAATTATAAGCACTTAAAGTGACTAGAAGATCTTTACTTAGCTACTAGGTTGATTTTGTTGATGCTAAATTCTTGCTACCTACAAAAGGCCATCGCGATTTAGAGCTGACTTGGACTGGGCTGGCTTTCACAACAGTTTGCTGAACTGCGCAGAAAAGAAACAATCTTTTACTTTACAATAAATTTTGCGATACCTAAATTTTTCAATTTCATAAAATACACGCCTGGGTGGAGTCGGGTAAGATCTAGTTGAGTTGAATAAGCGGCATTTCCATTGGTGGTTAGTACTTTCTGGCCTGTAACATTATATATCTCAATAGTCTCTATTTTCCGGGAGGCAGAGGAAATATTTACTATTCCATCGGTTACTGGAATTGGGAAAATACTTACCCCATTGTCAATTTGTGGATTATCGAAAATACTAGTCATGGTTTCGCAACTGAGATTGCCGTATATGTTTACGTTGGCTATACTTGTCCAATTTGTTGCGGAGCTATTGCCTAAGCCAATGAACTTTACGTAACGAGCTTGTGTACCGGATAAATCAAAAAGTTGTTCCGTATTTACCGTTGCGCCGGATGCGGCACTGGTTGCCCCGTTAATAACTGTCGTAAAAGGTCCTGAAGCAAGATTAGCTACGGCAATTGAAAACGTAGTGGTTCTTTCGTCGGCTTTCCAAAAGTGGATTCCAATTTCAGTCAATTCGTGGATACAGGCGAGATCGAACGTTATTGATACCTCTGCTTCAGTATCCGGGTTTCCAGTCCAATAATTGGTAAGGTCATCGTTATAGGCATTTATTTCCGCTACAGTAGGTATCATTTGCGTACCAAGACTTGTAGTCGCAACAATTGGAATTTCAAGAGGTTGAAAGATGGCTAATTGTTCAACTGGTACTGTAGAGATTAAGTTACTTCCTCCGGGTACTTCATCAATAGAAATAGTTCCTGTTCTGTTTGTTCCCGTAGTGTTTTCGGTGACGGTCGCTGTGATTATTGTTGTCCCTGAAACTCCTGAAGTTACATCAACACTTAACCAGGATAAATTTTCGGTAAGTTCCCAGCTAACATTCGAAATCACTTCAAAGGTTAGTGACCCAGCATTTTTATCGAAGGTAATCGTGTTCGGTAATACAGTTATTGTTGGTCCTGATACGGTAACTGCACCAAAGCCAATATTTAAACCAACATCTGTTGCGGTATATGGTAAATTAGTACCATTTGCTCCAAATTCTTCTGCGCCTGCATCAAAGGGGATATTTCTTGTCCCTCCCAATACATCCTGAGTTAAATAAGAATAGGTACCTGTACTAGCATCAATTGGGGCGCTTCCACTTGCAAGCCGGTAGAAATTGCCATCATCGACCAACGCCGAATTGACTAAATTTGTAATGTTTCCTTGATCTATATAGGTTCCTGATGGAGTGGTAATGGTTTGAAAGGGATTCACACTGGTATTGTACATGATATTATTCGCCAGGGTTAAATTTTCTGGTGCTATGCTTAGATCGCTGCTTACCTTAGTACCGATTCTTAATCCATAATCACAGTTGACAAACGTGTTATTGATTATTTCAGCGTTTTTGACTTGGTAATATCCATTAAGCGCACTATTGGGGCGTCCATTTGATACATTAATACCTCCCGTAGCATTGGAAGTAGAACCATCTGGCTTGGTAGAATTTATGCCTTCTATATAGTTGTTGTAGACTTTATGACCTTCTCCAATAACGCGGACACCCGCTGAAAATAAATTGTTTTCAGCAAAAAAGTAATTCCCATAAACTGCACAGTTATCACCATGCCGAAGGGTTAAACATCCGGAATAATCTCTAAAGGTGTTATTGTAGTATTTGTTTTCTCCAGATTTATTTGAAATGATCTCTATTTCTCCAAAAAAATTGTAAAAATAGTTGTCATACACTTCTGTAAAAGAATCGTCTAGCGAGGTTCCACTATTGCCTATCCTAATTGCATCCTGATCATTATCCTCATTTAAACCATTAATAGGCGTTCTATCTGCAAAATAATTATGATGAATTTTTAAATAATCAGCCGTAGATGTATTTCTATTATCATTAATAATACTCCCTATTCCATATTTTCCAATAAAGGAATTATAGGCAATCTCATTATATTGCCCATCATTCAAAATCCATTTAAAGGTCAATATTTTTTGAACTTCTGTACCATTATAATTGTCAATTTTGTTGTTGATGACCTTACAGTAATCGCATTCATCTAATTCAAATACAGGTTCTATTTTAGTTCCGCTGACTACCAAGTTTGCCGGACTCTCAAAAACCAATCCCGAAACGGTTAAATATGAACCTTCCATGAGCACCCTCGAGTTGCCAGTCATTATTACATTTCCTGGAGTTTGGGCAGTTATGGTAATTGGGGCCGCTGATGTCCCATTTTTATTGATATCAATAAAGGTATTGTTCCAGGTTCCATTTTCTAGTGTGATGGTCGTTCCAGGAGAAGCAGCGCTAATCGCATTGTTTAATTCAGTTAAGTTAGTCACCACTTGGGCATAACTTATCCCATTCATAAATAATAATGCTAGAATAAGTAATAATTTATAAGTAGACATAATCAATTTTACTGGTTAAGTTTTTCTATGAACTTGTTAGTCGCTTAAACAATTTTCTTCTTACTTCTGACTGATGCTTCACCGTTTTGTTAGAGCGCAACTACTACCGTTGAAGAACTATTTTTTTTGTTAAAACTTGATGGTCAACCTTAAATTGAATAAAATACATGCCTGGAGCATAACCTGATAAATCAAGCTGTCGGTCAAGCAGATTGGTGTTTTCTTGCAGCACGTCTTCCAACAATTCGCCATGCACAGAGTAGACAGAAATACCGACCTCTGAAGTTTTAGAAAAGGTCATCTGTATTTGCACCCTACCCGCTGTAGGATTTGGCGCAATAGACAGGCTCGTCAATTGATCAATGGTAGGCACGCTGCTCAAAATATTGTCCACCAAAACACCAACACTTTCTGTACAACCATTTGCATCGGTCACCTCCAACAAATATGTACCCGTTTCCAAACCAGTAGAATCTGAAGATCCGGCCACCCCGTCCCAAGTATAAGCATACGGTGGTGTACCACCAGATGCGACAACTGAAACAGCCCCTAGACCTAAGTTCGCCGTATCTGGCATTGTTGTAACCATAGTCGTCAGTGCCATCGCGGGCTCCATTACCGTTACACTATCGGTATAAGGACATCCATTACCATCCGTTATTTCCACCGTATAAAGACCAGCCGCCAAACCCGTTAAGTCTTCTGTGGTGGCTGCGTTGCTCCAGTTGAAGGTGTAGCTTGGCACTCCCGCGGTTACTGTCATATCAATTGCACCACTGCTTTCTCCATTGCATAAAACATTGGTCACATCAGTGGTAATCATTGTAGGAGGTGTAGCAGCACAAAGTGTTGTAAATGAACGAGGATCAGAAAATCCACTAGTTCCAAACACCCCACAATCGGCTTCTACAAATAAGTCATACGAAGTAGCAGCTGCTAAACTACTAGTGGAAACCATCATATTCGTGGTTGTTCCCATGTCAACAGCCGTACCCATAGGCCCTGCTCCTGCAAGGACTACGATCCAATCATACCCATCCGCACTTGTACTGTCACTCCAGCTAAAGTCAGCCGAAGTCGTCATCACATTCGTAGTGGTCAAAGCGTAAGGCGCAGCACATTCTGGTGTCTCAAAAACAAACTGAATGTTGGCACGTTCATCCTTGAGATCGGTGATGTTGGAAGAAGGAGAGGAGCTCGATGTTTTCTTAACCACCAATAAATCCGGTGCTGTCGACTCCCAACGCCATTTTAGAGAACCGTCTCCAGAAAAAGCAGGTGTTGTTACCTGAGAACAATCCCAGTCTACTGCAACTTCCAGCGCGCCTCCTGTATATACGTAAGGAGAAGAAAAGGCGAACGGCATCCAGCCATTCATTCCTGGGAAATTGTTAAAAGTGTTGTACTGTTCATCAACAACTAAGGTCGATCCTGTCACTAGATTGGCCCAGCTATCTGCAGTTGCCATAGTGGCCATAGAATTTTTGATGTATACTTTTAATGAAGCATCTCCAGCCCCAATCATTACATTTGAAGACGCCAATTCCCAGTTTAATTCGGTTATCGCAGTGCCAGGGACAACTCCTGCGGCAGCAAGTTCACTGGCCGTGTAAATATGTACAAATCGGCTAAAAACGGTAGTAGATGCCGTGTCAGATCGTTGAAATGGTCCACGGCTACTTGATGAAGAAGAACCTGCTCCAATGGTTACGGCAGTGGTTGATTGTGGCTTTGTTAAGAAACTATAAGGTCCTGCAAAACCACTCGTGCTTCCTGCCCCACAATCTGCTTCTACAAACAAATCATAGGCGGTAAGCTCAGATAAACTGGTTGTGGAAACTGCGCCAGTAGTCGAATTTCCTGAATCGACAGCTGTGCCTGCTGAACCAGCACCAGCAGCAACCACTTTCCAATTATAAGACATGGCACCAGAAGTAGGTATCCAAACTAAATCAGCTGAGGTCGTAGTCACATTGTTAGCGTGTAAGCTTGTTGGTGAGGCACACAAGGCAGCAGAGTACACAATTTGTATATTTGCTCTTTCATCTTTTAGATCGGTAATATTGGAAGAAGGAGAAGAACTTGACGTTTTTTTCACCACTAGAAAATCCGGTGCTATTGACTCCCAACGCCACTTTATGGCACCATTACCAGAAAAAGCGGGTGTAGAAACTTGAGAGCAATCCCAATCAACCGCAATCTCCAGTGCGCCCCCAGTATAGGTAAAAGGCGCTGAAAACGCAAAGGGCATCCAACCATTTGCTCCTGGAAAATTATTGGTCGTATTGTATGCATTATCTACGACCAAAGTCGAACCTGCTACTAGATTTGTCCAACTATCGGCAGTCGCAGCAGTTGCAGTAGAATTTTTTATATAAACTTTGAATGTCGCATCGCCACTGCCGATAATGACATTGGAAGAAGCTAATTCCCAATTTAAGTCGGTGATCGCAACTCCATTGGTAATCCCAACGGCTGCTAACTCACTAGCTGTATAAACGTGAACGAATCTGGAGAAGACTGTAGAAGATGCCGTGTCCGCTCGTTGCATAGGGCCTCTTGTGCTTGAAGAAGACGTTCCTGCTCCAATGGTGACCGTAGTTTGTGCGGTTGCAAAATCAAATAATGTAAGAGAGATTATTATGGTAAGAAATAAAAAGAGTCTAAAATTATTCATTCGTGTTTGGTTTTAAATGCTAATAATCATGATGTTGCTAAGGAGGATATTGCGGTTTTTTAGCTGGTCATTTTTAGTTTATCGTAGCTTGCTGTAAAATTGGTCAACCAATTTTTGGGTAACCAATTATAGCAAGAAATTGGCCATCTTCCAAATTTTATAGAGATTATTTTGTTCAATTCCTTTGGTTTACATTTGTAACAATTATATATCTTGCCTATTAATTCTATGGTTATTAATTACTTACCAGAAACGGCCGATATAGCATTAGTTGTTCACTTTCTAAGTTTTGGTGGATCCATCTTCTGACTTCCAAAAGTTCTTGGGCATTCTAGATTAAATTTAACTTGGTACTATTTGAGGGACGTTACTTTCTAAGATGAACAAAGTATTTTGTATATCACTCTATTCAGAGATTAGTAGGTAATACCCATCCAAATCTCTTAAAGCAAATTCTTTGCAGTGGGAATTCTCGTTTAGTCTTGGTTCGAATTCGATAGTTACTTTATGTTGAATGGCATTTTTCCAAATTGGTTCGAGGTCATTTAC
Source organism: uncultured Saprospiraceae bacterium (assembly GCA_938016265.1). GTDB lineage: Bacteria > Bacteroidota > Bacteroidia > Chitinophagales > Saprospiraceae > JAHDHB01. The sequence continues at coordinate 7,705 of CALLWB010000121.1, forward strand.
TCTAAAGTAGAGGATGAGGCCATTGCCATTGTCTTTTTTCGGTTCGCTTAGGGTAGGGTGCTCATGTTCTCCCCAGAGATGCAGGCATAAAACAGTCGCTCCTTTTTCATTGGTTAACATCTCAAAGGCATCTCCACCGTGATTGCTTTTTAGCTCAAGCACTGTCTGGTACCATAAAGAACTTTTGGCAACATTTTTAACGCCTATGATCGGTTCAATTTTTGTCATTTGGTGCTTTTCTGTTTTGTGCTACAAATTTAGATAAAAAATAGCTTTCCATGAACATTCCAATCCCTGCGCTTTCGCACTGCGCAACAAACCTTATTTCATGAAAAGCCAAGGTATGTCAGCACAATGTCAAATAAACTAAAATTATATATTACACCTTGCATCTGTTAATGGATTGTTGTAATTTCCCCCTATCACTATCACTTACTAGTTGTTCCTTTTACTGAGCTTAGTTGTTCCTAGCACTATTTCTAGTTGTTCCCTTTAGTAAAAAATCAACCGCTTTAAAACCAGTCCTACAAACTCGCGAGCACTGATCGAGTTTTAATTTCATTTAGTAATCGACTTCCAATTCAAGAAAGTCGGCCTAATATTTATTGGTCAATTAAAACTTATTTTAATGAAAAAAATTTGCTTACTCATCATCAGCATACTAGGTATGTTGGTTTTACTTTCTGCTCAACCCATAATAAACTGCGGTTATCAAAACGCACCTATCAATGGAGACATAACTTTTATTCCAGGCCCGGATACCACTATGGGAGCTGACCTTTCCCTAGGAATAGGGGGAGATGCGTTCAATAGTTGTTACTACGAATATACGTTTCAGGTACACTTTCCCGACACATTGTTTTTAAATGGCACTTCTGCACCTCTTGTTTCGATGGAGATCACATCCATCGTTGGACTACCTGCTGGAATAGACAGTTTTCAATGCAGCACTCCGGATTGTATTTTTTTTCCAAGTTCTATAAATACGGTTACGTTTTTCGGCACACCAAATGATGTCCCTGGAGACTACAATGTCATCATAATAACAGACGTACTGACAGGTTTTCTGCCTTCCCCCCTGGAGATTCAATTCCCAAATGCTACGTTAGCACCTGGTGAATATACGCTGACGTTAAATGCTGATCCAGGCCCAGGAAATTGTCCCGTTTCTTGTGCTGGGTTGTCTGCACAAGTCGTCACCGTAGATGAAACCTGCTTTTTGGACAATGGGGCTGCAACAGTGGTTGTCACCGGTGGAAGTCCTCCGTACACCTTTCAATGGTGCACAGGTGCAGCAACTTCAAGTATTAACTCGCTAGCAAACGGGGAGTATTTTGTTTATGTAAGAGATGCAGCCGGTTGTACTGCCTATGCTTCTTTCCTTATTGGAGGGCTTGATGTGCTCGAACTGGCCTCCGAAAACGAAACTTGCCTGGGAGACGACGGTACTGCAACGGTAGTGCTAAATGGCACTGCAAACTCCTATGATTATCTTTGGAACACTGGAGGAACAACGCAGACTATTACTGGCCTCGTAGAAGGCTATTACGCAATTACCATCGACGATGCAGCAAATAACTGTAGCCTAATCGATACGGTTTTTGTCGCGCAGGATTCAACGTGTATCGTCCATATTAGTGGGCAAGTGCTTATTGATCATCAAGTTCCAGATTGTATGATAGATCCTGCTACCTATCCACCTCAGGGTAGACTGGTTTCCCTATTTAAGAACGGTCAACTTGTAGATGTTGACAACGTGGACGCCATGGGCAATTATTCATTTACCGTAGATACTGGCAAGTATGATATAGTCATTGAGTCCGATCTATATGATCTATTTTCCTGTCCTGCCTCCAACTCGGTAGAAATTTTGGCAAGTACGCCGGGCGCAAGCTATACACAGGATTTTTTCCTTGAATTGTTGCCACATCAAGATCTTTGTGTGGAACACAGTTTTGGACCGGCTCGTCCTGGATTTACGATGTTTCATTGGATTTCATATTGCAATTATGGCTCGGACTCCATCAGTGGCAATCTTACGTTTGTGCATGACCCAACATTGATCACCTTTGATGCAGATGGTGCGGAAGACAGTTATGATGCAGCTACCCATACGGCAACTTTCTCGTTCAGCGATTTGGCTCCGGGGGATTGTGTGACGATAAATCTAACTTTGGGGGTACCGATTACGGATACTTTAGGGCAACAACTGACTTTTGCCACCTCTATCTATCCTCAAACAAACGATATCAATCTCAACAACAATACTACCCATACGATATCAACGGTGACGGGTTCTTATGATCCGAATGACAAGCAAAATCTGATTGCGGAGGGTACGTTTAGTGGGCCGGTATATCCAGGGGATGATCGATTCCATTATTTCATTCGGTTTCAAAATACAGGTACGGATACGGCGTTTACGGTAGTAGTAAAAGATGAGATTCAAGCGAATTTGGATATCACTACTTTAAGACCTGTTGCCTCTAGCCATGACTATGATTTGAGCATTCAGAATCAGCGCACGCTGGTATTTACCTTCAATGATATTTTGCTGGTAGATAGCACGACAAATGAGCCAGGCAGTCACGGCTTTGTTTCCTTCACGATGGATTTGGTTGACAATCTGCCTGTGGGGACGGTTATTGAAAATGATGCAGCGATATTCTTTGATTTTAATGCGCCAATACTCACTAATGTTGTGGTGAATACGATCACCGAACGGACGTCTACTGAGCTTGATGATTCGCCCTTTTTATTAGGACAGATTTACCCAAATCCGGCAAACGAATTGGCTGTACTGGAGTTTTCTTTAGAACACGACAAACCACTTACATTGGAAATCTCTGATTTGAGGGGTAGAAAATTATCGACGCCTTTCCAGGAAAAACAATTTGGAAAAGGCAATCACACCATATCCGTTGACTTAGAATCATTGCCCTCTGGAATACTAATTTTTGAGATCATTGGACCAGCAGCCAGCCAAAGTTTCAAAGTGGTTAAGTTTTAAGGGGTAGTTGGTAGAAAGTACTAGATGTAATCCCATTTCGCAGGAATGCTATTCTATACTTTCTACCTTCTACAATTTTTCTTTATTCATTTCTTTTAGTTTTTCTTGTTGTTCTGCTAGGGTTTCGACGCCGTATTCTATACGTTCTTTGTCGGTGACTTTGGTGGAGTCGAGTGGATAACGTTCCCATGGGGCCTCGCCTGATTTTCGGAATTGAGTGCCGTAGATTTGGGGTTGGTTTTTTCTTGTCAGATCCCTGTCTATTGCGGCGGCAAGGAGCCATTTGTCTCTATTGGGGTCTAATGCTATTGCTTTTCGCATTAGTTTGATGGTCAAACTAGAGGCGATGGTATCCATTCCATGTTGAAATATCATGGCTGCGTTGGCATAATCTTCTGAGGTATTGACCTGATTGGCTTCCAGGAGCTCGGATACTCTTTTTTGACGCTGTTTATCTCTAGGGAAAACGAGAGACCAATCTATGTTTTCGGTTTGTCTATCCGCCTGATCTGCTGCGTAGATTTTTTTTAACTCTTCATTGTCAGTTATTGGCTGCTTGCAGGATATTGCCAATAGTACGAGTAGTATCAAAATACAAATTCTGTTCATGTTCGATTTTTAGTGGATTTATCTGGAAGGTAAAAGGGAATTGGTAGAAAGTGGAAGGTGCTTTGATGTAATTTACCTAAGGCTTGCTTTCTACTTTCAGTTTTGCGTTAGCAAAAGGATTCCTTCGACTTATTCCGTATCAATAACTACAGCTTTGCTGAGTTCTTCTTCTGTTGGACTATGAAACTGGGTTTCCATAAAATCAAACATTCCGGGGGTGACTTCAAAGGAAAAGGTATCTCCCTTTTCTTTATTTCTATCTAATACCCGTTGTTTTCTTATAGCGTGCGGTGCATGGATGTAGTGCAATTGAGAAGGGAAATTATGATCTTTTGCTAGCTTTTCGAACAATTTTCGTTTGGCCAATTTTGTAAAACCGAGATCTAGGATGACTGCTCCGCCACAACTGACTATTTGTTCTGCTGTTGACCAAATTTGTTTTTCGCAGCGTTCTACTCTTTCCATTATCCACTTCAGATTCATTGTTTTTGGGAGGTCGTCACCAAATAATTTCCACATCCAATCATCAATTGACAGATGGACGCCACTTACTTCTTTTGACAGTTTTTTGGAGTAGGTAGATTTTCCGGCGCCTTGTGGGCCGAAGACTATGTGTACTTTGTTCATTATTTATGAATTGTTTGCTGTTTTAATGCTGGGTTTTAATCTTCAAATTCTTTACAATCTAACCGAATATCTGTATTTTTTAATTTTTCATTTAGCAGGTTACAAAAATGTAGATTTTTCTATCGCCTTCATAATGTTGACAATAATCGCTTTAGGTTTTAGTCTAGGAACAAAGAAATAATAGCGCATCGGGACTACTAGTAGCAGGCATATCTACGACGCGTCCTTATACGGCAATTTCATTAGTGAATTTGGCTTCATATAGACGAGATGGTTTTGAAAGTCAAAAATGGTATTAAATCGCTTCAACAATTCATTCCCAACGATATGCGTTTCGAATCTTGCGGGATTGGGGGTAGATAATAGTTGGACAGGGACTTGGTCGACACAAATATTAGCAAAGCAGATTTTATCTACTGCGACGACTTGATTGATAAATTCAGTCCCGGCGGAGTTCCTTAATTTTGATTCCTTGATAACCGGGAGGTTCGTGGGGAAATTAGATTTTTGCCTCAAATCTTTGTCCATTACAATCGATCGCTGAAATCCTGAATCAAACAAATAGCGATTGGAGTATTTGTTTTCTCCAATTTGAATGGTTCCCTTAATACAGAATAGGGTATTGATGTACTCTACTTCCATTTTTGAATATTCCCCAAGATTTCCAGCATAGGAAGAATGGACAATCATCAGTTGTTTTTCATAATCCAACTCCAGGACCTTGTCTTTGAAGAGATTCCAGCCAAAATGGCCATCTGCTTCAGCTGGTATCAGGGTGGTTGGGTAAATGGTTAAGTCTTCCCATATCAAATCCCCTAAGGCCAGGGAATAACCACCCTTTAAGGGCACATAATTTTGTCCCTTGTATCTTTTGTTTTTATTATGGAGTAAGGAGGTTCTTTCTTTGATAGCGGTATGTGATAAAACGATGGCAGTTCCTCCTGTATCCAGGTATAAATCTAGTGTATCGGTATTGTCCAGTACCGTTTTAAAAATGATGTTATTCCCTTCCGTTATCTCAAAAGCGAGTGTGTCTGACTTGTTGATTGACAAATCACCTTTGGATTGGTAAAGGTTTTTTTCTGTGGTTAACTGGCTAGTAGGGCTACAGCCCGACAAAACCTGGACAGCCAATAGAAAGAGGATAATTTTTTTCATTTTAACTAGCTTTATTTATTAACAACTTACGCATTATCACTTAGTATTTATAATAGAAATCTCCTTCATCTAGTTAAATAAACGTTAATGTGTTTGCCTTTTGACCTTTGTTGTTAGTGCATAGACTGAGGCGGTTATACCCGAATCGAAAAAACAACTACTTTTTTTGCTTTATGTAAAATATATTGAAGAACCACTTGTGAAAAATTAAAATCAGTATTTTTATTTTTCCTACCACCAGCATTTTCCAACCATCATTTACTAGAAAAAACACCATGGAAAAGAAATCTTTTACACTACAAATTTGCCTTCTCAGTACGTTTCAAACAATAAATGCAAACGGAAAAGGGGAATAAGACAAAAAAAGTGTGGATAGCCTATTGATAGTAAACTTGTTTTTCCACCAAAACAATCTTTGGGAATTAATAACTGCTCCCCAAAAAAATAAGTGCCATGTAAACACCGCTAACATTGAGGTTTTATGTTTTATTTCTAGCGACCAAAATTATTTTTTAAAAAAAACTGTAATTTAGATGAGCAAAATCTGTTAATATCCGTTAACAGTAACTAATTGTTGGTGTGGACCGCTAAGTTATTGTTCATTGAATACCAAGTATTTTACTTTTATAAGAACAACTAAATAGCTCACCAATAATTTGTGGGGATTAAATCCATTTTAAGCATTAGGTAGTTTTTATGATTAAAACCGCTGTAATTCAGCCGTACTCGACAACTTTGATTCTCCCGAATCTGGGGACCTACTAGTAGAAATCGTTGTAGAATATTGGTATTTATTGGTTTTTACAATTGAACAAAAGCCCGATGCGTGGATTGAGTTATAGAAGATTATTCATACTCTTCTAGTAAAATATTTTATAATTTAGTTTGTTTACGAATGACAGCGTTCCTTAAAATATGAGAGATTTTTGCATTTCATGGTTGGTTCTATTGCTGGTCACTGCTTCATTAATTGGGCAAGACCTTCCTGTAGATAATCGATGTATTGAAGTAACGTCCACGCTAGATTCTTTAATTTCGAAAGAAATAAAGATAGACCTAAACATTGCATTTGAGTTGAGGGATGAGCTAAAAGAAAAGGATTGCAAGGCCCTTGCTCAAGCATACAACTACCTTGGTTACCTCCACTACAACAATTCGGATCTAGTCAGCGCAAGAAAATATTTATTGTTAGGAGAAGAGATTTATCTTGCCAATCCGTCGAATCCTAAATATTTGGCGCTTAATCAAATTTATTCCGGTTTAGTCCTCATAATTGAAAAAAATGACGAAGCGGCCCTTTACCATTTTGAAAAAGGGAAAGAATTGGCAGAGCTTTCTACAGATGAAAGCAGTATCGCATTCGCAAATTTAAATCTTGGGCTAATCAAACTAGAATTAGAGCAATGGGAGGAGGCAGAACAACTTTACAAACAGATCCTTACTTATCCGTTAATCAACCCTGAACATACTGCATATGCCACCCAAAACCTTGCAAGGATTTATTTGCATCAAGGAATGTATCAAAAGGCATTACAACATGTGGCACAGACCAAAAATATGTGGGCGAAACTAAACCATAGCAAAGGGTTGTATTATGTTTCGTTAACAGAATCTAAGGTTTTTTCTAGATTAGGTCAGCATGACAAGGCATTGAACGCCTTATTAGAAGGCAGAGAAAAAGGAGAATTTGAAGCGACTAAATTGCTTGCCGGGGAAAACTATTTGATGGAAGCTAATATTCATTTGTCCAACGGCCAAAAAGAAAAGGCAGCAACCGCGCTGCTCAAAGCCTTTGAAAATATTGATGATTTACAATTTGAGGACATCGAAAAAGCCACGAATAGCTTGCTTTCTACTTCCATTCTGGATCAAGATAAGCGAACAATTGATGCTCTTTTGAATATAATAAAGGAATACAAAAAGAGAACATTTGTTTCTTCCCAACTTTCCGTGAAAAAGCAAAAGCTGATTGATGATCAAATAAATAAAAAAGAGGTAATTGAAACCAACTATCAGCAAGGCCAGGTAATCATAAAGAGGCAGTTCATTGTCATCTGTGCATTTTTCGCTTTTTTCTCTTTATTGTTTTCATTGATGTACCGGCTTTACAAGCAAAAATCAGAAATTTCTTCTCTTAATCTTAGTTTGACCCATTCAAAGAAGCAGATAGAGCATCAAGTAGATATATTAGAACAACGAAATGAAGAACTTAAGCAGTATGCCTATGTTGCCTCTCATGATTTAAAATCACCGCTAAGAACGATCAAATCCTTTTCCCAAATCATCGAAAAGAAACTGGAGGACAAAGTACTCCTAGATCATTTTAGCTACATCAAAAATGCTTCAGAAGACATGACGCTGATGATCTCCAATCTGCTCATCCATGCGACTTCTGACCAAGCGTTTAATCTGTCAGATGTGCGTTTTTCCAAAATATTAAATAAGGCCCTCAAAAATCTAGATACTGATATCCGGAGCAGCGAGACTACAATAACACTGGATTGCAAAGAAGATAGCCCTTTCGCGTGTGATGAAGTTAAATTGATTCAGGTTGTCCAAAATTTAATCAGCAATGGGATTAGTTACTCGAGAGAAGGAATCCCTCCGAAGATATCTGTCTCCTCCCGTTCAGAAGGAAAGAATTTTGTTTTTTCTGTAAAAGACAATGGTATCGGCATTGTAAAGGAGAATCAGGAGATGATCTTCGAAATGTTTCATCGATTGAAGGACAAAAAGAGCGTTGCTGGGTCTGGTATCGGTCTAGCTACCTGCAAGAAAATTGTTGATACGCACCAGGGGACTATTTCCGTCAATTCTGTGTATGGAGAAGGGACTGAAATTATTGTTACTATTCCGCAATAGGTTTTGGGGTAGTAGTTGGAGGAGGCGACTATAGATGGAATCGCTTTACGTTTTTTATTCGGTTTTTGGGTAGTCTGAGCAAAGTTAAGCGAGGATGCATAGTCGGTTGGATTGATAATAGGACTGAATGAAATGCTCACCATGCTTGGAAGAATCAATCATTTGCTAAAAATTGTTGTTTCCTACTAGCACTTGACGCTTCTACAGATGCCAAAGAAAAGATAGAAGTCTAATAGGGAGCATATCTAACAAATTTCTTGTACCATTAACTAGAAAAAAAGCTTTCAAGTTGTTTGGAATTCTACCGTCTTGTAAGTGCGTCAGAAGGGAGAGATTGGCTCCATGTTTTGTTGGTTTTTTTCCATTCCGATATCTAGGCAGAATCGTTCTTTAGTTTTGGAAATCCCACCCATTTTTTGGTAAAAATCTATTGCTTTCCGATTAAAATCCGGTGTTTGCCATTGTATAATGGTACAGTTTTCATCTTTTGCATATTCTTTGACCTTTTCCATTAGACGTGTCCCTAAACCTAGTCCTCTAGTGTTTGCTTTGAGGTATAAGCAGTCAAGATAGAGGTAAAAGCCTGCGTCCCAAGTTGAAAACTGTTTCATAAAGGTGGCATAACCTATGATTGAATTTTCTTGCGATACGATCAAACATTGTAAAGCAGAATCTTGCCCAAAAATAAATTTGGACAACAATTCCGTTTTATTCTTTTGTTCAAATTCCACTCGTTCGTATTTAGCGTGTTCAATGCATAATTCGATGATTTGTGGTAAGTCCTTTTTTTCGGCGAATCTTATATCCATTTTTAGATGTTTTTAACAAGCGCATTCCATTTTGGCTCCTTCCACGGGGTTAGTGCCTTCGGTTGCATAGCCGTCAAATTTCCACCATTCTATTCCACCGATTAGTTCTTTAACCTTAAAGCCAAGTTTAGCCATATTCAATGCTCCTTTTGTCGAGGCATTGCAGCCGATTCCGTCGCAGTAGCAAACATAAGTTTTCGATTTGTCCAAATGATTGGTACTTTCCGGGGTCATCTCCCTGTGCGGAATGTTAATAGCGGTCGGAATATGTTCTTTTTCAAAACCGAACGTTTTTCGGGCGTCTAATGCTACTGTGTTTTCGTTGTTTTCCAACGCGTCCCATAAATCCGATGGGTCCATTTCGTAGGCAAGTTTGTTTTTGTAAAATTCAATTTGTTTTTGCATAATTTCTAAGATTTTGTTTGGGCAAAATTAGTCCTGCTGGCTCCAAATTTCAACTACTGAACATGAAGTTTTTGACACTTAGGCTGAATTTTTTTCAATTAAGATGCCTTTATTAATTGTTAACTTTACCCTTATGGAAATTAAACATTTTAGGTTGATAAAAACAATCGTGGAAGAGGGGAGTATTGCCAATTCTGCCGAAAAAATGTTCTTAACGCAATCGGCTTTAAGCCATCAATTAAGAGAGTTGGAAGAACGTTTGGGATTTAAGGTCTTTCATCGAACACGGAATAAATGGCAGTTGACCGATGAAGGTGGCGAGCTTTACAAATTAGGAAATTCTATTCTTGAAAGCATTGAAACGGGGTTTCAGAACATTGAACAGTTAAGATCCGGTTCTGTTGGCACGATCAAAGTAAGTACAGAATGTTATAGTTTTTATCAAGGTCTTCCTTCTTTTATTCAAAAAATGGGGCTTTTGTATCCCGATCTAGAGGTTGATTTAGTTCTTGAAGCTACACATCAACCAATTTCCAAAATTTTATCCAAGGAGCTTGATATTGCGATAGTTACCTCAAAACCCTCCAACGAAATTTTGTCCAGCATAAAGGTTTACGAAGATGAGATTTTTGCGATTATGCATAAGGAAAGTCCGTTGAATCAAGTTGATTTTTTGGATACCAATGATTTTTCTGATGCACATTTGATCATTCATTCTTTTCCATTGGAAACAGTTGCGGTATATGAGCAATTTCTAAAACCCAATAAAATTACACCACTAAAAGTTTCCGCTATTCCTCTTACCGAGGTCGCTTTGGAAATGATAACTGCGAATATGGGAATAATGTGTATGCCTAAATGGGCATTAAAATCCTTTAAGGTTTCCGATGAGCTAATTTTTAAGAGAATTGGAAAAAATGGTTTGAAAAGGACACATTATTTGGTCTTCCGTAAAGCCGATAAAGTCAAGAAGTACATCAATGATTTTATCTCCAACTTCGAGGAGGTTTTTTCTAAGAAATAATTCTTTTGAACTTGCAGGAATTTTCCTTAACGTTAATTTTAATTATTCCTTGATTTTCTACTCTTGTATAATGACCGCCATTTGCTATGATGTTTAATTATACGAACAATCAACGCGTTTTTTCAAGGTTAGGTGCATAACGCCAACTCGAGAATAAATCTGGGAGACTAAATTCAGGAATTCCATTTAACCTTGTTTCCTTAAGGACAACTTTACGCACAATTAAACATTGATATTTAGGCTGAATGCTAAAAAAAATGGAAAATTGTTGGCCGGCAATTTGGCTTATTCTACAATCTCGTAGTCAATGCTTAGTTTTCTCAATGCTCTATAGGCAGAGCTGGAGTTTTTCTGTGCCACCTCAATATCTACGGTATCCCCATCTAAGAGTATTTCTGTAAGTTCATTTGCTAAAGATTGATCCATATTAGCGGCGATCTCTTCAATACATTTGGCGATTGCTCTTTTATCTGGCCTAGGAGCATCGCACGACAATAAGTTTATTTGCATAATTTTTTTTATAAATGTAGGATAAAATACACTGGAATACAAAGGGGGAACCTAGTAAAGCAAAGTTGAGGGATATAGGGAAGGTAATCAACTCGATCAATTGCACGTCATTTTTCTTAACTAAAGTCAATGGTTTTAACTTTGTTTTCCACCTATCTTTGACAAAGTAATCAAAATCAGAAGATAAATGGAAAACCTAAACATTAAAAACTTAGAATTTAAAATCCGCTTGCTTTACTCAGTTTGGATAGTCTTTGCCATTTTTAGTGTGGCTTATGTACCCTCCTTAATTTTTATCCAAGATGATATTACAAGCACCGCTGCTAATGTTACTGAACATGAAATGTTGTTCAGACTTTCCATCATTGGTAGTTTTGCTACTGGAGTTCTTATGATCTATGTTTCTTTTTACTTGTATTTATTGTTTGAAAAAGTCAATAAGAATACAGCAAGGCTAATGTTAATACTCGCCTTAATGTCTATACCTTTCATCGGGTTTGATGTATTCAAAATTGTTTCATTAGGAAGTGAAGATGCAGGATATATCTATAACTGTTTGAATATAAGTCGAAATGCTCAAACGGTAGCAGAAGTTTTTTGGGGCTTATGGTTATTTCCGTTAGGCAAGTTAGTTATCGCGTCCAACTACTTTCCAAAATTTTTGGGCTATGCTTTGATAGCTGCTTGTTTAGGTTATTTGTTTGGGGTGGTGATAAAAGTAGTATGCCCAGACCAAAGCTATTTATTATTTATTTCAGATACACTGGCTTTTGGAGAATTGGTATTCGCATTGTGGTTTGTTTTCAGAGGATTGAGGTTAGAACAACGTTTCATAGAAGGGGATAGTGGAGTTCCTATTTCATAATTCTTTTTCTGCTTCTGCTTAAGGATTCAGGAGTAATGCCCCTATTGCTTGCTGTTATGAAATAGTAAGTTAGAGTAGCCCTCGCGACCGCATAGGAGCGTTCGTTACGCTAGACATTATTATTGCTAGTAGTTTTGTTCTTAAAATAGGCGATTTTACAAGATTTTATCCTTTTACAAGCCTAAATGGCTAAAAGTAGCTGTCATAACTTATCTGCATTGTAGATTACTCAATCACCAATCTATTTTGTTTCCTGTATTTTTTTATGGTGCGTTCGTTAGGTAAATCTTCCTCATAAAATAGGATTTGTTTACCCAACGTCCCTTTTAATCTATAAAAAAAAGACTCTCGATCCTTTATAGAAATGAAGTTATTTTCAATTGCTGATTCCCCATTGATAGTTGGCTCTGGATAGTTCGCATTGCTTATTGAATCTAGGATTAGTGGAATTAGGTCAATTGGCAATTCTAGTTTGTTAATCATCCCTTTAAGGGACTTTGCCTGAAAAGGATCTGTAGCAAAAGCGACTTTTTTAAGACCATTCCTTTTTGCTACCAAATATGAGTAGTAAACGTTTTCTGAACTATGTTCGGCGAGGGTATCTAAAAAAATATTAGAAGCTGGGATCCCTAAAGCCTTTCCATATTCTGCCATTATTTTGGCTTCAGAATACTTTGTGTAAACGGCTCCACCTGAATAGATAATGTTCTCGGTAATATTGTTTTCATACAGATAGTAAGACCAGAGGACTCTATTTTTCATAGTAGGGGACCATGCAATGCCATCAAAAGGTACACCAGGAACAATTATAGCATTGTATGGTGCGTTTACTTTTGCTTTTGCGTAGAGACTTCTTGTTTTTTTCTTTGAAAAAATACAGCCAGAAAAAATAAGTACAAGGAGAATTAAACTTAGTGATTTTGTCATTTAGATTATAACGAAAGAGTTGTTAATAGGTTTAGCTGATGAAGCAATAAGTAATGCAGGCTAAACATCCTCTAAAGATGCATTCCTTCCATATTGTAAGATATGAAATATATTCATACTAGGGCAGACCGACGCTAGATCGCTGCTAGATCGCTGCTAGATCGCCGCCTAGCGGTGCTTTAGCCTTCAATGTTTTGCAAGCACACTTTGAAGTTCTAGAATAAACTGTCGATCGAAATACTCTTTGTCAGCCTCCTTCTAAGCATTAGCAAGCCGCAAACTTGGTTGGCTTGCGGCTTGCTAATGAGCTGTTACAGTAATCGGATAAGAGACTAGATTAGATCTTAATCACCTTAAAATATTTTTCAAAAGTACTGTTGTAGCACTTGATATAATAGGTTCCAGAGACATAACCTTCAAGAGATATAGTAGTTTTGCCGCTACTAAGCTTTGGTATTGAACCACTTCGTAATGCTCGGCCCCAATTATCGTATACTACAACATTTACTGCTTCACCAGAAAATGATTCAATTTCTATGGTAATATTATTCTCTGTTGGATTCGGATATAGCTTGATTGCTTTTGATATTACATCAATTGTACTGCTCACTACGTCAGCTTCAACAGTGGCGATCTCTTGATAGGTGCAACCCCCAGATTGTGCTTGTACAACAATGTCATAAGTGCCTGCACTTAAGCTTGTAAAAACATTATCTGCAAAAAAGTTTTGTCCACCATCTATACTATACTGATACAGAAAAGGACTCGTTCCATCAGTCGGGAAAATTGAAATTGTTCCATCGGTAGCGAATTCAGAAGTCGAATTGCCTGTTGTAAAATTCATGGCGACTCCGCAAGTTTCAATAGGAACAACGACTTCATATGGGCAGATATTCGATGCATCTTGCACAATTACGTTATAGTGGCCCACTGCTAAGTTGGTAAATACATTATTGGAAACAAAGTTTTGTCCTCCATCAATACTATATAGATATGGGCCGACTCCTGAAGTAGGATTGATAACAATAGAACCATTGGCAACTACGACAGAAGAGGCTTCGGTAGCTTCAATATCCACACTTGTAAATGCACAGGTTTCAATAGTAACGGTCTGCTGATAGGTGCAAACACCAGTAGCACCTTGGATCATTACAGAATAAACCCCCGGCACTAAATTGTTGAAGGTGCTCGTGTCAACATAGGTTTGTCCGCCATTTATACTGTATTGAAATGGACTTATCCCTGAATTCGTGTTAATTGTAATAGCACCATCGTTAGAAGATGCAGCCGTTGAATGAGTTACGTTTATAGCTGCGGTAAACATGCATCCCGTTCCATCAGGACAGAACACTTCTTCTGCTACATGATCAAAATCACCATTATTGCTTACAAGCGTATTGCCTGCTGCATCTAAAACTAGAAAATTACCCTGTCCAAAGCCACAGCAAATTCCGTCTCCATACGAATCATAAACAAACAGAGAAAAGCAAGAAGCATAATTCAAACAAATGTCTTCGGTAAAGACTTGCGTGCTCGAATTTAAAGACCCACTGGCTATAACTTGATTCCGATCCCTGTCAAATATTTCCCAGGAAGTTTCCTCTGGATAATTGTCTGCGTTTATTATTAGTGTTACAATATCGTAATCTGAATCTAGTGTTATAGCGGTGATCGCTGAATTATTGGTAACCTCTCCATCCAATTGGTTGTTTACATTTAACAAGTTAAACGAGAGCACATTACCACCAAACTGAAGATTGTCATCAATGTCAAATGTTACGACGTCTTGTCCTTGGAAAGGTACATTTACTGTGGCATTAATAATGTCCACGACCATACCATTAACAACCACCTCAATTTGCACATTGGTGATGGTCGTTTCGCCTTGGTTGGTGATGATGATTTCGGCTTCTACCACGTCATCACAGACAACGGTTAGTTCCCCAATAGCAATTTCTCCATCTAGTACATGTATTTTGCTTAAAACAACGTTTAACGTATCATTGTTGCCATATTCATCCTCCAAATCACTAACGATACTGGTGACGTTATAATCGCCGACAGCTGAAAAATTTTGTGGAACTGTAAATTGATATTCCGCATCGCTAAATGGATGAATGGTGTCACTAATTGTGATGGTTTCCATCAATTGACCATTGACTACTAACGCAATTTCAAAATCGGTCATATCGTTTAACCCTTTATTGGCAATATTTGTACTTACCAACTCATTGCTTCCTAAGCTCGAAGAAGATTGAGGGTCAACAATTTCTGTTACCCCCAAATCGTTATTGGCTTTAATATCTGCCCAAAATGAAACCCAAGGTCTTGCTTGTTTAATGACCAGTTGATCTTGCGCCGTTACCTTGTACTCGATATCCATTCCAAAACCTTCTGCTCCTACTACATCATAAAGTAGGGCAAATTCATCATGAATAATAGTTAGGTAATCTCTCATTTGATCTATATACACTTGATCCATAACCAGCTGACCTGGATTCACTAAGTTGGACAACCTTAATACGAGGTAACCTGCTCCTTGTGAAGGGTTTTGATACAATAAAATCTCCTCTGGTACCGAATTTGGGTCAGGATTTGTAATCAAGGATTCTCCCACTTGTGTATTTAGATAATACGTACTGTCTGTGTCGTAAATGGGATCAATACTAACCCCTACACCATTCGAATGCTCATCTTCAAAGTTGGGGTGACATAAAATCCCCATTGCTGCTATAAAGTGATCAACGCGATAAAAATCTCTTTCTTCGAAGGCCCTAAAATTCCACATGCTAGCATAAACTTGCTTAACGGATTTAGAGATATGTCCTTCATTAAGGTGTTGTGTTTTGGAAGTATACAACCCCGCGCCACTAAATCCTGGTAAATCTTCATTGTTCGTACTTGATCGACATCTAACGGCAGTACCTGCTGGAAATGCATCATGCATGACTTGTAAATCATCCATGATCCATTGTGGCATAGGCGCATCTTTAATGTCCCTTCTAAAATCTTTCAAACGCTGGGTACGAAAATTTATATCAGTTATGAAGGCCGGATTATTGATCATGACCTCCGCTTCTAGATAAAAATTATTAAATTTCATAAATTCATCGTAATAATAAAATGGGATTCCAAAACCATTAGGTATTGTGCCCGCAGGAAATCCAAATGATCGCATAGTTGCTACGTTGGAACATTTTGCTCCGAAGGAAGTCGACATTCCAAACTCAATAGAATCTAAGGGTAAAATGTCAGTGATACTTAAATCCCGAATAGGAACTTGTGGTTCTGTTGGTCTAAGATCTTCGTACCAGGCATTCACTTCGGTTAATGTGGCGGCTCTAATTTCAAATTGCTCATTTTCTACTTTGTAATAAATATAATCTCCTAACAAATCTGCAATTGAATCAATCGCCAAAGGGTTTTTGATATATGCATTTGGAACATTATCTTGAATTGCTCTTAAGTTAACATGCGACAAGGGAGTTTGTATTACTGAGGTTATTATTCCTCCTACTCTAGGTAATGAATTCGGTAATGCGTCATATAGAACAATATCTCTTGATCCTGGGGTTTCATTAAGCGCCATATGTTTAAAGAAACCATATCCCTCTGCTTCATGGAAAGGTATATAATCGATTTCAGCGAAAACTACAGATTCTAATGCGACCTCTATTCTAGAGCCTACAAAATCACTCGCATACAGGTTGAGGTGGTTGCTTTCATCCGCTTGCCCAATAAAGTGGTTCATGTTGTTTTGTAGAAAAGGCATATTGGCCACCAATAATTCAAATGTCCTTTGCGTAGCTTCAAAACTTTTTGCATCACCAAAGGAGAAATTAAACGAATAACTTCCAATAACCCCATTTGGAAGGATGTCATTAGGATTAAAAACGATTTCTCCGGACCCATCGTCTCCAACTACTGACGCCCCAATTGAGGAGAAAAAATTAGCGTGGATAGTATGGGTATTGCTATTGATAAAATATACTTTGGGTTGTGGGGTGTCTCTATCCAATATGCCGAATTTAACATACAATTGTCCATCTAGAAATGGCGCCCATGGGACATTGTTGACTGCAGCTAAATCCAGAAAAGTTTGCGCATCCGGTATTGATGTTGAGCCATCCACAAATGCAACAGGATCTGCAAAGTTTATCGGAGCATCTGTCGGCATGTTATTAAATTCTGAAATGTCATCTCTACCATCTCCATCTATATCGCCAGGTGTTGCTATATCATATCCTGTTATGGTGTAGTTTGCTTGGGGATAAGCAGCTGCTGGTTCAGAAATAACCATCGTTCCATTCACCCCAATAGTCATGGAGGTGGTCCATTGAAATGTGGGGCTATGCTGCGCAGAAAGTAAATAGTATTTGCCTGCCTGGGCTTGAATTGATAGTTGTGCTTGGCCAATACTGTTTATCGAATAATTATCAATCACAACATTCTGACCAAAGCAGAAATTGTAAACAAAAATTAGGCAAACAAGCGATAATGCAATTCTCTTGATCATAATTTTAGGCTTTATTAAAACATTTAATGGAATTTAAAGATACTAATGTTTTGCCTTGTATTCACTAGGTTTGCTTGATTTAACATACTTATGACATAATGTGTGCTATTGCTAAATAATAAAGGCTTGTAAATCAGATTTTTGTAGGAATGATTGGGAAAGGGCAACTTTTGGACGAAGGGTCACCTAAATCGTTTTCCCATGAGGTGAACGATACCGAAGGGATGCCTAGTGACAATATACCAATTGAAAAATAAACGCAACGATTGTTAATATTGCTAGTGTTTTTTTCATTTCGTGGTTTTGAAATTTTGTTACCTGCATTTGGCAAGCAGCGACTCAGCGGCGTTTAGCCACTATATTTGTTGCTTTTGCAATGAGCATTTTGTAATGGCAGCGCTGAGAAGCATCAACATTCCTCCATGTGGAAATTGATAATTTTACGATAATACAAAATCGCAAACAGGAGGAAATTGTTCCTTATTCCTCAATGATATACTAAGAATACAGAAAAATTAAGATTTCACCAACCCTTTTATCGAAACGTACGATGGTAATTATGAAAAGCAAGAAGCACCAATGAAGCCTAACATCTTGCAGGTGCTTTGATTTCCTAAGCAGTTAGCGCAAGTTTTTTAATACGGATTCCATTTTACATACTTTCCAATTCGAGCACTTTCTACCGCCATATTTAAATGATGGTCTTGTATTTTATCGCAATCATTTAAGAAATCTATTTTGAGTTCATCTTTCCAACCAGCACTTGCAGAGGCAATCCATTTTCTTAGTCCTGTTTTGTCGTTTGGGTAGCCTCGCACTATTTCTGCACCCTTTGGGTCACTACCAATTCTTATCATTTCTTTAATTGAATGCTCATCTGGTACTAAACGCAGCATCGCAATCGCTTGATATGCGCCATAAGTCAATCTGAAATTGTCATAACTATGAATAAGATTTAGTGCCGACTCTATAGTACTTGACAGAATTGATAATCTTAATATTGAATCTCCTAGCGCCATATATAAAACGCTAGCGTCAAATTCTCTCTTTGCGAGTTCTGTCAGATTGGTTAATGCAGGTTGATATTTTGAATGGCCGAGCGCAAGGATCAGATGATACTGAGTAGACCAAGTTCGAGTATCCAAAACTTCTTTTTCCAACGTTTTCAATAGTTCTTTTCCTGCTAGGGGAGACGCTAACTTTCGGAGTCTTTTAGCCCCAGATTCACGTTTTTTTGACGTTGAGTGGTGTAGTAGCTCGATTGCTTCTTTTATTTTGTCGTCCATTGGCTTAATTTGTTTTAACGTTTCGAAGGAGCTATTGCTCTTATCTATTATTTTCTGCTGGCTTCATTTATTTTTTTTTGTAAAAGTAATTTATCCGTTTCGTTTTTGGTAGATAAAATCGCCTTATTTAGTTCTTCTAATTGCAAACTTACATCTAACTCAGAATACA
The DNA here is from genome assembly GCA_938016265.1 of uncultured Saprospiraceae bacterium. Taxonomy (GTDB): domain Bacteria; phylum Bacteroidota; class Bacteroidia; order Chitinophagales; family Saprospiraceae; genus JAHDHB01. The sequence goes on from CALLWB010000121.1 coordinate 26,482, forward strand.
ATTCTGCTAATAATGAATGAAATAAAGAATTGCCTTGCAGATTTAATTTGAGCGCTTCTTTCAATGCAATTTGCGCTCCTTCTACTTTGAAAAGTGCAAAAATTCTATTCAAACTTATCATCTGTGAGTTTTCGATGGTCAACAAATTGTTATATAATGAAAGAATTTTTCTCCATTTATTATCTTCATTAAGGTTTGTTCTAGTATGCCAAAAGGCAATTAACGCTTCATAATGATATCTAGAATAGACATGTTCTCTTCCGGAAATATTTAAATAAAACTCCCCTTTCTGAATCAATTCGTAATCCCATTTGTCAGAGTTTTGATTCTTGTAAAGTACCTGATTGCCAAAACTATCAAGCCTTGCAGCAAAGCGTGATGCATGAAAACAAAATAGCGCTAAAATCGCATTTACTCTAGAAGTGTTTGTTCTTTCATCCAGCGTCAATAGATAAGTTAATCTCATGGCATCGTAAGACAGGTCTTCTCTTATTTTTTGCGATACACTAGTTGAGAAGTATCCTTCATTAAACAAAAGATAAAGCATTTGGATAACCGACAACAATCTGTTTTTTAAGTTCTCCTTAGAAGGAAACTCAATCTTAACCTTGTGCTTTTTTAATTTTTCCTTTGCTCGAACCAATCTTTTGTTAATTACAGATTTACTTGTGAGTAAGGCACTCGCAATTTCATCAATACTGAATCCACATAAGACTCTAAGCCCAAGACTAAGTTGGGCTTCTATGCTTAGGAGAGGATCACAAACAGTAAACATCATTAGGAGTAGACTGTCATTTAAATTGTCATCATTAAAGACCAAATCAAGTTCTTCTGCTACTGAATATTCATAGACTAAAAAAGGAGTAATTTTTGTACGTAGGATATCCTCTCTTTTAAAGTGATCTTTTGCCCTATTCTTTGCAACAGTATAAAGCCATGATTTAGGATGATCAGGTATACCTTTCAACCCCCATGTTTCAGAAGCTTTTAAAAAAGTATCACTGACTATGTCTTGGGCAAGTTCGATATTAGGCAGTCCAAAAGATCGACAAAGAACAGATACCATTTTACTGTATTCTGTTCTAAATAAATTTGGTATTAGTTCTTTGTCGGTAGTTTTATTCAATTTTAAATAGGTTGGAATGTGTCTGAATTATAGTATTGGGACTCCTCCCCATTTGGATATTACACAAGCCATAATCGTCATTGATAAGGCCCAAAATCCACCATTAATCAATAAGTATTTGAAACTCTTTCGTTCAAATATAACAGCATAGCCTAAAATTGGTAGAGTAAAGGCAACAAATCCTAAAATAAGACCGTGACCTATTCCGTGACTAAAAGTGTTGTAATTAGCTCCATGTTCTTTTAAGAATGCCATTGAGCTTGCACTGTTTTTTAACGCATCAACATCGCCTCCATGCAATCCTAGAATGTGTGTTGAATGAACTGTTACAACGAAGAGTCCAAAAGCTATAAAAAAATTGAGCAGAATGCTTAAAATTAATTGCCAAGGTTTGATTGCTTTGGCATATTGCGCATCAGATAATTGAGCAACTTTTTGCCATACAGGACCTCCAAAAACTTTTGGATGAAACCAGCCGAAGGCAATTAAAAATGGAATAAAAGAACATGCTCCGATAACTACTATGTTTGGTGTCATGTCAATATTATTTTAAAAAGTCAAATACCATAATGTCTCTAATTTCAACAGATCCTCCAACTTGAAGTATAGGGCAATCTTTTGCCAGCTCTGTGGCATGTTCAATGTCTCTTGCTTGTACAACAGTATATCCACCAACGTGTTCTTTTACTTCTGCATAGGGACCATCGCTTACTGTGCCTTCTGCATTTATAGTCCTACCTGCCATCCCTAAGGCATTTGAAGCCATCGGATTCGATCTATTACAGTTGCCAGACTTTTCCATTTTTGTCTCCCAGTCTACCCATAATTGAACCATTGCTTGAAGTTGTTCAGGTGAAGGAGGAGGGCCTCCTTTGTCATTTCTAAAAATCATCATAAAATTTTTCATCGTGCTTTTTTATTTTTGTTTAAATAATCTATCTACATGACGATTGACATTATAAAAATAGGACAGAATATCATTTTTTTTTGGTTGCAGCGAACCCAAATATAGCTACAGTAGCTGTCGGAACGCATTGGATGCTAGACATTGAAATGCTTTATTATTGATGGCTGTCTTAATATTTTTCAAATCAATAGTAATCACCTCATCAGTCACTTTAAAGTTTTTTATAGTTATTAAACCAGATTTATTGGTTGTAGGATCATAGTATACTAAAAGGAACTTCGATTTTTGGGGATCACTCCGGAAATTTTTTTTAAACGTTTTATTTGTTTTGGGAGAGATATAATCTTCGATACTATCTAAATATCCGTAACAGTGATTCCATATTAATGAATCCGATTTATTCAAGGGGAAAATTGCAAATTTATAAACGTATTTTTTTGTTGGGTTTTTTATCTTTATGTCATAGACTTTATTATGAAATCCGCTATATTCAATACACTTTTGCTCCTTGTAAAAACCAATTGCTCGGTAATTCTTGTCTATTTTGATTGTTTCTTTCGGTTTTTTCAATTTATAATTTGTCAAATAGTAGGAAGCATCAAACCTGTTACCTGATTTAGTCGCTTCCAATACTTTGATTTTTATGTTTATATTATTATTGGCTATGCCAATGTTTTGAAAATTCTCCTTCACCGTATCAATCTTGTTTCTTCCAAATGAGGTTATTGTTACTTCTTGAATTTCAATACTATCGGATGAATTTATTGATAATGAATAAGTTGGAAGATTAGTTGACCGCTTCGAATCCAACGTAGATCGAGCCTCTTTATTTACAGTACAATTATAAAAACTGCAGATAATCACAAAAATTATTAACGCATTGAAAAAGTTATACCTCATTGTTGTTTTGTTTGTGTTTTTTTAGTTGCCTGAAAATTGAAATATGGTTTATTGCTTTAGTTTGTCTTGACGGCAATGTACGGCAATTGAATATATTCACTGTGGAGGTAGCTTTAAATTATTTTCTCTAGTTTAAATAATTGTCCTATTTGTTCTTCATCAGAGTATTCTGCAGACCAAATCCTGTAACTACCTGGTTCAAATTGTATTTCTTCAGTTTCCTTAAAAGGGGCAATCAATGTATTGCAAGAATTCATGAGAATCATGTTTTGAGAAAGTCTAACTTCACCTTCTAAATTCCAATCTAATGATTTGAAATCCTCAAGCAATATTCTGTCCATATTATGGACGAAAACAGACATTTTTTGGCACCAACCAAAGGAATGCGAAATACCAAATATCAAGGCCTTAAATTTCGCGTCTAATTCAATAATTTGAACCCTATCAGGAACACTAGAGATTCGATCATAATCTGTTTTAGGATGGTCA
>CALLWB010000122.1 GCA_938016265.1 uncultured Saprospiraceae bacterium
TTATAGTTATATTATTGGTTAAATCGTCTTTACTCTCCCTTCTACTTACTACTAATTATATACTTTGAAAACGAACGCTGTCCAGCTTGACAAGTACGGCAATCAATATCGTAAAACTGATAAGGGATGAACCGCCATAACTCAGCAAGGGAAGCGGAATACCAATGATCGGCACGAGGCCAATCGTCATTCCGATATTTACGAAAAAATGAAAAAACAGAATCCCTGCAACACCATAAGCGTACATCCTGGAGAAGTCAGACCGCTGTCGTTCTGCCAGAAAGATAATGCGCAGCATTAGCACGGTATACAAAAAGATCATCGCGAAAGTCCCCATAAATCCATGTTCCTCCCCTACCGTACAAAAGATAAAATCAGTCGATTGTTCAGGCACATAGTTAAGTTGAGTGATCCTTCCGTTCAAAAAACCTTTGCCATATAATCCACCAGAACCTATTGCCATCTTCGATTGATTGAGGTTGTACAAGGAGCCGAGTGGATCGCACTTGCTTGGCTGCAGCCAAACGTTGATTCGATCTTGCTGATGCGGTTTCAGAATTTCATTGAATGCGTAGTTTACTAAAAAAGAATATAATGTGCACAGCACCACAGCGCCCATCATAAGATAAACCAATTTTGCCTTTTTGTGCCGTAAGTGTATCACAGACAATAGAACAAATATCAACCCTAAAAGTCCCAATGTAAAGGGTTTTAGGATTGGGAATTGGAATCCTAAATACACAATGACAGCAAGGATCACTGACCCAATCAGCCAATAAATCTGTCGCTCTTTTAAGTTGGCAATAAACAACTGAATAGCCAAAAAAGCAAGCACCACAAAAATGGGCAATGGATTGAAAACCAAGGAAACAACGGACAAGATCGCCACGCCAATTCCTAGTATATAAATGCTCGATGGCATACCTTCTCTAAATAACAAAATCATAAACGATAAAAAGACCATCGCCGACCCGGCATCCGGCTGACCAAGAATCAACAACATGGGCAAGCCCAGGATACCCAACGCATAAAATTTGACCCTGTTGTCCTGAAGGCTGACATTGAACCCACTCAGGTAGGATGCCAAGGCGAGGCAGGTGGCAAATTTGGCAAACTCGGCGGGCTGCAATTTGAAAAACCCGATATTAAACCATGACCGGGCGCCTGCGACTTCCTGACCAAATATCAGGACGCCTGCCAGCAAAACCATCACCAGGACATAGATTGGGATCGAAAAGGCGCGATAAAACTTACTATCCACCACCATTGCAAATACCCCAACCAATACGGAAATACCAATCCAAATCAGTTGATTGCCATGACGGTACGAGGTGTCATAAATTTCTGAAGGATCTTCTGGAGCGAAATTGGTTGCATAGATCATCAACCAACCCGTTATGACCAATCCCAAATACATGAAAACGGTCATCCAGTCAATATTCTTCGGTTGATTTCTGCGTCTGTCCAAAAGGTTGATTTAATTAAAAAAGGTTATTCTTCGTTTTTCTGTGGTAATAGGTCGGCCTCCAAAATTCGTTTTTCATAATAGGCGCGCAATGGAATTTCTCTATTTACCTTACCATTAATATATTTCTCCATAAGTAAGCTGGCTATCGGTCGGGCGTAGGTAGACCCGTAACCGGAATTTTCTACATACACCATGATTGCAATTCGAGGGTTTTCTTTTGGAGCAAACCCGATGAAAGTAGAGTGATCTTTTCCATGTGGATTTTGTACGGTTCCTGTTTTTCCGCAATAAGGAACGCCTTCGATTGGGATCGCGCCGGTGACCAATTCCATTCCGTCTATGACCGGTTTGTAGTATGCTGGATTGGTGACCATTGTTTCGATCTTGTCATATCTAGGGCTGACCCATTCATCTACCAAAAACCCCTTGACCAAGTGTGGCTTTTTGTACCATCCGCGATTGGCGATGATGGCTGCTAGATTTGCTAACTGTAGAGGGGTGGTCAATAACTCTCCTTGCCCAATGCCTAGTGAAATGACGGTCGGTGAGCTCCAAGAGTGTTTGTAGAGCTTGTTGTAATAATCTGCATCTGGAACATTGCCTTCATTCTCTCCTGACAAATCTATACCAAGCGAACTTCCCAAACCAAAAGACTTTAGATAGTCAGAAAATTTATCCATCCCAACCTTTGCATCACCAAACCCATCCTGATCAATTACATCACGAAATAGTTCATAATAATAGGTATTGCAGCTAAACTGAATGGCCTTAGCCATGTTGTGAATGGGCTCTGCATGCGGCCGACATCCAAATCTCAACGATTTATAATAATACGCTCCCCTGCAAACGGTCCCTTTATTCCCGTTGATGCGGCCTTCTTGCAAACCGATAAGCGACATGATGGGTTTGAAGGTAGATCCTGGAGGATATTGTGCATTTAGTGCGCGGTTGAACAAAGGTTTGTTTTTGTCCTTTCGCATAGCTTTGAATGCATCGCCCCGATTTCTGTTGATAGAGAGCATTTCGGGATTGTAGGTGGGGCTGCTTATGAATGCTAGTACTTCGCCAGTGCTAGGTTCGATGGCGACAATACTGCCGATTTTATTCTGCATGAGCATTTCGCCATAAATCTGGAGATTGATATCTAGCGTGGTTTGGAGGTTGGTCCCAGAGGCGGCAATTTCGTCATTCTCTCCATCTTTGTAGCTTCCTTCTGCTCTGCCGAGGTTATCTTTGAGGAAATATTTTTTGCCTTTTATTCCTCGAAGGCTGTCTTCGTATTCTGCCTCGATGCCTGTTGCACCGATGTAATCTCCTTCTTCGTAATATCCTTGCGACGATTTGATTTTTGGAGGATTGACTTCGCTAATGTATCCTAGCAAATGGCCCCCAACTGGAAAATTGTAATCTCTGACGTTTCTTAATTCTTCATAGAACCCTGGAAATTCGTACATGCTTTCCTGAAAAGCAGCAAATTGCTTGGAGGAGACTTTCGAAATAAAGGTAAATGGGACATGTTTAGCATATCGGATGCTATTGAAGTTTTTGTCAAGGTTTTTCTCGAAGGTGGCTTTATCAATGTCCAGCAGTTTGCAGAATTTTGCAGTATCGATGTCTTTGACCTGGTTGTAGGTTACCTTCAGGTCGTACATTGCCTTATTGTTTACCAGCAGGTTTTTGTTGCGGTCGTAGATCAGTCCTCTCGATGGATACATCGTCATTTCGTGGACGCCGGTGATGTTAGCTTTTGTTTGGTAATCCTTGTCAATAACTTGCAACTGCATACATTTAAACAACAGTACAAGTGCCGCAAACACAATTGTTCCCATTATTATAAATTGCCGTTCTTTGTAAGGACTATTCATTCAAAAAAGACTAATCTTTTGGATTAAAAATAAAATGATGGAGAATGATGATCAACATAGACAATAAAAACCCGATCACCGTTTTGATAAGAACCATTCCAATTTTTAGGTAAGAAAATTCTTCCAATAAAAATAAGAACAACAGATGTCCAACCATCAAAATCGAAGCATATTGCAGAAACCAATTGATTCCCATATGGTGTTTGTTCGGACTTTGGTTCATCTCGTATCCCCCTCTCGGTTCCATTGCCTGAAGGACAAACTTCCTGGAGTAAGCCACCAGTACGCCCGCTGCTGCGTTTAGTCCTAAACTATCATAAAAAACGTCTACCGATATTCCGACCAAAAACCCAAGCAGCAAGGTCGCCCAAACAGGCGTCCGAAACGGCAATAACAACAAAAACAACGGGTAGATATACAGGTGCACATAAGGCGGATATATCTGCACGTTCTTGAGAATCAGTACTTGAAAAAACACAAGTCCGATAAATCGAAGGATAGATGTTATGAAAACGTTGCTATTCATCAGACACCTCTTTTTCTAGTTTTTGTTGTTCTTCTTTCAAGTTATTTTTTACTACATAGACATATTCAGTATTTTTCAGGTCGGTGCTCAGTTGGACAATGATAGTATTAAAATTATCCCCTCGCTCCGTCCACAAAGTATCTACTACTCCAATTGGTATGTTCTCAGGAAAAATCGTAGAAAAGCCACTTGTAATTACTGTATCTCCTGGTGCTACATTCGCATGATTAGGAATTGCTCTTAAGGTCATTTGCTGGTAGTCACTTTTTTCCCATACCAAGGACCCGAAGTAGTTACTATTTTTGATTTTAGCGCTTATTTTCATATCCCGGTGAAGCAAGGACATGACTACCGAAAAATTGTTGGATACTTTCCTGACAATGCCAACTAGTCCTTGACTAGAGATAACACCTGTATTGGGTTCGAGTCCATGTTTGCGTCCTCGATCCAGGGTGATGTAGTTGTAGGATAAAGAAACAGAGTTATTGATGACGGTGGCTGGTAGGTATTCAAATTGTTGTTCTACAATGTTTTGGGTAAACAAGGTGTCCAGCTCTTCAGGATTCAGAATTTCGTGATAGAAAAGGGAATTTTTGTTTCTTTTTTTCAGATCGGCATTTTCCTTTTGCAGTTTTTTGTTTTCTTCGCCAAGGCTCATATAGCTGGAGGCGCCATCAAAAAACTGGAAGATATTCCCATTGACAACATTAGCGGAACTGCCAAAGATATTTTTCTGATGATCGTTGAGGGTGACCAACAATGTCAGCGCCAGTACTTCCAGAAAAATGAATAGGAAGAACCCATGAAATCTTAATAAAAATGCAAATAGGTTACGCATTGGATACCTGAACTTCTTTCCCGAGGGAAACTACTGACAAATAAAAAATTGGGGTTTACACGTTGGTATTATACACTTTTCCTATCTATTAGGAAGGTAAATTTGTCTGTATTTTTTAGCGCTGTTCCTGTACCCCGAACTACTGCTCTCAGTGGATCATCGGCAACATGAACAGGCAACTTCGTCTTTTGAGCGATCCGTTTGTCCAATCCCCGAAGCAGCGCACCGCCTCCAGTTAGATACAAACCAGTTTTGTAAATATCAGCTGCCAATTCCGGTGGTGTATTTTCGAGTGCTTTGAGAATAGCATCCTCAATCTTAGAAATTGATTTGTCTAAGGCATGAGAAATCTCAGAATACGAAACCGTAATTTGCTTCGGAATACCCGTCATCAAATCCCGGCCATTCACCGGAAAATCTTCTGGTGGATTGTCAAGCTCCTGCAATGCAGAACCAACGTGTATTTTTATTTGCTCTGAAGATCGTTCACCAATAAGAATATTGTGTTGACGTTTCATGTAGTTCATGATGTCATTGGTAAATTCGTCTCCTGCAATACGAATCGACTGATCACAGACAATACCTGAAAGGGCGATGACTGCAATCTCAGTGGTTCCTCCTCCGATATCAATAATCATATTTCCGATCGGTTCTTCTACATCCAGCCCGATCCCAAGCGCCGCAGCCATTGGTTCGTGAATGAGGTAGGTCTCCTTGGCATCTACGTGTTCTGCAGAATCAAAAACGGCACGTTTCTCGACTTCAGTAATCCCCGAAGGAATACAGATGACCATTTTCATATGGCTAAAAAATCGCTTTTTCGGTCCCATCATAGCGATGAGTCCTTCGATCATGCTTTCTGCTGCTTGAAAATCTGCAATAACTCCATCCTTAAGAGGTCGGATGGTTTTTATATTTTCGTGTGTTTTTTCGTGCATTTGCATTGCCTTCTTCCCTACGGCAATGACCTCTCCTGTTCGTCTATTTATGGCTACAATAGAAGGCTCGTCAACAACAATTTTATCGTCCTGAATGATCAAGGTATTTGCAGTACCAAGATCAATGGCAATCTCTTGTGTGAAAAAATTAAATAATCCCATTTATATAATTGATAGTTATGTATGGCTTAAGACGGAAATTTCGCCAAAGGTAACGAATTTTGTGACTAAATATAGTCCTGTTTTGAAAATTATTTTCCTATTCGAATCCTTTAACAAAAAATTAAGGAAATTAAAGGGATTAAGTTACTTAATATGGTAATGCCACGTCCTATTTCAACCCCGTTTTTCAGGAAATGAGCTTGATTAATTTGTGACATTGATTTGATTAAAAACTTAAGGGGTCTTCTTAGATTTTAGGCAAATGTTCTTTAATGAATGCTATCGTTTTTTCTACTAACTTTTTGGAAGCTTCTGGCAATTGAGATAATTCATAAGGATGTTTGCCTCCAAAAACATGGTCTGCGCCAGCGAGCAATAGTAATTGAGCGGATTCTGCCCATTCTTTTATTTGATAGGCTGCTTGAATTGGGACTGCGGGATCTGATTCACCATGAATGATTAAAAATGGTTTATTCATATTTTGAGCAGCGTGTTTTACGTCCAGTTCTTCTTTGTTGGCCATAAAATCCTCATACATTTGATAATACATTGGCATCTCTTGAAAGGTTCGTCCATTCAAAATAAAATAGGCTCCTTTTTCTTTCCATTTTTCCAGTTGTTGTTTGCTAGTCCAACCATAATCAAGGGTTTGAACAGACGCCCAGGTGATTAGCTGTTTGACGTTTGGATTTCGGTGGGCTTCGAGGAGGGCGATGGCGCCTCCGCGGCTGTGGCCGATGATGGATGTTGCGTCGAGATTGATTTCTGATTTTGGAATGCCGGGGTGTTCTTTTAGCCAGTCCAACACGAGTCGGAAGTCTGCCAACTCTTTGGTAAAGTTGTTTTGCCCAAATGCCTCCAGGTCACCGAATTCTGTTGGATTTTCGGGGGTCGTTCCGTTATGGGAAAAATTAAATTTAAGAAAAATAAACCCTTCATTTGCAAAGTGATCAGCAATGACTGACCAGTGTCCCCAGTCTTTAAATCCTTTGAATCCGTGGGCAAAAACTACAACCGGCTTGGGTTGATTGTCAGCTACATAATGGACGTCCAACAACACCGGTTTGCCGTGTTCTCCTTTCAATTGAATATTGCTAATTGTTTTCATGTAATATGATACTAATATTCCTTAATATTTGAAAGTGTTTTTTCAAAAATGTTGGGTTGTAGAGTTTTTTAATAATTGCAAAGAAAGTGGTTACATCTACTTTTGTCCCTATCTAACGCTCGCATTCATTCATTCTCACATTAAAAAATCCGTTCCCTAACTGAAAACACCTATTCACTCAAAATAAGACCTCGTTAAACATCAGTCCTTTCATAAGAAGCTAGTTGTACATAGTTTTATTGCAAATCCACAAATAAACGATAGCATTATGACAACGAGATTATTCATTTTTATCACTGGACTGTTTATCACCTTTTTTGCACAGCAAGGCGCTGCACAAGCAGTTGATTGTGCAGAATTAACATCGCAAGCAGACCTTTCTATCAATCAGGTTGAAGCTAGGCTTATGCAGGGAGGAAGTTTATGGTGGGATGGCAGAGACGGAAAGTACATTGTGCCTAAACCAGCTCCGGGAGAAGAGGAAGTATCAGCAATTTTTGCTGGCGGATTGTGGATTGGCGGATTGGACGACGCCGGCAACTTAAAAATGGCCGCACAAACCTACAACCAAGGTGGTCTTGATTTTTGGCCCGGACCAATTGTAGATGGCGGAGTAATCGGTGGTGATTGTTCCAATTGGGATCTCCATTTTGAAGTGTACGGCCATGAAATCGAAGCACTCATCAATGATTTCGAGGACAATGGGGTCATTGATTTGCCAGTAGCCCAAAATCTGCTTGGATGGCCAGGACGCGGCAATCCTCACTTTACAAACATTTATCCCTTCTCGCTTCCAGACCAAAAACTGGCTCCTTTTTACGATAACAATTCTGACAATATTTACAATCCTTACGATGGTGATCATCCAAGATTACCTATTAGTTGTTTGGAAGACAACAAGTATGCAGACCAAATGACCTGGTGGGTTTTCAATGATATCGCAGACGAGCATAAATCATCAAATGGCGATCCACTCGGTCTTGAAGTACAAGCAATGGCTTACGGTTTTGCAGATATAAATGGCTTGGAATACACGACATTTTATACCTACGACCTAATCAATAAGTCAGGGACTAATTTGAACGATGTTTATTTTGGACAATGGGTGGACCCAGATTTAGGATGCTGGGATAATGATTTTGTAGGTTGTAATGTTGATCGATCTTTAGCAATAGTCTATAATGACTCTATAGATATTGATTGCCAGAATTTTTCCGCGGGTTATGGAGAGAACCCCCCAATGCTTGGAGTAGATTTCCTGAGAGGGCCTAAAGATGAGAATGGAGCAGAGGTCGCGATGTCTTCTTTCCTTTATTATAATGGGGATGCTTCCCCGCAGGGAAATGCTAATTGGCCAATAGAATATTACAGATTCTTAAAGGGTGAATGGAGGGATGGATCGCCTATAGAATATGGTGGTAATGGATATCAACAAGGCACTTATCCATATCCTTACATGTTTCCAGACGCCCCTGACGACCCTGATGGATGGTCAGAGTGTGCTCTTGGAAACTCCAGTGATGATCGAAGATTTGTTATGTCTGTTGGCCCTTTCCCTCTAGTTGCTAGTGCTACTACTCAAGTGACTGTAGGAGTTATTTTTGTGCCTGAGGTAGAAGTAGTGCCTGATGATGATATGGGACCCGGCTGTCCAAGTTTTGACCTGATAACACAATCGGATGATTTGGTCCAGACTATTTTTGACAACTGTTTTTCTCCAATGGTGCATAGACTTTCTGCGCCCGATCTCGATATTATAGAATTGGATCAAGAAATAATTGTTTCATTTAGTAGTCTAGATGAAAACGAAATCAATCTTTGTGCCTATGGAGAACCAAGTGGTTTTATTCCACCAGGAGTAGAAAATTCCGAATACAATTTCCAAGGATACATCCTATACCAACTGGCGGATCCTGATGTAAAAATTAATGAATTCAAGGATCCTGACAAAGCAAGAGTCGCTGCTATAACGGATATAAAAGACGGAGTCGACAAAATATACAATTATTATAAATCCGACACTGACGGTTTATTTTATCCAGAACTTATGGTAGAGTCGGACGACCAGGGCCTTCAACAAACATTCAGAATCACCAGTGATTTGTTTGCACCTGGGGACAGCAAATTAGTCAATCATAAAAAATACTACTTCTCCGCAATCTCTTACGCATACAACAATTACCGTCAATTTGATCCACACCAACCCTATCGAAACGGACAAACGATTCAGTATATTCAAAGCAATATTAATGTCCAGCCCTATACGGCTATCCCGCACATGATTCCCCCTGAGCAGTATGAAGTGAATAGTGTTTTTGGCTACGAACCTCCTATCACAAGAGTAGATGGCATTGGGAATCCTGGGCGCCTTCTCCAATTGTCCGAAAAAAGTGAAGCAGAAATACTGGATGCCGGAGTCGCCGGACGGATTACTTACAAGGAAAAACAAGGGCCATTCACCATAAAGGTATATAATCCACTAAAAGTAAAAGATGGCAACTATCAACTTCGATTGGTGGATGAAGCGGGCAGCGGCACTGGCTTGGTACCTCCAATAAATTGGGTACTATCAGATCTTGACAACCCCGCCAACCAATGGTCTTCAGCACACCCAATTGTAGAAGGAGCGTATGAATTCCCAATAGAAGATTTAGGTATTAGTATTGCCATGGCCCAACACGAAAAGGCAGGATTGAATCCTGAAAATGGGAATGGTTTTATAACAGGTACCGTAAGTTATGAGGAGGAGACTACCCCTTGGTACAACGCGGTACCCGATCAAGGAGGGGCTTCCTACTTAAATTATATAAGAACCGACTTGGCAGAACCTGATTATGATCGGGACCCTAAAAATGAATTTTCAAACATCATTGATGGTTCATGGATGCCTTATGCCTTGACGCGATTCACAAGACTTCCCTTTGATTCAGCTTTAATAGAAAGATACATTTCGCCTTCGTGGAGTCATCCTCTCCAAGTACAGGTCTCCATACGAAACAAATTGGAACAGCTTAATAATGTAGACATTGTACTGACCCCTGATAAAAACCTGTGGAGCCGTTGTGTTGTAATCAACACATTGTCTAGACTTCATGAGCTGGAAGCGCTTACAAACACAGGGAGTTCTGCTCCTTTTGGGATTCGTACCGATGCTTCTATAGACAAGGATGGGCTTCCTGATAATGATGGTACTGGAATGTCGTGGTTTCCTGGCTATGCCATCGACGTAGAAACGGGAGAACGGCTAAATCTGTTTTTTGGGGAGAATAGCTACTACAATGCGAATGAAGCGGGGCTCATAGGAATCACTGAATCAAATGGGAAAGATATGATTTGGAATCCAGGCTCTACTATCTTGGAATTACCAAACACTTCCTTGGTAGGAATTCCTGCTGGCGGGCAGCACTTTGTTTATGTAACGAATGAACGTTATGACGAATGCGCCACTATCCGACAAGGGCTCAATGGCAGTGATCTTCAAAACATTGGAGTATGGGAAAAGGTAAAATGGGCGAGTTTCCCATTATTGACTCCGGGGGCAGCATTCAAGTCTATGAAAGATGGGTTGGTGCCGTCTGAAGTTCGGTTTGAATTGAGGGTGGACAATCCGTTTCAATTGTATGAAGCTACTGGGGAGGAACAAGGGTTTCCTGTCTACGAATTTAGCATCGAAGGAATGGAAATCAATCCGCTTGCCCAAGCAGCTGGTGTTCCAGAAATCATGGACAAAATCCAAGCGGTTCCGAATCCATATTATGGAGCATCAGGCTACGAAACAAACGTCCACGAACCAATTGTAAAAATCACCAACCTTCCAGCAAAATGTACCGTCACGATCTATTCCTTAGACGGAAAAATGGTCCGTCGATTTGATAGAAACGAACCAATTGCAAGCAGTTTTGATGACCTCCGAGCAGATCAAATCACGACCTCCATCTCCTGGGATTTGAAGTCGGAGAATGGTAATGAAATTTCTAGTGGGGTCTTCCTCATTCATGTTTCTTCTGAATATGGGGAGCGGGTGTTAAAATGGTTTGGGGCAACCAGAATTGCAGGTAAATAAAGAAGTAAGTGTTGTAAGTTTTATTCAGGCGTCCGATGACGCCTGATCTAAAACCACCAATCGGAGTTTTGTAAGACTTACTCTGATTTGGTGGTTTTTTGTTTTTATAATGCTAGAATATTTTTCAATATGGAGGAGCAGATTTTTATCAATAGGAAAGGATCGTATTGATGTTTGTTTTTAAAACGCAAAGACACAATGAGCAAAGTTTTTATCGCTAATTCTCTTCCTGCTGGTGTCCTACCTAAGATCAACTACTCAGCAACAAAGGAAGTTCCTGGACTGTTTTTATAGTGTAGTTTGGTTGAATGGTGGTATTGTTTTCTTTTCCGTTGGAGATCCAGCAAGTGGACACGCCGAAGTTGTTTCCTCCTTGAATGTCAGAATTCAAACTATCTCCGATGACAAGAATTTCGGATTTTGGTGGAGGGTTGGGAATGGATTGGTAAACGTAATCGAAATAGGCGATAGCTGGCTTGGCGACACCGATTTCGTCAGAGACCACAATGCTGGCAAACAGCTCGGTCATTTTGAGTTTTTCTATACGTGGCCGTTGTACTTCTTGGAGGCCATTCGTAATGATACTCAGGGTAAAATCAGGCCTTAGTTTTTGGAGTAACTCCACTACGCCATCGTAGGCTTCGCTGGTAAGGATCAAATTTTGGAGATACGCTTTGCTAAATTCTTGCGCGGAGATATCGTTCCAGTCTAGTGCTTCAAACAGGCGTTGGAATCTTTTGCTTCGGAGGGTGATGGCGTTGATTTTGCCGAGCTCAAATTCGGTCCATACTTCGTGGTTGATCTTTTTGTAGCGGTTGTAAATTTCCTCAGAGCAGGTTCGGTCAAACTGGGTGAAGCTTTTCCAGAAAGAGGCCTTGCTAGCGCCATTGAAATCCAACAACGTGTTGTCTGCATCAAATTGTAACCAGGTGAATTTCATATTTTGAATCGCTCAATTAGCTAAAATCTATTTCTGTATTGTCTCCAATATTCAGGCTTTGACTCAAGCCGGTGATGGATGCATCGCTGCCAACAACAGACGAGTGCAGGACGACTTCTTCGATCTTAGCATAACTTCCAATAATAGAGTTTTTGACAATCGAATAGGTGATTTTTGCATTATCTGCAATCGTGACGTTTGGACCAACAATGGAGTTGGTGATTTGGCAGCCCTTGCCAATATTTACCGGATGGATGATGATGCTATTTTCGTATTTAGGCAGATTGGTAGAGGCAAAACCGGGTTTATTGAGCAGGGTGGCATTGGTTTCTAGTAATACTTCTTTTTTCCCACAGTCAAACCAGTTATTGACGACCACTGTTGAAAATGGTGTTCCTGTTTCTATAAGTCGCTGGATGCCATCTGTCAATTGAAATTCGCCTAGGGTACGGTGGTTATTTTTGATGTTGTAGTCGAGGGCATCGATCAACTGTTTTACTTCTTTGCATTTGTAGAGGCCGACTAATGCCATGTTTGATTTAGGGATTTTTGGTTTTTCTACGACCTTGGTTACTTTGCCGTCTTCATCAAATTCTACTACACCAAAGTCTCTGGGGTCTTCTACTTTTTTTATTCCTAAACAAGAACTGTCCTCCTCCATTATTTTTTTCAAATCGACATCGAAGATCGTATCTCCTAGGACGATAAATACTTCTTCTTCATTTTGGATTTCTTCCCTTGCGGTCCAGACGGCATGGCCGAGTCCTTCTCTTTTTTCCTGAAAGACGTATTCCTGGTTGATATCCGGGTGATTTTCTGCAATGTAATTTCGGATTTTATCTCCTAGGTATCCAATCACAAAAACGAAATCCTGTACCCCTACATCTACCAATTGGTCAATGATAAAGGAAATGATCGGTTTTCCTGCTACCGGGATCAGTGGTTTCGGTTGTGTGTAGGTGTGTGGTCTCAATTGTGTACCCACGCCTGCTACCGGAATTAATGCTTTCATCGAATTTTCAGATTAAGCTGCTAATATAAGGGTAAAAGTTTAAGTTGTTGAATGAAATGAGGTTGCTGTTTGTTTGAAGTTTTGAATTTGTTTTTTTTATAGAAAAAACGGCTTTGAAATAGTATCATTTTTAGCCCGCCAATTGTTTGGGTTATCTTACATATAATTTACATTTATGTAACTTTCAGCAAGTAATGTACTTGACAATATTTACTGTTTTAATCATTCAAAATCCTTTAATCCCAAAGCACACGCTAAAAACCATGTTTATTATAATGGGAATTGTGAAAAAATATTCCGGTACCATCCGATAGGAGTCAGAATTAGGGGGCAGGCACTATCTTCTTTATTGAATTGCCTCAGAAAGTAGCTGTTGGCTGATTGAGAAAAGCTAGAGATCACAACCACGCCCCAAAAAAAATAACTACCTTCAAAAAAAACAAGTCCCCAATTAAACCTTTCCCAAACCCAACAGTCAAACAACCAACACCACGCAATTTAGTGAGCAAACATCAAAATGCAAGAGATTATCAACGATCAGGATATAGTCGGACTACTTCAGAAAAAGGAAACCCTCAATCAGGGATTTCGGTTGCTGGTGCAGCAATATCAAGAGCGATTGTACTGGCACATTCGAAGGATGGTGCACTTGCATGAAGATGCAAATGATGTGTTGCAGAATGTATTCATAAAGGTGTTTCGAAACATCAAAAATTTCAAGGGCGATTCTAAGCTGTATACCTGGTTGTACCGGATTGCGACCAATGAAGCGATTACCTTCATCAATAAAGCAAAAAAGAAACAGACAGAAGGCATTGATAACGACAAAAATAGCCCCATCCTCCAGCTAAAAGCAGCCACCTTTTTTGACGGAGATGAAATTCAGCATAAACTAAAACTCGCCATCGAAAAATTGCCAGAAAAACAACAGTTAGTTTTCAATATGCGTTATTATGACGACATGAGTTATCAAGATATTTCTGAAGTAGTGGGTACTTCCGTCGGTGGGCTGAAAGCCTCTTACCACCACGCTGTAAAAAAAATAGAGGCTTTTTTTAAAGAAAATAACTAAAATAAAGAGGACAATTAAACCTTTTATGCGTTTTTTAGTCCTAATACTATAAACCAAAGTGATCATGAAAAAAGATCCTACAAGCAAAAAAGAACTCGAAGAACTTTCTCCTTTTCTTTCCAAACTAAAAAAAGAGGAAGGTTATCAGGTGCCATTCAACTATTTTGAGGTGCTCCCTGATCAAATTATGGAGCAGGTGACCAAGGAACAAACTCCGATTGCTGAACCATCCAGCAAAGAAACACCTCCCTGGAGCTTGGGTGCCTGGCTCAGCAATTTATTGCAACCCCGGTATGCACTCGCTTTGGCGTCTCTTGTTTTGATGATTTTCGCAGGGACCTTCCTGGCTGATTTTTCGACGTCAGATCCTATCAGTTCTGATCAGCTGATGGCTTCTATTTCACCAGATGAAGCAAGGTCCTATGTCCAGTCCAATATTGAGGATTTTGAACTGGAACTGTTAGGCGAAGACTTAGAAATGATCAATGAAAAAACCGATTTTATGGAGTTCGACCAACAAGAACTCCAACAATATATTGAAGATCAGGGGCTCGAGGACATCGACACCCAGTCTTTAGAAGAATTATTATAATAATAAATGAACTCAACCATCATGAAGAATATACTTACGTTAATGCTCCTCCTTTTTTCTTTCGGAGTAGTTTGCCAAGCGCAACCAAACAAAGAAAACAGAGACAAAATAAAAGAATGGCGCACCGCCTTCATCACCAACAAGCTGGACCTCACGGAAGCAGAAGCCCAGAAATTTTGGCCGATCTACAATGCCAGAGAAGTTGAACTCCGCGCAATAAAAAAAGACCGCAGAGCGCATGGACTCAAAGATGCCAACAACCTCAGCGAGGAGGAAGCAGAAGTATTGATCAACAAACATTTTGAATCCAGACAAAAAGAACTTGACCTCAACAAAGCTTATTTTCAAAGACTGAAGTCAGCCATTCCAGCCTCCAAAATCATCCTAATCCCTCGTGTAGAAACAGAATTCAAGCGAACAATTTTGGAGAAGATGCGCGGCAGTGGGCAAAAACCAAGGGGCCAAGGAAACAGATAACAAAAATCAAACTCTCCCCATATAATGAATAAAGGTTTGCAAAACTGCAAACCCTTTTTCATTTATAAAGTATCCCCCACAAGCCCGATTTATTTTGTAACTTTATACTTCCCTAATTTCTTGTTTGCTAACCATCTAAGGTTACTCCATCCAGAGAAACTGCTAATTTTATTGTTGTAAAATTACTAATATGCTTCATTCACAAAAACCATCCTACACCATTTACTCTTTGCTTACTACTGCAATATTGATAATGGGTTGGCCTTTTATTGTCTCCGTGACCAAAATGGACAATACTGTCTCTAATAAAATGGAGCGAATTGACGCAACAACCAATACGACCACCTACACCGCTTCCACAGCATTTATTGCCAATCCAGAGCGGGGTTTTTACAGATATACGCGTACTGATGCCTCTAATTATTCCTTTTTGGATGCCAGTTACCTGACCGGCCTTCGTGAAAACGAGAACATCACCTTGATCTTCCGATATTTTGTCCTGGACAATTTTGTCAATTCTCCGCTCAGCGCGACCTACCTTCAAAACGTGGCGCAAGATCTCAATACACTGAGACAAACAGGTACTAAAGGAGTTATTCGGTTTACCTACAACAATGATTATAATGGGAATCCACCTTATGGAGATGCGGACAAAGCAACCATCCTCAACCATATCAGTCAACTCTCCCCTATTTTAATGGCCAATAGCGATGTAATCGCTACGATACAGGTTGGATTTATTGGTGTCTGGGGCGAATGGTACTACTCTGACCACTTCACACCTTCCTCCACCACCCAGGGAGCTATCGATCGCAGAGAAGTACTGGAAGCCTTACTCGCCGCACAGCCCGCCAATAGAATGGTCAGCCACCGTTACCCGGAAGGAAAAGTCAATATGTATGGCCTCAACTTGCCCGCAGATTCAATTACCATAAACGAAGCATACGATGAGTCTACCCTCTCGCGGATCTCTTACCACAACGATTGTTTTCTGGCAGCCATCAATGATTGGACCTACGATAACAATACCCTTGGACGGGAATTCGCCGCTGCGGAAAGTAACTACTATGTGATGGGTGGAGAAACATGCAGAGTCTCGACGTACTCCGACTGTGCCACAGCCATCAGTGATTTAGCAACTTATCATTGGTCCTATTTGAACGATGGCTACCATCCTACCGTGCTGAGTGATTGGGGAACACAAGGATGTATCGATGATGTAACAAGAAAACTAGGCTACCGATTTCGACTTACAGAGGCTACCCTACCAACAGAAATTGGAGTTGCCGAAGACCTGACTTTTTCTCTCACTATGGCGAATGATGGTTGGGCGCGGCCTTACAATCCGAGGGGAGTAGAGCTGGTTTTCAGAAGTCAAACGACGCAAGCCGTTTATCCTGTTTCTATAATTCCAACTACGCAGGATGAGCGACTTTGGCTTCCCGGACCAGAATCAACAAAAGTTTTAACGGGCACTGTTTCTATACAAGGCATACCTGCTGACGACTACGACATTTTACTACATATGCCAGACCCCGAAACTACCCTATATGGCAATCCCGCCTACAGCATACAACTCGCCAACCAGAATGTTTGGGAAGCGGCTACCGGATACAACAATCTATCCACCGCTATTACTGTTGCAGACAATAAAACGGCAGCTATTTTTGCATGGTTAGAAGGACCACTATTCGAAAACCAAAACCAATATGCAGCCACTATGCGAACTGCTTTGTTTGACAATGGATTACTGCCTGGCCAAACTCCAATCCCCACCAATGCAGTACAGACTCCTGCTGGTCAACCTTACCAGGTGGCTCCTTGGAACTATGCTGGAACAGAAGGCGCAAATTGGACAGACGCAGACTACGATGCTATCGTAGTAGAAACGGGTCAAAAACCAATAGACTGGATGCTCGTTAGTTTTAGAACTGGATTGCAAAAATCTACCGAGGTTGGACGAACGGCTGGGTTGTTACTTGATAATGGAAAGATTTATTTGACGGATCGCTCCGTGTTTGACGGTTCATTTCCCAATTCGGTATATGTGGTTTTAGAACATAGAAATCACCTTGGTATCATGAGTGCACAACCCGCTACGTTTGTAGACAATGAACTAACCATAGACTTCCGTACTGCCGACACTTATACGGGTGGTGCAGGAACTGGACAGAAAGAAATTGAGCCTGGCCGATGGGCACTCCTTGCTGGAGATGGCGATCAATCTGCCGACTTTCCAAGCTTTGAAATCACCGCACTCGACAAATCAAAATGGATTGTTGTCAATGGTCAATTTGCGGTGTACGATGATTCCGATTTCACATTTGATATAGATGTCAGCGGATTGGATAAAAACCTTTGGTCTATTAATAACGGATACTTTTCTGCTGTTGAACGGTAATGTCTACGATTTCAAAAAATAAAGAAGAATTACTAGCTGCCATCAAGGACACCTTTGCCAAACTGGATAAGGATTTGGAAGGGATTTCGCTGGAAATGGCAAGGAATTCCGAAATGGACGGCCACGCCAAAGGGACGACGATGAGCGTTTGCGATCTGCTGGCTTATTTGATAGGTTGGGGCGAATTGGTTTTATCTTGGAATAGGCAGACTCAAAATGGCGAGGTTATCAACTTCCCGACACCAGATTTTAAGTGGACGGAGCTCGGTTTATTGGCCCAGCAATTCTATAAAGACTACCAGCATCTTGATTTTTCCGAATTAAGAATCCGCTTGAAAGAAACGGTGGAGCGATTGCTTATTCTTGTAGCGTCGATGACGGATGAATCGTTGTATGGTACACCGTTTTACAAGCATTATCCATTTGGGCGGATGGTCCAACTGAATTCATCTGCTCCCTATAAGAATGCAAGGACGCGTCTCCGAAAGTGGAAGAAGTTGAATTAGTGAATGCAAGGTTGCTTTAGCAAAGATTTATCGTACTTATGAAAGAATCCTAATTAGCTTCCAAAAAGGCATCAATGACTTTTTTATTTTTTTCTTTTAGTAAAACGAAGGTTTCTTCATTTTCATAACTCAGGTAGTAGGCCATCCAGACTAGTCGTTGTTTTACTAACATCCCGTTTATGGTCATGGCTAATGTATAGGAGTCGGCTTCATTGGGCGTGCTGTATTTGGTAAGCATGACATAGGTGAACGATTGGTCATTGACTTTGTAGTTTTCAATCATGGTAGGCACGCCAATCTCAATGTTTAACTCATCTGAAAGCGTCTCTCCAATTATTTCCTCCCAGTTTTTTTGAATAAAGTTGGCGCCAATGATCGTACTCATTTCATTAAGCATGGGTTTGTCAACATCAATAGCGGCAATTTCGTTGGTTCCATAAATTTTGCAATAGTCATCAATGTTAATTTCTCCTAAGGATTCTCTTTTTCCATAGGCATAGTCGTTCAGATAATAGCCTAAGACAGAATTCATAGCTACCTCTGTGGCATCAGCAAGGTATTTGACGTTTGGGTCAAGATACGCCTCGTTCAGTCCGTCTATAACAGGAAGACAAAGCATTGTAGTACCAAAGGTGGTCTCTCTTGCACAAGTATCCACTTGCGAATATCCCTGAATGACAAAGGTTATCAGGAGGGTAAAAGCCAAGACATATTTCATCATTGTATGGTTCTTTTGAGAAGTAAAGATACAAAACATAGCGCTCGTGTATTTCCGCGACGAAAAATTAATAGAAATGGCTGGTGTTTATTGGCAAACCTCAATAAACTAACTCCTAGGAATGAAAAAAATAGAATTCCCGAACGAAAAGTTAATAGGAAAAAACTGCACCAATTACTTCAACAACAGATAATCAAGCATACCGCCGCTGTCGAAAATACCGATACCCAAACCCAAACAACATCAATAAAATCAAAGGAATGACAATATTAACAACCTGCCATTTCAAACTTTCTGCAGTTGCCTTTTCTTTATTGAGCATGCGCAACTTGACTTCTTTAGACCGCGAAGCAATCAAACCTGAATCGTCGATCAATCCTTCTACCGCATTGAGGGCAAAATCTTTGTTGGCGAACGTGTAGCGTTCGTATAGATTGAACCCTAGTGGTTCTAATTCTTTCTTTTGGTGATTGATGCCGTTTCGAATGATATCTCCATCACCAACGACTAGCATTTTGGTGTATACACTTTTATTTTTGTGGGTTTGCCCAAGGGCCTCCAACCCAGATTTCATTTCTTCACTTACCCGGTTTTCGTAAGCGGAAGGAAAGGTGCCTTCGAGCAAGACTGCTACCGGTAAATTAGGTTTATTAAAACGTTCTTTGTCTGGGGCGTATCTCAATATTTCGAAGGAGAGCCGTACGGGTGGGCGCTGTACTCTGGAAAATTCAGAAGTCCTTAGTAAAATGGTCTTTTTGACCGATGTTTTAGTCCGAACTGTATCAATGGTATTTGCAAAATTGAAGTCAATACCGTCCAGATTGTTGACGATCGGATGGTCGCTGTCTGGGACGATAATCGGGCTGTAAAACCAGTTTTTTAAGTCGAACTGTGGTTGGTTGCCCATCATACCAATTTGTAGTGGAATTTTGCTGCATTGCAGGTCGTTTACCATTTCCGGGTTGACTTTAAACCCGTATTTAAACCAGATATCTTCGAGATTGAGGCCGTAGTCTACTGCCAGGTATTCAGGGCGACTGCGCAAGCTGTCCAGACTAGCAGAAAACCGGTCGATCAACCACATGATTCGGCCACCATTCATGGCAAATTGATCGATCATGTACTTGTGTTTTTCGGAGTACGGCCCTCTTGGTTTTGCGACCACGATGAGTTTTATTTGATCAGAAATAACGGTGATGCTGTCGAGGTTGATGCGAGCAATGTCGTAAAATTCAGAAACAGCCTCTTCGAACTTGGCGGTTTCGTAGTTAAACAATTCGCCGTGGCCTTCGATGATTGCGATTTTATGCTTGGCAATGGTTTGCATTTTTTTGATCGCGTTGGTCAGTTTGTATTCCAGGAGACTGACGGAGTTGTTGAGGACGACCTGCGGAGGAATTCCTGGTTGGTTGTTTTCTAGTAGTTTTACAACGCGTTCTCTGTTTTTGTAGCGAACAAATACCGCAGGGTAAATCAGTTTTTCCTTTGATTCCTTATCCCCTTTCACCTGAAGATTGACGGGTAAAATCCCTCTTTCTTTCAATGCTTTTTGGGTGTCTCGTACTTGCTCAGGGGTACCTGCCAACGGATCAACAAATTGATATTGCACATTCCCCGAAAGGGACCTAAAATCGTCTAATATATCTTTCAGTGAATTCTTGAGACGCATAAAACCTGCGGGAAATTCTCCTTCAAGGAATACTTCTATATAAACGATGTCGTCGAGCTCCGACATCAAATTTTTGGTAGCAGGAGTCAGGGTGTATCGCTTGTCTTCTGTAAGATCGAGATGACCATAGAAGAAGTTAGCCACTACATTTATGAAAAAAAGAACGCCTAGCACGAGCGCCAGTTGGATTAGTGATTTACTTTTATTTGATGAACTCATTAATATTATTCTAAATGATAAATGCAGGATACCAACTACCAGCTTCTTCTACCTAGTGAAGTTTTGGTGAGCATAATAAATCCAGTAATAAATGTGAGAAAATAGATCAAATCGCGAGAGTCAATCGCCCCTCTGCTCAATAAATTGTAGTGATAATTGATGCCAAACAACTCAATAATGTGATCGCCACCCGTACCAATGAAAAGTCCACTCAATAAATCAAACACCATATAAAATAAGAAGCAAAGAAAGATACCCATCACAAAGGCCTCAATCTGATTGCCTGTGATCGAAGAGGCAAACAAACCAATCGACACAAAAGCACCAGCCAGCAAAATCAATCCGATGTACGACCCACTGACTTCCCCAGCATCAATATTGCCAGGAGGAGCACCCAACACGCTAACGGTATAGTAATAAATCAATGTAGGAACCAAGGCAAAAATAACAAGGAGCCAATTGGCAAAAAACTTGCCCAGGATGATCTGTAAGTCAGTTATCGGTCTCGTAGCAAGCAGCTCGATCGTGCCCGATTGCATCTCCTCCGCAAAGGATCGCATCGTAATGGCCGGGATCAGAAAGCAAAAAATCCAGGGCGCCATTTCAAACAGCTGATTGAGGGTCGCGTAGCCAAATTGCAAAACGCTATACTCCGGGAATACCCACATAAACGCCCCCATCAACACGAGGAAAACGCCAATCACAATGTATCCGATCAGGGAACTAAAAAAGGAATTAATTTCTTTGAGAAAAATGCTTTTCATTTTATTGATTACTAGTTATTCTGATTATTCGTTTTAATATAAAAGGGATTTCTGTCGTTGAAAATAAACAATGATTTATACAATCGATTGCGTGCTTCCTGCTCCGACAGTTCTGCCAACGTTTTGTATAGTCCGTGGTCTTGTTCCTTGATCAACTTCAGAAAATTGTACAACTCGTAGTCGACTACTGTTCCTGACTCCAGCATTATTATTTTCTTCAGCAACACAGGTTTGATTTCTTCCACTTCATGGACACGAACGAGTGCGCCGGTGCTCGGATTGAAGATATTCATAGGGACGATTTCCTTCCGGAAGGCTTCAAAATATAGATAGTTGAGTTGTCCTTTTACTTGTAGTTTGACAAAAAGGACGGGATGTTGCTCTTCTTCAGGAGTGAGCAGATGGCCGTCGAGCATGGAGTTGACATTTAGAAAGGGCTCTCCGTCTACTACGATGGCAGCGATTTCGTCATTTTTGACAATTCTTCCATTGGTGAGGGTGAGATCGGTCAGGCGAATTTGGTATCGGTCGCCGTCAATGTGCGCTTCGGTTTTTACGCCAGCCCAACTGCATAATGGGTTGTTTGACGTCAGGTTTTCCAACTGAAGGTACACACCATTTTCAAATTTGAAGTCATTGGTAAGTGCTATTTGCGCTTCCCCCTTCAAACAGAAGGCAAGCAAACAAAAAGTAATATGATACACTAAGTTTTTCAAATTCGGAGTTTCATTTATTATGATGATAATTATCCTTTTGTCAATTGATGGAATACATCTTCTACACTTGACAGTTCTCGTTTCATTTCTAGTATAGTCAACTTATTCGCTACAGCAAAATCAAAAATTTCTTCTCGTACATCGTTGTCCGATCCACTGGAAATTCGCCATCGAAATTCGTCTTCTGCTTGTATTTCCTTGATATTTTTAATGCCTAGCAGTTGATTTTTATGGACTTTCTGTTTGAACTGAACCGTTATTATATTCTGACCAGCCACTTTTTGACGGAGTATATCAATTGGGTCGTCTGCTACAATTTTGCCTTGATTGATAATGAGCACCCGATCGCAAACTGCTTGTACCTCCTGCATGATATGTGTGGAGAAGATCACTGTTTTCTCTTTTCCTACTTCTTTGATCAAATTTCGGATGTCTACCAACTGATTGGGGTCTAGACCGGATGTTGGTTCGTCGAGAATCAGTACATCGGGATTGTGGATCATGGCTTGTGCCAGGCCAACTCGTTGTCGGTATCCTTTGGAGAGGGCGCCGATTAGTTTTCGTTGTTCTAAGCCGAGTCCGGTCATTTCGATCAGTTCGTCAATGCGTTTTTTCTTATTGTTGATTTTGTGCAGGCCAGCGACGAAGCCGAGGTATTCTCGGACGTACATGTCTTTGTATAGTGGATTGTGTTCTGGGAGGTAGCCAATTTTTTCATTGACAGCAATCGGATCGGAGTTGGTGTCGTACCCGCAAACGGTGGCTGTGCCTTCTGTTTGGGGGATGAAGGCCGTGATGATCTTCATGGTAGTGGTCTTTCCAGCACCGTTGGGGCCTAGAAAACCGAGGACTTCTCCCTGTTTTGCTTCGAAAGTGACTTGATCTACTGCTCGTTGGGTGCCGTATATTTTTGTCAACCCGTTTACCTTTACTGACATCTATGTGATTGTTGTTTGTTTGTGTATCGCTGTCTCGTGTAGACCTTCTATTCAACCCAATTCATGCAATAGAAAATTCATTTTATGCTGAAACCTCTGCAAAACTGCGCACGTCCGTCAATTTTGATTCTCCCCGTAATCTGACTACGTCTGCGAGTCAAAATCACCGTAGAGCGCACATTTTTATTGAGTTTTCAACCTAAAACAAACTTCCTGTTGCATGAATTGGGTTTAAAAAGAACGTAAAAATAATAAATTCATTTTGTAAGGGAATTTATTTTTGTAATCTGTTGAAAAACAAAAAATAGCCTTTCATAAATTCTTTCGGAAACCTACCGCAAAAATGGGCGTGCATTTCAGTGCTCTAAGACGAATAACAGTCTATTTTACCACAGATAAAATGGATTACTACAGTTTTTTTTACTTGGAATAGTTAAAACATTGCGTTGCCAGTAGTGAGCTGTAAATCAGCTGTCTGTTGGTTCTTGTTGTTTGCAGAGGCATTGTTTTTTAGCGTGAAAAGAATAAAATTCCATAAAAAAAGCAAAAAAACTTCTTTTTCATGAAACACTTTCAAAAAAGGCGCGTAATACATATCAGAACCACGAAATAACGATTTCTAAAGGTTCTAAAATAAAAATAAATTTAGTTTAAAATAAGTTAAATAGTTCTTGTAATGACGATAGTCGGTCATTCAAGCAAGAACAAAGATTTTTGGGTTTAATAATGGAGATTGAGCGTACTATTGAAAAAGTCAGTAGTGCGCTTTTTTTATTTAGATAAGTCACGAATTGTTATTAAAACGAAAATTAGACTACCCTACCTACCTCAATTCGAAAATAAAGACGAATTCCCATAAAAAAAATCATATTACAATTAGTTGATTCGCAACACCTTGTATTCTTAAATTTAAAAATATCAAAAAAAACATTATAAAAACGCAACAATAGAAGGCGTTTCGCGTAACATATAATCAAATAGGAAAACATATGAGTTTTTCCATTTCTTGAAAAGGGAAATCAAATTGAATACAAGTTTTATAATGTGTTTATAGTTCTTTGTCTTGTAAGGGCATTCAAGCAGGGAACAATAGTTTAGGTTTATAATGGAGATTGAGCGTGTTATTGAGAAAGTCAGTAACGCGCTTTTTTTGTTCCAACAGATCATCAATTGTCCCTCAAAATGATCTACAAATGGCCTAAAAAAAGAAAACAATTCGCAGGCAATTGATAGTGAGCCACTTAGAAAAAAACAAGCAAATTCCATAAAAAAAAAGGAAACTAAACGCAACAACTTCAATTTCGCCCCGTAATATAATAACAGAAGCGCAACACATCGCTTCTACAATTCTCAAAGGAGAATTTCAACCAAGTAATAAAAATTTCATAGTGTTATATGATCCTTGTTAAATATGGTCCGACTTTCGGTGGTCCGAATTCGGTACTAAAAGCAAGGATGAAAAATTTTGGGTTTAATAATGGAGATTGAGCGTGTTATTGAGAAAGTCAGTAACGCGCTTTTTTTTTTCCAACAGATCATCAATTGTCCAGAAAATGATCGACAAATGGCCTAAAGAAAGAAAACAACGTGCAGGCAATTGATAGTGAGTCACTTAGAAAAAAACAAGCAAATTCCATCAAAAAAAAGGAAACTAAACGCAACAACTTCAATTTCACCCCGTAATATAATAACAGAAGCGCAACACATCGCTTCTACAATTTTCAAAGGAGAATTTCAACCAAGTAATAAAAATTTCATAGTGTTATATGATCCTTGTTAAATATGGTCCGACTTTCGGTGGTCCGACTTCGGTACTAAAAGCAAGGATGAAAAATTTTGGGTTTAATAATGGAGATTGAGCGTGTTATTGAGAAAGTCAGTAACGCGCTTTTTTATTGGAAATAATACAATTTTCGACTAGTTAACCCGCCAACTTGCTCCTAGCGTGTGCTATCCTTTGCGGACAAACCCGCTACAAAAAGAAGCAAATAAATTAGGGAAGAGCGTATCGTTTTACGGGTAAAGACTGCAGTAATTTGCAAATCAGGCTAGTTGGTCGATTGGTCGTTGACTTTTTTGCTTTGCAAGGCATAGGAAATACCTAGCTGGGCGAAAAAACGTTGATATCCAGAGACCCTTTTTTGGATCTGAGTCATCGTATTGCTGATAGAACTCGCATTCGGAATATAGTTGGATTTGGAGCCAAACAAAACGACTACCGTAAATCTATCGCTCAACGCTGATTCGCCGCCTACCTGCAGGATTAGTCCAGGGTTCACAATACCAAGATTTATACTAGGATCGACCAGTTGTTCTCTGAAACCGGAGGCATGAACTATGTACCGTTCTCCTGAAACCACCAAAGGTATTTGAAGGTCTAATCCCAGGCCTATGAAAGGAGTTAGTCCCTTCATTTTAATTTTTCTATTGAAAACCATTGACATGTCGAGACCGTGCTCACGTACATTATTGACCAGCGTGCTAAAACCGGGGCTTACTCCTTGGTTGGGTATCAGCAGATCGTCCAAGAGGAGTCCAGATTCTCTGGATTGGAATTTGCCCAAATAATAACTGAGTGTGATCGTTGGCGTCCACAATTTCCCCTTGTCAATTTCTAGGAAAATGCCTTTATGCATGGGCAATTTGTAGTGTGGATTGTTACTGGTGATAAAGTTTGGCTGTAAGTGCACTCCCAGTCGGACGGTCGTGGTTGTTTGCTGAGCACTTGCCAGTTGAAAAGCCAAAATTGATAAGCAAATGGCGTAGAGGATCTTTTTCATAAGTATTTTTTAAAGTACTAATTATTAGTACAAAGGTGTTCGGGAAACAACTACGGTGTTTGAATAATCTCTACGATAGTGATTAATAAATTAAAGTTAAAAAGCGAGTGTTTCCCACCTTACTAACGAGACTTCAAGCATTTCGTTGCTTCCCTTGGACTAAGTAGCTCAAAACTAATTTCTACCTCAAATATTCACTATTTCCTATTATTCTACAATGAAGAATACGATTGAGGCGGAGTCAGATGTATAATCGGCGTAATAAATGGATAGGCGGTAAACAGGCCGAAACCTGACCTTACTTATTCCCAATCTTGAAAAGGATGGTTAATAAGATTAGAATTGTAATATCGGGGATCATTTGAAACTTCCTTGCCGATCCATGATGGAGGTGTGACATTGTCTTTTTCAGACTGCAGCTCCACTTCAGCTACAATAAGTCCTTTATTCACACCTTCGAAAACATCAATTTCCCAAAGTAGGCCGTTGGCTTTTACTAAGTGCCTTGTCTTTTCAATGATTGGTGGTTCGCAGAGGAGCAGTAATTTTTGCGCATCTGCTAGTGGGATGTCATATTCAAACTCCTGGCGAGTCGTGTTGATGGTCTGTCCTTTTATGGTAAGAATGCCACGCGCTCCTGCAATTCGAACCCGGACTGTCCGTTCTTTGTGGGTATTTAGGTAGCCCTGACTTAATGTCGTTGATTGGTGTACGCTTGCTCTCCAGGCACTGGACGAGACTAAAAATTTACGTTCTATTTCGAGCGGCATTTGGTCAGTTATTAAGGTTCGTAAGTGCACGGGGATATTGATTATCCATTGTACTGAGTGCTAAATGTCTCCAAAAGTAAACAATCTAAAACGAATTGAAAAGGGATTTACCGGAGTCTGATCTCCAATAAATCCCATTCCAATATTAATTCTGTTTTAGAAGAAACTCAACCACTAGTTGCTTCCTTGCTGTAGCATTTTTTTGATCTCTATCATTTCTGCTTTGAGTTGGTCGATCTCCTTTGCTTTTGCTTTGAGTACATCGATTTCTTTCGTTTGGGTATCAATTATTGCTTGCTGCTCTTTGGTCGCTTCCAATAAAACAGGGACAAGTGCGATATAGTTGACTGCCTTATTGTTGTTGCCATCGACGGTCACCAAATTAGGAAACACCTTTTCTACTTCCTGTGCAAGTACACCAATTTGCAGGTCTTCACTTCTGTTTTTATTTTTCCAATAATAGGAATACCCGCCAATTTTCATAATGTTTTCCAGGGAGTTAGACAACGGGTGGATGGTTTCCTTCAAACGGATGTCGGAGGATTGGGTCAGTGTGCCGGCCAAGGTGGCATTTCCATTTTTAAGAATTACGAAGGCATCAGATCGGGTCATATCTGACGTTCCATTGCCAAGGACAAATAGTCGGTCATTTGGATTAACATAGCTAGGAGCATAGGCGCTATAATTCGTACTATAAGAACCTCCTATCAATGCAGCGAAAGAGGTCGCTGTATTTCCTTCACCAAAAACTAAAGTACTTGAACCAGTTGCCGTATTACGTTGTCCTCCAATAAGCACAGAGTTAGACCCACTCACGGTATTGTTTTCTCCACCGACTATTGCTGAAGAAATTCCACTAGCGGTGTTCAAAAGTCCACCACCAATAAAGGTCCGTTCGCTACTTGCCGTTTGATCTCTGCCTCCACAAACTGCATTGTCATTGCCCATAGCTTTATTGACTTGGCCTCCCACAATCATAGAATAGTCTCCAGAGGCAATATTGTCGCGCCCACTCCCAATGAAGGAGGAATAGCCAGACGTTGTATTATTGGATCCACCAGCAATTGCCGAAAAGTTACCCCCAGCAGTATTCAATCTTCCACCGCTAATCGTCGTGTAAGCCCCTGAACTAATATTGTTAAAACCGCCAGACGATGTAGACCAGAGCGCAGTGGCTTCGTTAGACTGCCCTCCACCAACAGTAGAATAAGCATTTGCAGTCCTGTTTTGAGTACCACCGGCAATGACCGATTGGTCACCCCGTGCTATATTTACGGATCCTCCACCTACTACAGATGATTGGCCTGTGGCTTTGTTATTTGATCCTCCAGAGATGGTAGCAGCACTATTTACTGCCTTGTTTCTTGACCCTCCGGAGACGGTAGCATTTTGAGCGCCTGCAAGATTGGTGTTACCTCCTCCGACTGTTGCAAAATTTACACTGGCGGTATCTCTCCAGCCTCCTGAAACCGTGGCGTAGTCTGCTATAGCTAAGTTTTGAATTCCCATTGCTACAGCACCTGTGCCGGAAGCTCTATTACCAGTTCCAGCAGCGATTGAGTTTGCGCCACTTGCTGTATTTGCACCAGGATTCCCTTCCAGGCCGGTCCCATTGGCATTTATATCCCAATCTGAATCTGCTCCACCTCCTCCTGCACCAGAAAGTAAATCTGTAATCGTCATGTGCTTCAGCACTCCTTGTGCTGGATTGACGACAATAACGCTGTTTTCATTGGTATTACTCTGAAGACCTTCGATTTTTATAGGATCTCCAGTTTGTGATTTTACATGTAAGGTATGTGTTGGGGTAGTCGTTCCAATTCCAACATTTTGTGCAGACGCACCTAGGAATAGGAACCCCCCTAAAAGTGTAAACATTAGGCTTTTCATAAGGAGAATTTTTTGGATAAATTGAATTTGTTTCTTAGGTAATATTAGCAAATTAAAATCAAACAATAAGTAATATTTATGTCATTCTGACATATTTGTTTTTAGCTAACGTATTGGCAAGCAGTGGATTTAAGTCTGTTTTTCTTTAGGAGAAGGATTAACAAATATGAGCCTAATCATAACCTGTTTTTAATCAAGCTATCATACATTAAAAATGGAGGGCATCAGATGATCGTCATCAGTGATGGTTTTAAGCAGTAGGTTCTTTTTAGATTGGATTGGTTGGCCCTTCAACGCTGGCAATGAAAGCAAATTATTCAAAACCACCCAACCATTCTTCAAGAACAGGCTGTCTTTAGGAGTAAATATAAATTATGAAAATGAAAAAAATACCGATTCTCTTCTTAAGTCTCTTTGTAATTTCTTCTGCATCCTATGCTCAATTTTCATTCGGTGTCGAAGGTGGATATACTAAATCCAAACAGCACTATGGGGAACTTGAATTGCCAGAAGATGCGGAGACTTCCGTTCATGGGTTTAATGTCTCAGGACTGGTTTACTACAATTTGGGCAGCTACTTCCGTTTTGGCCTTGAGCCTGGTATTGTAAGACGCGGTGCCGCCTGCGTAC
This sequence comes from uncultured Saprospiraceae bacterium, assembly GCA_938016265.1. Taxonomy (GTDB): domain Bacteria; phylum Bacteroidota; class Bacteroidia; order Chitinophagales; family Saprospiraceae; genus JAHDHB01. The sequence continues at coordinate 29,063 of CALLWB010000122.1, forward strand.
CTGGCTGGCAGCCTGAATTTGAGGGAGATACGAAAGTTTATACCACTTATTTCGAACTTCCATTGATGATTTCTGGAGGTATTCCTATTCTAAAAAAGAAAATAGAATTGTACGGTAAAGCAGGGTACGGGCAATCCGTTCTCGTCGCTGGCCATTTGGAGACTATTGATTTTAGTTCTGATGCCCCTCCTATTAGGGAAAATTTGGAATTTGGCAAAAATGAGCAGGCTCGAGGATGGGATCATGGACTTTATGGAAGCCTCGGTGTTGGTTATAATCTCGGTAAACATCAAATTTTTCTGGAGTCAGACTACTACTTTGGACTTCGTGATTTTGACGTATTGAATGTTTCAAAAAACCGGTCTACCAATTTCCTGAATATAGGATATATGTTTAGGTTATAAAGTCATCTTGAAAATTGGTTTAACAATAAACGCTTCGCAAATATTAGCCATTGGTCGCTACATCGGCTTACTAGGAAAACAAGTTCCTTCATTTTGACGTTATAATATAGTAATTACTCTACTGACCTAAACTAGAGATCCCTGTTTTTTCGTAAATTTAATCTAGAAAAGCCAGCAGGTGATTACTAAAAAGTTGATTTCAAAATAAGAAATGAAGAAAGGGCTCTATTTTCTATTATTGGTATTGTTTGTTGTTTCTTGCCGAGAAGGGGAAGTAGCAGAGCCAGATTATGTTTCAGAATTGATGGAAATTCCGAAAGGATTTCCTGCCATAGATTTCCCGGAAGGGAATGAATTTACTAAAGCCAGATGGGATCTCGGAAAGCGGTTGTTTTTTGAGCCGGCCATGTCTTTAGACAGCACGATTAGCTGTGCTTCCTGCCATCAGCCTTCCCTTGCATTTAGTGATGAAGTGGCATTTAGCAAAGGCGTAAATGAGGCATTGGGGACACGCAACTCGCCGTCCTTGGCAAACGTGGCCTACCAACCTTACCTTACTCGAGAAGGAGGGGTGCCCACCTTAGAAATGCAGGTGTTGATTCCAATAGAAGAACACAATGAGTTCAATTTCAATGTTGTACTTATTGTGGATAGATTGACAGCGGATCCCAGCTACCTCGAGATGGCTCAAAATGCTTACGGCCGAGCACTCGATCCTTTTGTCATTACCAGGGCGTTAGCTTGTTTTGAGCGGAGCCTAATAAGTGGTTATAGTCGCTTTGATCAGTTTCAGAACTATGATAAAACCTCGGCTCTCTCTCCTTCAGAAATCAGCGGAATGAACCTGTTTTTTAGCGCCCAGACAAATTGTTCAAAATGCCACAGTGATTTCAATTTTTCGAACTATGCTTTCGTGAATACTGGCCTTTATGAATCGTATGCCGATGATGGTCGATACCGATTGACCGGTATTGAATCCGATCGAGCGTTATTTAAAGTACCAAGTTTGAGAAACGTCGGAATAACAGCTCCTTACATGCATGACGGGTCCTTCAATACCTTAGAAGAAGTCGTTGACCACTATCAGACAGGAGGAAAAAATCACCCACATAAAAGTAATCTCCTCCAACCCTTATCGTTGTCTGAATTGGAAAAAGATGAACTCGTTCAGTTTTTAAAAACGTTGACAGATGAGGCCTTCATTAACAATCCATTATTCTCAAAATAGTTTTTTACCGTAAAATACGGATGAATAATGCCGGTGAACTTATTCCTGTAAAAAATATATCCCTCCATTTCGATTCGTGTCTTTGCATCATCTTGTTGCTTAAGTTCAACAAAATCGGCACTTTGGTGTTCAGATGATTAACTTTAGATGCCTAGCGATATAAGGCACTTTGCAAAAACAAACCTAATTAATTAACAATTAACTATCTTTGCAGCCTTAATTAGTCAATTGGCGACATAGGATTTTGGATGATTCAAATTCTTTTGTTTAAAACGTTTACTGACAAGTAGTTTTGCTGAACCCTTGAAGACAGGATGATAGGCAGAATTATTCAACATAAAAACATACACATATTTATGCTATTATCCATGACCGGTTACGGTAGAGCAGTTAGAGAATTTGGGGCGAAAGCGTACACTGTAGAAGTAAAAACGCTAAATAGTAAATTTCTTGATCTTAAAATGCGCCTGCCGCAAGGCTACAGATCCAAGGAAATAGAAGTGCGAAAACTGGTTACCGAAATGGTTTCACGGGGGAAGGTAGATATTTCGGTGGAAGTGAAATTTTTGTCTGCGGATCAGTCTTTTGTTTTTGACCGTGCCTTATTCAAAGCTTATCATAAAGAACTGTCTGAACTGTCCAAAGAACTGGATATGGGACAGGTCGATTTGGCGCAAGCAATATTAAGACTGCCAAATGTCGTTTCTGCCGGGGAGGATGTTATTTCTGATGAAGAATGGGGTATGATGAAAGAAGTAATCAATGAAGCCCTAGAAAAACTGACCAAATTTCGCTCAGATGAAGGAGCTTCTCTGGAGGCCGATCTCACACTTAGAGTAACGAATATACAGGAACTCCTTGAACAGGTCTCCCCATTTGAAGATGGTCGGATTGAACGATTGAGAGAACGATTTCGCACCCAAATTGATGAGTTGGTCGGCTCTGGGACAGTAGACGATAATCGACTGGAACAAGAGTTGATTTATTATACAGAAAAGTTTAGCTTGTCTGAAGAAAAAGTGCGTTTGGCGCAACATTGTGTTTATTTTATCGAACAACTAGCAGAAGAAAAGAGTGCCTCCAAGGGGAGAAGACTAAATTTCATCTCTCAAGAAATGGGTCGTGAAATCAATACGCTAGGCTCCAAAGCCAACTCTGCAGACATCCAAAGAATAGTCGTCCAAATGAAAGACGAACTGGAAAAGATCAAAGAACAAGTAGCAAATGCCTTATAAGAAAAAAGAAAAGACGGAAGATACCAAAGAAACAAAAGACGCTGTAACAACTAAACTAATGGTTTTTACCGCTCCTTCGGGTGCAGGGAAGACAACAATTGTCCGCCATTTACTGAAGACTTATGATGAATTGGATTTTTCTATCTCCGCCACCACAAGAGCAAAAAGAGAGAAAGAAACAGCGGATAGTGATTATTACTTTATCTCTGTAGAGGAGTTTCAAGAGAAAATCAAAAAAGAGGAATTCGTAGAATGGGAAGAAGTCTACGAAAACCAATTTTACGGAACGCTAAAATCGGAAGTCGCCCGACTCCGAAAATTAGGAAAACACGTTATTTTCGACATCGATGTGCAAGGAGCGATTAGCATAAAAAAGGTCTATGAAGACGAGGTACAGGTCGTCTTTATCAAACCTCCTTCGCCAGAAGTTCTTTTCGAACGACTAAGAAAACGAAAAACAGAAACGAAAAAAAGCCTCGAAAAAAGAATCGCCAAAGCTACCCGCGAATTGACCTATGAAAAACAATTCGATAAAGTCCTGCTAAACGATGATCTGGAGGTAGCACTCAAAGATGCAGCGCAAATCGTAGAAAAATTTTGCAAAATCACCATTGAACCCAAATAATATTTCTATCTTTGTTGATTGTTTTGTTTGATGAGTGGGCAGAGCGGTCGCTCGTGCAATAAAATTTTAGCGCGCATGGAGACTACGATTACAAAAGGGGTAAAAATTTCAGTGGAAGTGGCTTTCCAGGGAGAGCACAGAGAGCCGAGATCAACCCAGTTTATATTCGCCTATCGAATCACTATCGAAAATCAAAACGACTATACGGTGCAACTCATGCGAAGGCATTGGTTTATTTTAAGTGGGAACGGAAATAAACGCGAAGTAGAAGGCCCTGGAGTAGTTGGCGATTTTCCAATACTCGCTCCTAAAGCAACCTACCAATACGTTTCAAGTTGCCACCTGCCAGTAGAAATTGGTAAAATGTATGGTACTTACCTGATGAAAAAAACCGAGGACGAATCTACTTTCAATGTAGAAATCCCTGCTTTTACCATGATGGTGCCCTACATATTAAATTGATCATCAACAACCCTTGTCATATATTAGTGATGTAGCCTGCAAACCATGTTTGCAGGTTTTTTTGTCATACAATAGATGCTAATTCCACGTTTTCCAATTTAGAATCCATAAAAATGACTAAATTTGAATACGAATAGTATCGAATATTGCGTTAATTACTAATTAGATAATCAAACGCTTAGCAGATTAAAACCAAACAATGTCCTTAAACCTGCAACGAACTACTTTCTACTAAAAAAATTACAATGAAAAAGTTAAAAAATATTATTGCACTTGGGCTATTGGTCGCATTCATTGGCGGAATAAGCAGCTGTGGTGCTGGCAAATGCAATTGCCCAAAGTTCTCTCTTGATACAGAGATCCTGGAATGATTTAGTATTAGACTAAAACCATTAGACTAAAACCAACACACCTTGAAACTCCTATTTAAACGGCTGGGGCGTTATTTCTTCTCTGGGTTGCTTGTATTTGCTCCCCTTGCTTTTACTATTTACATCGTTATTACGCTCATCAATTGGATGGACAGTCTGGTTTCTTATGTCTTCCACATTAATTTTCCGGGATTCGGATTGGCGGTGATGTTGGTGTTGCTAACCGTGCTTGGGTTGCTCAGTAATTTATTCTTTATCCGTCCACTGATCAACTTTTTTGAGAACCTTGTCAAACGGACCCCGCTAGTCAAAATTGTCTATTCTTCCATCAAGGATCTCCTGTCTGCCTTTGTCAGCGACGAGCGCAAATTTGACAAACCCATCATTGTCAAACTCACTGATGATGGCCCTGCAAGGCTCGGCTTTCTCACCGACGAAGACCTATCTGTTTTTGGACACGATGAGCTAGTGTCTGTCTATCTTCCCCACTCCTACAATTTTTCTGGCAATTTGTTTCTCCTCCCCCGACGCAACATCGAACGACTGCACGGCATCAATTCGACAGAAATGATGAAGTACATTGTATCTGGCGGTGTTACGCGACTCAAGGCAGAAAAGAAGCTTATTGATTCGAAGGAAGAATGAGTCCACCTCTAAAAAACTCTATTTTAGAACGCGCACAACCACTTCATATGTTTTCATACCTAAATGATTTAATGTTTTGATGAAACTAGTTTTAGAGTAGACTCAATGCGAGAATATTTTAAATAGGAATGCTGCTATATCGCATTCATAAATTTTGTTTCTAATCTGCCGCTTTAGCCAAATCTTTTATAAACAATTAATTGGCTAAAGCCTGCCTGCTGAGCATCCATTCCTTCTTTGATAACTCAGTCTCCGCGTTTATTATTATTCCTAAAGAATCTCCCTTCTCCTTTAGCCAATTAAAATTTATCTTTGCCCTAGAAACATTCACGTAAGTAAAAAAACCATGTCGAAAGACTCCCTATTTATAGTCATTGAAGGCCTGGACGGCTCTGGAAAAACAACCATCGGACGTCAACTAGCTATCTTTTTGAACACGATTTATCCTAAGCAGGTAAAACTGTCTTTTGAGCCCCACGATGCTAGTACCAGCGGATTATTCATCCGGCAGATTCTCGAAAAGAAAATAAAAAACTTCTCGCATCGCACACTAGCACTCGCTTTCGCTGCCAATCGCATGGACCACGGTACTCGGGTCGTCAACAAATGGCTCGACGCACAACCAGGACAAATTGTGATCTGTGATCGCTACTACCTCTCTTCACTCGTCTATCAAACTACCGACGAAACGCCCATGGAAGAAGTCATGCACCTCAACCGAAAAGCTCGTAAACCAGATGTCATTTTTTTTATGAATGTCTCCAATGAAGTCTGCTACAGCAGAATGGACACCCGCAATAAACCCAAAGAGCTCTTCGAAGAAAACCTAACAGAAACCAGAGAAAAATTTCTAACCGGTATCGATTTCCTCCGAACAACCCGCCAGGAAAACATCATAGAAATCAATGCCAACGGCACCCGAAAATCAGTGCTCGAACAAATGGTCAACGCTCTCTATCAGCTCAATGACAGTTGGCAAGACCAGCGTTTGCTAGCCGTCGACCAATTTCAAATACAAACAGAAGACGCCAGTTCCTTCTTGGAAGACCAAACAATTGTCAAGGAGGTAAAAGCGCTGGAGGTTTCTGCCCGAAAGGCAAAAATGGAGCAGCTGGAACCCCCTCAAAAAGGAGCGCTATTCCTACATTATCTGCAAGAAATAGGCTATCAGATTAAAGACAGATTGCTATGGGCAGATCAAGAAGTGTATGGATTGACGTACTCGTTGCCTGGCGGATTGGAGCAGCGCGGTACGGCCTTGTTGGTCTCCTCGGAGCAACGGTATGACGTCATTTTGAACAACCTCTCTCAACTTAAAGATATGACAGACTTTATGTTTGTTTTTATTCCCGGGCCCTCGGAGTCGGTTACGGAGTATTATGAGCGGGAAGTGGTGCAGTTTACAAACGCAAAGACTTCCTTGAGTCCGAATATGCGCTTGGTGACGGAGGCCGATTTGCTTGGGGGATTGATTAAAGACTAAGGACCTATTCTAAAACAGGCCCTTAATCATTGAATATGTTATTACTGAAGTTTAAATTTCACTGGCAGATTATACCTGACTTTTACAACAGATCCATTCTGCCGTCCAGGAATCCAATTTGGCATTTTGCTAATAATACCCAATACTTCTTCGCTCGTCCCAAACCCAATCTCCCTTAAGATCTCTACATCTTGCAAATCGCCTTGTTTGTCTACAACAAAACTAGCAACGACGATGCCTTCTTTCCCTGCATCTCTGGCAGCTTTCGGGTAGGTGATATTCTTATAGATAAACTCTAACATCTTTTGCTGCGAGCAAGCTTTTTTATCGTCCTCTCCTTTCCCTTCCTCTTCGCAACCTGGAAATCTAGGCATAAATTCTACGGCTTGATATACGTCCGCTGCGTTTTTTGCGTTTACTTTCTTTGTTAGACAGGGCGTCAAATTTTCATCTTCCAGATGTTGATCCTGACAAGAGAAAAAGACGAGTGCGCCACATAGCAACGGCAATGCAATCATATATTTTAGCAGGGCGGAGTTTTTAGATTTTATTTTCGTCATCATTTCGATTCGTTTTTTTAATTGTGAATGATTAAAATTGTTTGCCAGCCGGAGGCCGGGAAGTGCCTGTTCGATCAACAAACGACCGTAGCTTGCCTTTGGTGTTGTTTGGAGAACAGCTGCATCCGCAAGGTATTCGTGCACCTCGCGAATGGATTTTTTGTACAAGAATAAAACAGGATTAAACCAAAAGAAAATGGTCAGAATCTCCGCCGTCACTACATCCAGACTATGCCATCCAGAGATATGTGCTGCCTCGTGCTTCAATATCTGATCGCGCTCTGCCCCCTTCAAATCCTGCAAACTGCTCATAAACAGAAAGCGGAAGAAGGAAAACGGCGCATGTTTCTTATTCGTTTCTACAAGGATAAAATCTTCTTTACGGTAAATGGTACTCCCCCACCAAAGTCTAAAAATCTGTCCCATCCCGATCAATAATCGGATGCTTAACACCAGACAAACCAACAGATAGAAGGATAGCAGTACTTCCTGCCAACTCCATACCCACCAGGAGTCTTGTTCGACTGCACGTGTTACGGTGACGGTTATTTCATCGAGATATACGGTGGCGATACTGTTTTCGACCATCGTTGTCCTCGGTAAAATTTGAAGGGTTGGAATAATCAAACCTAATATCATTGTCCCAAGTAAGTACCCTCTGTTGACCCTAAAAAAAGTGTCCCGACTTACGAACAGCACATAAAATCCATAAAACAGCGCCCAGCAAATGGAAGCTTCTAGTAAATATTGGATGGTATTCATGCTGATTCGTCTTTGGAGTCATCTAATTTTTTGATCATTTCATTCAGGTCCTTCAAGTCCATTTCTTCTTCTTTTACAAGAAAAGAAACGAGTTTGCTCATTGATCCGCCAAAATAATTTTGAGCCAGATCTTTGATACTTGACTTGGAGTATTCTTCCTTGGAAATGGTAGGGAAATATTCATACGTTCGTCCATATGCTTTGTGATTTACAAATCCTTTCTTTTCTAGAATTCGCACCACAGACGATATGGTACTGTGCGGTGGTTTTGGCTCGTCAAGCTGATCAATGATGTCCCGAACCAGGCAGCGGTCAAGATTCCATATAATCTGCATAATTTGCTCTTCTACTTTTGTCAATGTTTTCATCTATCCGATTTTATCCTTGTACTACAAATGTATATCGAATTTTTCAGTTTCGCAACTTATTTAAACGTTTTGTAACGTAAAATTACGTTATTATTTTATTGTCGTCGTGAAACCCTTTGATAGAATGACATTTGTAAACTGCAAGGGTTGCAAGAAAAGGAGAATATCTATTGATTT
>CALLWB010000123.1 GCA_938016265.1 uncultured Saprospiraceae bacterium
GGAAATAGGGAAAACTGCTGCTTTATTGAATGCGGATGGTTCGGTGAGCTTTATGGACAATTGTGTGCTGGAGGTGCCAACTAGTATGACGGAGTTGTATGTGCTTGTCGAACATCGAAATCACATGGGCATTATGAGTGCGATTCCAAAACCTATCATAAATGGAGCAATAACTGTTGATTTTACTCAGGAAGACAGTTATAAGGATGCTAGCTATGGGCAGCTGGAATATTCGTCGGGGTCCTTCTGTATGTTTGGCGGAGATGGCAATCAGGCAGACGATATGGTTAGCTATGATATAAACGGAGATGACAAAATAGTCTACACCCAACAAAATGGTGAATTCAACAATTACCTGATCGGTGATTTTACGATGGATGGAGATGTAAGCGGGGAGGATAAAATTTTGTGGAATAGGAATAATGGGGTGGCTTCTAGAGTGTTGAAATAAGAGTGGGGGACTAGGACAAATTAGTAAATTAATTCTTTACCATTAATTGTTTCCCAGAGCAGTTACAAAAAAAAATCAACTACTCGTAAAGGGGGTATAAATGCCGTGAAATATTACTTGAATAATGCAACCAAACATGGGTTACATGAGTCTTTTACAATACCACCACATGCGAGAGGTCTATGAAGCATTAAGGATTGGAACATTCCAAGCTTTATTATTTCTACAGGAATCCCGTTGACTCAAAGATTAATTTGGGGTTGGGGATAAAATGACTGACATGACTAACTCGCTGAAAAGTAGTGCATTGATTGCACTAATGTTATTTGCTATGAAGATAACTACAGCTCAGCTGTACATAAATGAAGTTATTCCTTCTAATCAAACCTTATTGACAGATAACTTCGGACAATACGATGATATCATTGAAATATACAACGCAGGTAATACCGCAATCAACCTGGCTGACTACTATCTTTCGGATGATCTTTCGGATCCTACCAAATGGCAAATCCCAGCTACTAATGCAAGTTTAACCACAATTCCTCCTGGTGGATACATAATTTTCTGGGCAGATGATGAAACTAATCAGGGCGCAAACCATTTGAACTTTAAACTTGATAAAGACGGAGAGGCAATAAGACTTACTGCTCCTAATGGAAGTACACTTCTTGACTTGGTATCTTTTGGCCCTTCTTCCAATGACCTGGGTTATGGTAGATTACCAGATGGAGGGACTGCACAATCCTACCTTAGTCCTGCCAGTCCAAATAGTAGTAACAATGCAAGTTTGCCTAAACTGTCGACACCCATTATTTCTCCCCCCAGTGGTATGTACACTGGCACACAAACGATAAGCATTTCAGGAGAAATAGGAAGTACGATTTATTATACCTTGGATGGTAGTTTGCCTACCACTGCAAGTTTAATTTATTCTGGAACATTTACGATAGATTCCACTCGTAGTGTACGAGCAATTACTACTAAAAACGGTTCAGTAAACAGTAATACCGTCACTAATTCTTACCTGATTGATGTCTCCTATTCCCTACCCGTTTTTCATATTACCATGGATCCGGTTGACCTTTGGGACGATTCGATTGGGATTTATGTGGATGGAACCAACGGGATAACAGGTTACTGTTCTGGTAGTGTTCCTAAAAACTATAATCAGGATTGGGAAAGAGACGCTCATCTAAAGGTGTTTTTAAATGGTTCGGTTGTCTCTGAAAATAACCTTGGGGTAAAAATTGGAGGAAATTGTAAAAGAAGAAAACCCCAGAAGCCATTGAGTCTTTTCTTTAGAGATGCATACAGCGATACAGGAGACAATGAATTTAATTATCCAATTTTTGAAGACAACTCACTAGACAAATTTAAGCGGTTGTTCCTTAGAAGTGGGAATAATTTTATTAGAGAGTTTCTAAGGGAAATCAATATTGCCAGAATGATGCACCACAAAATTGATGTAGATGTGCAATCAGGGAGGCCAGTTGTATTATTTCTTAACGGTAAATATATTGGTATACAAAACCTTCGGGAGAAATACGATAAATGGCATTATGAAAATGACTTTAAAAATGTTCAGGATCGTGACAAAGTAGACGTCATAAAAAATCCGGGAAGGTATGACCCTATTCGATGGTGGCCAGTACACAGAGCTACCCATGGCGATACGTTAGAATGGAGAACTTTTATGGATTACATGAAAGGTCATGATTTTACGATCGAGAGTAACTACCAACATGCACAGACCTTGCTGGATAAAGACGAGTTAATCAACTACCTGTTAACTGGTCATTTCTTTAACAATCGAGATTGGATCCCAAACAATCAAAAAGTCTGGAAAGAACAAGGCAATAAAAAGTGGCGATGGTGTATTGCAGACTTTGATACGGCACTGGACATTACTAATGTTTCGGAAAACAATCTAAGCACCAGAATACTTAGAATATATCCCCCGACTAGTGCTAATGGCTATGAATCGAACATCATTTACCATAGACTTTTTGCAAATGATGCGTTTAGAAATGAATATATCCAACGAATGCATACTTATCTGGAGTTACTGTATACAAATGTAAATTTTGACCCTGTCATTGATGGATTCTACAACGAAATCTTAAACGACCTGCCGGATGCGAATGCGCTTTATGGACATACAAATGCTGATTATCTGAATGAAATTCAAAGTTATAAAGACTTTGTGGCACAGCGTAGGGCTCATGTAGAACAACACATGGACGCTCAGTTTGGTATATCAGGAATGGTAACACTAAATTTCAACCATGATGCTTCCAGCAATGGGAATGTTGTCCTGCATTCAAATTACTATGAAGTGCCCTACCAATACTCCGGCACCTATTCAACAGGAATCCCCATCGAGATTAACGCCATCCCCAATCCAGGTTTCAGATTCAGCCATTGGCAAGAGACTGGAGAAACCTCCGCCACCCTTAATGATTCGTACACCGCTGCGACCACCCTTACTCCAATATTCGTCGCGGCACTTGACGTTGTCATCAATGAAATTCATTATCACCCAGCCGATACACTTAATGAAAAAGAATTCATCGAAATCTATAACCCTGATTCAGCACCTCGTGACTTGACTAAATATGAGATAACTTCTGGCTTTTGTTTCAAATTTCCAGAAGGCACCATCATTGCACCAAATGAATATATCATTATTGCGAAAGATGCCACTCAATACTTAGGAAACGGATATCAAGTGTTTCAATGGGAAGAAAGCCAACTTAGCAATAATGGTGAAAACATTGTCCTCCAAAACCCGGCTAATCAGACTATTGACTCCCTGCGATATAGTGACGACCTTCCCTGGCCGCTACTAGCTGATGGATTCGGAAGGTCATTAGAATTAGATTTTCCGCTACCCACCACCAACGAAGATGGGAATAACTGGCATGCTTCAGCGGCTACTGATGGAAGTCCAGGTGCCCAAAATTCCATGCCCTGCCAGAATATCACCCCTGCGATTGTGATCAACGAAATTAACTATAGCTCCAATAATCAAAGTAATCCAGGAGATTGGGTCGAACTCCATAATACAACAGCAAATGCAATAGATATCTCTAATTGGGAATTTTATGATAGTGAAAATAGTTTTGCCCTTCCAACAGGTACCACTATTGAAGCAGGCGGCTTTTTGATCTTAGCAGAAGATGTCACACTGTTTTCTTCAATTTTCCCGCATTTAGAGGCAGGTATTGATGTTCTAGGAGGGTTTGTTTTCGGACTTAGTGGGGGAGGAGAACGGATAGCCATCTTTGACCAAAACCAATGTGTGGTGGACGAACTGGCATATGATGATGAACTGCCTTGGAGTATTATCCCTGATGGGACTGGCCCGACGTTATCATTAATCGACCCTTCATTCGACAATTTGTTGCCCGGTTCTTGGGAGCCAAGTAGTATTATAAATGCCCCGCTTGGAACACCGGGAAGAGAAAATACCCCTTGTCCGACAGCTTTCGGTATTGAGGCTCCTTCTACAATTTGTGTTGGTGAACCTGCGGTGTATCGGGTAGTCTCCAACTATGACGCAGATTTTAGTTGGGTGGTACAAGGAGGAACTCCAGCAACAGCAACTGGTGATTCTGTCGTCGTTACCTTTCAAAACCCTGGCCTGGCAGTCGTAGAGTTGCAATATTCCTATTATGAATGCTCCGGAAATAACTTCTCCATATTAAGCGCAATTGCTTGCAATACGCCACCGAATCCTCAAGCAGACAATTATACGGCAGATGAAGACAATGTTTTAAATGGCAATGTTTTAGACAACGACGTGGATCCTGAAAATGATGGGATGTCCGTTTCTATGATTAATAATGTTACGAATGGAATATTAAACATTAATCCAAATGGAAGTTTCACTTATACACCAACTGCCAACTACTTTGGAACGGATTCTTTCAGTTATGAAGTTTGCGATGATGGAAATCCGATACTTTGCGATCAGACGACGGTTACTATTACAATAAATAGTGTCAATGATGCTCCTGTTGCGCAATATAACTCTAGCAATATAGTAGAAGATACTCCAGGAGATGTATCTATTTTAGCGAACGACAATGATCTCGATGGGAATTTAGTCATTAGTACGCTTTCTTTGATATCTACACCACCTGCTGCACAAGGCATGGCAAGCATAAACGGTAATGGTACGATAAGGTTTACTCCTGCGCCTAATTTCTTTGGTTCCGTGACTAGTTTTACCTATGAGATTTGCGATGACGGAAGCCCAGTACTTTGTGATCAAGCTAATGTTTTTATTAACGTTACTGCGGTCAATGATCAGCCTATAGCAAACAACGATAGCTACAACGGAGAGGAAGATCAGACGATTTCTGGCAATGTATTAGCGAACGACTCAGATATTGATGGGGATGCCTTGTCGTCATCAATAATTAGTCAACCAGCCAGTGGTTCCTTGA
>CALLWB010000124.1 GCA_938016265.1 uncultured Saprospiraceae bacterium
CACGTACTGCATGATTTGATTTCAGTTTCATCGGCACAGCCTGATTTGTTGCCACTAATAATGATGAATCCACCAATGACTGTTGGATCTGCATCATCAGCCTCCAGCAAAGGACACAACACACAACATTGATCCAGCATAGGGTTGTCCGTAAGGTATATATCCTCATCTATTGAAGTAATTTGACTAAGCCCATTCACATTTGTTAAAGAGGCATTCCTTAATACCCAAATTGATTTGTTTAACGTAGTAAGTTGTCCGAGACCATCAATATTAGTTAAGGAATTATTGTCGGTTATCATAATGTTATTTTCCACGTTGGTCAATTGACTAAGCCCATCCAAACTCAATAATGACAGATTATCATAAATGCTTAGGTACTCATTAACAGAAGTAATTTGACTAAGCCCATCTAGATTAGTCAGGCTGTCATTGCCTACAATTCTTACGTAACCCCCGATATGGGTCACCTGATTTAGTCCATCAACGTGCGTCATTGAAGGATTGTTATTTATTCTTAGGTAATCACCAATTGTAGTAAGTTGATCGAAACCAACTAAACTTGTAAATGAATTGAAGTATATTTCCATATGTTTACCGACGGAGGTCACTTGATTTAGCCAATTAAGATCAGTAGAAATGCTTGAAAGTTCCAGGTATCCACCAATAGCCGACAGGTTATCAAATCCACTAATGTTTGTTAGGGAATAATTGCCAAACAATTTAAGGTCACCAACCAAGTTTGAAATTTGGTTGAAACCATCTACGCTTTTCAGGGAATCATTAATTATAATTCCAAGTTCACCAAAAACTGTTACTAGTTGATCAAACCCATCAATACTCGCTAATGCTTCATTTTGATAAATTGATAGATCTCCGCCTACTAATTTAAGTTGATCAAATCGGTCAATATGTGTTATGGATGGATTGTTCCCAATTAGAAGATCTCCATCTACTTTTACCAGATTAGAAAGGCTATCTATATTTTCAAGATCTTCATTTTCAATGATTATTAAGTCTCCTGTTACCAAGCCGAGTTTATGGAGACTATGACAATTTAATAGTGCTGAATTAAATTGAATTCGCATATCTCCCTCAACAATCTCCAGATTGGAAAGGCTATCGATATTTGTAAGCGTAATATTTTCATAAATAAAAAAGTCTCCCCCAATTGAAGCAAGTCGATTCAAACCATCAAAATTTGACAATGATGGATTTTCCCGAATTTGAAAATCTCCTGCGACGGAAATTATTTGGCTTAACCCATTCAAATTGGTAATGTTTTCATTGAAACCTTCCTTGATCGTTATCCCTACCAGAACATCAGTACATCCTGGATAGTTGATTGAAAAATCATCGATATCCGATTGTGATGCTAATGTCAAATTTGTTGTCGGACACTGGGCAGAGAGCAGGGGAAAAAAGCCAGCATATAGGATTGCAAAAAGAAGAAATCGCATAGTTTGATATCGCTTTTAGATTAGGAATTATATAAATATAATGATAATTTTCAACTTGGAAAGTTGGTGACTCACCGTGCAACCCTTCAAAACAAATCTTGTCCTTCCAATAAAATTAACTCATAAAAAGTCAAAACAGATGCTTCACAATCAAACAAATTTTCAACTAAGAAGGAGGATACAAAAAACAAATTTTGCAGTAGGCGCTTGCCTGGTTTTCCTACTTTTTACCAGTAAATTAGTTGCACAGCCCGACGTCATTAATGTTAGCGCGTTCGAAAAGATAATCGTAAGTCCGCATATTGAAATTGTTTTCCAGGAAGGGGAAGAAGAATCCGTACACATCGAATCGATGACTGTACCCATGGAAAAACTAAATGTAGTGGTTAAAAACAAGACGTTACACCTGTTTTTGGACGATGCAAAAATTACACAGCCTACAAAGAAGGAATACATCAATGGATATAAACGCAAGATTTCAATTTATAAAGGAACGGTTGTAAAAGCAATTGTTACGTACAAAAATATCAACTCCATAGACTTAAGAGGAGAAGAAGAATTTGTCTTTGAAAGCAGCATAAATACGGAAAAATTGCAGTTGAAAATTTACGGGGAAGCCCAGGTCTTTCTAAATGAGGTAGTTCTTCAGGATTTGCAGGTAGCCTTGTACGGCGAAAATTACCTAGAAATAAAGGAAGGAAAGATTGAAAATCAAAGTTTTAAATCCTACGGAGAAAGTGAGGTAAACACCGTAACTATAGATAATAGCGAAACGAAATTAACCAGTTATGGAGAAAGTGAATTTCAGTTTGGTGTCTCTGAAAAACTGCATATTACATCGTTTGGCGAGGCTAGCATCACCTACGCAGGAAACCCCATTCTGAATAAAAGAATGATTATAGGAGAAACTGAAATCTCTAAAGTAAATCGATAGGGGGATATATCTACAATCAATAGACGGTCCTGATATCCTATCCACAAATTAGAAAGAGGCTGCCTCGCAACGAGATAACCTCTTTCTAATTTAGACTTTACCGTTTGGCCAAATCAGAAAAATATATGAGTAGGTCTACCGACTCTGAAATAATAGCTAACTACGCTAAACCAATTGTGCTGCGTATTTGGGGAGGTGATGAATTTTGTAGCAGAAAGGAATTGCTTGTCGAAACGAATAGCATTGAGCATGCAAACTGGATAGAATATATGCTTTTCCTTAAGCCTAAAAAAAAGTATCAATTTATTACTTTGAAACGAATATTTTCAGGGAAGAAAAAGCTAAACATTCTTTGACAAATTACCTATTAAAACATGAAGCAGAAATCATCGAGGAATGCAAGCAATTTAGCCAACAATAAACTTCCCACTCCCTAGCAATTGAATACTGGGATTGAATATTATCAAGTCAAACGCTTGTACATTGAAATTAGTTTGGACTTGAAAATGAAGAACTTGGTAAGGAATTTTCGAGAAACGGATCAATCTATATGGCACGAAACTGATTGATTTTGAAAACGTTGAAAAATCAACCTAATACTCCCAAGAAATAGTCAATTGCATGTAAAGGTCAATATTGGAATTTTGTAGCAAAATGGTAGTTGGCCAATTATCGTAGAAAGAAGGAAGAATCGTTAAACCGCCCATGTAATCTGGATCAGGAGAATCCCAGTCCCAAATGCAAATAGACTGATAAACATCAAGGTCTTCTATGAGGATATTCATATTAATCGGGTAGGTATTTCCTTTAAGACAATCATTAAGATAGCCCGTAGTATATTCATTTAATGAACAGGAATCGGAACTAACGGAAGCCATAATATCTGGGCCGCCAACATAATCCCAATTAGTGCCATCTGGCCTTGTTGCAGGGAAATCATCAATGGTGATTTTGGTAATCCGCATTTTTGTAGGATCTAGGACGACACTGCAATCAACGCCTCCAAAACCGGGAGGGCAAGCACAAGCACCAGAAACACAATCTCCTCCGTTTAAACAATTCAGTGTAAGACAAGGATCAACCGTCTCACAGTTGGTGCCGATATAGCCAGAAGGACAATCGCAATCACCAT
The DNA here is from genome assembly GCA_938016265.1 of uncultured Saprospiraceae bacterium. Classification (GTDB taxonomy): domain Bacteria; phylum Bacteroidota; class Bacteroidia; order Chitinophagales; family Saprospiraceae; genus JAHDHB01. Next base: position 3,527 of record CALLWB010000124.1, read on the forward strand.
TTAGACACGTTCCACCATTTAGACAATTTGTCTGAAAACACTCATCATAGTCCTGGCATCTTTCCCCTGAATAACCACCTTCACATTGACAAGTGCCGTCTATGCAAATTCCTGAATTTAAACATATTTTATCTTCGCAAGGGTCTTGTTTACAACTGATTATGAATATAGATAGAAAAAGGAAGATTAGCAGGTTTTTCATAGTATTGGGCATTGATTTGTTAGATTTACTGCGAATATAGGTAAAACTATTATGTTGTTACTTATACTTTCCCTTTGATGTTGGATTTCTGTTCCTCCAAATATTTTATAATTATTCAACCTTTCCCGGCCACCCTAAAATCCTCCAATACTTGCAACACCTTGTCGTTCTTCAACCGAGCCGCAATTTCAAAAGCGTTTTCGCCTACCGTATCCTTTTCCCTAGGATCAAACCCTCTTATCAGTAAATCCTCAATCATCAAGTGATTGCAACCCCGACAAGAACAAGCATATAGCAGCAAGGATTGATTTTTAGCATTCCTTAGCGCTCGGATTTTTTTTCCTTCGTTTTTTAGCAAAGCAAGAAGAATTTCTCGCTCTTTATTTTTTGCTAGAAGGAAGATATTATTAGAATTTGAGCAGAAAGCGGTTCGTATTTTTTTCGAAATTTTAAAAGATTGGACAAGGGTTTTCCTAGACTGTTTTCCCCTGAAAAATTTCTTGACTACTTGTTCCTCAAAAAGAAGCGCTAGTGGAAGGCGGTCCAATTTTGAATTGGCAGGCGCTTTTTCAATACTAAGAACAATTTGTAGAATAATTTCTTCTAAACACTTTATGTTGCACATTCCGGCAAATAGCTCTAGAGAATAACGAGTGGCATGATCGTTCAAATAAAAATCATTTTCTAGCGAATGCAAAAGCCTTTTCTCAATTTCAGGATCTTTGTTTTCTAGTAAAAAGAAGGAAAGACAAGCGACAATTTCAAGGCCCTCTTTGGGCAATTGTATGTTGCGCATTGGCCAGCCCCCATTAAAATGCATAAATGCAACAAGAAGATTTTCCCAAAAAACACTATCTGAATTTGCAGTTCCCAAAAGCGCGACTAAAATTTCTTCTAGGTCCGCGGCCTTGTTTTCTAATTGTTGTCTGTTTGCGGCCAGGGCTATTTTTGGATAACCGATATCTTCAACAGCGTTGTTTATCCAAGAAAAAAGGCTGTACAAGGCCGTTTCCTGACCATTTCCGTGATCTCCCTGATAGTTGACAAACGCAGGACCGCTTTTGAGCAAAATCACAATCACCTCTTTCCATAAGGTAGCATTTTCTGAGTGGCTACGACACCAAAGTCGCATTAATTCAGTCGGATTGTAAAAGCAATCCTCCTCAATTTTGATGTCTAATTTTAGCGCAGCGCCCTTCTCGCACAAGGTGGCTAGCTCTTGTAAACGCGCGCCATTTTTAGTGCGGACTATTTCATTTAATGTCGCATAAAACCTATGATCCACGGCTGTTTTTTCAGCATCAGTTAACTGATTTTGTTTTTCAAGGCGACGGAGGCGTTCTACTTTGTAAGCGGCTCGTTTTTCCCGTATGTTCTTTGTACTCAATTTATTCATCTTCGCAAGTATAGGCATTAAAATTAGAAAAATCGTTACTTCACCAATCAACTGACAAACCATCAATTAGGTTCAATCCGAAGAGTGCATTCATCGATTATATCTAAGGTACATTCCACAAGAATAAATGATTGGTTTTAAATTATATACAAATATATCAGCAAATAACTTCGAATATTTTTTAGCTTTAATGTAACGCTGAAGATATTAAAACCTAACAAAACCTAACTATCAATGAAAACTTTAAAGCACCTAAAATTTATTCTAATTTTATTGATCATCTTGCCAATAACCATCTATGGGCAAGGAGTCGCAATAAGCAATTCTGGAAATACCCCTCATTCCTCTGCCATGCTCGATGTAGTTAGTAGCAATAAAGGGATGCTTATCCCTCGATTACAGCTGACTGATATCAATGACGCAACAACGATCCCCGGAGCCGAAAATAGTTTATTGGTATTCAACCTTGCGCCTGCAGGTACAGCTCCTGATGACGTGGTAGAAGGGTTTTATTATTGGAATGTTTCACAATCAAAATGGATACAGCTTGCTGTCGAACCTTTAGCAGATCCTGAATGGTCAGACAGTGATAACTTAGGGCTCAACAACTTTGTTTTTGCAAAACAAGCCTTGGCAAATGGAGATACCGTAGTGATAACTGACGATGGCCGGTTGTTGATTGGTACGACAAATGCATTTTTTCCTAATACCCTAATTGCTCCCAAAGTTCACTTAGTAAATGATGATACTATTAATGGGAATAATGCAATAATGCTTACAACAGACTCCTCATTTATAAACTTTGAAGCTAAATCATGGAATTCAGGGGATTGGAATAGAATGGTGGATCAAGGAAATGCAAGAATAATATTTTCAACAGATGGAAACAAAGAAAACATAGATTCTAGTGGGTTAGTAATCGCTCCCTGGAACGATGGAATGAATCCAAATGCTGGAATAAAAATCATGGAAAATGGGAATGTGGGTATCGGAATAGCTGCCCCAACGCATAGCTTGCATGTCAACAATTCTGGATTGGGAACAGATGTGATCCGAGTAGGCAACGACGCCTACTACAACGGCACCCCAGTTCATAATCATATAGGCGGAAACATTTATTTTGACGGATCTGCATGGGTAGTCCCAAACGCTAGCCATTCTACCAATTTTATCCAACTTCAAACTACACCTAGAACTGGCAACATTGTTTTTTATGCAGATAGTATTATTGGAAACAATGCACCACCCAGACGAATGACCATTCTTGGATCAAATGGGAATGTAGGAATTGGAGCAATAACTCCGACTAACACCCTAGAGCTTGCAGGAGATGGTATTATCTATTTAAACAATCCTACTGCAGGAATCCGATATCAAAATGATCAATCTTTTTTTATTGGGGCCAAAAGTGGGTCAAGTGCTAATGGTGGTTATATAACTATTACAGGAAATGCGGACGGATATGTTCGCTTAAGCCCAGAAGGCGGATCTCCCAGCCGCTTTCTAAATGTCACTCCAAATGGTATTGGGATTGGAACAGCTACTCCTACACAACACCTGCATGTAATTGGTAATATACTTGCAAGTGGGACCGTTACTCCCTCGGACATACGCTACAAATCGGAAGTTAGAACCTTAGATGCGACCTTAGAAAAAGTACTAAACATGCGCGGTGTTTCTTATCAAATGAAAGACGAGTTCAAGGAAAAAGGATTTGGAAATGGAGAACAAGTCGGTGTAATCGCACAAGAAATTGAGAAAATATATCCGCAGCTTATTATTACCAATAGTGATGGTTATAAAGGAGTGGATTATTCTAAATTTACTCCTATACTTATTGAGGCCATAAAGGAACAACAGGTGATCATTGATGCTCAAAAAGAAAGGATAAACGCTTTGGAAAAAAACACCTACTCCAAAGAAAGTATCGAAGATTTACAACGGCAGATAGATGAATTGAAAGACAGATAGAGAGGATATACGATTCTTTCTTCAAGGCGCTGCTATTCTATTGGAAGACGAGAGTTTGCATCCTTTGGATTTGGTAATTCCGAACAATGTTGATAGTGTATATGTTGCTGTTTATCATACGAATCATCTGCCTGTTTTAACTCCTTATCTCCTGTATGTCACTGACCAGCTCTCTGTTGATTTCCGATCATCGGATAGTTGTACAGATGGAGCATTCGGTCAGAAAAAAAATTGGGACGAACTGGTGTCTGTATGCGGGCAATGGTGCGATGGAGAATTCTGGAAATGATATTAACTCTTCGGATAAAATTTTATAGCAAATTGATAACGGCTATTCTAGCATCTACCATAACGGTGGATTACAATCTGGATGGTGATATTAATGGTGTAGATAAAGTATTCTGGAGCAATAATAATGGCGTTTTTACTGAAGTAAAATAGTTTAGGCACCTGTTGTTCTTGTCTATGAAAAGGCTAGGGAAGAACCATTTTTCTAGAAAGGCAAAGTTGTTTGTTCCTTAGCGTAAGAGGAAAAGAATTAACTATGGTCTTCCTTGATAACTTAATAGACCCAATAATTTAATAACTCTCTATGTAAGTATCTTCCATACATTTTTACTTTTTTGTTCTGTTGAATACGTGTATTTGAATTGCCCATTGTCTTAAAGTAAACAGGGAGTGCGAAATTAGCGACACCCGAAAAAGACTAGAAATAGCAATTCTGAATCTACTAAGAAAAGAAGGAAAGCTACAATGATTTTGTTGATGAACGACAAATTGTTGTACCACTTTGTTGAAAGATAATACTGTAACACTCAAAATATTATGAAAACTCAAGCCATCTATTTATCACTTGCTGTAGAACTGTCCAATACTGATTTGAATACCGCTCGATCTCCCCAAAAAATCATTGATCAGGTAGCGGTTATCTTGGACAAATTTTCGAAGTCACTGGGTAATTTTCTAGGAATGGAAGAGATGAACCTTCGGGAAATCGGCCATTTGTTTGCTAACAAAACGTATGTTTTTAAGTTTGGTCATCACGAGGTTACGTTCAACCTGTTGTTCTTTCAGCCGGCTGATCGCTGGGAATTGAAGAACTTTCAGTTGATTGCTGCTTGATGATTTTAGTTAATGGTGTTCCCTAACTATTATACTGCAATCGACTATCAACCAATAACAATATTACGTTTTGAGAACCCTAATTTGACGTTCAATAATACTTTGCAGGTATGTATTTCTTAGGGTTCGAATTTCGGTAGAGCGCATTCATGATGCGCTCTACTTTGTTGGAAGAGGAAATCAGGTAGTCTCTTTTTCGTTTATATTTTGGTGAAATATTCTGGACAACACAAGTAAATTAAACACCCCTCCAATTCATACACTGTTATCCTCTTAAGCGGCACACTGAGGTATTTCCTCAACATAAATTAGAATCCTTGAAAGTCTAAATCATTGGACAAATCAACTACTTTTTCTCTTGAGGCAATTTTTTTGAAATACTATTCTTCTAAACGGTTCGTCAAGGAATAAACGTCATTTTGTTTCTATTATTCCAACCCATACTACGATCACCAGAATCTACCCAACCATCCAAATTGCAATCAGCAGATAAATAACCTGATCCGTTTCGAGCATTCCAAATATCCGATCGATCACCAGAATCGGCAAGTCCATCTTTGTTGGCATCCCCAGCCCACAAGGCCTGGATACCACCGATGAGATTTGTGGCCGCCATCCCTCCTGATAAAGATACCGCGCGGAAATCTACCGCAGTTTGAACGTCCAAATTTATAGGGTTGGCAGTCATTACTCCCAAATGATTGCGATGTTGAACAGCAATATAATAGCTATCTATGGTTGCTGGAAGCGGCATAGGACTCCGACCATCAATATCCACCACTTTCCCATTGTCCAGTAACAAACCTGCGGCGGAGGCAATCACCTGACTAGCATCGTTTTTATCCCTCAGTTCTACCAAAACCCAATCTACAACAGACTGCTTAGATAATACAAATTTGGAAGTTACCTCCCTTCCTGTATGCATACCCAAACCCGCATACGGCTCACCAATAGGCAAAATTGATTGGTCATTTAAATAAGTAGCCATCAACCCAGTTGTTGCATTAAATGGACCTTCAATAGCCATGGAGATCGTCAAATTGATCCTTTCTGATCGGTATTCATCAGCGATCAATCCTACAGTATTCCAATCCACTGTCCCGTCCAGACAGCTTTGCCCGTTGTATCCTGTAGCAGCGAGTATCGTATTCAGATCTGTAGCATTGACATCGGACAACCCTGTATTTGTATCCGAATAATTCGTTCCTAAGATCACCTCCCAGCTCATAGCCGTCGCAGAATTGATATCGACCACCTGTCCGGTATTGATGCCAACATTACAATCAATAGCACAACCTACTGGCAATTCTTGTGAATAGGTGGTATCCAAAATGGGATACATTTGAGGGAATTGATCACTCCAAGGAGGATTTTGATAATCCACGCTGAGTACTCGGTTTACCAAAGTAGTGTTGCTTAGATTATAACCACGAGAGACACCTCTGTTGTCAATATGTACTGTTTTTAAGCAGTTCACCGCTAAATTTCCAGTAACGATATTGTCATGACCACCACCCAAAAATACGCCTACATCGATATTGCTCATAATGTTTTGGTAAACCTCATCTCCACTGTCCCCATCATCAAAATAAACGCCATGTGCCTTGATGGCATCATGCAAATAGTTGTATCGAACAATGTTGCCGTAGCTTGTCCAGTCAGCATAAGAATAGAATGCTCCCATGTCATTAGAAACCCGACAAATATCATAGATTTCATTGTATTCAAAAATATTGTTGTTGCCGCAATATTCGATGCCAACATGGGGTGTTCCGTATATTTTGTTATGTGCAACGTACATTCCTACATTGTTGTCTTGGTATCGACCAGGAATGAAAACTGCAGGTGCGTAAATTCGCGTTATTTGCCCAAATTCATAGATGTAATTGTTGATAGCCGAATGGTTGGCTGGTGTAAGCGTCTGTCGATTGCCTCCTGAAAGTAAGATCCCTCCAGCCCCCAAATGATGCAAGTCATTACTTTGAACAGTATGGTTGGTACCGTCAATTATTTGAACAGCATCCTCTATACATTTTGAAATATCGCAGCCCGCAATCAAATTATTATTTCCATTTTGAATGGTAATGCCTTGTCCTAAAGAATAGGAAATTTCCAAATCACGAAAAGTAGTATTAGAAACATCGACTGCAGAGATAACAGGCTGCTTAGCGTCCATCAATTGGATTTCTGAAATTTGTTCAGGCAACCAGATGTACAAAATTTGCGAATTAAAATGAACACACCATTCTCCTGGAAGATCAATTTCTTCTAGCAAGTTGATGGCCAAATACGGTTCCATGCCATTGCCTTCCGGTCGGGTATATTTGTCGCCAATCCCTAGATTTACTGAACCTCCCTGATAGACAAGGCCGGCTGTAGTATCGATTGATGACGTACGAATGGCATCAAACTGCCAGGCCACCCTCCAATATCCCTGAAACCATAACCCGTCATTGACCGCCTCCAGCCAGTTGTGGTGGCGAGTCCCTCGATACTCAAAAATCCCTGGGTCATTTTGAGTCACCTTTTTCATGGTCATCATAGAATCATTGGGGTAGCGGGAAAGTTGGAGTTCCTCCTCTCCAGCGTAAATTCTAATTAACTCCTGATTACTTGCTGGGAAGGAGTTTGGCCAGGTATTTATGTTTGCAAACCCATTGGATGCGAGATTCAGCATTTTTATTTTGCCTACGGCTTCGGGGCGCATCCTGCTGATTAGTGATGGATCGGTGATGTCTTGGAAGTCGGAGACAGGTATTTGTTTAGTCAGGTGCAATTTTGCCTGATGTTTGTTTTTTGCACGATAGGTAATGGTTTTTGTTGGAGAGCCAGAGTGCGCTGCAGTTAAATAGAAGGGTTGATTGAGATAATAATCGCCATCCAATAGCCAAACGGTAATTTCTGCATTGCCCGTTATAGGTTGCGCTTCGTCTCGTGCTTTTTCTAATGTTTTGAATGGATTGGTGGCGGTGAGCCCGTCGTTTGAATCATTCCCATCAGGAGAAACATAAAAATGGTAGACAGATTGTCCATAAACAGAAAAGGAAAAATGTAAAAAGAAGAAGAATAGAAGAATTCGCATAGTTGGTATTTAGCATAGAAAGTCGCCGAAACTGGCCTTGCAAAGATATTAGGAATTTGCTATTTATGATCACCTGTTCTTGATTGTACGGTATTCTAAAAGGGAAGTTTCACAGGACCAATTAGACACCGAAGGATAGAGGCTCTCTAAATTTGTCAAAAAAAAGTGTTGAATGAAAAAATCTCCCAAACAGGTTTTTCTGATTAGGAGATTTTTTATTTGGGTAAACGACTATTTGTAACTATGGAGTCACATTGAACTCTATTCCAGAGACAAAACCCTTGGTAGTTAGTCCAGCGCTCTTGATAATCAATTTTAGCGTATACGTACCTTCCTTCACCCAAATTGGGAATCGAACCGTTGTACTACCAGAATTGGAAGTAGTAATCGTTTTGTCATTTAAAAATAGCTCACCAAAAGTCAAGGAAGCATGAGAGCCAGGAGCAGTCTGAGAAGCGGTAAGGTAGGACACTGAGGTGCTTTCTAGTTTTAATACTTTACCTGCCGGTACAACCAATGTTCTGGTAACTACTAGGGGAGTACTGCCACTCACAGAGGTGCCTTCCATTTCGATAAATACTACTTGGTTAAATTGTAGATTGCCTTGAGCCTTCA
>CALLWB010000125.1 GCA_938016265.1 uncultured Saprospiraceae bacterium
TGTCACCTTGTCACCAATATTAACCACAAAGTTTCCTTGGTTATCTACAATTGTCCATTTGTTATTCTTGGGAATTACTTTAAATCCAAAAGGCCAGATAATTAAATAATCTTTAATTCTGAGACAGCCATTTTCATCTACTATTATTTCTTCAGGTTTGGAGGATATTAGTGCCTCCAAATATTCAGATTGTTGCGTTTTCTGAGTTAAAAAACTAATAGTTGACAAATCACTCTCGTTGGTGTTTTTCTGCTTTTTGCTAGTACAAGAAATATGGAAGAGAATTAAAATTACGATTCCAATGCTAACCAAAAATCTGCTTAATATAAGATCGTTCATTTCCATACTATTTGATTTATCCGCAACACCTTCCAAATATAAACCATTTTTCAACGGCAAATAAACAATTCCCCCCATCAACACCTATCAAACAACTATTATGGCGTGAATTTTGCGCCTATTCCAAAGATCATCCAACCTCCACCAACAACCATCAACACCCAATAAAACAACAAATTTGAGCGGTTTGCGTCTACAATTCTCCACCTTCCTCCTAGTACTTCTATCAACGATAGGCAGCATTCCCGCTAAGGGCCAAAGCCACCCGCCAATTCAAAAACAAGAAGCAAACATTCAGATTTTCCCCGACGAAAACCGCTACGAAACCAACGTCACCGTCGTCAGCACTACCCTTCCCAATCAACAAAACAACATTCAGATTGTCCACCAAGAACAAGAACTGCTCCACGAGTTACTCGTACAATACACCACTGACAAAGGAAAATGGATCCGCCTAAAAAACAAGGATATCCATGAAAACAAACGAAAGGGAAACGCCTTCTATAAAGGATTGACAGAATATTCGTTTACCCTGCCCCAACGAAAAAAAGCTTACAAATTTCGATATTCCTATACCCTCAACAGCCATCCACTTTTATTATTGTCAGGGACACCACTAGCAACGGAAGTGCCCATCGACTCCATGATCTATACCATCAATTATCCGAAAGGATATAAAATCCATCATCAGATAGCAGGAGATCCAGGTTTGGCAAAACAGTTCAAGATAGAAGAGCAAATCACCATTCAGGACAACGAAGAAATGCAATTTCGCCTAGTCGGTGTTCCTTCAAAAATTACCAACCAAACACCGCAAAAAATCCGTCCATTCCTCCAGATTTTTCCAGGAAAAGAAGAGATCGATCCTTACCAAGAATTATACCGTCGATACACGAGCTTGATCTCAAAGAGTATGGTGGTGAAGGATGCCATGATCGAAGAAATCAATCTGGCGTTGGATAATCGAATAGACAAGACGAATTTGCCGTTTGCTTTATTTCGCCATATTCAAGAGCAATTTCAATATCTGAATGTAGAAAATGGATTGAATGCGCTGATCCCGCAACCTGTTGATCAGGTATGGAAAAACAAGATGGGCGATTGCAAGGATTTGAGTGCCTTGTTTTGTGCAGTCACCCAACATTGGGGGTACCAAAGTCATCTTGCCCTAACGTCCACACATCCTTACCAATTTGACATGAACTTCCCCGCACTCGCTAGCGCCAATCATGTTGTTTGCGTGATTAAGGACGGAGAAAATTGGTGGTACTTTGATCCGTCGTACAAGGGATCGATCCCTGGAAATCCATCCTATTTTACAGAAGGACAACCCGCCTTTCTGCTAGACATTGATGAAGGGAAACTAGTTACGATTCCTACTTCCACACCGACAAAAAACAAAACGCAGCTACTACTGAACCTCCATGAAGAGGAGACTACTTTTTCAGGCAATTTCAAGGCGGACTATTGGTGTCATGCAAACTCGGAAATGAGAAAACTGGAGCATCAAAAAGCTGAAGCCCTGTTTTTACAACAACTGAATTTAGGAAACTCTATTATACCTTCCTTCGAAGGATATTGGAATCAGGATAGCCTGTGGGTGATGAGCGGTAACTTGATAAGTAGAGACCTGTTTTCAAAGGTGGAGGACCAATATTACCTGCAACTTTCCAAACTCCCCTTTCCTCATCCATTTCCAAAAAAACTGGATTCGACTGCCGAATTGTATCTAGGTTTTGCTCAAGAAAAATCCTACGAGCTGCGTCTTAATTTTGCTAATCCACTTCAAGCAATAAAGGAAGAGTTGGTGCAATTTGATCAGGATGGTTTCCGATTTGATTTTTCTCTTAAGCAAGTCAGCGATTCGTGTCTGGTCATCGAATATTCTTATTCTATTGATACGTCGCTGGTGTCTGGAAGTTTGGTGGATGCCTGGAATGATTGGAATGACTATTTGGGGAAATATTTTCAAGGAGTACGGGTTTTTAAATGGTAGAAAGTATTTCACGTCCTACGTAGCGTGTGAAATATTTTTGATTTCCTTACATTTACAGCAATAACACCTTACAAAATGAAGCAAATTCTAACAAGCAAATATTTAGTGTGGTTCGTCCTTATGCTACCTGGCATTCTATTTCTGGTTGGCTGGGAGCGGGGAACGGTGACCTATGACAGTTTGATGCATGCTACTGGGGAATTTTCTGCTCGTTTTCTGATATTCTCCTTGATTGCTACGCCTTTGATGCTATTGCTTCCTGAATATCGGTTTCCGCAGTGGTTGGCTCATCATCGTCGGTATTTTGGGCTGGCGGCTTTTGCTTATGGGTTGGTTCATACGATGGCTTATCTGTTGGAAGTCCCGAGTTCTCAAGTTTGGAAGGAGTTTTTTGAGCTTGGAATGCTGACGGGTTGGATTGGGTTTATTATCTGGATCCCATTGGCGATGACCAGCAATAACTATAGTGTACGCAAACTCAGTAAAAACTGGAAAAAATTGCAGCGCTTCACCTATCCAGCCGCCTTGTTGGTTGTTTTGCACTGGATGTTGATTCATTATAATTGGAAACCTGCTTTAGTCCATTTTGTGCCTGTACTGCTTCTTCAAATTTATCGGGTTTGGAAACAGCGAGATACAGAATATGCGGAGAATTTGATTTATAGGTAATAAGGAGGTAGTGGGCACTTGCGGGGCCTCTGTGCTCAAAAAATCTAGCTTCTCGCACTCCCTTCTCGCTTCTCCCTTCTATCAAAATTTTAGTACATTTGAATATCGGAGCAATTGTGCTCAAAAAATTGTGTGCTTCCTGATGGCGTCTACCAAACATCGAAATTTATTTACGACCTTCCTCCCGTTGGTCAGCAGGCTAGCCTGCCTTCCGTCATGCTGCGGGCATGTCTGCTTGGTGATCCTTGTTTTCTTGGTTAGTTTTCAAGCGACAAATGGCCAAAAACCGGGAAACTTCAAGTGGGATCGATCTCCAAAAATCTGCTCTCCTATTCCTGCAAAATACAACAATGCGGATGCTGTCCTCATCAAACATCAAGTGACACGTTACATCAATTATGAAAACGGCAAATATCGCTACCGGGAATCCGTCAAGCAGCGAATAAAACTAATCACCCCAGCCGGGGTGCGACAATACACCCGTATCAAAACGCCACTTAAAGAAGATGCAAAAATCAAAATGCTGGACGCCAGAACCATCAAACAATCTGGCGAAATCCTCCATCTGACTCCCAAACACATAAAAACAGTAAACACCACTAAAGTATCCACCTACAGAGAAGGCGCTTATTGTTTGTTTGCCATCCCCGGAGTAGAACCAGGCGATGAGATCGAGACCATTCTGACCTACGACAGCGAAAACGTGCATGCAGGAGATGTCTTTTTTTTCCATAAGGAATTGCCCACCCTTGCCGCTATCTTCAAAATTGAGACCGCTAGCAAAATGGATATCGCACTAAAAGAATACCATGGTCTCAAAGAACCAATTGTTACCTATCGATGGGAAACCAAGGAATTTTGCTGGACACTTAATGATTTGCCAGCACTAGGAGATGATCAAAATGCAATCCCCGGACTAGAATTACCACACTTGGCCTACGAATTGGATTTTCGAAAATTGTTTGAACCTGTGCTTATCACCAGTCAGGAAACCTGGATAGATGTATTGGAGCACATTCACCGTAAGGAACTTCAAGCTAAAATACGCAAACCTAAGTTGCTGACTACTCTACTAAATGAAATCTACAACAGCCAATCAGGGGATACACCAATACAGCAATTTCAACGATTTCATGAGTTTGTAAATAGAGAAATGACCATCCGCCAAATTAGCGATCAGGAAACTGCCGAAAGCATGGACTATTTTTTGTCCATCCGACAGACAGACCCCGTAAATTTGCTTCGGATGTATAAATATGTGTTTAATGATCTAGAAATTCCTTACTTTTTTGCAGCAGGGCGAGAGCGGTTGGACGGACCGTTGGACATTGAATTTCCTAGTGCGCTGCAGATTGGGCAACTGTTGTTTGTTGTTTTGAATAAAAATGGAATGGCTAAGCTGATTACTCCAAAAACGATAGATCAAACTATTCCTTGGCAAGTGATTCCATCGAGATTGGAAGGGACAAAGTTGTTTCTTTACAATCCCTTGGATAAACAGCAGTTGACCACACTTGAAATACCAATAAGCCCTGCGCAAAAGAATAAAATGGTCCATTCTTACTCGATCGATCTAGGAAGTCAAGACCAGCAAAAAGATTGGAAAGTGGTGGCTGACTATCATGGAAACACAAGGTCTAAGCTAGGAATATTCAACGAAAGTTGTCCAAATAAAAAATTGAAAGAATCAAGGGTTCGCAAGAACATAGAGGACAACTATTTTGATGCAAAACTAAAGCAGCTGAAGATATCGACACCTGCAGACGAGAAGGTTCAATTGGAATATGTGCTTCAAAATGTAAATGCGGTAAATCCATTAGCCAATGATCTGTGGGAAATCTCTTTGAAGGAGATGATTGTACACGATCTACCAAAAATTGATACCGATCGTTGGCTCGATTATTACCCATCCAATACCTATACTGATGAACGAAATTATGAACTTTCCTTTGGACAAAATATACGTATGCAAGGAGTTGAGCAGAAAACCTGGACGAAAACAACCTCCTACTGTACTTATAAATTAACCATCGAACCAACAGACCAATCTATTAGGATCAAATCTCAGTTTGTCCTAAACACAGATCGAATTCCGGCAACCGATTTCCATCAACTAGCAGAAATAGAAGACATGATACACGAGTTGTCGTTTATCAAATTATTGATCAAAAGTAAGAACTCCATAAAATGAAACATAGAATTTATGCCATTCCCGGACTGGGAGCAGATAGACGGATGTTTGCTTATCAGCTGCAATTGGATTACGATATACAGTTTATTGAGTGGATCACCCCGTTGAAGAAGGAAAGTCTTGGTCAATATGCTGCGCGTTTTAGCAAATTGTTTGATACGAGTCAGCCATTTTCGCTGCTAGGCGTTTCTTTGGGAGGAATGATGTGTATGGAACTAGCCAAACACCTGCCGGCCGAAAAAGTAATTCTGGTGTCCAGCTGTAAAACAAAAAATGAGCTTCCTCCACAACTACGCTTGATGAAAACGCTAAAACTGCATAAATTGGTTTCTGCATCGGTGTTGAAGCGGATGATCAAATTTTATAGCAATACGTTTGGTGATCTCGATGGAGAGTTAAAAACCCTATTCAACCACATGATTGCCAATTGTGATCCTACTTTTTTGATCTGGGCAGCAGATGCGGTTATTAATTGGGACAACGAGGATATTATGGAGAATGTCGTTCATATACATGGCACCAAGGACAAGGTTTTGCAATTTTCCTTTGTTGAAAATGACATAACTGTAGAAGGAGGAACACATTATATGATCGGTACACGGGTAGAAGAAGTCAATGAATTGATAAGTAATTCCCTTGCGTGAAATACTAGTTTTCTCTAGTCATCAAGAATTTGGCGAAGTCACTAATCGGCTGTTTTTTAATATTTTCGAGATTTACTTTTTCGAGATTTTGGTAAGCTGCCTCCAAATAATCTGACTTTAGTCCCTCTGCAAACTCTCTAACTTTTATCGCTTCGTACAATTTAGTAACTGCTTCAATTTTTTGGGATTCTTGCTTCGGGTCATTTTTTTCCAGCCAACTATTAAGTTCGGACTTCTGCTGTGCATTGGCCAATTCTTGAGCTTTGATAAGTAGTAAGGTTTTTTTGTTTTGCGCAATGTCTCCGCCTACCTTTTTACCAAATTTGCCAGGATCACCAAACGTATCTAGGATATCGTCCTGAATCTGAAAAGCAATTCCGATGTTCCTACCAAACTCGCGAAGATACTCCGCCTCTCTGTCATTTGCGCCACCGATTATTGCTCCAAGCTGAATGGAAATCCCAAGTAAAGCTCCAGTTTTTTGGGCGATCATTTGCATGTATTGATCTACATTTACGGTAGTCATTTTTTCAAAACTCATGTCGGACATTTGCCCTTCGCAAACTTCAATAGCGCCTTTATTGAACACGTTAATAAGCTTCAATTGTTTGTCCTCAGGACATTTCATCATAAACTCGATGGCCCAATTCATCATAACATCACCCGACAAAATAGCTGTACTCTCATCATATTTAATGTGAACGGCAGGTTGTCCTCGGCGCAGTGGTGCTTCGTCCATAATATCGTCGTGAAGAAGGCTAAAATTGTGAAACAACTCTACTGAAAACGCAGCAGGCAATGCGTCTTCCTTGTTCCCGTCGAACATCTCACACCCCATTAGTACAAGGATGGGCCGCATTCTTTTCCCCCCCAGATTCATAATATAATTTACTGGTTCATACAGGCCTTTCGGCAGCATTTTGAATTGATTTTGATCAAGGTAATTCAAAAACTGTTGTTTGTATTCTGATAAAAGGTTCATGCTAAATTGAATTCGGGAAATTTTTTAAGAGGTGCAAGATAGAAAGAATTCTATTCTGAATAAAAAATTAAATATTCTGGTATTTCTCTTATTGATTTTAAAATAAAAATCGGAATAATTTAATAGGGTAAAAAAACATTTGGATGCTAAATTATTGCCTCATTGGCAATAAACGCCGATTAATAATGAAAATTCAATTTCCCATTGTCTATGAAATAAAGATTTCTAGTATATTAATTTTTAAAAATAGTTACTCTTTGTAATATTTTCCATCTAAATATGGAAAGAAAAAGAAACAAAAGTATTAATGCGCCGTAAATAATAAGTGTTAAACGAAACCAATAAAAATCATTCTAAGTCTAATGTCACATAACGGAGTTATTTTGTTTGGGATAACAATATTAAGGCGATTGATTCATATATTTGTTATTCAATTTAAAAATTGTAATTTATTATCATGGTAAAAAAGAATCGCCCAGTAAACATCTTATTAATAGAAGATAATCCTGGAGATGTGCGACTAACGCAAGAAGCATTTAAAGAAGGACAACTAACTCTTAACCTATCAGTGGTTATGGACGGAGTGGAGGCACTAGAATTCCTTAAGAGACAAGGAAATTACGCAGACGCTACTATACCAGACTTAATCCTGCTTGATTTAAATCTGCCGAAAAAAGATGGTAGAGAAGTTTTAGAAGAAATCAAGATCGATGACGACTTAAAACGAATTCCTGTTGTGGTACTCACCACTTCGAATGCAGAACAGGATATTCTCAGAAGTTATAATCTCCATGCAAACTGTTATATCAATAAACCAGTTGACTTTGATCATTTTTTCAAAGTAATACAACAAATAGAACAGTTTTGGTTGACCACGGTAAAGTTACCAACAATGTTAAGATAATTTGAAATTGAAATGAGAGAAGTTGCTTACAGAACAAAACAAAGCATGAGCGAAAAACTAAACATTCTAGTTATTGAGGATAACACGAATGATGCTAAACTCGCAAGTATTTATTTAAAAGAAGCCAGTATTAAACATGTTTTCCACCATGCCACCACCTTTGCTAAAGGTGTAGAACAGGCGGCTCAAACAGTCATGGATATCGTCCTCCTGGATCTAAACCTCCCGGATAGTCGAGCACTGGAAACACTTAATTCTTTTAAATCAAATTTCCCAAAACTTCCAATCATTTTGCTCACCGGAGAAAATGATGATGCGCTTATAGAACGTGCAGGCAGAATGGGAGCGCAAGACTATATTGTCAAAGGAAATTTTGATAGTAAGCTACTTAGCAAGACCATCAAATATGCCATCCAAAGACATAAAAAACAAGTCCATCTCGAAGAAACTGAACATCAACTAAAAATAGCACAGGCCAGAGCACAAGCAGCAGAAGAGTTAGCCGCTTTCGGCATCTGGGAGATTGATGTGGTCACTAATAAAATGACCTGGTCAGACCAGATCTATAAAATATTCGGGTTTAGTCCCGGAGTACTGTCTCCTACACAAGGAGACTATCTTTCTTATGTCCATCTTGAAGATCGGGAACGAGTCAGAAAATCCTTCGAAGAAGCAGGTAAGGACGGACAGACTTATAAAATCGAATACCGAATCATCATCGATGGAACAAAAATCAAACATCTGGCCAACCAATTCCAGGTGACCTACGATGAATTGACAGGAAAAACGCTGCTCGTCGGTGCTGTTCAGAATATCACCGAACAAAAGCAAGCAGAACTCCTGATCGCAGAAAAGAGAATTTCTGAAAAAACATCTAAAATCAAAGAAGAACTCCTAGAAGATCTGAGTTTTCAAATACGAACTCCCCTTTCTTCTGTGTTTAGTTTTTCTTATCTGTTAGATACATTAGAACTGAGTACTTCGCAACGGGAAAATCTTTCAGCCCTTCAAAATTCAGTAGATGATCTTTCCATAGCTATTAATAATATGCTCAACTTCTCTTTACTACTTTCTGAGAAAATCAAAGTCGAAGAAAAGACAGTCCAATTTGGGGCGTTATTGAGCAATTTGAAGCGGTTATTTAAAGTAAAATCAGATAATAAACATATTGATCTACAAATAAATCTTCCTAAGAAAGAATTGCCGATGGTCATTGGTGATGAAAATAAAATCAATCAGATTTTGTTCAACGCCGTTGACAATGCAATCAAGTACTCTGAGGATGAAGGTAAAGTAACTATCTCTGTAAAAGCATCCTCCCCCAACGAGGAAGAAGCCGAATTTGAAGTGATAATTGAAGACGAAGGGAAAGGCATGGAGCAAAAATTGGTGACCGAATTATTAGAATCGGATGCCTTAATTCAAATGGAGGAAGACAACCAAAAAAGAGGGTTGGGGATTCCAATCATGAAACGTCTTATTGAAACCATGGACGGTAATCTAACTATCACGAGCGAAGAAGAAGAGGGTACTCAAGTCAAAATACAATTAAAATTCAGAAAAGCGGCAGTGACCAAAAAACCAAAAGGTGGCAAACCAATTTCACCTGTCAAAATACTGTTTGTAGAGGATCACTTCCTAAACCAAATCTCTACTTCAAGTCTGATGAAACGATGGTCGGATCAGATTTCCGTCGAAATTGCTGAAAATGGACAGATTGGAGTAGATATGTACAATCAAAACAACGACTACCAACTAGTTTTAATGGATCTCCAGATGCCTGTAATGGGTGGAATCGAGGCTGCTAAAAAAATAAGAGAAACGAGTCAGGTACCAATAATCGCCCTCTCCGCAAACACCAGTACACAGGAAGCGGAGAAATGCAAGGAGGCAGGAATGAACGACTACCTGGCAAAACCTTTCCAACCAGAAGAATTATTCTCAAAAATCATGACGGCTTTGTACGGTGAGGATGATTAATCATCAAGTTAACTTCGGTCGTTGAGATCAAAAAAATTAAATTACTTTTCAACTTTTTCCTTTTAAATTGGTTCCATAATAGTTTACTTTGCAACTATTATGGAATTGCTATTTGCTGGCATACTCCCTCTGGAATTTCTCCCTGGTAAATTGCTTTCCGATTAACATTCGGTAATTGTATTTGAGAACTCCAACAACCAACTCCTTAAAGTTAAACCATGCAACTGAGACAAATAATTATTTCAATTGTCCTCTCTCTACTTTTTCTGGGCGGTGCTGCCATCGCCTATCAATACCTCAGCGTTCAAAAAAAATCTACCGTTTCTGACACCCCAATCAAAGAAGAAGTACGCTATGTAAAAACCAGTTCTTTCCAACCACAAACCATCAAAAGCACCATAGAACTCGATGGAAGGCTAAATGCTTTGGAAAAGGCAGACCTCTTCGCTGAAGTCCCTGGTAAAATAGTCGATCTCGGAAAAAGATTTAAAGAAGGCGACTCTTTCCAAAAAGGAGACCTACTCTATCAAATAGAAAATCAGGACGAAAGATATACGCTCTACGCCCAACGTAGCAGCCTGCTGAATGCCATCACTCAAATTATGCCCGACCTCAAATTTGACTATCCACAGGCATTCCAAAACTGGAAATCCTATCTGGACAATTTTGATGTAGAACGATCTGTTCGAAAACTCCCGGAAGTCACCACGCAACAAGAAAAATACTTCGTAGCAGGCAAAAACATTTACAACCTCTACTACAACATCAAAAGCATGGAGCAAAAGATGGAAAACTATCAAATCTATGCACCGTTTAGCGGAGTTTTTCTTACTGTGAATACTTATCCTGGGTCTTTGGTCAGTCCCGGAATGTCCCTCGCCAGATTGATGAACAACTCCCAGTACGAACTGGTCGCTCCCATCAATATGGCAGACTTCAAATACATACGAGTTGGTCAAAAAGTATCACTGGAGTCAGAAGACCTTGACAAAAAATGGACAGGCTACATCAATCGCGTTAGCAATCAAATTGATCAGGCAACACAGAGCATCCCACTTTACATCACCGTATCCGGCAATCAACTACGGGACGGGATGTTTCTAAAAGGATCTCTATCAGGGAATAATATTCGTGATGCGTTTGCTGTCCCTAAATCCATCATTTTTGATCAAAATAAAGTTTTAGTTGTAGAAGATAGTTTCCTTGTCCACAAGCAGGTCGACGTCATAAAACGGGAAGAAAGCCGGGTGATTGTCTCTGGATTAACAGCAGAAGACCAAGTCGTCTCCGAAGGAGTCAACCGATTATTTAAAGGCCAAAAAGTAATCGTTAAAAACTAGCCGTTATGACTGGAATAATCAATTATTTTCTAAAAAACACCGTCGCGGCTAACCTCCTAATGGTTTTCATTTTTATCATGGGAGGATTTGGGTTGCTTAGGCTTAGTACGACTTTTTTCCCAGAACGTCCTTCCAGAATGATCACGATTCAATTGGTCTACCCTGGTGCTTCTCCAGAAGAAATGGAAGAAGGAGTTATTCTCAAAATTGAGGAAAACTTAATCGGAATAACCGGCGTAAAAAAAACCACCTCCGTCTCCTCCGAAAATGCAGGGACAATAAATGTAGAAGTAGAACGAGGATATGACATCGACCTGGCTTTACAGGACGTAAAAAACGCTGTTGATCGAATCAACTCCTTTCCGACCAATCTAGAATCGCCTGTTATTTTTAAGGGCGAACAACTTAGCGAGTCCTATCGATTTTCAATCAGTGGAGACATCGATTTGCGTGCATTAAAAGAATATGCCCTAAAAATAGAAGATGACCTATTGGGAATTGACGGCATCTCTAAAATCGACATGACAGGTTTCCCCGAAGAAGAAATAGAAATCTCCTTCCGCGAAGATGACATGCGTGCAATGAACATCACGTTTAATGAAGCAGTACTAGCCGTCGCACAAACAAAC
The DNA here is from genome assembly GCA_938016265.1 of uncultured Saprospiraceae bacterium. Lineage (GTDB taxonomy): Bacteria > Bacteroidota > Bacteroidia > Chitinophagales > Saprospiraceae > JAHDHB01. Next base: position 11,675 of record CALLWB010000125.1, read on the forward strand.
CTCCTAGCCACCGGAGGAACCATCAAAACGAAATCAGAAGAATTGTTGATCCGTGCGAAAAACAAAAATTACTACGGAAACGAATTCGGAGACATTGTCCTTCGTGGCGATGCAAATGGTGGATTGATCAGACTTCATCAAATAGCAAATATCACGGATGGATGGGAAGACTCCCCTACTCGCTCCTTCCTCAATGGAAAGCCAGCCGTCTTCATTACGGTATTCAATACCCTCGACGAGGACATGTTCGACAACAGCACCGCCACAAAAAAATACTTAGAAGAGTTTGACCAACGCGTTCCAGAAATAGACGTTGACGAAATAGTAGACGGCAAACGCTACTTACAAGGAAGAATAGAATTCATCAAAGAAAATGGCCTGATCGGTTTTATCCTGGTCCTCCTTCTCCTTGCTATGTTTTTGAATATAAGATTGGCGTTTTGGGTAGCATTAGCCATTCCGATTTCCTTTGCGGGAATGTTCATGATGGCCTCTATGCTAGGAATCACGATCAATGTGATTTCCACATTCGGGATGGTCGTCGTGATTGGAATATTGGTGGATGACGGGATTGTGATCGCCGAAAACATCTATCAAAAATATGAACAGGGACAATCCCCCTTCGAAGCCGCTTTAAATGGGACGCTAGAGGTATTACCTGCGGTAACAGCGGCTATTATTACAACGGTTATTGCTTTTTCCTCTTTCTTTTTTATTGAAGGAATGCTGGGAGACATATTTAAAGAGATGGCGATTGTAGTAATTTTCACACTTGTTTTTTCTCTGGTAGAAGGCGCGTTGATTCTTCCGGCACATATTGCCCATTCAAAAGCATTGTCTCCCGGAAAGAAAAACCCCGTGACAGCTCTTTTTGACAAACTGATGGATCTGTTTAAAGAGTACCTTTATGGTCCGGTACTGAAGTTTTCAATGGTGTTTCCTATCCCTACAATTGCGATGTGTATTGCAGGGCTAATGGTCACTTTCGGAGCATTCAAAGGCGGTTTTATTGGTGGGGAATTTTTCCCATTTGTACAGCGAGACGAATTTAATGTCCGGCTCGAAATGCCAGCAGGCACCAGGGAAGACGAAGTATACCGAATTCTCGAAATGATAGAAAAAGCAAGTTGGGCCGTTAATGATGAATTCAAAGAAAAATATTTTAATGGCGAAAAAAACGTCATAGAAAAAATTGAGCGCTCTATAGGGCCAAGTACTTATCAAGGAGGTCTAGATGTCGTTCTACTAGAAGGCGAACAACGAGATTCTATTCGCAATCGGATGATTACGGATGCTATTCGGAAAAAGCTGGGACCAGTGCCTGAAGCAGACAAACTGATTTTTGGTTTGGGCAATATTTTTGGCGATCCGGTTTCCATTTCCTTGCTGAGTTCGGATGTCGATCAATTGGAGGCCGCCGTAGCAGATTTCAAACAGCGACTAAAAAGTATACAAGATCTTAGAGACATTCAGGATAGCAACAAATTAGGTCTAAAAGAGGTGTCTATCACCCTAAAACCTAAAGCGTACAATCTTGGGTTTAACATAGGTGATATTATGCGCTCCGTGCGCCAAGGGTTTTTCGGAGCAGAGGTCCAGCGGCTGCAACGTGGCGTTGATGAAGTAAAAGTCTGGGTAAGATACCATTTGGATGATCGCAGCTCCATCAACGATCTGGCAGACATGAGGATTCGATCCGCAGACGGCTCCTCCATCCCACTGCACGACCTTGCTGAATTCAGTACAGAACGAGGCATCGTGTCTATCAATCACATCAACGGACAACGAGAAATCAGAATTACCGCAGATGTAGCCAACGACAAAGTCTCCGTCAGCGATGTTAATACAGATATTCAGACCGTTATTTTACCAGATGTCTTACTTAAATATCCAAACGTCCGTGTAGGAATCGAAGGACAAGCGAAGGAAAACGAAGAAGCGCAAGCCTCGATGGGCAAAGTGATGCCGGTGATTTTCTTGTGTATGTTTTTCATTATTGTACTGACGTTTAGTTCAGTCAGTCAAGCGTTGATTGTCTTTTTCTTAATTCCCTTCGGATTTATTGGTGTTGGTTTTGGGCATTGGTTTATGGATCGACCATTTAGTCTGCTTTCTCTGCTTGGAGTGATTGCGTTGATTGGAATACTGGTTAATGATGCCTTGGTGTTCATTTCCACCTTCAACGACAAAATAAAAGCAGGAAATACTTTTGAAACGGCATTGTTCGATACGGGCATGTCGAGATTTAGGCCGATTGTATTGACGACGGTGACCACTGTTGTTGGTTTACTTCCTTTGATGTTAGAGAAAAGTGTGCAGGCTCAATTTTTGATTCCGATGGCGATTTCTGTTGCTTTTGGGTTGATGATTTCGACGTTTGTTTTGTTGGTATTGATTCCTGCTCTGATTAAATTGGCGAACTCTATTCGACGGACGTCTATGCAACTTTGGACTGGGGTTTCTTATGCGGCCGCGGAAGTTGAGCCCTCCTTTCCTGGTAGGCAGCAGCCTTGGCTGCTCACACTTATTGCAGCTATATTGACCTTGGTTTTTATTGGGATGCTGGTTATGGTTAGCTTAAAATTTTCTGAATTAATGTTATGATAAATTTTAGAATAATACATCGTTTTTATTTAGTCGGGGTACTTGTCCTTCTGCTAGCAGCATCCAGTTTGGAAGCGCAAGAAGCAATGTCTTTAGAAAAAGCAATTTCGCTAGGACTGGAAAACAATTTTAAGATAAAAGTCGGTGAACAAAATATCAGAATCGCCAGCAATAATAATACCTGGGCAAGAACTGGCCGCACACCAACCGTCGATCTAAATGGTGTTTTCTCCAATACAATGATCAATGACAACAATGAAGCTAGTTTTTTGAATGGTGCCTTTTATAATGGCTCCCTGGGCGCTTCGTTAGACGGTAGATGGACTGTTTTCAATGGTGGCCGATTCCAAATTGCAAAAAAACAACTCGAACAACTCGTCGGCCAACAGGAAGTCCTCCAAAGTGCAGAATCCCACAACTTAATTCGAGAAATCGTACAGCGCTACTACGAAGTCCTCTTCCAAAAAGAACGATTGGAAGTATTAACGGAAGTGCATAAGTTATCACAATACCGGCTACAATACGAACAAACAAAACAAGAGTTTGGCGCATCCAATTCCTACAACCTCATCCAGTTTCAAAGCGCTATTTTGACAGACTCTACCAACTTGGTCAACCAACGTGTACAAATCGAAATTGCTAAACGAAATTTGTATAACGTCCTTGATCTTTCTGGTTTTCCAAATTACAATTTCCTCGATCGACTAAGTGTTGAACCGGAGCAAATCAATTCTGAAAAGCTAAAAGAGACCTTATCCGAAGAAAATTATACCTTAAAATCGCTAATGGTCATCCAAGAACTCGACCAACTCAATTCAGAGTTGGAATCAGTAAGTGGCAAGCCGACCATCTCTTTGTCTGGGACACTTGGATTTTCGGAAGGGTTGTTCAAGTTTTTCAAGGAGAATCCTGCTACGGGAGAACAATTCAAGGCCAATTTCAACAATCGGCTAAATCTAGGAGTGAATGCCAATCTCAACTGGAATCTATACGATGGTGGTGTCCGAAAACAAAACCAGCAAAACGCAAAAATCCAGGAAGAAATCTCTGAACTCAATTTTCTGGAAGCTACTGCTGAACTAAACAACCAACTGGACATCCTCCTCACCAACTACCAACTCCAACTCGATCTTTTAAAATTGACCGACGATCAAATTGCCCTCGCCAAACGTAACATGGAGATGACGGATGATTTGTTTAAGGCCGGTCGGGTCACCTCCCTGGATTACCGCACGATCCAAAATCAATATTTGAATGCCGCGTTTAATAAGGTGAATGCGATTTACAATTTGATTATTACGAAGTCGGAGATTGATTGGTTGACTGGGCGATTTGTGGAATAGTGGATTAATTTGTCCCAGGATTGAAACCTTGGGCTATAATAGGTTTTCATACCTAACGGCATTCTTTTCAACATCTTTTCTTTATTGGAAGTTATTAGTGTCTTAGACACGGCACTATATTTTAGCATGGGAATTCTTTACAATGTTTGTCTTGGTATAACTCCTTGAATTTGGTTTGGTAAAATGGATCGTACCTATGGCACTCGTTTGGGGCCCTTTCATTTATCCCTGGGTTGAAACCCTGGGCTATAATAGGTTGTCATACCTAACGGCATTCTTTTCAACATCTTTTCTTTATTGGAGGTTAGTGTCATAGACACGTCCTAATATTTTAGCATGGGAATTCATTCCCATGTTTTGTGATTTGTGGGTGTTGAGTGCCATCGGTACGTATCAATTTTGCTATCTCCGTATAGCATTTTTCGTATCTAAAAGGGCTACTCCATCTCCCCCGTCTGCTCCTTCAAAATCATCCATTGGGTGGTGTGAAACATCGTTTCTGCATATTCCTTCATCTCCTTGACCAATTCCTCATTTCTGTCCTTATGGTCAGTCGTGCTTTTGTCCTTGTACCGATACAAATTTTCAACACCCGTTTTTCTGACCACCAAATAATAGTTCGCATTCAAGACACCATATTTATTATCCGCACTAAAATAGGCGAACGGGCGATCTTCCTTGAACAAATCAATACCAAGCGTATTATTCACATAAGGAAAATTTAAGACTCCCATTAAGGTTGGAAATGCGTCGATTTGTAGTCCTGACTTGCCGTAAGACTTTGGTTTTGGAAATAGCTTCGGGCAATAGATAATAAAGGGTGAATGATGGTAGGTAAGTGGCATATCATAAATCGGATGCACCAGCTGGCCATGATCTGCAAGCACTAGAAATACCGTATTTTCAAACCAGGATTCCTTCGAGGATTTTTCAAAAAATTGATTTAATGACCAATCTACATATTCGATGATCTGCTGATTAATGGGCAAATCTTTCGGTGTGTAGGGCAATCCTTCTGGAATAATATAAGGAATGTGATCGCTGGTCGTCATAAAACTGGCAAAAAACGGCTGGCCGTTCGCAGACAATTGGTTGAGTTTTGGGAGGGCAAAATCGAACATGTAATGATCGGGAACGCCTAGGGTACTTTTTACCTGATCTTCTGGATAGTCTTTTTTGGAAATCACCTCGTCAAACCCATTGCTTGTAAAAAAACCAGCAACATTGTCAAACTGACGATCGTGCGTCATAAAGTGAATCGTCTGGTAGCCCTTATCTTTCAAGGTGTTGGGCAGGCCTGTGTATTGAGGAATGTTTACTACATTCATGGAATGCTGCTTCATCAAGGCAGGAAAGCCATACAGGGTAGAATAAAGCCCATTAAACGTATGAATCCCTGCAGTATACACACTATCAAAACTCTGCCCTACCCTAGCCAAACTATCCAGAAATGGCGTTAACGCATTGCTACCGCCAAACCGCGTCATTTTTTGAGCAGACATCGATTCCAACAGGATGACCACCACATTCATTTCCTTAGGAGCGGTGGTTGGGTGGACTGGTCTGGCAATTGGAGAGGAATACGAGATGGAATCAGGGATATTTAAGTACTTTTTTACTTTCGTGAATGCTTCCTCGTCCTTCATATATTGCAGGACTTTGTTTTCTGGTTTCAAGTCATCCAAAAAACTTCTTATCAGGGTGAAACAAGGATTCAGCCCTAGCTGATTGGGAAGCGCATGACTAGAAAAAGCAGCTGTGCCTGTTCGAATAGGCGACTTTTTGTCCAGTCTTCCTCGAATCCCTACAAAGGTAACTAACATAAACCCCAAGGAAACCAACACCAACCTTTTGAAAGGAAAAAGCTCTCCCGTCAGTACTAATGTCCGTTGTTTGAATCGATTTATTATTAGAATAATTAGTACAATAAAAATAAGTACTCCGATAATCAATAACACATAAATCAGTTCATCCAGTATCATATTCACAACAAAATCGGGGGTATTAAACCAATTGAAAGCCACCGTAGAAAGGTGCTCGGAAAAATAATCGAAGTAAGGAATATTCGCCACGACAATAAACAATGCTATCGAATAGCCAAATCCAATAAATCCAGCCACCCAATTATACAACCTGCGCTTGTCTATTTTCAACCAGGCAGCAAACGTAAGGACCACAATCGGCAAACTCAGCAAATACCCAGAAATCACCGTATCAAACCGCCAACCCATCACAAAGGAGCGCAAGATAAGCCCAACCCGTTCTCCACCCGGCAGCGCTAAAAATCGCTCCCATTGAGTAAGAAAAAGTGCCCCCCGCATCAACGTGAAACAAGCAATTCCCAACAGATAGACCTGAAGAATAAACCGGATATGTTTAGGTAGAAATCTATTCATTACACGAATCCATTATACCTTAATTTTAACAATCATTTCTTCTATATTGATAGATTGAGCACATTCGAAAGTTCCAATTTTACAGGTTTTCTTGCCATGTAATCCACAAGGCCTACACGCCAGTTGTGAAGGAGTTTGCACCACATAATGATTGTCCGACAATGGCGTAAACCCAAATTCAGGAATCGTTGAACAAAAAACCGCGGTAACGGACGCATTCATAGCAGAAGCCAAATGCATCGGTGCAGAGTCATTTACATAATTCATCGCAGCGTCCCGCATCAAGGCCGCAGAAGCCAATAAGCTTAACTCTCCGGCCAGATTAATTGTCTTTGGGTGTTCTGCCTCTGTTTTTATTTGATCACAAGCAGATTGATCAGCGGGCCCTCCTAGAAGATAAATGGCATGATTTGCAGGTAGATTATTGATTAATTCTATCCATTTTTCTGCTGGAAACTGCTTGGTGTGCCATACCGATGTTGGGGCAATGCAGATGTAGGCTTCTTCTTTGTAGTGTTCTACTTTCTTGAAATCAACAGTACTGGGGTAAAGTTTTGGTTTTACCTCCATTTCATCGGTCAAATGACTGATCAAACTTAAGTTTCGAGCGACTTCGTGGGTTCCATTCCCAATTTGATGGGCCAGCTTCTTTGTATAAAAAAAAGAAAACGGATTTTTAGCAAATCCAATTTTGTGTTTGGCTCCAGAACGAGCAGTCAGCCAACCTGTAGAAGCAAAACGCTGTAAATTTATGACATATTCATAGCTAGAAGTTCGAATTTCTCTCGCAATGCTTGTTAAGTTTTTATACTTCGTGGTTTGTTTATCCCAGACGATCACCTTTCGAATGAACGGATGCTCAACAAGGAGCGATTCATTGCCTTTTCTAACCAAAAAATCAATCTTAGCTGCAGGATAAAAAGCATGAATTTTTTCGATAAGTGCCGTAGCCAAAATGACATCCCCAATAAACGCGGTTTGTATGATCAGAACAGTCTGCATGATTGTTGGTTATTGGTTATTTGGTTACTAAGTTATTAGGTAAACAGACTTAATAATAACTCAATATACTTAATTACTACCAATACGCTGCTTGGCATAACGGAGTGCGATTTCTAATTGTTCTTCAGGAGTGAGTTCCGAGTTGTCCAATTCGATGGCGTCTTCTGCTTTACGCAGGGGGCTGTCGTCCCTGGTCGAGTCAATATGATCGCGGTGTTCGAGATTGTGTTTTACTTCCTCCTCATTGATTTGATGTCCCTTTGCAGTTAATTCGTCAAAACGACGCTTTAGGCGGACCATCGGATTTGCGGTAAGGAACAACTTCAGCTCGGCATCTCTAAAAACAACGGTTCCGATATCTCGTCCATCCATAACGATCCCTCTTTCCGTCCCCATTTCCTGTTGTTGGGCGACCATAGAGCGTCTTACTAGCGGGATTGCAGCCACCTCACTGACTTTTTCAGAAACTTTCATGGTTCTGATTTCTTCTTCGACGTCTTCTCCGTTTAGGAAGGTGCGGTTGCCAAATTCACTAGGGCGGAACTGAATTTTTATGGAATAGATGGATTTTTGAATAGCTGCTAGATCGTCAAAATCGACCTTGTGGCGTTGAAAAAACAAGGTGGTGGCGCGGTACATCGCTCCGGTATCGATATATCCGTAGCCCAATTTTCCAGCAAGGGATTTAGCAAGGGTACTTTTCCCTGTAGAAGCATAACCGTCTATTGCAATGATGATTTTTTTTGCCGGACTCATGCCCGCAAATATAGGTAAAAAGTTATTTGGTTGATAGTTATTTTGTCAATATAATTGCCGGTAGAAGATTCCAGAACAATCTCGCTGAGTTTTTGATGTGGTCCGACTTTCGGCAATTCAAAAAAGTGATGGAACTGCGATGACGGAATTATAAAGCATGTGGGGCTATTAACCAATAAAATCAATCAGCAGAGGGTGAATGATGATTCGCCCTACGGCATTTATTTTGAATCCATTAACCATTAACTTAATAACTAAAGGTTATGATTTTTTAAGCCTGTCTAAGATGAGATTCCATAGTTTTTCATAAGGAATTACTTCCAATTCGGTGATAAGGCCTCTGTACTTGAAAGGGGTTTCGATCAATCGTTCGTAGTATTTATCTACGTTGGTCAGATTTTCAGGGACAAAGTCAGCTTTGAACAGTTGCTGTAGAAGTCTGATGAATTGTACCGCTCTGTGAAACTCTTCTTTTTTCAGTTGTCTGTTGGCGTAGCTTTTTAGGCGATCGATTCGTTCTGCAACAGCGTTGTAGCTTTTCTTTTCCAAGAGGAAAAGGATTTGAGCTACAATGAGTAACACGGTAAAAATTCGTTGGTCTTTAGGATATAAAATCGGATCATTCAGGAATCTGGATAATCTGAAATTTTTTCGTCGTTGATTTCTGAAAACAGGACTGGTTTCTGCCTGACTTTCAATGATATAATTTAGATAATAATCGTAAATTTTCCATTTTTCTTTGTCGGTCCCCGTTACCTTTTTGAATTTGGTATTATTGGTGGCCTTATTGAAAATTGCTAGTGCGTTGATATAGTTGTCGGTGTGCATGGCTAGTAGGAAATAGTATTCCATAAATTCAAACCATGTAGGGCTTCCTTCGGGGAAAGACTGCAAGCATTTTTCCGCATTGACTTTTCCATTGGAGTAATCTTGCAGATGCAAGTGGGCAGACATTTTTTTCAATTGGAAGGTGGCCAACTTATCATCCTGGTAGAAACGAGGATTGTCTTCTATATATTTTTCAGCTTTTGCACAGACAGCCAGAGCATTGGTATAGTCTTGCAGCATTTCATATCGATATGCCCAAACCAAATACATATTGTAAAGGACGATTGGCGAATCATAGATTTCTGACAATCCGACAAGGGCATCACAATAGATATCAATTTTTTCTTCCAGATTAAAGTTTTTGGAAGCGGGTTTGTGATAATTCATTACTACTCGCTGATACAGTTCTTCTGAGCGAATTTCTGCATCGAGAACGTTTTGATATTGTTTGCTATGCTGATCGTAGATTTCGTAATTTTTTTCATCTCCAATGGTTGCGCAATGCCGTCGCAGGATACGTGAGCAGTTTACGATCACATCGGCAAACTTAAATTTTAAGGCGATGGTGAGTATCTGTCTTGCTAAAGTCGCAGCGGTACTCATTGCGTTATTTGAAATGAGAATTTTGACCAGTGTCCAGTCTTTATTGCACGAGTAATAAGCTCGGTCATAGTTGGAGGTGGCTGGTAAATTAACATCTAAGAAGAAAAGGGTATTCAACAGTCTTTTCCTGAATCTCGATTTTAATTGGCGGTACTTGTCGTCGGTTGGCGTACAAGCGTATAAGAACGAAGCAGCATCTCGATCATTCTTGAATTTATTGGCCATCAATGCCTCATAAAACTCGTTGAATTTACTATTCTTATGCTTTAATGAATGGTCATCGAAAATTTCAATTTTCTTAACTTTCTTTTTTGTTACAATTTTTGAAATCTCAATTAAATTCTTCATTTCTAATTTTTCATTACTAGTTGTTCCAAATGTACAAAAAAAACCCATTACATGCCAAATAAAATGTCACATAATTAACGGACACTTTTTCACATTAATATCATTTTAAATATAATTATTTAAAAATTAATCATTCCTACCTCAGTAAAATGTGCAATTAGATAAAAAACAAAACAACGATCATTTTATTTGGACGCGAATTTATGTTTGAATAAATCGACATTTCACCCACCTATCTATTTACAACATGTGACTACACCATTTGTCATTTATTTTTTTCAACAAACTAAAAACGAAGTACAAAAAACGAATTCATTCATGAAAACCATTGTCACATTCGAGCGCAATGTAAAACTATGTATCACTTACGTATTGAAATGATTCTTTGTTTCAATGAATGTTGTATTTTTTTTACAGATTTTTTGGTCTGATTTTGGGTTATAGTATTTTGTGAATACTTTCAAGTTCTATTAATCAAGAATTTCCCTCTAGTTATGATTCGATTTATTGTTTGCTTTATTTTGCTACCTTATTTGTTAGTCGCTCAGCATCCTCAAAAGGTAGATATTCAGGTAACTCCCATAACAATCACCCCCGATTGGCAGGAAAAAACAATTCAGGTGCTCAAAAAAAGGTACCAGCTCCTAGGAATAGATATGCAAAACTATACGATCACTCCTAAAGGAAACATGCTGAAGATCACAGTAACGAGTGCAGTTGATCCCGTTACCATCAAACATATAACTTATGCGCAGGGAAATTTCAGAATTCTCCCAATACATAAATTTGATGACGAAGACATGAAAACCCTTTTTCAAACCTTTTCAAAAGGGACGGTAAAGGGCAGCAGCGGAATTGATCAACTCACCAACTACCTCAAATTAAACACCTACACCATGGAAGAATACAAGTTTCGCCGATATCCCCCGGCTGTACTTGGCATGTCTTCCGCTGAAAACATGGCCATTATCAATACCTTCCTTAACAGTCCCGTCGTTCAAGGACTAAAACCTGCTAATACTATTTTTTGCTGGGCAAGAAAGGCAAGTTCCCTACATAAAGACATGTATGATCTATATTTAGTGAACATTCATCCTGAAACCGGCGTCTATAAAGCAGAAGTAAAGGATGCCGAAGTGCTCACCAAACCAAACCACTACGACCGAGTGCGCGATTTGTTATATGTTACTTACAAGGACGAAGGAAAAGAACAACTCAAAAAAGTTACGCCCAAAAACGTATCTAGAGAAATGGTAGCCATGATAGACGAACACGTCCTCACCGCACCAATCGTCGAAGGACCAATACAAACTGGTGACCTTGAGGTAGAAGGCAACTTCGCTGGCAAAGAGGCCAACTTGTATCGCCGTATATTGCTGGATCTGCAATTGCCGGTGCCTTTGAAAATGATTGATTAAGTAAAAGATGGCAGAGTGGTTCGTTATGCACAGTAAACCGAGTTTCCCTAAACATTCCATTCAAAAATAAACATCCTTCGCTACTCGAAATGTATTGGCATGTGCATCCACAATAGTAGCCACTCGTTCAGAATATCCGCCCCCCATACTTACTGCTATCGGTAGATCTCGTTTGTGACACGCTTCAAAAACTACCCGATCACGAGCAGCACATCCCTCCATCGTCAATGCCAAACGGCCTAGTTTATCAGAAGCCAGTACATCTACGCCAGACAAATAAAAAACAAAATCAGGGAGGAAAACATCCAGAATCTCCGGCAATTTGTTGTTCAATACTTCGAGGTAGGCTTTGTTTTCTGTTTGGTCAGGCATTGGGATATCCAAATCAGAGGCTTCTTTTTGTAGTGGATAATTATTAGCGCCGTGCATACTAAAAGTAAACACGCGGGATTCGTTAGCAAAAATTTGTGCGGTGCCATTTCCTTGATGGACGTCCAGATCTACTATCAAAATGCGGTGGGCTAGATGATGGTGAAGCAGATGATGGGCCGCAATGGCTATATCATTCAGTAAACAAAACCCTTCGCCCCTATCTGTAAATGCATGGTGGGTCCCTCCTGCGATATTAAGCGCTACACCATGCTCCATCGCATACAATGCGCATCCAATTGTCCCGTTGGAGATCACCGTCCCCCTTTTCACCAGATGGGCGGACATTGGGAAACCTACCCGACGGGCTTCTTTAGGAGTGATGGTTAAATCCCTCAATTTCTTCCAGTAAGTAGGAGTATGTGTCCTAAGTATTTGGATTTCGGTAAGTGGTTCCGGTTCAAAGAATGCAGTTTTTTGGAGGGTCCCTTCATACAATAACTGCTCTGCCAACAGCTCATACTTGACCATAGGAAACCGATGTCCTTCTGGCAAACTATATTTGTAAATTGGAGAATAGGCAACTTTCAGCAAAGTGGTTGTTATGTTATTGGGTGTACTAGGTTGTTACGTTATTGGCAGTTAGGTAGTCCTACCGAATAACTTAGTATACTCAATAACCTAGTAACTTCTCCCCCTATTTTCTAAAATAGAAATCACCTTCTAAGGAACTGTTTTCCCATGGGATTTGACCTCCTTTTGAAAGTTTACGCACATTAGTTCTTACTAGCTTGAACATGTCTTCTAGTTTCAGTCCTTTGATACGCATTGCTTTCAGCAGTTCTTGCGTGTACAACCCATTGCCTTCAGTCCCATCAGAAGCAGTGGTGCCAGGGGAAGTCGCGTAGGCGATAAATGTACCAACAGGCGCTACTGCAACTCCAGCCAATCCATTTTTGAGCGTCGTACGGTATTTGGAGGCATAGGGGTTATCTCTACATGCATCCAGGATGACGATGTTTAGATCGTTGTCTGCGCCCTCCAATTCGTCAAGCAGGTATCCCATGTGTACGGATTTGTACTTGATATCATTCTCTTTTTTGATGTTTGCGCTAACAGGTACGAGGTAGTTTTCTCCTTTTATCTGGAGTCCGTGACCAGCATAATAAATCATACCGACGCCGCCTCGTTCTTTTAGCTTCAACCCAAAATCGTCAATTGCGGATTCCATTTCCTGGAAATTGACATTGGTTTTTAATATGACATCGAACCCTAGTTGGGTCAATTCAGTGGCGATAGAATCTGCATCATTTGCTGCATTTTCTAACGGAGCGATTTGGTAGTCAGAATTGCCTATTACTAGTGCGGTCTTCTTATTGGATGAACCAGCATCAGCATATTTTTCGGCATCGGGTGTTTCTTCTCGGATAATTTTGAAGTCTTTTCTACCGGAGTTGCCTTGGACGTCCGTCGCTTCTGTCCAAATTTCATTTTGGCCAATATTTAGGCTTATTCTTGCAGTAAAGTTGGTTTTTTTAGCTCCTGGGTTATCCAGTGTTGCCTGAACACCTGCTACACGGATGCTTTTCACTCCGCTTTCATCGCTGGCTTCTCCTTTTACGGTGATGTCTTTTTCTTTCACAGTGACCACGAGGCCTCTTGAAACGGCTGGTTCGAGAATAGCGACTTCAGGGGCTGCAATATCAGGGGTGATGGTTGTTTCCGCTAAGGTGGTTTCTTGTCCTTTCACTTCTCGGACAAATCGGCCAGCTTCCCAGATTCCTGCTTTTCTTTTTAGGTTTGCGAAATAGTAGGTGCCTTCTCCGTGTCGTTTATTGTTTTTCCATTCTCCAGTATACTTGCTGCCGTCTGCCCAAAAATAAGAGCCATATCCGTTGAATGCTCCACCGATAAAGTCCCCTTCGTAGTATTCTTTTGGTCCTAGCACATATTTGCCGCTTCCTGTTTCACAATTGCCGGACAGGCAACCTGTCTTTTTGCCTTCTACGGTCGCTTTAGCTACTGTTTCACGTTCTACTTGGATCAGTTGATTTCTTGACCACGTGCCTGCTTTTTTCTGGCCATTATTCGTATAAAAAGTACCATATCCGTCTTTCTGCCCGTTCTTCCAGGATCCTTCATACACACTTCCATCTGCCCACTTATAAGTACCGATACCATGTATAGTGCCGCTGGCATACATTCCTTCATAGCTACTTCCATCTGCCCATTTGTAAAGTCCCATTCCATCTGCACAATCACCACTTATACAACCGACAGTAGGGGTTGCTTTCGGCTGCGGTTTTGGTTTGGGTGCTGGTGTCGTCTCCACGATCACCGTCGGCTTTGGAACTACTTCATCCATAAACTGCCCAGACTTCCATCTTCCAGTTTGCTTCAGTCCATTCGCAAGGAACAACGTTCCCTGGCCCTCTTGTCTGTTGCCTACCCAGTCTCCTGTATACCTGGATCCATTTGCCCAGTAATAGGTGCCCACTCCGTGAATTTTCCCGTCTTGAAATTCTCCTTCGTATTTATCATTAGAAGGCCACACATAAGTACCTGTCCCATTCCGGCAATCACCAGAGACACAGCTCCCATTCTGAGCAAAAGTAGTAGTAGAAAAAGCCAATAAGCCAATAAACAGAATGAATCCGAATGTTGTTTTCCTTATTAAATAGTTCATAAATTTAAGACAGTTTGATGCTCAAAAAGAGCTTTTTAAAAGTATACAGAATAAAGTTACATCAATACAAACAGTATTCCAGTAATTATTATAAAATATTACAAATGATTTATTTCTAATATGATTGGAACTATAGACCGGTCAGCGGTTGTGGCTTTAAAACCCAGGCTCCCTTCATTATGATAAGTTACTTGATTTAGCGGCACCAAATCGTCGCCCATCACCTGATACAATCGCTGCACAAAATTGCCGTCTTCCCGCTCCATTTGGTAAATCATATTTTTAATGGGTAATGGTTTCGTTGAATAAAGGACCAACAAATAATCCTTGCCTGGCACCTCATTCATCGTGTACATCCCGCCTTTCCCAGGCAACGCAAACTTCGAAAACTCATCATTTAGTTTTGGCGAATTGTATTCTAATGGATACAATAGCGAGTTATCACGGGTCAAATCTGAACCGACTACATAGACATAGGCTGGTTCATTGTTCTTGATAAACAACTGATAATTCGTTCCAGTGTAGTAGGCTTCATCTGCTTTAAAAAGGTTACCATCCAACGTGGTGGCGACTTTCTGACTTGCCATTTGAAGCGTCAATTCTCCTGACAAGGTTTTACTGTTGGCGGAGACGATGGCTGGCTCTTCTTTCTTTTCAACAACCTCTTCGAACGTTGGTTTTGTACTAGCAGCTATTGAAGGCTGGGTTGGTTGTTTCGAAGGAGTTGTTGAATTTAATTCAGAAAGATGGACAGGTGCTTGTTTTTCATGCACCACCAATGGTTTTGCCCCTTCGGGGAATTTTATGTAATCTCTAAATTGGAGTGCGGCATAATTGATTCTTGCGAATTGGCCTTTTGAAAATTCGTTTCGGCATCCGATGACGGAATAGGCCATTACGTTTCTGGGGTTGGGTTGATATTTGACGCCTGCTGGGTCGCGATCTGCTCCGGTGTATTGGCATTCTCCATCTACTTTGCCATTTAGGCGTGGATCTGCGGGGGTGTCGCAGAGTCCATCTCCGGCAGTTTCACAGTTGCGCTTGCCTTTTTCTCGGGTGACTAATTCTTTGTCTTTTGCAGCGGTGCTGTTGCCGTGGGTATGAAACAAGGAGAAGTAATGTCCCATCTCATGAATCAAGGAGGCACCATTTCTGACACAATCATTGCGCACCATAATCCGATCTTTCAGATAGCTCGCTGAATATTCGTTTGGGTAAGGAGCGTACCCGCAAACATTTGTTCCAAACTTGTAGATCGCATTAAAAAAGTACAGGTTGATCACATGTTTGATGTCGTGTTTTTCTGTCAATTCTAATTCGTGTGACGAGTTAAAATTATAATATCGATCACTAGAAATTTCATTAATCCCGTCCAATAGAATAAAGCGGATATTTGCTTGGATAAAATATTGGTTCATGTCCTTGATCGCGTCTATCACTTCCTGCTTTGAAAGACCGCCAGAACCATCAGATTGCGCAACGATGTTTGCTTTTATTGGAAAGTCCCGAACGCCTCTGGTGATGGTGGAGTTGAAACTCCGCATCATGGGTTCTTTTTTGCTGAGATACGCTAGTTCTTTTGCACTGACTTCTGCTGCACAACCTTGCCCAAAGGAAATGGACAACGCAAAATACAACCAGCAAAACAGGAACAACATCAGTTGTTTCATAAATTGGAAATTTGATTAATGATAAGGACTAAAACTTGGAATTAGGTTTAGTTTGATGAGGGGGCTCTTATAAACTTCCTTATAAAAGTACGCCTTTTCTCCTATTTCCTAAAATATACTTTAAAGTAATTGTCTACTCATTCATTTACCAATTTTATACCAGTATTGTTACAATTGTTGTTTTATTTCTTTTCTTTTTCTCCTAAGCGATAAAAACGGCTCTTATTTGCTTGAATCCTTGTTTCTATTTAGGAACTTTCCGTTCTGTTACTTACTTAGTCCCCAAAAACGTAGTCCACCACTATCCGCCCTATCTTAAACATTTGTTAAAATTGTTTGGAAGAAATGAATCAAAAATAGTACATTTGACTCCGCGAAAGCGCGATACAAAAAAGAAGGGGCCTTAGCTCAGTTGGCTAGAGTGCTTGACTGGCAGTCAAGAGGTCACGGGTTCGACTCCCGTAGGCTCCACTAAAACTATCCGAATTGTCTTTTTAATGGACTTTTCGGATTTTTTTTGTTTTGGGTGTTTGTTTT
>CALLWB010000126.1 GCA_938016265.1 uncultured Saprospiraceae bacterium
TAGGAATAAGCAGAAACGCATTCACATAAAAATAGATCGGAAAAATAAGTACAGACAACGGAGCCGGGATTCTCAGGCGAATACTACGGTCAAACCAATTTGCTGTCCACTCCACATTGATCGAGGTGAAATAAAAAAGCAGGACCACAGCATGAATGGCCAATTCTATCTTACTAATATGCAGGTTTTTGGAGATCAAACTACTCGCTTATATGTTTGTCGTTCTTTGGTACACCTTCAATTTGCATGTGAATACCATTAATCGGCGTTATTTTTACAATATTATCTTCTTCCAAAAGGTAAAAAATATAGGCACTGTTGTTTCCTAGTATCTTCACCTTCTCCACGGCCCCATCCATGAAGGTCAATTTGTCTATATGGTCAAACTCTGGGTGTCAGGAATCGGAGTTTCGTCTTTCATAAGGTGTTTGGTACAATAAACTTAAAAGTAACCACAATTTGTGTTTTTTTGTTGCTCAAACAAGCAAATTTATACCAGCCTTGATTTTTGATAGACGAATGTTACGTGGGTAGTTGAAAAAAATAGAAGGTATCAACGTGCTAAAACTAGCGAAGTAAATTCCTCCGTGATCTCCAGTACATCCATCCGATCCTTAAAAAAACTCTGCGTCTCTGGGTTGAATAAAGAACACCTGTCGATCCAATAAACTACTATACTTCCTAGTAACAAGTACTTTTACAACCTGTCCAACATCTGATTTAAGAGCGGAAGAATACAAACCTACAGCCAACCCAGAAGTCTCCACTTTCCATTGTCGCTCACCAGACCTATCATTTACCCAATAAGAAGCCACCCTATGACCTCCACAATGTTGTGTTTTTTTGGGGCCACCACCACAGGCAAAGCCTGGGTGGCCGGGTGTTGCATGGGTTCGCTTCTCGCTCCGCCCTGCGGGCACTCTCTTCGGTCGTCCATTCCACCCCCTTGTCCTGCTCCTCCGTCCGCCGCCTCGCCTGCCGTTGGCGGGCGAGGCCTTATTGGGATTGTAAGAATGGGTTCAATTTCTTACTTTTAACGTCAAATGAGCAATACCAAACTAAATAGTTTCTTCCATGCAGGGAATTCGCCCTTCACTTACCTCAAAACCTATTCTGGTCTTCAAGGAGAAAAACTCGAGGAACTAAAACAAACCAATCAACAAAAAAATGCCAAACTTGAGCGCCAACTGAATTCTGCTAGATATATGGAGCGGCCAAAAATTCAAAATGAAATAAAAACGCTAGAAGCTCAAACCAATTTGCCAAATGCCTTAATTATCGATAATCAAGGCCAATTGCACCCTACTACAACAGAAATCGCAACAATCAAAATCGGCGATTCATTATGGTCAGAACTCGAAGCAATACTTAGCGAAGCAGGCAAAACAGATCTCGCAGCAGCCTGCATTCCAGTATTCAGAGACGCGATTGCTTTCTATACAACTGCCAACCAACCGGATAGCATAATTTACATTTGTTTTCAATGCCTTTTCCTAAAAAACGAACAAGGAGCATTTCTAGAGGCAGACTCCAAAACCTATCAAAAATTAAAACAGTTTTTGATTAAGTCAGGTCATACCATAGCATCCTAGCAACAGCTAAGAGTCAATATCGATCTAAAATTTTGTAACTTTTCACTTCTTAACAACTACCTAAAAAATGAAGCCCTTCATTACCCATCAACGAATCCACCATTAACCATAAACAAATGTCCGAAACCTTCCATAGAAAAACCCCATTAACAGAAATCCTCCGCCCAACCTCCACCATGGTACTCTTAGTCACCAAAAGTGACCCATTCTGGACCACCAAAACCATTTCCATTTCAACAGAAGATAAGACTTGCCCGGATTTCCTATACACCATCCATCACTACCAGATAAAACAAATCCTTCACAACCAAAACGCCTGGGACCTCGAAGAAAACCAAACCATCCAAGTCTGTAGCGCCAACTTTGAATCCAAGCTCCAAAACCACAAACAATATTACCTCCAAGGCCTTAGCAAATCAAAAAATGTCCAAATTTATGAAAATGAATACCACCTCGAAAACACAACCGAAGCCATCATTTTCATCCGTCCCAATTGGAGTGCCAACGTATTAGAATATTGTGTAACTGGAGCCTTCCACGACCCAAAAGACCTCAACCCCATCCAAAAAATATTGGAAACGAAACAACTGTAAAGACGAATCCATCTTCGCCCGCTGCCTTTCGCCTTTTGTCCATTTACCGCGTGTCCATTCTCCCATTGTGCACATCATTTTGCAAAAAAATCTTGAAATTCATTCTCCATAAAACAATCCCATAGATAAAAAGTGCGCTATCTCCCGCTGGCGGGCAAGGGCAAAATTTATAATCCCTTCGCTAACTTCCAATTCTGAAAATTTATTTTGAACACATGCAGCTTTAAATAGATGTTTTTAGTGATCCAGTAGACAGTGTTTGACAGGAAACAACTCGGAAGTGATCGAGCCTATTCCATAATAATGGTCAATTTATTAACTCTAAGGCGTATTTTTACATGAAAAACAGTAAATTTACTAGTAATAAAACGATAAAGTATTGGAACAAGAAGAACTTTACAAACGCCCAGAAGAAGATTTGTTTGACCTCCCCGATCTTGAATTTGAGGATAAGTCATACACTAGAATTTGTTGCCCATCTTGTAACCATAAAGCTAAGGCGGATGATTTAAGTATACAGGATAAAGTAGCAAAGTGTAGTAACTGTCATGTCGTATTTTCTTTTAAAAAAGCTCTCCAGTCTATAGACAGTGTTCCTCAGAAGATCAAACAAGAAATTCTTAATCCAGAGGGGATTGAGCTGTTTTCTTATAGAGATGACTTGGAAATTAGCTTTAAAGAACCATTTTCTGGAATGGAATGGTTGGTATCTAGCGTTGCTTTTTTTCCTGCATTTATCTTATTCTTGAATTCGATGAAATATGGATTTTCGTTCACTTCGATAGCTGTTTTGTCGGTGATAGGGGTTATTGGAGCAATATTTTCCTACTTTCGGTTTAAGCAACTCGTGTATTTGACGATCAATGACAACAACCTTGATATTCATCGCCGACCAAAACTCCTACACCATAGGAAATCGTATGCTACTGGTGATATTGACCAAATTTATATCAAACATAAACCGGATATGGCATTGTGGAAAATCATGATGATCATCAATAAAGGCAAAGGTCAGGAACACTTAGAACTAACAGCAGTAAATTCGATTTCAAAAGCGAAGTACCTAGAGCAGGAAATTGAGCGGCATCTGAATATTCAGGACGTGCATGTACCGGAAGAAGATGGATGATCTTGCAGACGAAGGAGTGGAGTATTTAAAAAAAAATCAAGGCAATCGCCCAATCAAAAAAATAAAAGATCAGATTCCTGTTTTTTGCTACAAACACAAAAAAGTCGCTCAGCTCCTACATAAGGGGGCTCTTTTCCTTCAGCGCAGCGGTCCCTAAGTTTCGAAGAAACGATCTCACCTACCTCGGAATCCCTGAAGAAATGCCATTATTCAAATCCCACAACAATTTATCCGCCCCATTCACATCCCCATCCAAATTAAAATCCTCAATTTGGTAGATACTGAAATTTCCGTTGCTGCTCTGCCACAATATTTTGTCGGCTCCTGTAATCTCATAGCCTGCAGGATTAAACTGATCTCCATTGGCTGAAAATAGCATCCAAACATTGTTACTTTGCAGTTTCTGGCCAAAACCAGAAGGACCCAAATACCCCTCCGTCAATTTAAAATTATAACTGATCGAATTATTCAAAATAGTAACTGGCTGCGTCGACATCACTGGTAAATGATTACGATGCTCCACTACCACATATAGAGAATTGACCCCAACATCAAGCAACAACTCAACAGGCGCATACAAACTCCCATCCTGCAAGAGCAATGCAGCCACTTTGCTGACTTCACTTTCTGCTTGAGTAGTAGTACGGAAAGACAGCAAAACCCAATCTACCGTTCCCGCAGGATAGTCCGAATTTATCCAGCCAGCACCCTCAGTTCCTAGATAATTCCAAGGAGAAACAGCATAAGGTTGGCCCTCTGGCAGCAGCCCGAATTGCTGAATAGTATTATCCATAGTTCCAGTTGCCAAATTGTAAGGCCCTTCCAGATATATCTGCAAGTCGACAGTCACGGCTCTTTTGGCGCAAGGAGTCCCCGGAGTATTTACTAGACGGACTTCATAAGGACTCAGCGTAAAAATCTGATCCTCAATCTGTGTAAACTGTTGAGCAATCGTCTTATTCACCAACAACATCTTACTGCAACTAGCAATCAACTCTACCGAAGAATTGGAACCATTCAAATCTATAAGTGGCGTACCATTGGAAAAATAGTCATGCAGGTCTTTTTGTGTTTGGTGGAAGGGCGTAGCAACTCCTCCTCCAGGAACTTGTGTATCAGAAAACAGCCCTAATGGATAAAATTCTCCATTGGTAGCTCCTTGTGGACCCCAAATCAAAGCAGTTGCGGCTCCTGACTTTATAGTATGAATCAAACCAGTTGCCATCAATGCATTTTTTTCTGCTTGAGTCGCATTCGGGTTGGAGGGCATAGCGTACCATTCTGCCCACCATATAGGAAGTGCGGCAGCATCGGCAGACAAGGTGTCTAACGTTCTAAACCATGCAGCAAAGTCGGCAAACATTTTGGTGTGTTCAAATTGGTCGACTAATGTGATATTATCTCTGAAATTGATATTCCAACCATCAATGGTTAGGAAATCTGCACCCCGCTTATTGACCAACCAATAGCTGATGACATCCAGATCTCTTTTGTCAAATTTTCCCCAGTCGCCACCAATGTCAGAAGCGAAATAATTGGGACCTCCGTAGGTGCTCAAACTCACATATGGCCCTCCGATTTGTATATCAGGCCGTACCATTTTTACAGAATCCCAAACATGATTGTACAAATCAGTATACCCTTCATAATCCCAGCGGTTTAAAGAGTCATTCCACATGCCTTTCATCTCATTCCAAACCTGTATGTACTTTATATTTTCAAACTCGGGCTGTTGCACAATTTCTTTCACCAATTGAGCGTAATCAGCATAATGACTGGGAAATGGTGCTTTTACAAAAAACTCTGGCGTCCAATCGGTCTGCCCCGGGATACCACCTTTCATCCAATCAGGCGCACAACAGGCAGTCAGTACAATTGTTTCTGCATCTTTACCTGCCCCATTTGTCTTCCCAATACGATTGGCAATAGAAGAAAAATCATAAACATCAGGTGAGATTTCTGGATTGCCTGCTCCAAATCCCATGACGTGTTGATTGACGATTGCTGTTGAATTATCTAGTAAGGTTTTGCCATTTTGAATGGCCGTTGGATCACCCCAATTGTCTAGTGAATATTGGGTGAAAGTCACGCCAGTTCTAAAGGTAGAAGGAATACCAATTGTAGCGCCAGGACAATCATCGGACAATTCCATAGTGCCAAAAGTAGAGGCATCCAACCAGGAATTATCAACAGTAGCATTCCAGGACAATTTTGCGTCTCTGCCTCCTGAGGTATCATCGTCATTTACATGAATATCGATCCCTAAAGATTGACCATCCGATAGGTTTACTCCAATAAATGACCAGGCGACACTGATCTCCATTTGATATCCGTCAGCAGTAACAACTTGCATCATTTCTACTCCGACGGGGTTATCCGCTGGTCCTGATGGGTAATAAATATAGGTTTCATTCACGCCAAAAACTAATTGATGATCATTGGCATCATAGGTACTCGATTTTTCATTTCCTCCATCCAAATACAACTCCAAACCGTCATCCTGCCAAGCACTTGGCGAGTCATTGAGGAGTACTTCATCTGTTATTTTCCCAAAAATATAAAGGTAGTTATCATCATAAGTAACTTGAAATTCTGCTTTTAAATCTCCTGGAGAAACGATCCCGCCTTCCAGGAAATTTGATAGCTGATAAGTGGTATCTGTTTGCCAGTCGTCGTTTTGTCCGTCAAGTATTGGGGGAGCAAGTGTTTTGCAAATAGTGTTATTGGTATTTGAAATGGGCGTACCAACACAATTGCAATTTCCATCTTCCAAATCAGGAAAGGTAGTTGGATCATTATCATCACAAGGAGTCCCGACTATTGGGCAGGATAGGCCACGCTCATAAGCTCCAAAATCCCAGCCATTCCCCTGTGGTCTGGATGTGCTAAGAATGTCATCATTAAATGCCCCATAAGTCATGGCTCCATCAACAGCCGTAGTAGAGGCCTGTAGATTAAAGCCGCTTCCCTCTCCTGGTCCTGCATCTGCATTTCCGGTTAATGGCCCGACAAAGTGGGCTGTATTTGCTTGCAAATCTGTAGAGGAATTTGCAACGCCGCCACTTAAACTCGAAAGCAGATTGTTTCTGGAAATCACGTTTGGAATGATGACATTCGGATCGAGGTAATTGTTGATACAATCCTGAGAGCAGTCCCAAATCGTGTTATTGTAAATGTCTACTTGCCTAGCATTCGGATTTCCAAAACCATAAGCAGAGGGGGACGCACTATCGTCATTATGTACTTGTATGACATGTCTGAATGGCCAAGAAATGGATCTGGTTTCCACATTCCAGATTACATTGTTTCGCACGGTGGTTTGACCATGTCCGATAGCAATGGCTTGTGCATAATCCCTTCCAGAGGTGATGTTCCATATCCAATTTCGTTGTACGAGGTAGTTGCCATTTTGCCAGTTTTCTTTGTTAAGACCAAGGCATATGGCACCTCCGTACCAAGGCGTACTGTCATGTATTAGATTGTCTTCAATAGTGATGTTGTAGGTGAATTTTTTAACGTCAATTGGTTCATTGTTTATATTGTAAATGTTATTTCCGCGGATCAGAATGTCGTGGGTTCGGTCGGTCTTTGTGGAGCCACCTGAACCTATATAGATGCCTTCAGCAAATTCAGGGGAGTAGTTTCCGGTGTCGTATATCTCATTGCATTTGATTTCTACAAAAGAAGAATTTAGGTTGTCATCGTTCCAATATGCCTGAACGGCCAATGCTGCATCTCCTGTATTATGCACAATGTTATGTTCAATCTTTCCTCCGTTGACATTTTGAAAAACAATTCCGAATCCTATAAACGTAACCTCAAGTCCACGAACAATAATGTTGTTTCTTCTAGCTACATAGACGCCATTGTAGTCTGAATACGGATCACCATTTAAGTTGTACCCACCTCCATTGATGACTGGCGATTGACCATTTCCTGCCTGAATGACAATAGGATTGGCTGTTGTTCCATTAGCATGCCCTAAGGAGAGGCGGTAGATGACTTTTTGATAGGTGCCAGTTGCCAAGTTGATCACATCTCCCGGCTGTGCTGCATTCAGGGCGGATTCCAGTTGACTTTGATTGGTTACATTTCTGGTTATACCTGATCCTGTTGGAGAATAAGCCTGGTAAGTCGGACAAACATTTACTGGATAGTTTGCAGGACTTTCAGCTTGAACTTTAACGAGATTTAAAATTAAAAAAAAGGAAAACAAAGAGAAAAATGGAAGTTTCATAGGACCATAGGTTAATTAATGAAGCAATAAAATTGGACATTCAAAAATTAGGCTATGAGAAAAGATTGAACCGAGTTAAGTTCAATTCTAAGTAAAAATAAGTAAAAATTATTAAATATAAAGATGTATTTACTTAAAGGTTAATGATTTAATGAAACACTGAAGTTGGTGATTTAGGATTTGTTTAGGAGCAAGCCCCTTAAGTCAAACCTAACAACATCGCTATATGGCTATTTAGGAACAGAAGAAGAAATACCATTGTTGTAATTCCACAATAATTTATCTACCCCATTGACATCACTATCCAGGTTAAAGTCCGTTGGTTCATACACACTGAAATTTCCATTCATAGATTCCCAAATTCCTTTGTCGGAACCAGTGATCTCATATCCGGAAGGATTTGTTTGATCTACGTTTCCTGCATATAGCATCCAGCTCCCACTGACCTGTTTTTGGCCAAACCCGTTCGTTCCAAGATAAGAATTTGCCGCTCTAAAATCATAAATAATGGTGTTGTTCAGAATGTCAACCGGGCCAGCACTCATCGCTGGCAAATGATTCCGATGTTCCACCACAACATACACCGAGTTAATCGCTTGACTAATAGCAATCGGAGCCGCCGCTTGAATTGTACCATCCTCCAACAATACCGCCGAAAATCGAGCAATCTGATCTTCTGCCAAAGGAGACGTCCGCAAAGAAACCAACACCCAGTCTACAGAACCAGCAGGGTAGTCCGTATCCGTCCAGCCAGCTCCCTCTTGACCAGTGTAAAACCAAGGCGCATCGGTATACGGTTGTCCTTGAGGTAATTTGTTGTATTGTTGCAAATAAGTCGTCATCAAACTCGTTGCAGGATCAAAGGTTCCTTCGAGGAGCACAGTAGGAATGCAATCCACCATCCGGTTCAAATTGCAATGGTTTGATAAGGTGACGGTATTAAATAAGCTTGGATTATTCCAGGATTGATCGGTATTGGTATACCAGGCTAGTTTTTTATCGCTGTCTCCACCATCATCATCGTCGATGACATGAATATCCAAACCTAAATCCATTGCTGGTGAAGGAGTTATTCCAATAAAAATCCAGGCGATTCGGATTTCAATTTCATAGCCTCCCGAAACAACATTCCTGGTGAAATCGACACCTGCAGGATTTAAAGATTGATCCGACCAATAATTAACATCGGGGTCATTTACCCGAAACATCAGCTGATGGTCATTTGCATCATAGGTCGTTGTCTTTTCGTTGCCGCCGTCTATGTACACTTCAAAGGCATCGTCTTTGTAGGCGGCGGTGCCTGAATCGTTGACTAATACATCGTCCTTGATGTCGCCAAAAATATATAAGTAGTTACCGTCCCAACTCACTTGAAAGTCGCCACTCAAATCTGCCGAAGAACCGACTATTCCATTTAATGGATTGGTCAAGGTAAAGTTGGTTTGATTCCATTCATTACCTGAGCCATCTAATATTGGAGGAGTGGATGTTTCGCAAACAATGGTACCTGTGATGATTGGTGTGCCAATACAATTGCAGTTGCCATCTTCCGTATCCATTGTGGTATTTGGGTCGTTGTCGTCGCAAGGAGTTCCTTGAGGCTGGCAGGAGGTATTACAATTTGCGTCAAGCGAATAGGTCCCAAAAAGGGTAGGGTTAGACCATGCCTGATCAATGGTAGAGCTCCATGCTATTTTTTTATCCCGGGCTGCCCCATCATCGTCGTCATTAACATGAATGTCAAGGCCTAGCAGATTGTTATTACTAGGAGTCGCTCCCAGGAATACCCAGGAAAGTTGGATTTCGATGACATAGCCAAGGTTGGTTGGCGTCATTCCAAAACTTACCCCAACTGGATCATTCCCCGCTCCTGAATGGTAATAAACAGTAGGATCATTATATAAAAAGAGCAATTGATGGTCGTTGGCATCATAACTTGTCGCTTTTTCATTTCCAGCATCAATGTATACTTCAAATCCGTCATTTTCCCAGGAGTTTCCGCCATCATTGATCAATGCATCATCCGTCACTATTCCAGCAAGATATAGATTGGTGTTATCCCATCGGACCCCAAATTCCGCAGAAAGATCCCCATTGGAACCAATCGTCCCGGAAAGAATGTTGGTAATTGAATAGGTTGGAAAGGTGCCCCAATCAGTGAGGTCGCCATCTATTGTCGGAGCGGTTATAAACTGACAAATTTTGTAGTAAGGAGAGTTATCGTCGTTATCACAAATCCCATCTTCATCACTATCCAGAAAGGTTCCTGCACAATTGCAATTGGCAGTATAGAAGTCGTTTGTTGTACAGCTATCATTATCATTGCAAGTAGTTCCAATCAAGCTGTTATCAAAACCAGGGCAAGTATCTAGCCCATCAGGAATCCCATCATTGTCTGTATCACAAGCATTCACAGTATTGGAAGGGATGCATGGATTGTTGTCGTCGGGATCCTGGTCGTCTGGAGTCCCATCATTGTCCGCATCTGGAGCCGTATTGCATACTCCATCTCTGCCTGCTGCCTGCCATTGTGCATAAGTCTGCTGGATACCGTTGATCCAATGAAAGGTCATGTTGTTTGGATTGTCATACGTATTGCAAAGAAACTGAAGGTTTGAAGCGTTAGAAAGCTGTCCATTTCCAGAGGCGGCTGCTCCAACTCCGGTTTCTACTGCTCCATTTATGGTGTTGTGCTGGATGGTCACATTTTCTGAAACAAGTGTCAGGTCGCTAATCCCACCGAAAAAATCCACTTCATGTTGGTTGGATGGGCGGTAAGTTTGTTGGATGACAATACCACCTCTAGAACCAGTGACCGTATTGTATTCAATCAAAACATCCTTTGATTCCGCACTAGTGATACCGCCTGCTGACCAATCGGTGGTGATGTTGGACCAGGCATAGGTGTTGTTTACACAGTTGTTGTAAGCGATGTAGGCATTGTCTGAAATTTCATAGAGAATACCATGGCTAAAATGGTCGTAAACATAGTTGTTGATGATCTCAAAACCATGGCAAGCAACATCTCCCCATATCCCAACTTTGTTGTTGTTGTAAACTTCATTATCTCTGATTACTACGGGGTCTGCGGCAGACCCTGCTTGTGTTAGTTTGATTCCGCCTCCATTGACATAGGATCCAGGAGCAGCGTTCGCCCCATTGCCATGAATAACATTGTCTTTTATTAATCCGCCAACCATTTCATCCCCACCAATTCCGGTGATCGCATTGTCACGGAAAATAGAATTGGTAACTGTAAAGTGATCACCCAAGAAGAGTCCAGCTGCTATATTGTTATGCGATTCGATATTGTCAATAACCCAGTTAGTAGCCATTTGGCCAGCATTACTGACCCAGATTGCAGGTGTGCCTCTGATAGGAGATTGTTCTTGTGGTCCGCCGCCAGCTCCGCCCATATCGTCAAAGTGGTGGAATGTCATATTTTTGATTTCTACGGCGTCAGCCGTACCATGGAAGGCATTCTCATTGCCATAGCCACTCACCTGAACGCCTCCTCTCGACTGGCCAATAAATCTCATGTTGTCTTTGGGAATAACATTCGCGAAAGCATAATTGCCATTAGGCAAATAGAAGCAAGTTCCTGGGACTGCATTTGCTACGATAGATGCTAGATTGTTTGCTGGTGCCTGGACGTTGATGGTCGTCCCAGAACATTGTCCCACAGCATTCAGACTATAAAACGTGAGAACTATTACTAGTAAAAATAATTTTTGAATTTCTTGATAGAATACTGAATGTTTCATGATTTATTGATTTTGTAGAGGGACAAATTAATTTTTATGTTATTAAGTAACCTACAACAAGAGACGGTTTAACATGCCTACCCTTTCCTAGTAACTTAATAGCCCAGTCACTCAATAACTACTTAGGTACACTTGATGAAATTCCATTATTATAATTCCAAAGCACTTTATCGACTCCATTGACATCACTATCCAAATTGAAATCAGTTGGTTCATACACACTGAAGTTACCGTTCATGTCTTCCCAGAATGCTTTGTCCGAACCGGTGACTTCATATCCAGACGGATTGGTTTGGTCTACATTCCCAGCATATAAAAACCAACTGCCATTAATTTCCTTTTGGCCAAAACCGTTGGTACCTGTGTAGGAATTTCCATTCCTAAAATCATAGGTGATGGTGTTGTTCAATATGTCGACTGGGCTAGGACTCATCGCTGGCAAATGATTTCGATGCTCGACGACTATATATACAGAATTAATGGCGGTACTTATTTGGACAGGCGCAGCTGGTTGTATCGTTCCATCTTCCAACAATACTGCAGAGAATCGAGCGATCTGATCCTCCGCCATCGGTGAAGTTCGAAGAGAAACCAACACCCAATCTACCGTTCCTGCAGGATAATCAGCTGCCGTCCAACCATCGCCTTCCTGTCCTTGATAATTCCACGGAGCTCCGGTATATGGCTGACCCGTTGGCAAGAGATTCGTTTGCTGTAGTTTGTTATTCATCAAACCAGAATTACCGCTGTAGGGACCTTCCAGCAATAGTGCAGGTGTGCAGTCGACAAGCCTTTCCATGGCGCACTGATTGGAGAGGGTAACTGTATTAAACAAACTTGGATTATTCCAAGCTTGATCAGTGGTGCTGTACCAGGAAAGTTTTTTGTCGCTGCCTGCTCCATCGTCATCGTCGACAACATGTACGTCAAGACCAATTTCCATGGCTGGAGAAGGAGTTACTCCAATAAATGTCCAGGAAACCCTTACTTCAATCTCGTATCCACCAGGGACAATCGTTCTGGAAAAATCTACTCCAGCAGGGTTGGTTTGCTGGGCAGACCAATAAGCAATATCAGGGTCATTTACACGAAACATTAATTGGTGATCATTTGCATCATAAGTGGTGGCTTTTTCATTTCCTCCGTCTATGTAGACTTCAAACGTATCATCATCGTAAGGTGCACCAGGAGAATCATTCATAAGTACATCGTCGGTTATACTGCCATAAACATAGAGATAGTTATTGTCCCAGCTTACCTGGAAATCTCCACTTAAGTCGATAGCGGAATTTGTTACTCCATTGAGGTTGTTTGTCAGTGGGTAGGAGGTTTGACTCCATTCGGTGCCCATACCGTCGAGGGTTGGAGGAGTGGTCACTTCGCAAACAACAGTGCCGGTTATGATAGGTGTACCTATGCAATTACAATTACCGTCTTCCTGGTCGCTTTGCGTGTTTGGATCTCCATCGTCGCAAGTGGTTCCTGCTGTCGGGCATACTGCGCATGTTGCCTGTAGTTGATAAGATCCAAAAAGGGAAGGGTTATTCCATGCCTCATCTACTGTAGCGTAGGTGGCTAGCTTTTGATCTCGTGCACCGCCATCATCGTCATCATTTACATGAACATCCAACCCGATTTGGGTGCCATTTGCAGGAGTTACTCCAAGGAATGCCCATGGAATAGCCATCTCCTTGGAATATCCTCCGGGTATTGAACCCTGGGAAGCTGTAATTCCTGTTGGATTGGTCGCACCAGCACTTAGGTGATGAATGGTGGCGTCATTGTACCGAAACAGTAAGTGATGATCATTCCCATCATAAGCAGTTCCTTTTTCATTTCCTCCATCCAGATAGACCTCTATACCGTCATCTTCCCAGACATCCGTGTCGGAGTTGTTTACTAGTGAGCTATCTGTAACTGCTGCATAAATATAAAGGTTTGTGTTGTCCCAAGTCAATTGGAATTCGACGCTCAGATCTACAGGCGTTGGTACAATTGGGTTGCAATTGGTCGCCCCACCACCTAGATAATTGAACATTGCATTTTCTCCTGGAGCATTGAAGGAAGATTGCACGGAAGTGAACCCTAGGCCAGTAGATCCAACATCCCCATTACCCCATTGAAAACGTTCAACATGTCCATAGAGCATCGCGTCTACATTTGCAGCTACAGCTGCTTGGACATCTTCTAGGACGGCAGCAGCATTTGTAGCGGCACTTCCACAACTTCCTCCCCATGCGCTAGGATCAATGTCTTCATACCTTAATTCTCCCGCCCACACCTCATTGGTAGTGGCGTTGTTTACTTCTGTTAAGTGGATTTCTGTTAAGTAAGCTTCCTGGCAATGGCCGGTTTGGGCAAGCTGGATTTCGTTCCAGGATTCATTGATGCAGTGTAGTCTGCCTGTTGGCGTTGCTGCAGTGTGATAGGCGATCTTTGGAGCAGTAGAACCTGCTGCTTTGATGCCATTTACCATGTTGCCCCAAACGGCACAAGGTTCTGCTGGAACATCAAAGTTATCTCCACCCATTACCCACATTTCTAAGGCTGGATGGTTGCCAAATCTGGTTCCTAGTTGGTACCCCCAGTTGTAGGCATTACTGGTGTTGACATATATTGGGGTGTATTTGTCAGAGGCATAATAAACGCCCCAAGCTGCTACGACGCCTACCTTCAGCCCTCGTGCCTGTGCAGCATCTAAATAGTCTTCAAACAAATTGGCGTGCGCCGCATTTAGATTGAGGTTGGTACCGTCATAAGAAGCTCCGAGATTGCCATTGAAGTCTGTTTCGTTGATTCCACCTTGCCAGTGATTTAGATAGGATAGGACGACTCCGTAATATCCTTTGGATTGTAGGTGGTCAAAGTAGGTGTTTACCTCGTTCATTGACGCTACTCGAAGGGGCATTTCCCAGGCAGTATCCCAGACGTCGAGACTAGATCCAGTGCCTGTGCAGACTTCTTTTTGAATAAGTAGGTTATTGGCGTTTGTTGTGGCCAAGGTGCTCCAGACTGGTGCTTCTGGGTTGCCGTCAATTGTAGGAGTGGTGGCGGTATTACAGATAGGTGCTGCAGGACCACAATTCGAAACATTTACGGTTACGATAGCTGTTTTGGTGCATAATACATCAATGATTAAGTAGGTGAAGTTGTAGGAGCCGATAAGTCCTGAGGGATCAAAACTAGCTCCGGTAAGTCCTCCACTACTGTTGTCATCTGTCCATGCACCTCCTGGAGTTGGGTTACCACCAAGGTTGGTGAATAGATCAATTGTTCCTGCGTTGGAGCAGATAGCAATGGTGGCATTAGTTCCTGCAGAAATTGGGCATGAAGGTGTGGTGCTGCCAGATTCGATGGCACCGGCATCTACATTATTGCCATTGATTCTGTTGTTTCCTCCGAAGTCGGTGTTGGCTATTGGGTAGTTGTTGTTGCCATGATCAATTGCGGGGCTTGTCGTTTGGAGTTGGAAGTCGGAGGACGATACATTTTGGTAGAGGGGATCTTGTTGTAAATTATTCCCACTGGAAATCGCTACTCCGTTGGTATTAATATAGTTGGAGTGGACATTATTGTAGACCTGTACATTGTTTGAAATGTAAAAGTGCATGGAGGGAAGACTACCAGACGTTTTTGCGGTGTTGTTGTATATCTTTATATTGTCAGAATCATAGGTTGAAATATCGCAGGCTCCCCATTGATTTGGGCGGGTGGCATTGTTGTATAGGGTGTTGTTGATAATGTCTACTCTGTCAGTATGGAAAGCGTGGATTCCCTTACCTCCATTGTTGAATACCACATTGTTTTCTATGAGTACCTTTCCCTGGTGTTGATAGCCACCACCGGAAGGATTGTTTAGATCCAAAATTATCCCATTTCCGTCTGTAATCGAGTTGTAGTTGTCGCATTTACATTCGTATAAATTATCATTATCATAGATGAAATTTCCTCTAAAAATTAAGTTGTAGGCGTCGTCTGCCGGAGTGTCAAAGCTGGAGCAAGGGGTGAGCGGATTGTTTGACTCACAATCGCGGGTATAGATGGAGGACAAACCGCTGCCTCCCCATACTGTATATTTGCCACAGTTGTAGATGGTATTGTTCTCAATTATAGTTTTTGCCGCTTCATAAAGAGCGATACCGCCTCCTGTAGTTTGACTGATATCACAATTACGGACGATCACATTGACTGCTGGGTCTTTTGGGTTAGAACCGTATTGTGCCTGAATGGTAAATCCAGTACCTGAATTTCGAGAGGTATGTGGAATTCCTGTGTTTCGAATGTTGTAGTATTCATTTTCGAGGTCGGTGTGAGCATAAAATGCTGCTTGGCCAACAATCTTGAATCCATCGAAGATGAGATGATCCGCTCCATCTACGTGGATCGCTGACCAACCTCCATAGTTTTGAAGAATCACCTGACCTTCATCACCAGGATTTACTTGATAGGTGATCGGGTTGCCAGGGGCGCCTGAATTTTGTGGGTATATCCAGATAATGCTGCTACTTAAGCCTAGCCCTTGGTTCATATAGTTGTAAGTGCCTGCCATGATGTTGATGACATCGCCTGGTGCTGATTTATTCATAGCGGCGTTGAAGGTTTTGAGGGGAGCGGCGGCGGTGGTGCCGGGATTGTTGTCGTTGCCTGTATTTACGGAGACGTAATAGGTGGTAGCAAAGGAATTCAGGCATAACAATAACAAGGTAATAGGAAGCAGGAGGAAACCTTTCATTAGTTGAGTTTAATGGATTCTGGAAATTGGGATATTTGGTTTTAAGGCAAATTGTGATGATCACCCAAATATGGAGTAGATTTATAATTGCCTTAATGACAGATAATTATAACCATTTTTTTGTGTTAAAACTAATTTTGAGATCCTTTTTTGGAGATTCTTTTTCGAGGATGTCAATTTTTAAAGCATAATTATTTGATGTTTGTTTTATGTATTTTCAAGGATCAATCAGATCAATGAATCCGTTAGTTTTACTTATCAAGTTTTTAACATTGATAAATTATTTTCATTAGCAATTTAAGCTACGGATTGCTTGTTGCTTGATTTGTTTTATAGGAGGAGTTGGAGTGAGGTTAAGTTTTGTTTAGCAAACTGTTAATATCCTTGCCCTGCTTTGAAAGGAATGCCTATAAGGGGATAAGGTACTAATGTTGTAATACTACAAACTACTTTTCTAGGTCTGTAAATTCAATTTTGAGGATAAATGACCATTGATTATCAGTAGTTAATGTTTTTTTATTCAGAAATAATTTGTAAAATTACATAACAAGCAAATGTACTACAGCAGCAGTTTGACCTTAAAGGGTTTTTACCTTAATTGAAATTAAAATTATGTATTACATTGAACGCATTTATCCTGGTATTTATCAATTTTTATTACTTTTTTTTGTACTCCCAAATCTAATTTTTGCTTCTGAATCTATTGATTTTTTGGAGGTGGAAAAATGTTTGGAAGAAAGGAGTGTAGTTTGCAATGGAACAACCTATTACGTTTCTCCAAATGGTTCTGACAGTAATCCAGGAACATTGACCCAACCTTTTGCATCAATGTGGAAAGTGGGTCAGGTTGTACAAGCAGGTGATGTTGCTATCTTTGAAGACGGCAATTACATTGAGCCAAATCGGGTGGATTTTAAGACAAACTCAGGAACAATGGATTGTCCAATTATTGTAAAAGCCAGAAACCAACATCAGGCAAAAATTGTCTTTACTACCGCCTCGCAGGGCGCGCAAAGTATTTGGATCATCAGGCCATACATCGTCATAGAGGGGTTTGACCTTTCAAAGGAAGTAAAAGGGACTACTACTTCCAATCAGATCATTCGAATATATGGACGAGATGCAATGAATGAATATGGTAATCATGTTACTATTAGAGGAAATCAGATCCACAATGCTTTTGAAGAAGGAGTTAAGTCTTATGAAACAACAGGTTTAATTGTTGAGGATAATATTATTTTTGACTTTATACATTAAGGTATTGACTTTGTTCGAGTAGAAAATGCGACTATTCGTGGCAACGAGATTTATGATGTTCAACGAATGGGGATTCTATCTGGAAAAAGGCAATCGAGAAACATTCAGATTTACAACAACTATATTCATATTAGTAAGCCTATGCTAAGTTGTTGTGGCTATGGAATATCTATTGGGGGCACTGGGACAGAAACCAATGTCACAGGCTGTTACAATTGTATTGGATACAACAACGTAATTGTTTCTGAAGTGCCAGGAGAAATGCTACGCGGTCTGGTGCTGTTCAATTCGGAAAATAGTGGCTACTATAACAATATTGTCATAGGGGCACGGGAGGGTTTTTATACTAGAAAATTTACGAATTATCCTCCTAATATTAACCCTAGTTTTAAGAATAATATTGTAATAAATTCTACAGCAGTAGCGCATAACCTACTTGCAAATTCGAATACAGGGACCATTGATTTTGACTATAATTTATATTATAATAATCCAACGCAACCTACTGAGCCTAATAGTATCTATGCTGATCCTCAGTTTGTCAATCCGACATCAGATTGGCATCTGAAAAGTACTAGTCCTGCAATAGATGCAGGAATCGCTTATACCTTTTTAGATAATAATGGTGGAAATATTGACGTAACTCATGATAAAGATGGAAATGTACGATCCATCCCCTGGGATATGGGCGTTTATGAGTTTTATACTTGTGCCGTCTTATCGGTTTCCACTGTTGTAACAAATGAATCAGGCTCCAATGCTAATGATGGTACTATTAGTTTGACCGCTAACGGAGGAAGTCCGCCCTACCTATATGTTTGGTCGAATGGAGGAAATACACCAGTTGTTAGCAACCTAAGCGGAGGAACTTACTCGGTTACAATAACTGATGCAATCGGCTGTCAAACTGTCGAGTCCGCTACCGTAGGAACAGTTACTCCAAACACGTGTGCAAGCGGGACAACTTATTATGTTGCCCCTAATGGTTCTGACAATAATCCAGGCACATTGGCACAACCTTTTGCGACCATGTGGAAAGTCGGTCAGGTCGTTCAAGCAGGCGATGTTGCCATTTTTGAGGATGGAAATTACATAGAGCCTCATCGGGTAGATTTTAAAACCAATTCAGGAACAAAGGATTGCCCGATTATTGTCAAAGCCAGAAACCAGCATCAGGCCAAAATTGTCTTTACGACTGCTTCACAGGGCGCACAAAGTATATGGATTGTCCGGCCCTGGATCACCATTGAAGGTTTTGATTTATCTAAAGAGGTAAAAGGTACATCAACCTCAAATCAAATCATCAGGATATATGCGGATACAACATACTCAAATGGAGTTGTGACGGATATACGAAGAGGGAATTACTGCACTGTGCGAGGAAATCGTATCCATAATGCCTATGAGGAAGGAGTGAAATCGTATAAGTCCAAAGGGCTCCTAGTAGAAGACAATATTATTTTCGATTTTATACATGAAGGAATTGATTTTGTTGCTGTAGATAGTTCGATCATTCGAGGAAATGAAGTTTACAATGTGACCCGAATGGGGATTTTGGCAGGTAAGGGAGGATCCCGAAGTATTCAGGTTTATAATAATTATGTGCACATCAATAATGTGATGCCGGTTTCTGGTTATGGTATTTCTATTGGAGGAACCTCCACCTTGCCAATCGGGCCTGCTGCACCTACAAAACAATTAGGGGTTGCCTGTTATAATTGCATTGTTTACAATAACCTTGTTGTTTCAGAAACTCCAGGGCTGATACAAGAAGGACTGGCAGCTTTTGGAACGAGAGATTGTGGATTTTTTAACAATGTGGTGATTGGAGCAGACAATGCCTTTTATAGCAGGCACTTCCATGCGTATACCGGGGATACGATTTCTCCGGTCAATCGAAATGATAACCTTTCCATTAAAAATAATATCATTATCAATTCGCAGACAAGCACGTACGATTTTTGGGCGGGATCCCTTGGAGGGATAGTCGATTTTGACTACAATCTGTTCTTTAACAATCCTAATCAACCAACAGAACCGAATAGTGTTTATGCTGATCCACAATTTGTAGATCCAGCTTCAGATTGGCATCTTCAAGGCACTAGTCCTGCGATTGAGGCAGGTATTGGATATACTTTTACCGGATATTATGGAGAAGATATAGAGGTAACTAAGGATTGGGATGGCTCGATAAGAACAGTCCCTTGGGATATGGGTATTTATGAATTTAGCGGCGGCCCACCGACCTACATCCAACCAGATATCTGCTTATGGATGGAGGGGCCATATGATCAAAATACTGGGAAGATGCGCACTACTTTAAAGCAAAAAAACATCCTGCCGGATAATGGACAACCCTACTCTGTATCACCTTGGAATCAAACGGGGAACAATGGGAGTGGCTGGTCTACCTTGTATCCTTCTACTATGGTGGATTGGGTGAAAGTTGGTTTCCGATCTGATGTTAGTGCTGCAAGTACGGTGGTCAGCACAACTGCTTGGCTGATGGAGGATGGTTGTCTGGTTTTTCTGGAGGAGGAACTACTGGAATCCTATGTTGGCAATACCTATTATATTATCGTTGAACATAGAAACCATTTGGCCGTCATGACACCCACAGCAATTACTTTAAATGGAGATGTGCTTAGTTATGATTTTCGGAATGGAAATAGCTATACTGGAGGTGGCGTAGGTGCCGGCCAAAAGGAGATTTTACAGGGAGTATGGGGGATGTTTAGTGGTGATGGTGAGCAGCTTCTTGATATAACAGGATATGACATAAATGGAGCCGACCAATCTAGTTGGGAACCACAAAATGGACTGTTTAATATGTATTTGTCAGGAGATTATGATCTTAATGGGGATGTCAATGCGGGAGACAAAGTATTATGGAATAGCAATAATGGAGTATTCTCTTTGATAGAAAGGTAGATGGATTATAGTTGTCCTTGAGGGAGGCATCTCTTGTTTTTACTTAGCATTATTCAGTTTACTTAGGAAGGCCTATGCTAGGAGATAGTGAACAAGTGTAGTAATAATCAAACCTAGAATAATAGATTCTCTTGTTAAGAGAAAGCACTACGCTGCTATTTTTTAAAAGCTGGAAACCATTGATTTTCAAATAAAAACGTTGTTTTACTAGGAAAAAATAAAAAAACATCCGATTTTGTAACTTACTCCATATTCATAAGAATAATAATTGTCCCCTTCTTTCGGAATTGTTGCAGTCGATAGACTATAACAGGCTTTTCTATATTCCCTATTCGTCATTTGATATGTTTTTTGAACTTTAAATTCACGTTATTTTTACCATCTGAATTGCTTTCATTGAATTGGAACTATTCCTCGAAAGAGGTCTACTAGTTCTACAAAAGATCGTTTACCCAAAATTAACAACATGAAATTATCTAAATCTATCCTTTTTCTGACTTTATTAATCTCCAGCCTATCCATTTTTGCCCAAAATCAAAATGTGGGAATTGGAACCAACAGTCCGCTCCCTAGTGCTGCACTAGAAGTCGCTTCTACAGATAAGGGAATGTTAGTCCCACGAATGACTTCCACACAAAGAGCAGCCATCGCAAATCCAGCTACTGGACTGCTTGTATTTGACAACAGCACCACTACCTTTTGGTATTTTGACGGTACACAATGGGTCAATCTATCCGCTGGTTCTGCAACTGGTGGTCTAACAGACAATGACGGCGATACCAAAGTAGAAGTAGAAAAAACCGCAGACGAAGACATCATCCGTTTCACCAACCAAGGAATAGAAATGGGATCCATGGACGGACAAACGTTTCATCTCGAATCTCCTGGGGCAAGTGTTTATATAGGGAATGATGCTGGAAGCCAGGATGATGGTAGCTTCCGGTATAATGTTGGAGTGGGTAAAGAATCAATGTCGACCAATATAACAGGTGCTCGTAATACTGCAATGGGATATCGATCACTCTATTCTAATACCTCTGGGCTGAACAATACTGCTAACGGATATCGAGCATTGAACGATAATACAACTGGTGATCATAATACTGCAATTGGATATAGCACGCTAAACAAAAATACTACGGGAGAATACAACACAGCAACAGGATCCCAAGCCCTCAATAGAACTACAACAGGAGATAGAAATACATCAAGTGGTCATAATTCTATGTTTTATAATACAATAGGTATTCGAAATACTGCATACGGTGCATCTGCCTTACACCGAAATTCAAGCGGTGAATACAATGCTGCAATAGGTTATGCCACTATGTACAACAATACAACGGGAGCTAACAATGTAGCTGCAGGACGCAGTGCATTACAAGGGAATACCACTGGAAATATGAATGTGGCCCTAGGTGTGAACGCTCTTTATCGAAACACCACCATCGACAATTTGGTGGCTATTGGAAATAATGCCCTTTACAATAATGGACTAGGTGCAACTTCAAGCGTCCACGCTACAGAAAATGTAGCAGTAGGCTCGAATGCGATGTTCTCCAATACGACAGGCTACGGCAATTCGGCTTTAGGGTTTGAGTCCTTAAATGCGAACACTAC
Source organism: uncultured Saprospiraceae bacterium (assembly GCA_938016265.1). Taxonomy (GTDB): domain Bacteria; phylum Bacteroidota; class Bacteroidia; order Chitinophagales; family Saprospiraceae; genus JAHDHB01. Next base: position 21,856 of record CALLWB010000126.1, read on the forward strand.
TGGAGTGTACAATACTGCTGTAGGGACAAGTGTTCTGCATTCCAATGTATCTGGTGGAAAAAATACAGGAGCAGGAACGAATGCCTTGTTAAATAATACTACTGGATTTGAAAATGTAGCGACTGGATTTTCTTCTTTACGAAATAATACGACTGGCTCTAAAAATACGGCAATAGGTACCGAATCTCAAGTTTTTAATAGCACAGGAACAGGCAACTCTTCTCTAGGATATAGGTCCTTGTTTTCTAATACAACGGGTAGCGAGAATACGGCTATTGGAAAAGCGGCTTTACACAAAAACACATTTGGCAGTATACTGGTAGCAATTGGAGATTCTGCCCTCTATAATAATGGAACTGGAGTACCCAATTCAGGCTATAATGCAAGTAGAAATGTAGCAATAGGAACGAAATCCATGTATTCTAATACAAGAGGTTTTTTGAATGTGGCTGTTGGCACAAGCTCCATGTATTCTAATACAATAGGAATAAGTAATGTGGCAGTTGGGCGTGAGGCATTATATAATAATGTAAGTGGAGGGTACAATGTCGCCGTTGGGTCGAATGCGATGTTTAGGAATACTACTGGAAGTCGCAATACGAGCTATGGTTTTTGGTCCTTATTAGATAATACTACTGGTGAATATAATGTCGCTAATGGGTATCACGCGCTCCTAAGTAATGTATCTGGTAATAATAATAGTGCATTAGGAACAAGTGCGCTGGCGAGTAATGTAACTGGTAATAATAATAGTGCATTAGGAACAAGCGCAATGTTGAGGAATACTACTGGAAGCGCCAATGTTGCTATAGGCTGTCATGCATTGTTCAATAGTACGGAGATTGATCATTTGGTTGCTGTAGGAGATTCTGCGCTGTTTAATAATGGTTTAGGATTACTAGGTGCCAATGCAATAGGAAATACCGGGGTCGGTTCAAAGGCTTTATTGTCCAATCAATCAGGTCATGACAATACAGCGGTAGGCTATCAGACCCTAAATCGTAATGATGCAGGAAACTCAAATACTGCAGTTGGAAGTCAGGCATTGTTGCACAATTACTCTTCTGGTAATACTGGAATTGGTGCCAAAGCACTGCTAAACAATCTATCCGGCTTCAACAATACTGCTGTAGGGAATAATGCACTTTTAAAGAATACGACTGGAAGCGGAAATACGGCAAATGGATATTATGCGCTGGCTGCAAACACATCAGGAGGATCAAATGTAGCTACAGGTTTTAATTCTCTTACTTCGAATATTGATGGAGATCATAATGTCGCAAATGGAGTTAATGCGCTTCGTTCTAACATCTCAGGAAATAATAATATCGCAAATGGAGGTAATGCGCTTCGTTCTAATGTCTCAGGAAATAATAATGTAACCATTGGTCACAATTCGATGTATTCAACCACATCAGGTGACGATAATGTGGCCACAGGCTATTATGCACTTTACCAAAACACTACAGGAAGTGGAAATGTTGCCTATGGGAATAGGGCGCTATATGGAAATACAAATGGGTTTAACAACATTGCTATTGGTAATGCCGCTCTACACAACAGTGGTCCTTCAAGACATTTGATTGCGATTGGAGATTCTGCGTTATTTAGCGTTGGTCAAGGTGTTTGTTGTGCTATAGGAAACATTGCAATTGGCTCAAGCGCATTAAGATCAAACAATGCGAGTTCAAACACGGCAGTTGGTTATTATAGCTTGAGGTATAATACAAGTGGATCCTCAAATACTGCTTTAGGAGGAGAATCATTGACAAGGAATACCACAGGGTTTAACAATGCTGCATTTGGTGTTCGGTCCCTTTTTAAAAATATTACTGGAAATTCGAATGTCGCAGTCGGATATAACACACTTTGGGCTAATACTGCGGGGGTTTTGAATACTGCCACTGGGAGTGGTGCTCTATTTTCAAATACCTCAGGTGATAGAAATACAGCTTTGGGGTCTCTAGCACTTCAAAACAATACCACTGGCTCCAACAATACCGCTATTGGAAATCAAGCGATGCTATTAGCAAGTGGGATTAATAATGCCGTAGCTATTGGCTTTAACACTCAAGCAACTTCAAGTAACTCCGTCCGCATTGGAAATATAGCAGTGTCTTCAATCGGAGGACAAGTAGGCTGGTCAACACTCTCCGACGGCAGATTCAAAACCACAGTTCAGGAAAATGTTCAAGGACTGGAGTTTATCAACCTGCTTCGGCCGGTGACTTATCAGTTGGACATGGATGCGCTAGCTAGTTTTTACAAAACGCCAGAAGATTCACGCCTTAGAGATTCCGAAGCACTAGCTGCCAAGGAGATTTACAGTGGATTCATTGCCCAGGAAGTGGAGGCGGCGGCTAGTAGCCTGGGGTATTCTTTTCATGGAGTAGATGAACCTAAGAATGCCGAGTCGCATTATGGTTTACGGTATTCGGAGTTCGTCGTGCCATTAGTGAAAGCTGTCCAGGAACAACAGGAGATTATTGAATTGCAAAATGACCGATTGGAATCGCAGGACAAAAAACTTTCTCTATTGATAGAGCGCATTGCTAAGCTAGAGACCGCTCAGGAATAGCTGGATAGTGGAATAGGATTTCAAATATCAGATGAAGGGCCTTTATTCCACTGGGCTGGCCCTTATTCGGTGGGCTTGGGTAGACTAGAAAATATTCCATTATTCCTGTTCCATAATATTCTGTCGACACCGTTTACTTCGCCATCTAAATTTAAATCAGTCTTTAGATACTGGTCAAAGTTGCCATTTTTGAGTGACCAGTTTTGCTTGTCAACTCCGTCAATAGTATGGTCAGAATTAATGTCTCCTGAGTATAAAACCCAGCGGCCAGGAAGTACTTTTTTCTGGCTAACTCCGTTGTAAAAGGAGATCCCATTTTGAGTCGTCAAATCGATAGTAGCTTCGCCGGGAGCTATCGGACCAAACATAACAGGCAAGTGGTTTCGATGTTTAAAAACGACATAAACCGAATCACTGCTGAAAGTAGCCAGGTCAATGGAAGAATAGCCATCGGCAGACACGACTTCTCCATTTCTGCGTAGCAGCGCCAAGCTTCGATTTATTGTTTGGGTGGGATCAGTTGCGGGGCGCAACTCAATTTCTATACCGTCTACTATGCTATAAGCTCCTGTGTTTTGAAAAATAAATGGAGCTGTCGAATCAGTTGCAGTTGCTAAATCGATTAATTGATTTGGTAATAGAGACTTCATACGTAGTTGGTCACTCATCAATAAGGTGGACGGATCCAATGGACCTTCTAACCAAATTTTTGGTGATAGTTTTACAGCATTCAAACATCCCTGAGGAGCGGTTAACTCGAAGCTGATGACTGCTGGGAGTTTTGTAGGACTTGGACTGCTCACTGTTAGTGAATAGTGGCCAGGAGGCAGATTAGAAATGGAAGAGGTGGTTTTTCCGTTGCTCCAAAGGTAGGAATGTAGGCCAGGTTCAATTACATACGCACTGGCCTTTCCGAAATTCATGCAGTCGGGCTCGTTGGTCGTCACTCTTGCTTGTACGGTGCTTGTATTCGCAAAACTTGCGGGGGCATTGTTCAGCGGGAAAACTACCGTCTGTCCACTTGCTATTTCCAGCGAATCGACTTTTAAAATATGGGCATCACCCGTTATTTTGCTTTCGAATACATCAATTCCTACTAGCAATTCTTCTATGATAATATTGGCTACCGGGCCATTCAACGGTTTGTCGGGGGAGGAAGTAAACAGACCGATGTCAAGCCTTCCAGTTGCTGAGTCATATTGTTCCACCATCTTCAATTCAGCAGGATTTCCTAAAGAAGAATTTGTAATATCCGTATACATGTTGATGCTATTACTGTTAGAGATGGAAAAGGAAACTCCCTTTGCAGAAACAGGAAGGGCACTGCTAGTTTTGTGCTTTAGATAAATATCAAAACTACGTCGTAAATAGTTGTTTCCTCCAGCGTTGATAATAGAATCGGATAAAGGTATTACATCAATGTAATACGCTGCTTCTGGTGAGGTCGGTTTTGGGAGAAGTGCAGGCGAGATATTATTAAAATTATTCTCAATAATAATCAAATCTAAACTATCGATTATACCGTTGCCATCGCAGTCCTGATGCTTGTTGTTAATTCCTAGAACTGTGGAGGGCCAGTTGTTGCTAGATTGTGGCGTCCAGGTTCCGTTTGCGTTTGGTCTTGTTGTTCCCGAATTTTGGTAGGCGATGCCGCAATACAGGACATCCGATGCTTCTACCAAGCCGTTTCTATTTGCATCTCCAGGATAAACGATAGCGTCGGACAGTAGGAAAATGGTAGTACTGAATAAGGTTAAGTTTGGGAGTTGGGAATTTGTGACTTCGCAATGATACCAGCCAGAAACTAAGGGTATGAAATGATTGTTTCCTGGAATTGTGCTTACCAACGAATTGTCAAAATACCAATGATAAGTATTGTTTGTAGTTGGTTCATTCTCCAGCACGAAATACTGATTTTCAGAGCTATAGATTGGTATCGAATGTTGTTCAGCATACTGGTAAGTTCCCCCGTTCGAATTGGTCAGCGAATCCAGAAACGAAACGGAGCTTAATAAAGAAACAAATGTAAATTGATTGTCCTTTACATCTAATTCAACAATTTTAGGGAGATTAGAAAATTCTGGAACTACACCAGTTAGTTGATTGTGTTCAAAATATGCCCATTCTAAGTTTGGAAGATTTGAAAAATTTGGAAGATCACCGGTCAATAAATTGTGGGTAACACTCAGATAATAAATACTAGGAATACTTGTGAAATTCGGGATCGAACCTGTCAATTGGTTGCTAGAAAAATTCGTGTATTTTAAAAGTGGAAGATTCAAAAAATTAGGAATAACACCTGTTAAGTTATTGCTTGATAAATCTAGGTATCTTAAAGAAGGGAGACTGGTGAAATCCGGGATGGAACCGGTTAATTGATTACTGGATAAATCCAATTTGTCTAAGTTAGCAATATTTGAAAAATCTGGAATTGAACCTGTTAACTGATTGCTTTTAAGAACAACGCTCTCTAGATCGGGTAGGCTATAAAAGTAGGGTACGGGTCCAGTGAGTTGATTGCTATGAAAGTTGATGTTTCTTAGGCTCGGAAGGTTTGATAAGTCAGGAATAGCACCAGTGAGCAGATTTTCTCCTAGAAACAAATACTTTAGAGCAGGTAGCTGAAGATTTGGGATGGGGCCCGTCAATTGATTTTCAGATAAGTTCAGTTCAAGTATTGACGGAAGACTTGAAAAGTTGGGAATGGAACCTGTCAATTGATTTCCATACAAGTTTATTTTTATGACGTTTTGGAAGTTTGGGAAGTCTGGAATGGAGCCATTAAGCTGGTTTTCATTTATAACCAATTGTTCTAAGTTAGTTAGATTTGAAAATTCAGGGATAGCGCCTGTCAATTGGTTGCTAGAAAAGTCAATTTCCAGCAAGTTGGGAAGGCTGGAAAGGCTCGGTATGGTCCCTGTCAATTGATTGGCATACAGAAACAGATAACTTAGTTGGGGGATATTAGAAAAGTCAGGGATGGAGGTGGAAAGCAGGTTGTCAGAAAGGGACAAATATTCTAGTTGATGCAATTCAGAAAAGTCAGGGATAGCTCCAGATAACTGGTTGTTGGACAACGCTAAAAAACGCAAGCTATCCAAGTTGGAAAAGTCAGGAATGGAGTCTGTCAATTGGTTGTAACATAAGGACAAATAGGTTAAATCAGGTAGGGCAGAGAAGTCAGGAATTGAACCAGTTAACTGGTTGTTTTCAAGAGACAAAAACTTTAAGGCCGTCAATGGAAGGTCTGTTAAATTGCCTACTAAGTTGTTCCCTGTTGCTGTTTCAAATAAGCAGTCTGTGTTTCCGTCCAAGTCCAGACAAAAAACCCGATTATTTTCAAGGGAGACGCCGTACCAGGTATCTATTGGTTGACTTAAATCCCAGGTATTTATCCAGTTGGCACCATTGGTGGTCGTATAAAAATTTACCAGTGCAATCGAGTCTTCCAGACGTGTTTGTCCATACGAATCAAAGCAAACTATTAATAACAAGAAACTACAGACAGAAATGGACAAAAAGCGGTGGATCCTATTCCAAATATAAAAAAGTACTTGCTTCATTAGTTATGAGTTACATGGTACAATTAAGTATCTAAATTTAGGGAATTTATAGGATAATTCAGGAGATGATTTTTAAGTAAAATAGTCAGCCTTAAGTGTTTTGTTTTGTTTAATCGCCTGTTAATTATGGTTTTAGGTTGTTGTTTTTGTATTTTAAATAACTGTGTTTTGGTGTTTAGGTAAAACAAATAAAATCAAGTGGCGTTCCTAATTACAATGGCAGCCACTTGATATTATTAACTCAACATTTCTTAAATCTATCTTTATAGTTTCTTGAAATGCGCCTAATTTTATAGCATACTTACATGGTTAAAATACTGTTTTTACAGAATTGATAGCCATTAATAACAATGTTGACAGTCGGCTGTACGAAAAACATATACATGTTCAACAACATCCTGGGTTACAACCCAAGAGCTATATCTTCTCCTTGTAGAGCTATTCCAAGGCCACTTGCAGCTTCTGAATACATAAGAGTGGTAGAATCCCGTTCTTGTTTGCCATCGATGGAAATACCCGCTGCAACTGTAATCATACCACGCTTCCAACTTTGTCCGAAGCCCGTCTGCACTTCCATCTCCATGTGCAATAAATGCATTATTAACAATGGGACCGGAAGTATCATGCCTTTTTGTTTTTTCGGTATCCAATTGTATATACATTTGTGCTTTGTATTTTTCTAGGACTTTGCGGAGTTCGTTTCCAAAAGTGTACTTAACAGCTTCCTCCTCGTTGGTAAATTCTTCCAAAATTTTGAAGGTGAGAAAATGGTCTGGTGTATTCCCTAAGGACGTATCCGAATCTCCATTCTCTCCATCTATGTTTTCTGCCACGTCATTATCCAATTTATCGACCGCACTTACTGCAACCACCTCCATTTTGAAGTTTTCATTGGTTAGCTGAGCATAGATGTCAGGATTGTTGGTGGATACTGCTATCTGAGCCCCTTTTCTTGGATTGTTCCTGTCTATTAGCACTAGGTTCGAAGATAAGTGACCTTGAGGTGTTTCTTGAGGTGCCCATTGTTCCTCGAGATCCTCTTCTGGTAAGTAGTCGATATGTTCATACCCGCAAGAGGTCATGAAAAAAGTAACCGCAAGCACAAACAGTGTGCAGATATAACCTGAATTTAATTTTAATGTTTTCATAATTTTAACTTTAAAAGATAATTGTAGTTTTTAATACACGAAAGCGCTAGTTTTTAACACTTATTGCACCAACTCGTATTGTAGCGAGTGAATCTTTTTAATACATCCTGAATTAACGTAAAACCAGTGTATCGTTTTCTTGAACTGGCAGTCCAGGGCCAATGGCAACTTCTGAAGGTATAACTGTACAAAAATCCTCCATTTGTGTCTCTTCCATAAATTGTGTTGTTGCAATTATAGGTATAGCGAACATGGAGTTTTGTTACAATAGAACCACCGTCGCCGTATGCTGTAAAGGCGTTTCTATCGACTGGGCCCCGACTATTCAGCGCGGAGTTGCTTACCTCGTAAAATTGAATATGCGTTCGGGCTTTGTATTTTTTCAATGTCTTTAATAGTTCATCACTGAACGTATATTGAAGAAACTCGCCTTCTTTGGTAAACTCATTCAATATTTCTAAGGTGAAAAAGTGTTCTTCACTATTTAGCAACGTTGGATCGGAGTTGATAGCTTCCTCCTCAATGTTTTCTACCATTTCTTCCTTTGCTGAATTTTCAATATCAGCTAAGGTGACTTTTTCCACGCTGATATTGGCTGCAGTAAACTGTGCCCGGATGTCAGAATTGTTGGTGGAGATAGAGATGACAGCACCGGTCATGGGGTCATTTTTGTCTGTCAAGATTAACTCCGTAGACAACCGACCACGAAGGTTTTCCTCCTCGGGAATTAGTTCTTCTTCGAAATCAAATTCTTTTGAGTATTCCATTTTTTCATACCCGCAAGAAGAAACAAAAAACATAGCTGCAAGTATTAATAATAGGCCAACTGCATTAAGTTTTAGCATTTTCATAAGTAAGATTTTTGTTGATGATTGAGCCCACTTCGGAAAGTCGATTCATAATTTGGATTTTAAAAGCAATCAATTTTATTAAATCGGGTTAAAAAGGGTTGGCGCATTTGCCACATTCATTGGTATTGAAAATTGTGAAATTTCTTAACACATCCTGTATTACCGAAAAACCGCTGTACCATTTTCTTTGGCTGGAATTCCATGGCCATTTGCAACTTCTGAATTTGTAACTGTAAAGGAATCCTGAATTGGTGTCCCTGCTATAGTATGGACCTGTACATCCATAACTATAATGTACCTTCAATTTTGTTCGAATCGAACCTCCATCTCCATATGCCCAAAAACCGTTTTTCCAAACTTGTTCTGCCCGACTATCTTGTGGATTACTGGCCTTGGTTGGAAATTGAACGTGTGTACTCGCTTTGTGTTTTTTCAAAACGGCTAATAGCTCATCACTGAACGTGTATTGGATGGCTTCACCGTCACTCGTGCGTTCTTCCAATATGGTCAATGTGAAAAAATGAATTTCTGAGTTCAGCAAAGATTCATCAGATGCTTCGTTGGTGAGGTCTACCTCTTCAGGAAGATGATCATTCTCTAATTGTGCTAAATCATTTGGAGTGATCAATTTTGCTTCCATATTCGCATCTGTTAGCAGGTGAAGAATTTCTGAAGTATTCGTAGAAACTGAAATTACTGCTCCCTTGGAATCATCGTTTTTGTCTGTCAGAACCATTCTTTTGGCGAGACGGCCTTCCGGGTATTTATTACTTACTAAAACCTCTTCTACTTCAGGAACTGGGAGCTCATCTACAATTTTGTGCTCACAGGAAGTGGTCATAGTTAAAGCAACAAGGACAAATAGCAGACTCAGCAGGCGGGAGTTAATTTTTAAAGCATTCATAAGTGAAGATTTTAAATGATTGAATATAAATGTTGAATTTGTTTTGTTGAATTTTCTACTATAATTACAGTTGTCTACAATGATTTGCAATGAAATCAAATAGTCAAATTGTATAGCAGTCAGAAGGTATTTGGTAGTACGTTTGGGGGAATACGTAGTTTTGTTTTTCCTCACATTTTTAGCAGTCAGGAAAGACAGGGAATTGTTTTTTGTTGTTCATAATTAATATGAATCTAATTTACATCTAATATCCAACTGGTTTTGAGATTATTCTTAAAGAAAATATTCTGCGAGGAAAGGAAATAGTATTCGAATAATGCAAAACTAACTAGTTAACAGTACCTTGCACGCGGTCTTGATTCGACTAAAATAGTGAAAATTGTATGTTTTTTCCTTCAAAAAATGTAACTTTAGGCTCCTTTTATTTGAACGATTCTCCAGCAGTTAAAAGGCAATTAGCCCATTACAAAAATGCCAAGCAAACCAAATAGCAAACGCAAAATAACCGTTCTTCTAAGCGCTCTTTCTACTACTGAAAGAAGTAAGTTTATACAATTTGTCAATAGCCCCTACTTCAATACCGATCAAACCCTCGTTGCGCTTGTCACCTATCTGAATAAAGCCGTCCTTCGAAAAGTAGAGAATAAACTGACCGCCAAAAACGAAATAGAAGCCTATTCTGCAATGTTCGGAAATCCGAAATCCGAAGCCCAACTAACCAATGGAGAACGCGCAAAACTAAACGACAAATTCAGCAGACTAAGTGCACTCGGCCTCAAGTTTCTAACCCACACCGCACTAGACAATGAAGCACCAGAAAAGACAAATCTTCTCCTACGCCAACTGCATCAAAAAAAACTAACCAGCTTTTTCGAAACCTATCGCCGCAAAGAACAAAACCAGTTAACACAAAAGTCAAAAGATAAAACGTATTACCTCCAAAACTATCAACTAGAAAGAAGTCTCTTCGAATTTCAATTCCAGTACGACATCAACAAACTATTGAAGACAGACAATCTGGAAAAAGTGATAGAAGCGCTCGACACGTATTATCTTATTGATAGAATCCTGTTGCATTTAGCAAGCATGGCTTTGCTTACGAATGTCGGTACAAAATCCTATGACTCCAAACCGATGGAATGGATCCTCGGGCTATCCGAAATGCCTCAATACTGCGACATTCCGTCAGTCAAACTTTGCCGCACCGCCTGCTACATGGAAAGCTACAAACTGCAATCAAAAGAAACGCCAGAAAAGGACCGCGAAGCACAGGAGCATTATGAAGAACTGGTCAACCTCCTTTATCAATACGATCAGGAATTTACTCGAGCACTAAAAGAGACTTTCTACACCTTGGCCATCAACTTTTGTGCTCACCAAACGAAACTTCAAAAAAATGACAATTTCCAGCAAAAGGGATTCGAGTTGTACGTTCAATTGGAAAATAGGGGGTTGATGTCCAGAAACAACAAAGTGAGCGCTGGAAGATTGATCAACGGAATATCTTTCGCTTGCCATTCGGGCAATTACGACTGGGCAGAAACCCTATTTGAAAAGTACATCCCTCAAATCGATAAGCAAATTCGTAGGGGCGTTTCGTCCTTTATCCCTGGGCAAATTGCCTTTTATCGCAGCGAGTTCGAGCTAGCGGACCAACTGTTTAAAGAAACAGAACTACAACCATTCCATAGAGCCTATTCTATAAGTTGCAAGATATTCCGATTGAAGTGCCTCTATGAAATAAACAAATACTCCTTCGGAGCAGCAAAGGTTAGATTCAAATCTGAAATCACCGCTCGAAGGAAAAGCAAAGTCTTATCAAAATCCGACAAAGAAAGCCAGATCAACTATATCCGAATCTTATCTGAGGTCTACAAAACAAGGGACGTACTAAAAATCGAAACTAAACCAAAGTTACGCAAACGCCTCGACCAAATAGAGGCCAAACTCTATAGTTTTGGACAGGTTTCGGATATACTTTGGCTGGAAAAAAAGATTCAGGACCTAGCAAGATTTATAACTCCGTAAACTAATCCCTGCGTTGGGTTAAGTTTACACTGTTTGTTAAATACTCCGTAAATTTCTTGTCTTTATTACAAGGAGATAGAATCCAATATTTCAGGAAGCTATATCAACTAAGAATAGATCCACATCTGCAATGCTACTCAATAGGTCTACTTCTTGGATTTGAATTCCTAGCGTATCGCTAGATGTTTTAAACCTTAAACTCAATTCATGCAATAGAAAATTCATTTTATGCTGAAACCTCTGCAAAACTGCGCACGTCCGTCAATTTTGATTCTCCCCGTAATCTTACTACGTCTGCGAGTCAAAATCATCGTAGAGTGCACATTTTTATTGAGTTTTCAA
>CALLWB010000127.1 GCA_938016265.1 uncultured Saprospiraceae bacterium
GTGTTTAGCTATTGAATATCAATTGCGAATAGACTTATACGTTCGCGGATTTTTGATTGAAATTTTGATTTTGATTTTGATTTTTTAATCTGGTGCCATGCTCATGCACTTGGCGTTAAGAATAAAGCGGAAAAACATTAGCTGTTCTTTTTAGCTTTTTTTGCTCGTTTAGCTGCTTTCTTTTCTTTAGCAGTCTTGGAAGGAATTTTCTTATCTGCCTTCCTGGCGTCTCTCGACTTTGCCATAATCCGAGGTTAAAAGATGAAGAAATGAGTTCTGTTATTTTGCAGAGCTCTTATTGTCGTTTCTAACAATGTAGATTTTGGAGAAAAAATTCCCGGAGGGCTTGTTTTTTTTAGCAAGAAGTTAGTTTGTCTCGGAGAACTAAACGAACACTAGCGTTTAAATTTCTAATTAGTGTGAACTATTTCATGCGAATCATGGTTGTCAGTATTAGAAAAATAATAATAATGAAACTTTTAATTTTTCACGGACCCTTCAATGCAGTTTTCTGCCCTTTGCTTTTTATTTCTTCTACGCAGAAGTAAGAACTGGGCTGGTATTTTGGCTAGAGCTGAAGTACTAATATTTCTGCTATTCATAACAATCATTTTGGTATTAAAAATTGCACCTAATTCAAATTAGGAGACTGAGATTATTTTGAATAATCCTTTGCTTCGTTTTGCTTAGTGCATTCTTTCTGACATTGCTCAGTAGGTCAGTGTATTGTTGTATTTGAAAAATTAAAAATCATGAAACGCGATAGATTGCGCTTTTTAAGAAATATTGGAATTGCAGCCCACATCGATGCGGGCAAAACGACCTTGACTGAACGGATACTTTATTTTACCGGAAAGTCTCATCAACTGGGTGAAACGCATTTAGGCAATAGCCAAATGGATACCAGCAAACAAGAGATTGATAAGGGAATTACGATTAGTTCTGCAGCTACGCATACCGAATGGCAGCTAGGGAAGGAGCAGTTTAGTTTAAACATTATTGATACGCCTGGTCACGTTGACTTTATGATTGAAGTTGAACGTTCTCTACGAGTACTGGACGGAATGGTCGCACTTTTTGATGCAGTGGCTGGTGTGGAATCACAAACGGAAACGGTTTGGCAACAAGCAAGTCGTTACGAGGTTCCCCTAATCGCAATGGTCAATAAAATGGATCGAACGGGGGCTGACTTTTTTGAAGTAGTTCGACAAATTCGAACACAGCTTGGAGCAAATGCAGTAGCGATACAAATTCCGATTGGAGAAGAGGGGGCCTTTGAAGGAGTAGTGGATTTGATTTCGCAAAAAGCGATTTACTGGGATGTAGATGGTTTTCCTTTACAGGGAAATATCATTCCTGAAAACTTGATTCCTGAAGTGAAAAAGCATCGAGAAGCTTTGTTAGAAACATTGGCGCTTTATGATGAATCCATATTGGATCAGTATCTAGAGAATTCAGAAAGGATTTCTATCGCTCAAATAAATGAGGCGCTTCGAAAGGCTGTTTTGACTCGTGATATTGTACCTGTATTGATGGGGGCAGCTTACAAAAACAAAGGAGTCCAAACTTTATTAGATGCCATTTGTGAATATTTACCATCGCCTTTGGATCGGAATGATGTAGAAGGAATGGAACTGGAATCGGAGTCACTGACTACTAGAGCAGCGGATCCTAGAGCTCCTTTTTCAGCGCTAGCTTTTAAGATTGCTTTGGATGAACAGAATCGTCAACTTTGTTTTTTCCGTGTCTATTCTGGTACACTTAAAGTTGGAGGAAGTGTTTTGAATCCAAGGACAGGCAAGAAGGAACGGATTGCACGATTGTACCAAATGCATGCCAACAAACGGCAGGAAATACAAACGGTATTGGCTGGTGATATTGTAGCGACTGTAGGTTTGAAGAGTGTTCGAACGGGGGATACACTTTGTTCGCCAACCGAAGCTTTGGTTTTAGAAAGTTTGTATGTGCCGCCAACGGTAATCAGTATGGCGATTGAAGCTAAGCATTCAGATCAATTGGATAAATTAGGTTTAGCCTTATCGAAATTACAACTGGAAGATCCTAGTTTTAAAGTGGCCCGCGATGAAAATACGGGTCAAACAATCATGAAAGGTATGGGAGAATTACATTTGGAAATCATCATTGACAAGTTGAAAGAAGACTTTGGAGTTGCAGTTAATGTTGGTTCTCCTGCGGTAAACTATCAGGAAGTATTGACAAAAACGGTAGCACACAGTCATCGTTTCAAAAAGCAAAACGGTGGGCCTGGTTCTTTTGCTGAAATAAAAGTAATCTTGAGTCCAGCTGATCCTGAGTTTTTAGAAAGTGATGCTTTTGTAAAAGATGGGCAGCGTTTGCAATTTGTAGATAAAGTAGTCGGTGGTAGAATTCCTAAGGAGTATATTCCATCGGTGAAGCATGGTTTTGACCAAATGTTGGATAGCGGTGCTTTAATTGGTTATCCGATTCAGAGTTTGAAAGTAGAATTATTGGATGGTGCAACGCATGTGAAGGATTCTTCTCCGGAAGCATTTGAAATGTGTGCTGCCCAAGCTTTTCGCGAAGTGGCGATGCGGATGAATCCTAGATTGTACGAACCTTTGGTCAGCGTAGTGGTGACGACACCGGATGATTATTTGGGCAATGTACTAAGTGGCCTGAGTAGACGACGTGGTATTATTTTGTCACAAAATTTAGTCAATAATTTGGTACAGTTGGAGGCCGAAGTTCCCTTGGCTGAAATGTTTGGTTATATCAATCATTTGCGGACGGTGAGTGCTGGTCGTGGAAATTATTCTATGAAGTTTAAGCGATATGCTTTGCTTCCTGAGCAATTGGCTGAAGCGCTTGTGAGCAAATCAAATTAACAGCATGATGAGTGTTGAGGCAGTTTTCCTGAAAAGGGGAGCTGCTTTTTTTATTAGTACCAAGTACTAGCATGATAAACATCTTCCATCAATTATCTCAAGGAAACAATCAAAAGTTAATACCAAGTA
>CALLWB010000128.1 GCA_938016265.1 uncultured Saprospiraceae bacterium
CTTTAGGAGATTTAAAACGATTTTTTCAGCTCGTTCCATTTCTCTTCGGAGAAGACTGTTCAATTCTTTTGCCTGGGCATGTGCATTTTTGCCTTTCTCTTTAATGAAGTGTTCTGACCATTGTGATGGCATGATCCGAATATTGCAGCTAAGTCGGTTTGTCTTTCTGTTATTGATGTATTGAAGGTAAATGGTAGTTGTACCATTTTTATTTATTTTTTTTGGCAGAATCACAAAAGATAAGCTGGGGATAAACATTAGGTAAACATTTTATTGTACAAAGTGATAATTACTGTAACAATGTACAATGAAGGTATAACAATGCTTTCAGAATAGATAACAAACATAACCGTATTATTATTTTGTGTATCTATTGAGAGTTAACATTGGCTTAACATTAAAAGATTATTTTTGCAATAATCCAAGAAATAAAGAAATGAAAAGTACAATCCTAGGTGTAATCTCGCTAGTCGCAATCTGCCTAAACCTTTCTGCTCAAACGGTGTCTGCTAAATTTGGTAACGGCTTAAAATTTACGAGTAAAGACAATTCAAGTTTTATAAAAGTAAATTTCCGGTTTCAAAATCTATTCATCAATGAATGGGACCTTCGTCAATCTACTGCAGAGGGATTGGGGAACCATAATGCCGCTTTCTTGGTAAGAAGATCGCGATTGAAATTTGCAGGTGGGGTTCTTAATAAAAAAGTAACATTTAAGGCGGAACTAGGACTTTCCAACCGTGATATGGGAGGAGGAAACAACAGTCACTTCAACAACACCGCCAAATTCATCCTTGATGCTTACGTTACCTGGAATGCCTATAAAAACTTTTCTATTCAATTTGGTCAAGGCAAATTACCAGGAAACAGAGAGCGGGTTATTTCTTCTGCCAATCTGCAGTTTGTCGACCGATCCAGGTTAAACTCAAGATTTAATCTGGACAGAGATGTTGGAATTTGGCTAAAAAACCACCACACCATTGGAAATCAATTCCTTGTAAGAGAAATATTTTCGTTTACACAAGGAGAAGGAAGAAATGTCACCGATGGTTTTCATGGCGGATTTGACTATACCTTTCGTTTAGAAATGCTGCCATTCGGCGAATTTGAATCTAAAGGAGATTATATCGGAGCGGCTATTAAGAGCGAAGCCAAACCTAAACTAGCACTTGGATTTACCTATGATATCAACGATAATGCTGCTAGAGAACGTGGCCAGAATGGAGACTTTATTCTTTCTTTTGGTGATGATTTTCCTAAAGGAAAGGCGCTACATGCCTTTTTTGCGGACTTAATGTTCAAGTATCAAGGACTTTCAATTATGGGAGAATTTGTTTATAAACGAACATTAGATGGAAACCCACTAGTTTATACAGAATCAGTTGTCAATCCTATTGGAGAATATTATACCGGACTGGGAACTAATCTACAACTAGGCTATATGCTCAAGAAAAATTGGGAGATTGCTGCCAGATGGACATCAATAAACCCGCATGAATTTATTGGCAACATCGAAACCCAAACCACCCTTGGTATATCTAAGTACATAGTTGGACATAATTTAAAAATACAGACAGATATTACTTATCGAGGGATTCAAGACAATGATGATCAATTGTTTTGGAGAACACAAGTAGAAGTCCAGTTTTAACAAAAAACACTATAATAACACAACTAAAATTAAATACAAATGGAATTCGGAATTTTTGAGGTAGCTAAAATATTAGGCTCGTTAGCCTTCTTTATCTACGGGATGAAAATGATGAGTGAAGGAATACAACGTGCCGCAGGTTCGCAGTTGCGTAATATCCTTAGGAATATGACAAAAAACAGGTACTTAGGTGTATTTACCGGTTTTTTGACTACAGCTCTTGTTCAATCTTCCTCTGCAACAACTGTTATGACGGTTAGTTTTGTAAACGCGGGCTTATTGACCTTGGTGGAATCTGCTGGTATTATGATGGGAGCCAATATTGGAACGACCATTACCGGATGGATTATTTCTATTCTAGGGTTTAAAATTAGTTTGAGTGCTTATTCCATTCCATTGTTTGCAATCGGTGTTCCCTTGCTGTTTTCAAATAAAGGAAAACTAAAATACTGGGGAGAATTTACCATTGGTTTTGCCATTTTATTTCTAGGGCTTTCCTACTTAAAAAATGCAGTACCTGATATCGGATCTAGCAATGCTTTGCTGGAATGGATGAATGGTTTTGCTGGTGGCGGTATTGGCTCTCGATTGATGTTTGTATTAATAGGTGCATTGGTTACGATTATTGTGCAATCTTCCAGTGCGGCAATGGCAGTTACCCTGACCTTGGTTTACAAAGGTTGGTTGCCGCTTGATGTTGCTGCAGCGATGGTATTGGGTGAAAACATAGGAACAACCATAACCGCGGAACTCGCTTCCATGGTTGGGAATGTACACGCAAAACGATCTGCCAGAATACACTCTTTGTTTAATATTATTGGGGTTGCATGGATGGTCTTGTTGTTGCCTTTCGTTATGAAATACTTGTCAGGGTTTGTTGAAAACTTTTCCTTTTTGTTTGAAGGACACGTTAAAGCAGGCAAAGACTTAACAGCTGTTCAGCAATTAAATACCTATAAGCTGGCCGCTTTCCATACTTTCTTCAATTTGATGAATGTGCTCATAATGCTACCGTTTGTCCCCTGGCTGGTGAAATCCGCCATTGCCGCAGTCCCCTCCAAAGAAGGAGATGAGGACGAATCGACTCGGTTGAAACTTATTTCTACAACAGCAATAACGCCAGAATTAGCAACGGTCGAGCTACAAAAGGAAACGGCGCACTACGGGGATGTGGTTAGCAGAATGTCAGGATATGCAAGCACCCTTCTCACCGCCACAGACAGCAAAAAGCAAGTAGAAATGATCAAAAAGATCAAAAAATACGAGCAAATTGCGGATGATATGGAGATCGAAATAACAGAATACATCACTGGACTTGCCAATCAGGAAATTACCCCAAAAACCAGTATAAGACTGCGTAGTTTCCTTAATGTGAGTAATGATCTAGAGCGAATAGCTGATATCTATTATCAACTATCCAAAACACTGGAACAAAAAATCGAAAACAAGGTGTATTTCACACCAGAACAACGGAAAAACCTTGTCGATATGTTCGGATTGATCGATCACGCTTTCGAGATCATGGTAAGCAATCTTTCTACACCAAGCTATGATGACGTGTCCAAAGAAGCAGCAATAAAAGCAGAGGTGGATATCAATGCACTTCGGGACAAACTTAGAAAGGAAAACCTGTCAAAACTTGGCAATAAAGACTACAATGTCAGATCAGCAATGATTTATAACAATATATTCTCTTCGCTGGAGCGAATTGGTGATCATATTATTAATGTAACAGAATCTGTTGTAGGTGAAATTTAGAATTGAACTAATTTACTTCTAGATATATAGAGGCTGTCTCCTAGGAGATGGCCTCTTTTTTTTGCCTTAGTTAAGGTGGCGGAACAAAATGACTACCGCCTAGTAAAATTAGGTTAGCATGTTTTGATAGTAGAAATTTCGACTACAACCCCAAAACATCACCAACACCTGATCAAAATCGGTATACTTCGCTCCAAATAGAGCCGATCCAATATAGCCACCCATGATCGTAATTGCACGATTATCTCCTTGAGTAGTAGCAGCCCCACTAAAATCTGCCGAAACCACAACCCTTCGGCACTTGTCCAAATAATCAATGCGTCAACCGAATGACAAACTCATGCAAGTAGGTTACAAATGATTGTTACGGACCTAAAATTATTCTAAAAAATGTCCACAATTTAGCATGCATATGTTCTTTTCCTCGGATGAAAAGTCATTTCAGCCAAAAAATATACAAAACGAACGCTTTAGGCGTTTGAAAATCAGACGTTTACGCTTGGGCCACATGAAAATGTGGTAGCTGAAGGGAATATATTAAAGTAATTTTATAATCAAGAACCATTAGTACAATTAATAATACAATGAAAAACACAATCAAAATATTTACAACATATAATAAATTATTATTTAACAGTTTATTCGATTTCAATAAAACACCTTACGATTATTTACTATATTTATGGGCGATAAACCCCCTCTTCGTTTACAATCGTACTACTTTAACGTCTCGACGTTTCATCTATGGTTTTCATCATGGAATGTAAATACTAATATTATCACTCTAGCTTATTAAATCCTAATTCTATGAAATCTATTTACAACTATTTGATTCTCCTTTTATTTATTCCCTTACTGGGAATTAACACCGCGGTTGCGCAGGACATTGCTCTAGTAGGAATGACTAGTAATACAGGCAACGACAAATTTTCATTTGTTGCACTAACAAACATTCCAAGTGGCAATGTCTATTATTTTACTGATGATGCCTATGACCCTGTTACCAATACCTTTGACATTGTGAGTGTGGAGTCACTGTATCGATTTATATCTCCTGGAGTAGTCATTGGTGATGTGATCGTGGTTACAGAAACGGGTGCATCTACAAATATTGTCGCGGAGACCTGCGAAGGTTCAGTAGGTTGTGGCTCGACAGTTACCGTACTCGACCCCGCTGTTAGTTTAGGAAATACAGACGAAATATTTTGCTTCTCGAGTACCGCTGCCATAGGGGCCTCATTTGTAGATATCTTCAATAATATGGATGAGATTCACTCTTCCATAAGAGGTACTGCGGTTACTACTCCCAAACTGCCAACAGCATCCTATCCTAACTCAATAAATGTGATTCTGCCAGGTGTTGACGGTCAATTTAATAATGCATTAAGAGGAAATGTATTAACAAATGCAGACTTGTCTATAACTTCAAATTATGTAACTGGCGATGCAAATTCAACCATCCGCTTCTCACAATTGAATGGTGCAACCATTTCCGGAGCAGAGATACAGGTGATCGGCTATGATACTGATGATGGATCAATTGCAGTCATCAATTCTGGTGATATTACAAGAGCCTCTTGTTCGAACAACACCTATTTGTTACCTAATGTTATTGGTTCTGGTGCAGATTATTATGGATTTACCATTCAAAACTTGGGTACTGCAAATTTGACACTTACCGGAGCACCAAATATGGTAACTATCACGAGTTCACCTCCTGGATTTACAATAGCCCAACAACCTTCTGGCTCTGTTATTCCAGTAGGAGCACAGTATGACTTTGGAATTAATTTTGAACCGACTATAGTAGGAGCGCACACGGCTATCATTACCATCGCAAATGATGACACCGATGAAAATCCCTACACATTTATCATCGAAGCAGAAGGGGTTACAACGCTTGATGTCCCAGCCATTGCCATTGTAGGAATGGCCTCTACCATAACTCCTGATCAGTTTTCATTTGTAGCTTTAAGAGACATCTTACCCGGCGAAGTTTTTTATTTTACAGATGATATATATGATGAAGATGTAGATGAATTTATACATGCAAATGGAGTTGAATCACTATTTAAGTATGCTCCAGCAGCTACTGTTCTTGCAGGTGATGTTGTAGTTATAAGCGAAGATGTAACTCAAGATGTTATTTTAGTCGATTGCACAGATCAATGCAGTGATACTGACATGACCTTCTCAGACCCTCCATTTTCTTTAGGAACTGATGATGCCCTATATTGTTTTACAACGTCAACCACTTCAACCCTTCCTGTGGACATTGTATCAAATATCGAGCAAATCCATTCCAGTATGGCCTTCGCATCAAATAATGACTATAACCCGCACAGTTGTCGCCATCCAAGTGCGCTGCATGTGCAACTTACTTCTGATAATGCTCAATTTAATATTGCTTTACGGGAAACCACCGCACTGGATGACTATGCTGCGTTGGAAAATCCAGCAAACTATGTAACTGGCCCAGCTAGTTCGACCATCCCGTTCAATAGAATCACCATAGGTTGCGGCGACCAGTTTGTAGACGAAGGAGGACCAGGAAATCCTTACGCAGCAAACACCAACACAAAGACCACCATCTGTCCAGACGATCCAGCAGATGTTGTTTATATCGATTTTACCTTTGTTGATATAGAGACAGCCCCTGGCAATGGAATCAATAATACAGGTTGTTGGGATATGCTTACCATTTACGATGGGGATTCTGTAGATTCTACCTTGATTGGTAGTTTTTGTGGTGAAGGAGATGGAGATGGTAGTGTACCATCAGTCATCACTAACTTACTTGAAAGTGGCGACCAATTTTTCGCCAACAACGCGACAGGATGCTTGACTTTTGTTTTTAGTTCAGATGGCTCCGTACAAGAAGAAGGATTTGAAGCTACAATAACCTGTGGCCCACCTCCTACCTGCCCG
>CALLWB010000129.1 GCA_938016265.1 uncultured Saprospiraceae bacterium
CTGTGTTTTGGGACATAAAAAATACGGATTCCGACGCACTTGAATTGAAGTACTATGCTGGATTAGGACTCGTTGCGGCAGTAGGTTATGAAATATATCAATCAAAAAAGAATTTCACCATTGATGTCAAAGCAAGAACAATGTACAGAAATGTAAAAATGCAAGAAGGAAATACGACAGGATTTTCCTACGGGATATTAGTAGGAATTAACTTTTATTGAAAAATGAAAACAAATCTATAAATATTGCTGCGACATTCTTGGAGATTAACTGACCCTGTATAGATTCCTATAACCTGAAATTATTCTTCAACGTGACTAAACAGCCATAGATTTCCATACAAATCATCAAAAGCAAGGATTCCATGCGTTTTAGAATAATATACTTTAATGCCAAGTGTATTTGTGGTGATATAAACATTTGCATACGTTTCATTTAAAAGGACGACCTCTTCTCGAAATTCTGGTTGTTCTGTATTCCAAAAACTGTCATAATCAATGGAGTTATGGCCTCTATAAGAGGTTATAATTTTAAGACTAACACTTGAATAAGTAGTTACATTCCCAGTAGAAATTTTATGGCTGTAATTTATAGACATAAGATCAACCAATCTATAAGGCGCAACATCAGACTCAGGGACTTTCATATCTATTAAAAATTGGCCACCGCCTACATAGCTGCTATCCCATACCAATCGCAAACGGCGAAACTCAGATAAATAACGTCCACCTCTGTTAAGATAATCCCAAACCGTAGTAAGCTTTGATTCTTTTACAATTAAGGATCTTTCTTCTTCATCTTGGTTCTTGAAAACCAGGTTTGAGCTATCATCATGTGGATAGAAATTGTGCGTTTCGGTTTCTAATGGAAAAAAATC
Source organism: uncultured Saprospiraceae bacterium (assembly GCA_938016265.1). Lineage (GTDB taxonomy): Bacteria > Bacteroidota > Bacteroidia > Chitinophagales > Saprospiraceae > JAHDHB01. The sequence continues at coordinate 878 of CALLWB010000129.1, forward strand.
AATTTCTTCAATTATTTCTTTTTCTTCTTTTGTGCATCCAAGAAGTATTAATGAGATTATGCTAAGGAATAGTAAATTTTTCATAATTAGTCGATTTTAATAGTGTTAGTTTAAGTTTTATTTTCAGTTTTGACGCTGTGATCAATAATTCAAAAGTGGTACAAATTTAGACATGGCGCAAGAAATAACTTACTATTTCCAGAATTTAGGAAATATTTGAAAATAATTGAGCGGCGAATTCCTTTATTGAAACCGGCAGACTTAAATAACGGGCTAGAGAATGAAGATGAAATTAGAATACCTAGAGGAAACCTAGAGGTAGGCAAGGAGCATCAATATTTATAGCCTATTCTAAAACTTGTAACAAATATTTTGTATATATAATCGAGATTACGTATGTTTGTGGTAGTTACACTTATTTTTTTATTGCAGGATTCAAAATTCGATTGATTCATCGCGTTTTTATGCGTTTTAAGAATATTCATTGGTCAAGTGGGTTAACTTTCTTGTAATAAATTTTTTTTTAAAAACTATCATTAAATCAACAGAAATGAAAAAAGTTCTACTAGGATGTTTAATTTTTATGGTCAATATCTTTGCTGCCCAAGCGCAAAATTGGACCGCAACAGATATCGATGGAAATGTGCACACCCTTCAAGATTACCTAAATGACGGGAAAACAGTATTGGTGGATATATCTGCACATTGGTGTGATAACTGTTGGGAATGGCATGAACAGGGAATCATGCAGAAAATTTATGAAGAATTTGGTCCCGATGGTACAGATGATGTTATGATTTTTTTTATTGACGGTTCTTCTAGTTCTTCTTTAGCTTTGTTAGGAGGAGCTGCAGGTTCGGAGGGGGATTGGATTTCTACAACTCCATTTCCGATCATTGGGCCAAATGGTCAAGGCAGTGCCATTAAAACGATGTATGGGGTGAATAGTTATCCAAGATTGTTTGTGCATTGTCCAGGGAGTACGGCCGGCGTTGAGATAAGTCGTACAATTCCTATGAGTCAATTTATTCAGTCATGGACGAATGAGTGCCCTAGTCCATGGAGCAATGGTACGAATGATGCCACCCTGTTTGTCGAACCTGATCGCGGGTTTTGTTCCAGTGGCTATCCTGATGTTACCTTATATAATCAAGGGACGGTGCCTATTTCATCAGCTGCTATAGCGTATGAAGAAAATGGGGCGGTGCTTGGCACCTACAATTGGACCGCTCCTGATGCGAATAGTGAAATTTCCCCCCTCGATATTTCTAAAATAAGACTTGATGGGTTTACTCCGACTAATAATGTACCGTTTACCGCTAGAATTACTTCAATAAATGGAACAGCAGACAATCACCAGCCTGGAAATGAAGAGTCTTACAAGTATTCATCGTCCTTAGTTCCTCCAGCAAGTGCCTATTCTGTAACTATAAAAATCTACACCGATTATTATCCCGGTCATACTTCCTGGGAACTGAAAAATAGCGCAGGCAATGTCATATTGTCAGATAGTTATGCTGCTGGTAATGGCGATGCTTTGGGAGGCGGTGGTCCTGATGCTGAAAAGGTGCATACCTACACGGCCTCCCTTTCAGCAAACAACTGCTATACGTTTTTTATTGAGGATAGCAATGGAGATGGCATGCATAATTTTCATTACCAAACAGGTGTCTATTACAATGGTGTTTTAGGGTATGAAATTTTGAATTCGAATAACACCCCAATTGTATCGAAATTAACGACCACCTCCTCCTCCTCGTGGAAACGATTAGTTTTTTCAGAGGAATTTGAATATTTCAAATCTCCAGGCTTTGTCAACAATGAAGAGCTCACCATTGAAAATGGAATTAAAGTGTTCCCCAACCCTAGTACCGGTGGCATCAATATAGAGCTCGCCGCTACAAATTTACAAGGAAAACTCCTAGTCCGAATATTTGACAATATGGGGAAACAAATTATCGAGCAAAGCTACCAAGATCCTCAACAAGTCTATATTGACGGGACAAAATTGCCAGAAGGCATCTACTACATTGAGGTGTCAAAGAATGGTGATATTCTTGGGGCAAAGACTGTAGTTCGGGTGAACTAAGTTTTATTAATTATTAACAGGCAATTCTTATTGGATATAGAAAACACATTTTTCGGAAGGAAGGTGTGTTTTTTTATATTTCTTGGAGCTGATGCGCTAAGTTGCCATGGTGTCTTTTTTTTAGTCGGTTTTACCCATAGTCATTGCATTGTAAGGGAAGATTGTAGCCGAAATGATTCAAGGCTTAGGTCTTGGTAAAGGAGGTTAGGGAAGTTCCTGTGTTGCTTAATGGATTGATCAATTTATGAATGAGATTAAACGCTCAATTTAAAGTGTTCTGTTAAAGCGAATTACCTTACCATTTTACGAACGAAAAAATCGGAGATTAAAAAATAAAAAATAATTTTGAACCTTCCATGAAATAGAAGGAATTCGAAAAAAGATGATGTGAAAAAGAATAACTTTGCACAAAAGTGCTTAACGGCCATTGCTCCTATTCCGTAGCAACGTCGTAAGCACGAATCATCAAAACAAAATCAAAAATAATGAAAATATACCACCTCTTACTCCTACTAACCCTATGCTCAAATTTTAAAATAAATGCTCAAGAAAACACCTTCGACAGCAAGGTTCAAAAGATGCTTGAACTAAATGGGACTAAAAGTGCTTTTGAAACATCATTAGACCAAACGATTGCTCTAGAAAAGGAAGAAGAACAAGAGGGGATATCTTCTGGTTTTTACGAATCCTTAAAAAAAGAGATGAAGGAAAATGGGTATAATGAATTATTAGTAGAATTAATCCCAATCTATAAAAAGCATTATACTGAATTAGAGATAGACAAAATGATTGGATTTTTAGAGAGTAAGGTCGGGCAGAAAATGGTACAGAAAGGGCCAATAATAATGGAAGAGTCAATGGCCGTTGGAACAAAGGTCGGCGAGCAAATCGCTTATAAAGTTAATTCAAAATTTAAAAACATAGAGGAATCAAAATTTGATTTAAAGCTAAATGAAGACTGCAGTAGGTTTCAGCTCGGCAAATTTGAATCAAACTACAAAACCAAAAATAGCAACGGAGAGTTAGTGGAAACGAAAACCATAATCGTTAGAAAAGGGGATATTCAATCCGAACGTTCAAATGGAGATGGAGAGGAAACTGAATTGCGAATAACATGGATCTCTGATTGTAGATATGAACTCATGAAAATAAAAGCAGACGGTACTAATGATACGACTCAAAAAATGGAGTTTAATATTTATGAAATGGAGGGCAATTCTTATAAATACATTGCTAATGTGATTGGCACAAACTTTTTCCATGAAGGAGAAATTATAAAAATTGAATAAGAGGATCGAGGGATGCTGAACTTGACTTTTGAAAAATCCTAATACAAAAAAAGAAGCCACCTCCTAGGAGATGGCCTCTTCATACTTTTCAAAAAAGTTATAATCTATTGATTAAAATTTCACAAACTTTTCTACTGTTTTATTGCCTTCCGCATCAATCAATTCTAACAAATACGTGCCTTGAGAAATACGAGTCGCATCTATTTGCAGATCGGACCTTCCAGACATGTTTTCAGAAAGGAGCACTTTTCCTGAAGCATCCATCACTCTTACCGATTCATAATTGATTGCTGAATCAGCGTTGGTGATGTTGAGCACATCTTGTACTGGATTTGGGAAGATAGTTAACCCGTCTTCGGCAGATGGGATGCTACGTTCAGCATTTCTATTGTAGGCTTCTTCGCTGTTTTGATCTTCGTCAAATCGTTGCTTTTGGATATCAAACGTGGATAAGTTGATTTTATTTTGGTAGGGTGGGTTAGGTTGTGCAATAGCACACATCATATCTAATGTCCATCCAGTAGAACCACAGTCCGTTGGATCTCCATAAACAGTAACGTTGATAAGATCACATTCTTTGACATTAACTGACCCTGTATAGATTCCCATAACCGGGAAGCCACAGCTAGTATGACCATCGGTGCTCCATGGCTGCGAATCCAAAACGATATTCCCATCGATGGTAACCACCAGTTGATCTGGAACGCCTTGAGTCATGAAAACAAAATTTATTGTGGTGTTGACATCACTTATTCCTTCAATAATTTCTTCTGTTTCATCACCCCATGGAGGCCAGAAATTGTCGGTTTCATGTATGTCGTAATCTACGCAATCGAGATCGCCATCACAACAAGGCGTTGTAAATTTATCATTCATATGGCAGCAGTAAGCCAGATCATTAGAATCTTCAAGGTAGATGTCCAATTCAATATCAACGCCATCCAATAATGGCTGATTGGGATTACAACTCCTCAAAATAACACAAACTTCATCAGAACTTCCTGGTGGAATAGGGGGAATCCCAATGGTGGTTGTCAACGGGGTGTTGTTTAGACATAGATCGGGCGTATCGCTAAAGAACGTTATCTCATTAATGGTATTCGTAGAGGAAGCGGGGTTGTTAACGGTGAAGCAATATTCATAGTTGTTTGCGCTGTTAGGCACACATTCTATCGATTGATTGCTCAGCGATGCACAAGGGCAATCCCGTACTCGAATGCATACTTTGCTGAAGCAACACAGGCCGACTTCGGGACTGTACAATTTAACCGTAAAACAAACGAGGCTTTCAGGAGCGGCACCCGTATACGTAACTACTAGGCTGCCTACCTGTAGTGGACCTATATTGGTGTTAATGTTTTGATTCCAGCCCTGGCCATCAGAAATACGAACATAATTTACATTATTGAGCGTGTTGTTCGAAATCAGAAAACTTAGGGTAACTGTACCATCATCCTGGCACTCTTGATTGACGACCACAAGGCTGGCACATTGTTTAATAATAGGACCGCCATCAGTAGGTTTTTGGTCAGAAAATATCTGCGCCTCCATTTGAGGTACTCCTAAAAATAAAAAAACGAGGAGGAATAAAAATTTGAATTTCATAATAATAGTTTTAATTGTTTTTAATAGTATTGAAGCGTGAAAACAATAATTGGTAACAATTGGGGATAGTTACAAAATGTCATTCACGTATTCCTAAAATAATTCGACAGGATCCTTCGCCATCTAGGTAATTACAATATCTAAGGTATTCAATAGAAAAGAAATCAACAATTACAATTATCGCTTCTTGTTGTGGGGTATTTTGTAGCATTTAAAATCAAATCTACATTAGCTCGTGTTGTAACTGTCTGATTTTGTAAATGTTGCGTGATTACGTAATTTGGTGATTATCCCCATTTCAATTTGATTTCGCGCTTAAGTAAGATCTTAGTAGACGAAAATAACGATGCTGCCTACTCACCTCCTCCTAAATACCTCTTAGGAAAAATAACTTATTAATTCTCTAAACAATTCATCAACAAAATCCAACACTAGCCTTTGATAAATAAATTACTTTAGATTTTCGTTTGCTATCTGATGAGTGATTTTTTTACCTCTAAGTCAATAGGATTTAAGAAAGATCCTCAGTCCTTTTGATAATTTGAATATTTGAATTATTATTATTGGTCGGAGAATGGTGGAAGGGCCAGAAGTGATATATACCATTAAATGGCATTATTAAACAAGTTTTATGGCCAGTAAAAGAAAGTGTATGAAAGTGCTAACCCTGAGTGATTTATGTTGGGAATTGAAACTTAAAAAAATCCAAAAGGAGGAAGTTAAGAGGTTCAAAGAGAAAGATTTAGAAAAAAAGAGGTACTTATCCATAAAAAAGTATTTTTCGTTGATCAAGGAAGAGGAACCAGATTTGGTACTATTCGCAGGGGATATTACGGGAGATGGTTCATGCGGGCATGGGTATCAAAATGCGATGAAAATTTTATTGAAGCTACTAGAGGAATACAAAATTCAATCATTTTTCATAAGTGGAAATCACGATGAACTCGAATATTATAAAGAATTAATTGATTTTTCTGACAGTTTGAAGTTCAGTAAAGATATTTCTAACCAATTTACAGAATTCAAAGGAATAAAGATCTTGGGAATTTCATTTGATAAATCTAAAAACAAAACCGAATTCAAGGACCTGATAAAGGCAAATGATCAGAAAGTTGACCTTGTGCTGGCTCATGCAGAATTGAAGCGGCGAATTTGGCTTTTTGATTTGAATACTGATTTTGTAATTACTGGACACTTTGATAAAAAAATAACATCAATCGAAGGGAAAATATTCGTTTCGTTAGATAATGACAACTCCAATGTTTCTTATTGCACATTGGATTTTGATGATGTAACGGATGTTGAAGTCCGATATGTATTGAAGGGGGAAGACGAGATAATTGAGTTTGCAGAGCGTTCAAAAAACTTACGTTTAAATAAATCAAATGACTTTTTTACAAACAATGGAGAACGAAAAGAGATTTTAATAGAAGAAAAAAAATTATCGATTACGGAGTTTTTGCAAAAGCGAAGTGAAGGGGAGCCTCTTGAAAAATTAATAAAAGAAAACGGAAACAGAAATGATAATTTAAAGTATTTAAGAGGATTTGATTTTAAAGAAGCAATCGAAAGAATAAGAAAGATAAAAAATGAAAATAAGTTACTTTCTGAGATTGACTTTGACAATTTGATAAAGTTGAGAATAAATGCAAATCATCAAATTTCAAAAAGTATGATAATTGATTATACGGGCATAAATTATAAGATTAAAAACAAGGTAAAACAAAAATAACCAGCGTTCACACCCCTAATTATTTCTTGTTTCCAATGGCAAAAACACTACCCAAAACCCGAAGGGTGGTGAAACAACTCTAAAAAACGCAGGAACTCCGCCACTTCCAATCCCACTAAGGGCAATTCTCCCCATCCCCAATCATCGCAAATCCCCAGCCAGCAGAAGCCACCGACACAAAGTGATTCAAAACCGAATGCGCCGAAGTACTTCCCCCTGCCAAATTCGGATAATTCGCATTCGTCGCCGGAGCAACTAAATTAGCCATCGCTGGAGAAAAACCAGCCGTCAGCGCATGCAGGTGCTCGTAGCCTGGATTCAAACCAGTCGCCCCAGGCCATGCCTCCCCCGAATTTATTCTTGCAGCCGTTTGATTGCCAATAAGCTGTAACATCGCCTCCGTCACCAAAGGGCCAGTAGGCAGCCCGGTCAACAATTGCTTGTCGCGCACCATCGAAATATTCGACATCGCATCCGTATCATGACCGATATCACTACCTAAATCCCCAGAAGTAGACTGATAAGTGTTTAAAACCGTTGCTAAATTGGAGGAAATATTCCCATCAAAATCATTGTACCCGCCAATCGCCGACCATAAATACGCACTCGTTAAGGTATGGAGACACATGTGCGAGAATCCACCATTAGTGGACAAGCAGTGGGCATCCATGTTATTCATGTATTGATTGAGGGCTGGTTTTACGGCGACTGCCCATGAGTTGATCGTCGTCTGCTGTGCAGCAGTAACCGCACCACACTCAATCAACGCACAAATCGCATAACTGGAAAAAGCCATCAACCTAGAAGAGTCCAGGTATCGATGCCGGGTAACCGCAGGATTCCGTTGCGCACCACAGTAGTATTCAGACGTGCTAGAGGACCCCGCTGTACCATTACCAGAAATAAATTTAGGGACCAGATCATCCAGTATCTCCCAAAGACTCACCTGGTAATCCTGGACATGGCTGGTCAGCCCAACAGCATTCGCATACAGCATCATTCGCGTGATCGATTCGACCGCAGCTTTGTAGTGATACATTTTTACCCCTGCGACACCACAATAACCACCATTGTTTTGCCATTGCGTATCATTTAGATTTGTTCCAAAATTCCGTAGGGTAGTCATTAGTTTGGGAAGATTGGCATGGAACAACGTTTCATAAGGGGACGCTTGCGCAAGACGGCTATTATCGCAGGTCACTAAATTCCCATTCGAGACCACCACCGGATCAAAGTCATAATTGATCGAACAAATTCCAGTAGTATCGATATTATTAAGATCCCCGTCATACCAATACAGCAATTTCACATCAAGGACACCCGTACCCGACGTAATACCTAGGAGGCTACAAATGTCAATAGTGTTAGAATTGACAGGATAGACCACAGACAGCCCGGGATCAATTCCATTGATTCGGAGGTCGTAGTTGACGGTGCTGGAGATCGGATTGTCGTGCGTCCAGCTTATCGTATAATTACAATCCTCCAGGACGAAATTTGAAGGAGGGCAGGTAAGTTCCGCCTCGGTAGACGTGCTGACATCAAAGTCATAATTGATCAAACAATTTCCAGCAGAAAGGATATTGGTCACGTCCCCGTCATACCAATACAAAAGTTCCACATCAAGGACGCCCGCTCCTGTCGAAATCCCTAGGGCGGTGCATAGGTCGATGGTGTTGGAATTGATCGGATAAACCACCGAAAGTCCAGGATCAACCCCATTGATTCGAAGGTCATAATTGACCGTATTGGAGATCGGATTAGCATGCGTCCAGCTAAACGTATAGCTACAATCGTTAAGGACAAAATTGGCAGCCGGACACGTCAGCAAGGGAGCAGTCGACGGGATGTCCACACAAACCAACTTCGTCACCCCGGAAAAGATCCCATTATTCATCCCCCACAAGGCCCGGTCACCAGCCGACACATCATTATCCATATTATAATCAGCAGGATGATAAATATTAAATGTCCCATTTATCGGTGCCCAGTAAGAGTTGTCGGCTGCATTGAGATCATAGTTAGAAACGCCATCCTGACTGCCATTTCCAGCAATCAATCCCCAGTCATTTCCTAGCATTTTTTGACCACTACCACCTCCCGTATATCCTTCTGTTTGTGTAAAATCATAGGTCAGGGTGCCATTGACAATTGGGACTGCTTGATCGGAGAGCGCAGGCAGGTGATTGCGATGCTCCACGAGTACATATACGGAAGTCAGTCCAGGAGGAATCGTCAGGTCAAAAGGCGCAATCGTACCGTCTTCCAATAGGATGGCCGCTTTACGCGTAATACACCCACTTGTCGCGGTTTCGCGAATGGAAACAAGGACCCAGTCAACCATTCCGGCAGGCGGTGCCGCTACTTGTTCTTGCCCCTGATAATCCCAATCTGCATGGTGATAAGGTTGCAGCGCCGGGAGTTGCCCCGCCTGGCGCAAATCCGTTTTCATATTCCTAGCGGTCGCATCATACGGCCCTTCCAAAAATACCGTAAAATTGCACCCCACCTCCGAATTTTGAGTAGGCGGCGCTTCATTGTATAACCCGCTGATCTCTGAAGGCGTCAGCACTCGATTGTATATCTGAAGATCGTCGATGGCCCCTTCGAAGTAATTCGCAAAATCTCTGGTACCGATCCGCAAGGGCGCCGTCCCGTTTCCCGGGGTGATGGAATAGCCTGAAAAGGTATCGGTATCCTTCAAAACCCCATTTTTATAAAGCTGGATCGTGTTGGTCGGGAAATTATAGACCGCGACAATGTGTATCCACTCCCCCGGCGTCACGGTTTCCTGTACATAACTTCCAGCCCCGAGCCCTCCTGTCAGATTGAAGGAATAACAAGACGTTCTATTAGGGCGCGTAGAGTTCAGGTTGTACATTCGCAGCACATATTCATGTTGCCCAACGACCCCTTTCCCCATCCAATGGATATAAGAATTGGTATTGAAGTCCAGTACATCCGGCCGCATCCACACCGAGATACTAAGTTCCCCGGTAGTTGGAATACTAATTAGGTCATTGTCTGGGATTTCGATGTATTGCGTCTGCCCATCAAACTGGTAGCTGCTATTGGTTTGGTTGAATCGGTTTGTTGACGGGGTGGCATTTATTACGGTAGCGTGATTGCCGTTGCCGCTAATGTCGTTTGCATTGCCGTCTAGGGGGTAGTGGGCAACTAGGTTATTGCCTAGCTGTGCGGCGCAGTTGGCGATGGTGCATAGCAGGCAGCATAGGGAAAGGGCGTAGCGGAGGAGGAGGTGCATGTGTTTGTTTTTTGTCAGTTAGTCATTGTTTTTGTAAGTTATTGATTATTATTGAATTGCGGTTGTTTTTTTGAATGATTTTTGAAAAAACGGATGGTGGAGGGGTGTTTTTTTATTATTGGAAGAAATAATATGTCTTTTTTGGATGGCGGTTGGAAATGGCTTATTATTGTATTTTGTGAGGGGGGGACCAGCAAGATTGCGGGTAGAAACAAGTTGTGACTAATTCAAAAAAAAGGTAACAATATGGTTTTAGCTAATTTTTATAGTATGAGTTGGTTTATTTCTGCTTTTAAAAGAGAAAACCTTAAATTGCGCTTCTAAAGGATTAGATAGTCTTTTGAGAAGCTTAATCTAAAATCATTTATGGTGAAAAGTGAATTAAAAATAGCATTAAAACAGTCTAACAACCAACCTGTTAGCTTAAAAGCTTTGTCACCTCAAGCACTAGAGTCCTTTTTAATTGTAGTTTCATCTTTTAAAGCCATTGCACTAAATTTGGTGCCTGATGAAGAATTGAGTTTTGTAATATCAGAAGGTTCTGCAGCATGTGCAATTGTAGCCCCAGATGCCTATAAGGAATCAATCTATGAAGAATTGAATACCGCAATCATAGGTGAGTGTGAGGATAAAGACATAACCCGGAATTTAAGAACGATTCAGGATCAAATAAAAAGGTCTAATCTTGATTATGTTTTTCAGTATCGCGCAGCAGATAGTAAAAATAAAGTGTTTCTTCATGAACGACTAGAAAGAGCTACTAGGATTTCATCAAAAAGGAGAAGACAACCATTTACAGTTAGAATAAAGACTATTTCTGGTTTTTTAAACCTTATAGGTGGAAAAAATCCTAATTATCATTTTGATTACGGTGGAGGACAATCACTTACAATTGATTGTACAATGGAAGAGGCAAAAGAAGTAAATAAGTATTTATATAAAAATATTACTACGTTAGTTCAATGTAAAGAATGGGAAAGAGAAGAGAAAAAGGATGAGTATTATCATGTGGCATTGCTTGATGAAGACATCAATATCAAATTGAGGAAATATTTTAAGGCTTATTATAAAGAATCAAATTTAATCGAAAAGCTATCAATGACTTATGATTTCGTTGATGGTGTTTTTAGAAATTCTAATTTGGGACATCAAACGTGAGTTTACGCAACAACCCCAATCTCCTCACCACCTCTCCATCCACAAGCCCTCACACCAACCCACTTTTTAATAATTTAAAATTAACAAAAATAATGATATTTATGTAGAGACGATCCAGGGAGGATCTCCCTGCCAAAAATCGAAAAAAGAGCGCCATTTTTAGTTTTTTAAACCGTTTTTTGAGGTCATTCCAGCCTAGTAGACGGACTGCTCTAAGGAGGTTGTAAGAAATGGTGGCGATTCGGAATTCGGTCTCCACGTTTTGTTTGCCGCGAACTAAGGTGTAAGTGAGTCCCATTTGGCGTTTGAACGTGCCGAACACATGCTCGATAATCTGTTGTCTCAGACGGTAGAATTCAGGATATCGTTTGACTCTTTTGTAGTTTCGGTCGACGGAGTTTTGATAAATGGAGCGTTCAATGGTGCGGCCATTTTTTGCTGTTGTGCATTGGCTGCGTAAGGGGCAAGTTTTGCAGGCTGCCGTTTTGTATTGGCGGAATTGATAGCCTCGTTTGCCTTGTTTTTTGTATTTTATTCCGTTGGAGATCATTGTTGCTCCGGCGGGACAGGTGTAGGTTTTTTCTTTGCGGTTGAAGATGAAGTCATCCTTTTGGAAGCCTGGATTCGCTCGAGATGCTTCTTCCTTTGGAGAGACCCAGGGACGGACTCCAGCTTGTTCAGTTCGAGCAATTTGGATGCCG
>CALLWB010000130.1 GCA_938016265.1 uncultured Saprospiraceae bacterium
CTAAATCTCAACAAGATTCGCCCTGGAAAACGACTAGGGCGAATCTCTTTTTTAACTATAACTATTAACAACTACTTATGAAACAATTAATCTTTGTACTGGCAATGCTTGTCTCCATTTCTGGAATTGGTCAGCTTTCTGGCAATTACAATTATGATCAAAAAAATCGAACGCTCTATGGACTAGGTTTGCCAATAGCCAATGCGCAGTTTTTGAGTGATCACATCATGACTTTTGAAGTGAAAGGTTTGCTCAATGCGGAGGCGGATGCCTATTCGGCCATTTTTAACATCAATCAAATCGGCGAACTCGCAGAAGATGCCGATCGGCTCGTCAATGAACGAATAGCTGGTATGGTGGAAGAACTAAAACTGCTTGGAATAAAGGAGGAGGAGGTGTTCTCCGATATGATTTCATTTGTTCCTGTATTTGAATATACCATGGAACGAAGACGGTTCAGCAAAACGTATCATGAGGTACCAGCAGGGTTTGAATTGCAAAAGAATTTGCACGTTAACTTTACTGACAGCAAGCTTTTTGACAAAATTGTAACCGCCGCTGCAAAACAGGAAATCTATGATTTGGTAAAGGTCGATTATTTTATGAACGACAAAGGAGCTGCCTACGAAGAACTAAGGAAAAAAGCTATTGATTTTATGAAGCATAAACTAGTAGATTTTGAAAAACTAGGGGTCGAGTTGGATACGGTTTATCATGTACTTTCCGAACAAAAAACAGCGACTTATCCGCTGGATCGTTATCAGCAATATCAAGCACTAAGCAGGTCAAGTATCGATGCCATCAAAAAACGAACTACCGTCAATAATATCAGACAGCCAAAAACAATGTTCTACCAAAAAATACCCTACGATCAGTTTGATGTCATCGTAAATCCAGTTATCAAAGAACCAGTGATACAGCTAACTTATGATTTGAAGGTCAAATTTATCATTAAAGAACCAAAGCCAGTTGTTGAGGTGAAAAGGGAAAAAGAGTTTGTTCTGGTTACTCCCGATGGAACTACCAAAACACTAAAAATCGAATAACAAGTGGGTGCACTACAATAAGAAATTGTTTTTTTCTAATAGAAAAAACACATTAAGTGACATTCAAATCTTAGGTATTCGTGGGGAGTCGCCATGATTAACAGTTAAGTAATTAATAAATGTGTGGCCTGTTTTTAGTTATGTGGAATTATCGGTAAATGTAAACACTTTGTTATGAGTGTTTTTTGCATTTTTTTTAGTGGTAGTTGTTTTTGTGAAATGTCAGGCATGTAAATAATACTGAAAATTAGTTTCACTCTATTTAGGTTTGGAGTTAAGCTTTTGGTAGTTGTAATGTTGATATTCAGGGAATAAGGTGCTGATTTGTCGTGATTTTTTTATTAGATTAGATACAATCTTAGTATTAACCCAAATAAAAAAGTTATGAAAAAAATCTCTACATACTTCTTTTTTTGCTTTCTTCTTTTTGCTTATAGTTGCTCCCTTGCATTTTCCCAATGTCCGCCTCCTATGCCTTTGGCAGTCTCTAGTTCGTCAATAGACGCCATTTGCGAAGCAGACGGAAGTATTACAATAACAGCAACGGATGGAGAACTGCCTTACAGCTTTGAGATTATCGCTGGACCCATTACTTATCCTTTGCAGTCGTCAAACATTTTTGAAGCATTGCCTCCCGGAGATTACACCGTACAGATTTCAGACGGTTGCGGCACTATGTTGACGGAAATGGCTACCGTAGGAGGAAACTACACTATCCCGGATTTGACTTTTGTAGCAACAGATGAAGTTTGTCCAGGGGCAAACGATGGCACCGCAGAAGGCACCGCAACAGATGGCTTAGCACCTTACGAATATAGACTTATTGCACTAACAAATCCTCCTGATACCATTGGACTTCAGTCAAGTAGCTTGTTCACAGGCTTAGCACCTGGAGACTACCAAATGCAGGTATTTGATCAATGTGAGAACTTCCAGACAAGAGATGTTTTGATTTCAGCGGCAGTAGTCGCGCCAATCTCAGCAGCGATCGGAGTTTCTGGAAGTCCACCTGTTATAGCATGCGATCAATATGAAATTCGAGTACGCGTAAGCTCTACCATCCCAAAATACCCTTTCAATTATGTTTTAACTGACGAAACAACTGGAATGGTAGTAACTACTGGTTCTACTACAAGTCCGTTTTTCTTTGGATTGATTGTACCAAGTAATACCCATAGTTACCGAATTGTGTTTACCGATGCTTGTGGCCAAACTGCAACAAGCACAATTACTCTTTCCCCAAGCGTTGGAGTCAGAAAAGGAATTACTTGTGATCCTGGAACAGTGCAAGTGGTTGCCACTTTTTTTGGACCCTCACAAACATTTGAAATTTTATCAGGGCCAGAAATGCGCCCTGCTCAAAGTACAGGACTTTATACCGCGTTAACTCTTGGTACCTACGTTTTTCAGGTAACTGACGGGTGTGGGCTTTCTAGAACTAGACAGGTCACCTTATCTGGACCATCTTGGGGAATAACGCTAAGCCAGAGTAATGGTAGTGCTTGCGAACTAGGAAAAACCAGAATGAGTTATTTCGGTAATGGAAGTGGAAGTGTTCCTCCATTCTCTTTTACCTTGACAGATGCTCCTTCAGGAGTGCCTTTTCCGCAAACAATAGCCAGTCCTCAAGATTTAGGCGATCTACCTCCAGGAGCATACACCTTTACTGTGTCCGATGATTGTGGTGTTACCGTGACTTCGTCAATAGTACTAGATGATTTGTTGGAATTAAATTATCAGGCTGATGTAGAATACGGTTGTGTAACAGGCAAAATTATTCTATCAGGCAGTTTTAATAGTAGTCAAGGAAATGTCAGACTAGAACAACTTGATGGAACCGTTGTTGAAGGGTTTAAACCGCAACCATTTACAGATTTCACTAACCTTTTTCCAGGAACTTATGTGTTGGCATTTTATCCCAGAACTTTTTGTTCTGGCATCAGGGATACGATTGAAGTACCAGCCTACGAACAACCCTATCTGGATTTATTAATTGGAATAGAATGCTCGAATGGCTCTGGTGTAATAACTAGTTTTCCTGCTGGGGGAATTGGTCCTTATACTTTTGAATTGATTGCTGGTCCAGAATTAAGACCAGCTCAGCCCACTCCAATTTTTAATGATTTGCCGCTAGGTACTTATGATGTGCGGATTGTTGATGATTGTACCAATTCATTCATAAATTCAGTATCTATTGAGCCGTTTAATCCCGAAATAAATGGATACAATCCGCCAATTTGTATTGGCGATCCAGTAAGCCTTTACGTTGATAACATAAATGGGGCAACCTACTCCTGGACAGGACCAAACGGTTTTATAGCAAATACACATCAGATTGATTTTGCTATGGCTACCGTTCAGGATATCGGTAACTACGAAGTAACAATCGATATCCCGGGATGCGAAAATGCTGTAGTCGATTTAGAAATGTATGTGGCTGGCCCATGTGGTATTCTGGTAGATATCAATATGCTACTAGAAGGCCCATACCTTAGTTCTACAGGACTGATGAGTGACAACCTGAGGACTTCTGGGTTGCTTCCTGAACTAGAACCGTATACCGCGCTTGGGTACGAACATCTTGTCGATGGAGGAGGCGAAATGGTCGACCCTTTGATTTTTAATGTTACTGGTCCTAATGCTATTGTAGACTGGGTATTCGTAGAACTAAAAGATGCAGTTGACAATAGCATCGGAATATCAACCCGATCAGCATTATTGCAAGCAGATGGAGACGTGGTTGATTTAGATGGAATCTCTCCGGTTCTTTTTCCTGGTGTTCCAGTTGGTAGCTATTACGTAGCTGCTCGTCATCGAAACCATTTAGACATCATGACACCTGGAGCTTTACCATTAAATGAAGTGACGGCGGTTCCTTTCACCTTTCGGAATGGATCTGCTTTTGGAAGTCTTACCTACGCAGATGTCCAAAAATCAATTGGTCCAGGTCTATTTGCTTTAAATGAAGCAGATTATGACAATAGTGGTTCCATTGATGCAGCGGACAGAAGTATAGCCTGGAACTTTAGAAATGCTACTGGCTATATTGTTCAGGATTCTAACTTCGATGGAGTTTGCGACGCTGGAGAACGAAGCCAGGTTTGGAATAATAGAAACAAACTATCTCAAATTCCCGGCGATTTATAAAACAATCAACCAACAATAAACACAATCAATCATGAAAAAAATTCTATCCTTTTTTCTACTCCTATGTTTGGGGAATACCTTCTATGTAAGTGCACAATGCCCTGCTCCGGTGCCATTTTCAATTAGTATAACATCACTCGGTTCCTCCTGTCAGGCAAACGGTAGAATTCTTGTTTCAAAGATCGGAGGATCTGCCCCGTTTGTTTATGAAATCATAGCCGGGCCAATACTTGCACCACCGCAAACGCCCAATACGTTTTCGGCACTTCCTCCAGGCAATTATATCGTACAAGCCTCAGACGGTTGTGGAACCATTTTGACGGCCAATGCAATTGTGGCAGGATCTTATGTAACTCCTGATTTGACTTTTGTAGCCACAGAAGTGACTTGCTCTGGTTTAATGGATGGCTCTATTGAAGCCTTTGCATCTGACGGATTGCCAGCCTATGAATACCGAGTTATCCAACTATCTAGTCCACCTGATACCATAGGTCCTCAAAGTTCTAGTTTGTTTACCGGATTGGAAAAAGGAAATTATCAAATCCAAGTATTTGATCAGTGTGATAACTTCCAAACAAGATCTGTAACGGTAGATACGGTTGCTTATGGGCCGTGGGATGTTTATATGATCCCCCCCTCAAAAGTGGGTTGTGATACATTTAGAGCATCAATCAATGTAAATGGAAACCCTTCACCTGATTTGTTTCCTATGGAATACGTTGTCTATAACAATAGCAATCCAATGGTAGTCTATAAATCAGGTGTTGCGATGAGTGCTCCTGTAATTGTTGATGTAGATGGGCAATTCCAAAACTATACGTTCATCGCTACGGACAATTGTGGAAGGACTGCGGATATCCAATTTAGTACAAATCATGGACTAGGTAGTAACCTGAACTACACTTGTAGTGATGGGCTGATTTTTTCCATGTCTCCAAACAAAATGTTGCCCCCGATTATTTATGAGATAACAGCGGGACCAATCGTTGCTGGGCCACAAACTTCAAATGTTTTTCCAAATCTTGTCCCTGGGACCTATACTTATCAAGCAACAGACGCTTGTGGACTGACGCTTACAAAGCAGTCTACCTTAAATGAACCGAAATGGGGGATAAATGCAGTCATGCTTACAAACGTTACTTGTGGAGTAGGATTAGGACGAATTGCATTTAGCTTATCCACTATAGGAGGGCACCCCAAACCAAACTACCCCGTTACTTGGACGATGACTTCCGCTCCTTCAGGGGTTATGGTACCTCATTCGTTTGTTGCAGGAGCTTCTACTGCCAATTTATATGAATATCCTCCTGGAGATTATGAATTTACAACTACTGATGCATGCGGAACTACTTACACCGCAGCAAAATCACTTTCTGGACCCCTAGAACTGAATTATTCGATAGATACTGAAGAATTATGTGTTAATGGGAATATTGTTGTGAATGGTGGCTATAATGTTACTACAAACCAATATGCCTTATACGACCTTGCGGGGAATGAGATTGCCCCCTTTCAAAATTCAGGTACCTTCAACAACTATCCTGCGGCAGAATATGAAGTAAGAATTTGGAATGGTGCATCAGCTTGTCTTCCTATATTAGATACGATTGAATTAGAACCGTACCAACAGCCTAACCTAGATTTGTTGGCAGGAATAGAATGTATAGATGGAACAGCCTATATTTCCGGGTTCCCGGAATTTGGCGTGGAACCTTATACTTTTGAACTTATTTCAGGCCCAGAACTTAGAGGCCCTCAAAGCTCTCCAATTTTTACGGGTCTACCCCTAGGAAATTATGATGTAAGGATGGTAGATGACTGTACAAATTCTTACATCAATTCTGTAGATGTAGAACCCTTTGAGCCAGTGATATCAGGGTACGGACCTCCATTTTGTATTGGAGATCCACTTAGCTTATATGTAGACAATGTCAATGGAGCGACTTACAGTTGGACAGGACCCAATGGTTTTGCCTCTACCGAACCAACAGTTGACCTGCCAATAGTTACTCCGCAGGACACAGGGATATATTCTGTTATTATTACTATTCCTGGTTGCTTAACCACCACTTCTATAGATTTGGATGTGGCCGTGCAAGGTCCTTGTGGAGTAAAAGTGGCCATTGATGTTTTGTTACAAGGCCCATATGAAGTTGCAACAGGATTAATGACAGATCATCTAAGAGCGAGTGCGTTACTGCCTATTTTAGAACCTTACACCGCAATCGGATACCAACAAATCGGAGGTGGAGGAGAAACAGTAGATCCTTTGGTATTTGATGTTACAGGGCCAGATGCGATTGTAGATTGGATACTTTTGGAATTGAGGGAAGCTTCAGATAATACGACGGGTATTGCTACTCGAACCGGACTATTGCAAGCAGATGGAGATGTAGTTGATTTGGATGGTATTTCACCAGTGTTGTTTGATGGGGTAAATGCAGGCGATTATTTTGTCGTTGCGAAACATAGAAATCACCTTGATGTAATGACGCCCACTGCATTACCATTAAATGAAATAACTGCTTACCCGCATGATTTCAGGGGGGGAGATGCCTACGGGTATCCTGCTTATTCTGAAACTCAGAAAGAACTGACGATTGGTATTTTTGGTTTAAATGAAGCCGATTATAATCAAAATGGAGAAATCAATGCTGGGGATCGGAGTATCGCCTGGAATTTTAGAAACCAAACTGGATATATCGTTCAAGATTCAAATTTTGATGGAGAATGTAATGCTGCTGAAAGAAGTACATGTTGGAATAATCGTAATAAATTATCTCAAGTCCCATAATTATTAAACCAAAAACAACCACTATGAAAAGATCTCTATTTTTTTTATTTACCTTGGTGTTAAGCCAAACATATTTGGCTTCCGCTCAATGTCCTCCGCAGGTACCGTTTTCTATTAGCCTTACCTCATTAGGTTCTTCTTGTCAGGCAAATGGTAGGATACAGGTTTCAAAACTTGGCGGGGCCAGTCCTTTTGTGTACGAAATCATTTCTGGACCAGTAGTCGTCCCTGCGCAAACATTTAATGTTTTTTCAGCATTACCTCCTGGCAGTTATGTTGTCCAGGCTTCCGATGGATGTGGGACGATTTTGACAGCAAATGCCATCGTTTCTGGTTCATATATTATTCCTGATCTCAACTTTGTGGCAACGGACCCTAATTGCCCGGGTGGAAGTGATGGAATGATTGTCGGAACTACCACCAATGGCAAGGCACCGTTCGAATACAAATTGATCCACCTTACTACTCCGCCAGATACTATTGGCCCGCAAAGTAGCAGCACATTTGCAGGATTGGTTTCCGGCGACTACCAGATTCAGGTGTTTGATGATTGTGAGAATTTTCAAACTCGCGATGCACTCTTGCTAGAACCAGTATTGGATGTTTTAAGTCTTGCGACTGGATATTCATCTAGTTACACTTCGGCTTGTATGGCCTACCCGAATAGAGTAAACCCAATAACAAATACAAGAAGAAGACCTTACGATTATGTTGTAAGAAATCTAGTCACGAATATGGTCATTGAGACTGGAATATTTTACGGAATAGATACTGTGCTTACCGTTCCAACTTTAGGAGATTTATACCAATACCGAATTACTGATGCTTGTGGAAGGACTAAAGCCACCAACTTTACGCTCAACCCTATCATCAATCATCAGGTAAGTTCTGGTTGCAATGATGATAGAGTAACGCTCAGTACCAGGTATTTTGTTGAACCGATCACCTATGAGATAATTGCAGGGCCAGAAACCAGACCTCCACAATCAAGTAGGATTTTTGATGGATTGGTCAATGGTACTTATACATTTCAAGTTGAAGATGTTTGCGGAACGGTAGCTACCAAATCCATTGTTGTAAATGTTCAACCTTATAACGTAACCATAAAATCGAATAATAACCTCGCTTGCACACCAGGGATGACTTCATTAGGATTCAATTCCAACTATCCTAACGCTTTTCCTATGAATTGGGTGATGGTCTCTGCCCCAGCAGGAGTGCCTGTTCCACAAACTGTTGGCCGGCCTGAAAATTTTGGGGATATTCCCCCAGGTGATTATACATTAATTGTCTCCGATGCCTGCGGACGAACAGATACAGTTACTGGAACAATCAGTTCTGTGATGACGTTAGATTATATAGTCGACTTTGAGGTAGGTTGCTTGAATGGAAATATTTTCTTATCGGGTGGAATGAGTAATGGTAGGGGCTCCGTAAGGCTGGAACAGTTGGATGGTACACCGATAACTTCTTTTACTGCTCAACCCTTTTTGCCGTATACGAACTTGATTCCTGATACCTATGTACTAGCATTCCGATCAACAATTTCGCTTTGTTCCAATGTTATTATCAGGGATACAATTGAACTGCCTTCTTATGTTCAGCCCAACCTTGATTTGTTAGTTGGGGTGGAATGCACGGATGGAACGGCTATCATCACCGGGTATCCAGAATTTGGTGTAGAGCCTTATACCTTTGAGATCATTGCTGGGCCAGAACTAAGGAGTCCGCAAAGCTCTCCAATTTTCACTGGCCTTCCCCTAGGAAGTTATGATGTAAGAATGGTGGATGACTGCACAAATTCCTTCATCAATTCAGTAGATGTAGAGCCCTTTGAGCCTGTGATAACTGGATACAATCCTCCATTTTGTATAGGAGAGCCAATTACCCTGTTTGTGGATAATGTGAATGGGGCAACTTACACCTGGACAGGGCCAAATGGATTTACGGCTTCAGAGCCACAAATCGATTTTGCTAGTGTTACACCGCAGGATACAGGTATTTATTCTGTAGTAATTGAGATTCCCGGATGCTTGACAACTACCTCAATTGAGTTGGATTTAGCCGTGCAGGGCCCTTGTGGAGTGCTTGTAGCGATAGACGTTTTATTGCAAGGCCCTTACCAACCGGCTACGGATCTGATGACAGATAATTTGAGGGCGAGTTCCTTGTTGCCAGTACTAGAACCCTATTCAACCATTGGATATACGCAGATAGGCGGTGGCGGTGAAATGGTAGACCCAATCGTATTGGATGTAACAGGCCCTGATGCAATTGTTGATTGGATTCTGTTAGAACTTAGAGAAGCTGCTGATAACACAACCTCGATAGCCACTCGAACTGGTTTGTTGCAAGCTGATGGTGATGTGGTTGATCTGGATGGTGTCTCGCCAGTATTTTTTGAAGATGTGAATGCTGGAGATTATTTTATAGTCGTCCGTCATAGAAATCATTTGGATGTAATGACGCCTATTGCTTTACCGTTAAATGAAAGTACTGCTTTTCCGCATGATTTTACTGGGGGAGATGCTTTTGGGTATCCTGGTTATCAGCAAACGCAGGTTGAGGTAGAGCCAGGCGTGTTTTGTTTAAATGAGGCCGATTATGACCAAAACGGAGCAATTGACGCAGCCGACCGAAGTGAAGCCTGGAATCATAAAAATGAAACTGGTTATATTGTTTACGATTCAAATTTTGATGGCGAATGTAACGCAGCTGAAAGAAGCGTTGTTTGGAATAATCGCAATAAATTGTCCCAGGTCCCCTAACAATTAGCAAGATTAAAATATTCAATTTAAAAGACTGTTTATCATGTTGATAAGCAGTCTTTTTTCTATATATCTATTACAAATCCTTGGCAATCATTCAATTCGAATCTGGTAGTTAATGAGTTAATTTATTATTTTAGATAAGAATAAACAAACCTCAGAACTCGAAAACACGAATTGAGGTAGTTCTTTAGTTAGTCAACTTTCCTATTATGATAAAATTTCTACCCTTATTTTTTTCTATCCTTTTTTCGTTTGTACACCATGTCTCTTTTGAACAATGTCCCGGCTACTTATCGGAAGATTCAAATTTTGATGGGGTATGTGATGCGGCGGAGCGCAGTCAATGCTGGAATAACAGAAATCTTTTGTCGTATGTACCTTAATACTAGGTTTTATGTTGAAAAACATGGGCTACTAGAAAAAAGGTGATGGAGTTCAATAAATTTTTGGTACGGGAATCTTTCAGAATTAATTTTGTCTTATAATAGTAATTATAGTGACATTCAAAATTATATATGTTTGATATTCAGTTCAATATAGGAGCCAATCTTATAATTCATCAAAAAAATATTAAAAAGTCGTAAAATATTAGCTTGCAAATATTTGAGTATTAGTTATTTAATGATTTGTTACTAGCGGTAACATGTTACCGTCTGGTATCTGTTTTTAGATAAGTTTATTTTGTAATTTTCTTAATGTGTAAATGTAATTGTTTTTTGATTTTGAGATGTTTATACGTTTAGTTCTTAATTAAATTATTCCTATAATTGATAAACACATTTCCTGAACTAAACCAAATCCTTATGAATGCTATCAAACAAATTACGTTAAGTTTCTTTTTTGGAATTTGTATTTTTTTTCAAATCAAAGCCCAATGCCCTCCTCCTGTTTCCCTTTCATTTACTACCTCCTCTACTACTTCCACCTGCGAAGCAAACGGGACGATAACAATCAATGCACAAGACGGCGAATTACCATACAGTTATCAAATCACAGCTGGCCCAGCAATATACCCCATTCAAAGCTCAAATATCTTCCCCGCCTTGCCTAACGGAACGTATACCGTAGAAGTGTCTGATGGATGCGGAGCCATTTTATCCGACAGTGTGCAAGTAGCAGGAGACTATCAGATTCCATCTTTTTCTGTTAATACCAAAAATCCGTTCTGCCCTGCAGACATGAATGGATCAATAACAGGAATTGCCACAAATGGTCTTGCCCCTTATGAGTTTAAGTTGATTAATGTTACCACTACTCCAGATACAATTGGCCCTCAGCCAACAGGCGTGTTTACCGGACTTGAAAGCGGAGACTACCGAATTCAAGTGTTTGATCAATGCAATAATTTTCAAACCAGAGATATCTCTCTTCAGGATCCTACGCTTAACTCCTTTGAGGCAATATTTTATGCAAGTACCAGCTATAATCAAACGACTTGTGGCAATCTTTTTGTGCGTGCTTCTGCCAATGTGCTTGATGAAAAATATCCGCATACTTATGCATTAAAAGACAATACAGGAATGGTGATTCATTCCGGCCTAATCTATCGAAAAGATACGGTGTTTGGTGTTCCAAATTACGGTAACTACACGTATTGTTTGTCGGATGCCTGTGGTCGAACGGATACCCAGTCAGCCTCGATTTATGCAAGAGCCTTCCCTACCTACGGATTTAATTGTGACCCTTTTGGTGTTCGGATTAATGTAGATTTTATGATTGGGCCCTATACTTATGAAATCCTTTCTGGCCCGGAGATTAGGCCCCTGCAAACCAATAACTTTTTTCCGAATTTAATGCCTGGCGTATATGTAATTCGGGTTGTTGATTCTTGTGGTTCTATCGTTTTTGCAAATGTCGATGTAGATCCCATTGATTGGGAAGTAGGGGTTTATTCGAGACCAGCAGACGCCTGTGCTATTGGTATGTCAAGGTTTTGGCCAGCTTCTGGAGGTGTCGGGGCTCCTCAGTATCCTCTTACCTATGAGTTGATTTCGGCTCCTCCTGGGGTGCCATTAGTAAGTACGACAGGACACCCCGCTAGCTTGCTAGACCTACCTCCTGGTAACTACCAAATTAGAGTTACGGATGATTGTGGAGTTTCTAAAACAATACCTGGACTTATTACAGGCACACTTTCACTAAATTATACCGTCTCAACAGAAACGGGATGTCAAACTGGAGATATTTTAGTTAATGGAAGTTATAGCAATGCTTCCGGCGGAAAAGTTCGACTTGAAAACCTAGACGGTAGTATTGCACGCGGATTCAATGTGCCCATAAGCCCATTTTACAATGTTATTCCTGATACGTTTGTCCTCGCTTTTAACTCTAATGAACCAGGTTGTACTTCTACCTTCTTTCGGGATACAATCATACTGCCACAAGCCAGCCAGCCAGAGCTCGATTTATTGACAGGAATTGAGTGCGTTGATTTATCCGCAACAATTACCGGATTTCCACTAGGAGGAGTTCCTGCTTATACCTTTGAGATTATTAGTGGACCAGAATTAAGAGCCCCACAATCCACCCCCATTTTTTCAGGTTTGCCGTTTGGTACTTATGATGTCCGAATGGTAGATGACTGCTCCAACTCCTTTGTAAATTCCGTTTCCATCGAACCTTTTCTTCCGGTGCTCAATGGGTATACGCCACCAGTTTGTATGGGCGAATCGCTCAATTTGTATGTAGATAATATATATGGGGCAAACTATTCCTGGACAGGGCCAAATGGATTTACTGCAGATACTTTTTTAGTGAATATCGCTTCCTTGTCACCACAGGATACAGGGACCTACACCGTAAATATCGATTTACCAGGCTGCGCAAGCACAGAACTCGAATTTGATCTTATTGCTGCTAGATGTGGCGTAATTGTAGATATTCATTTATTGCTCCAAGGTCCCTATAAACCAGCCACCTCTTTAATGACAGACAACCTTAGGTCCTCCCAATTATTGCCTTCAATGGAGCCTTATTCTGGGTTGGGATATTCCCATTTTGGAGAAGGGGGCGGAGAGGTTATCCTTCCTGGAGTTTTTGATGTCAGTGGTCCTAATGGTATCGTCGATTGGGTATTCCTCGAGTTAAGAGATGCAGCAGATTTTAGTCAAATCATTGCTACTAGAAGCGCGTTGCTTCAAGCGGATGGAGATGTAGTGGATGTAGATGGTTCTTCCTATGTTTATTTTGAGGGAGTTGATGATGCAAACTATTATGTCGTAGCGCGCCATCGAAACCACCTTGATATAATGACACCTGGCTCTCTTCCGTTGACCGAAGCTGTTGCCTACCGCCATGATTTTGCCACGGGATCTGCTTATGGTAGTTTGAGTTACCCCGTACAGAAAAGTTTGGGTAGCGGATTGTTTGCCCTATACGAAAGTGATTTTGATAACTCTGGATCCATAGATGCGGCCGATCGAAGCATTGCCTGGAATTTTAGAAACCAAATGGGCTACTTGTCAGAGGATTCTAATTTTGATGGCTATTGTGATGCTGCAGAGCGAAGCCAATGCTGGAATAACAGAAATTTATTATCTCAAATACCTTAGATGGTTATTGGGTGTATTAAGTTATTAAGTTCGGTTGGATGGTTAGTAATCCAACATCAACTTAATAACTCAATACACCTAACAATTCAGTATTCTATTTACTCAATTTCAAAAATTTATGACTGCTTCGATAGTCGTCCATTTCTACTTGTAAGAAATAATATCCAGGGCCAAGATCTTCCAAATTCATCACTAATAAATCGGAAGTTGCTGGTTCAAAAGACTGCTGTTTGATGATTTGTCCTAGGACATTCCTTACGGATAATGTTCCTTTTTGAGGGATATCAGACGCCAATAAATAACGGATATTCAATTGATCAATTGCTGGATTTGGAAACACTTGAAGGCTTACTAACGAATGATCATCCCGATTGGACCCACCAGTAATATTGACTGTGTAGTCCTCTACTTCACCAAAGGCAATTGGGTTTTCACAAGCAGAAGGACTGCCATTTCTACTCATAGACACTCGCATTCTTGTGGCTCCGTTTTTCGCATTGGAAGGGATAGAAATAGTGCCATTTACACCTGCAGTAGCTCCTGTTTGATTCGGTGGCTCCGGCCCTGTTTTTTGAAGGACCAACTCACTAGATTCAAATACCTTGTTTTGATTAAAATCAATCCACACCCGCCAATTTTCAGGAAACGTTTGCCAGCTGTAAGTAGCAGTCAGACTAAGGTTGTGAGCTGATCCTGCAGATACATTTGCCGACTGGCCAGTAAAATCGGAATACGTCGTTTTTACAGAATTATTATTAATATTAACAAAAGTAACCTTGCTAATCCACTCGTGCCATGGAAATCCACTCTGCGAAGCACAGTAATTTCCTGAAGGAGGCGCATTCACAATAAAAGAACGATTGACATTCGGAGCGGGGTCATAGTTGGAATTACCTGCTTGACTCGCTCGGATAGTAACAGTCCCTGTAGAGCCATTCAACGAAACCACATTCCCATTCATAGACGCCGGACCAGAAAGTACCGCATAACTAACTGACAAACCCGAAGAAGCAGAAGCATTCAAACCAAAAGGCCCATCAGTAGTTAATTTATCCGATATCGAAGGAAAATTGATCGTCTGCAACTGACCACCAGCCGGAGAAACAGTAAATGTTCTAGTAACCGTTGGAGCAGGAAAATAACTACTATTCCCACCCTGACTTGCGCTGATTAAAACTGTTCCGATGCCTCCTGTCAACGTAAGGGTGCTACTATTGATACTTGCTGGTCCAGACAATATTTGATAACTAACTTGCAAACCTGAAGAGGCAGATGCATTCAAGGAATACGGAGGCGCGTTGTCCAGCATGTTGGGAATACCAGGGAAATTTATTGTTTGAGATTGCTGGCCACCACTACCACTTATGTTTACGGAATAATCCTCTACTTCACCAAAATCAACAGTGCCACAAGATGCTGGCGCACTGTTTCTTCTCAAAGCTACACGCATTCTGGTAGTACCATTTGTAGCAGATCCTGGAACGGAAATACTCGCACTAATTGTTTTATTCGCTCCAGAACCACTAGCTGGTGGGGACATGGTTTGTGCGACGACCGATTCACCACTATCATCAAAGTCGCCATCCTGATTGTAGTCGATCCATACTCGGATTTGTTCGGTGTAGGTGACCCAACTATAGGTTACAGTAAGGTTGAAATTGTAGGTAGTTCCTTTGTTCAATGTGGTAGAAAGGTTGGTGTAATCTCCATAAGCTGTCTTAGGACTAGAATTGTCAATGGTATTCAATTTTACATTAGAAACCCATTCATGCCACGGAAAACTACTAGCAGCATCACAATATGTCCCAGGATTTCCCGTCTGCGAAACGGTAAAGGTTCGGTTGACATTTGGTGCTGGATTATAAGAACTATTTCCGCCCTGCGATGCACGAATAGTAACTGTCCCAGGTTGCCCATTTAGCGTCACCGTATTACCAGAAATACTTGCCGGACCACTCAATAAACTAAAAGAAACAGGAAGCCCAGAACTAGCGTTTGCACTAATGGAAAATGGCCCATCCGTAGTCTGTTTGTTCGGAATGGAGTTGAACGTGATGCTCTGATTTTGCTGACCAGTGCCTCCACCAACAGTGACTTTGACCTGATCCACTGCTGCGAAGTATCGGTTGCCTGTGGAACTCAAATAGTTAGTGTCGTCTGCTACAAATTGGAGGATATAAGTTCCGTTTGTACTAAAAGTAGCAGTGGTGTTTCGATTATTGGGATTGCCAAAATTGACACTCCCAGGGCCACTTTTTTTGATCCATTTTACTGGCCAGGAATTGTTCGTGCTGCCATTGTACGTTACGGATCCTGTCAAGTTGATAGGGGAGTTGGCGGTAGCCGGTTTGTCAGGACCTGCATTTGCTTCGTAGTGCGTGGTTATTGTAGGAGGGTAGGGCCAGGGAAAATTGGTTTGCATTTCAGTGAAATAGCTCCTGAAAAAGGCAAGTCGACCTCTAGGGTCAGATGTGGACCAAAATTCGGAAACGGTTCCGCTATGCCCTAGTTCTCTATTATGTAAAATAACCTTTTGACCAGGAACCCCATTGTAGGCAGCCATTACATTTGCAGGAGGACAAATGTCGTCTTTATAGTTGACCATTAACAATGCTTTTCCTTGGAATTGGGTGGCTGCATACGCAGCGTCGTAATATTTAGTTTCTGCAAGTACAGCAGCTGGATTTTGTCCACTGTTTACTGCCTTTTCATGATACCATGGATAGGAACTATATTTATTGACAGTTGCCCCATGATGGTCGCTCAATGCTGCTACATTTGCAGCAATCAAGTCAACTCTGTCATCAATACCCGCGATTAATAACGTCAACCCACCGCCCTGACTTACTCCATTGACAGCAAGGTTGCCATTGAAGTCCGGTCTTGATTCTATATAGTCAATAGCGCGCATTATTCCCGTAAGGGCATATTTGTAATAATTGGTATTTCTATCGGTATATCCTTGGCTGGTATAATTGCCGGGGCCAGGTTGGTTCAACGGATTATTGTGTACACTAACAGACATGGAGATTGCTCCTCCTCGTTCTGCCATCTCGGGTTGTGGTCCGGGGTGGTTTGCTTGATTTCCTGCTGCAGGAAGAAGCAGTACGGCTGGAAAGGGGCCAGTGATTCCTTTTGGTATCGAAATCGATCCATAGACACGTCGGTTGTCGATATTAGCTAGGTTGATGCTATAGGTTTTGGAATAGCTCGTTTCCGTCACAAGGCTGATGTTTGTATTCAATGGAACCTGACTGAGCGCATTTTTTTGCCCATCCCAAAACGACTGAAAGTCACTTGGTTTGTTAGGATCAGTAGGCTGGATGTTGTAGATGCCAAACCCTGCTCCAGCAACAGCAGTATTGCCGCCTTGAGTTACAGTAATCACTACATAACCGGGTTGATTTAGGGTGAAGGGAATGGCCGCTTGGCCGCCGGAAACGGATTTAGTGCTGGTGATGATTGGCGCATTCTCTCTAGTGGAATACTCAATTTTGTAATTGACTTGTCCAGAACTTGCGCCTGTTACGAGGAAGTTCATCGACTGTCCGACATTGTAACTGGCTTTTTGGTTGTCGGCTACTACACTGAATTGTGCTTGTGCAATCGTTACAGAAAGTAGGAGAGCGATCAATACACACCACCATTGGTCAATTAGGAAAAAGTTTTTCATAGTACTGTTTTTTGATGATTGAGGAATAGGAATACCTTTTGGCTGGGGCCATTCCAATAAAAAACAGACTATTTGTG
Source organism: uncultured Saprospiraceae bacterium (assembly GCA_938016265.1). Taxonomy (GTDB): domain Bacteria; phylum Bacteroidota; class Bacteroidia; order Chitinophagales; family Saprospiraceae; genus JAHDHB01. The sequence continues at coordinate 17,060 of CALLWB010000130.1, forward strand.
TGGTTTGTGTACTGTAAGTTTACGAAATATTTAGTTTATTTTTTAATGAAATAGGATTTTGTTTAGTTGGCGAAGCAATGGGTGAATATTTTTAATGTCGCAAAGAGATCGCGGAGAAATTAACCTTGCTAGTTTTAGCTGGTGAATTTCCTGTTGCATCAAATGAAGATGTTTATTTATAAATATAACTAAATTGGATAAGCTTCGTAGAAAAATACTGAAGGCAGAGTTGTATTATTGGTAGAGTTATAGTGAGGAATATTAAAAGATAAATTTAATTAGTCTACAGTTTTACAATTTGGATCGACTGTTGTCCTTAACTTTATATCATGTGGCGTAGCCAAATTTTTAAAATTGCAAATCTGACTATTTCTGTCTTGTTCCTTTTGGGAATGTTTGGGTGTAATTGGATAGTTGCTCAACAAACAATTAGTGGACAGGTACTGGAGGCGGCAAATGGGGTGCCGATTCCATTTGCAAATGTCTATTTTCCAGGGACTAGTTATGGCGTTAGTGCTGATGGGAATGGCCTATTCGAAATAGAACACCAACCAAATTTTTCCGAAAAGTTGGCCGCAGGTTCCATTGGTTACAAGGAACAAGTGCTCCAATTCTCAAACAAAACAGCAACTCAACTACTCTTTCGACTAGAACCGAGTTCCGCCGATTTGGCGGAGATTGTCATTCAGGCAAAGAAAAAGATGCCCAAGGATACCGCCGCCATCACATTGTTTCGAAGGATCGTAAAAAAGAAACCTCAAAATAGTATCGTTGGGCTGGATTCTTATTCTTTTGAAGAATACGAAAAAACAGAGTTTGATATTTTTAATTTGAAGGAGGGGTTCGTCAACAAAAAATTGTTAAAACCCTTCAATTTTGTTTATGGATATACGGATACTACGGAGGCGGGGACGCTCTATTTACCCGCCGTTTTGAGAGAAAAAGTACGGGAGTTTTACTTCCAGAATAATCCGGCAAAGCGAAAAGAAATACTCCGCGGTGATCGATTTTCCGGCGTACAGGATTATTACAAATGGCAACTGACCGATTTGATTTTTGAGGAGATCGATTTGTATCAAAATGTGGTGGTCATTCAGAAAAAAGGATTGCTTAGTCCTTTTGCAAACGGAGCTTTGGCTAGTTACAAGTACTTTCTTACGGATAGCACGCAGGTAGACGGAGAGCAGTATTATAAGCTGGAATTTGTTCCAAGAAGGAAAGGAGATTTAGGGTTTACTGGACATGTCTGGGTGCATGAGAAGACGGCTGCGATTCAGAAGTCGGACGTCTATTTGATTCCGCAAACGAATCTCAATTTTGTAGCCGCGCTCCATCTTTCTCAGGATTTTATCCGGGTGGATGGCCGTTGGTTTAAGCGACATGAGGTATTGAAGGTACAGCTCAATTTATCTCAAAAAGAGCAGCATCAAAATTTACGTATTGTCCAAACAAAAAACAGAAAAAAGATCCTCCTAAACCAAGCAATTTCTCCTACTAAATTTCAAGGAGATTTAGTGTCGATGGATGATCAGGCATGGAGCCGAAAGGAAGACTATTGGCTACAACACCGCCATTTGAAGTTGACCAGGCAAGAGCAAGGGATTTTTAACATGCTGGATTCTGTAAAGTCGACGAAGGCATACAAACGGTTGTTTTGGTTGGTACATGGTGGCAGAACGGGTTTTCTTAGAGCAGGGCCGATCGAATTTGGACGATTTTATGAATTTTTGAGTTGGAATGCGTTAGAGGGAAACCGGTTTAAGTTTGGCCTTAAAAATCATAAGTTTATTCTTCGAGAAAAATTTCATTTTAATACCTATCTGGCTTATGGGGACAAGGATAAACTGTGGAAATATCATGTTTGGGCGGAAACTCATCTACGGCGAAAAAACTTCTTATGGCACACTGTCGGAGGGCATTATCGGTATGATTGGTCGTATGACTATGTATACAATCGGTGGTGGTCCTATGATCGGTTTTTCCAATCTTTATTTCGAAACTATCCACTGGACAATTTGTTCCTGTTCCGGGAAGGAAATCTTTATTATGAAAAGGAATTTGTAAAAGGATTGATCAATAGATTTGCTGCGACTCATAAGACGGTTTATTCCTGGCCTGGAGCATACGAGTTTTTGGATGAATCAGGTGCTCCATTGGTCGCAGGAAAGGATCATTTTGAGACCATCGAGTTTCAATTGCAAGTAAAGTGGACAGTGGCCAATAAACAGAAAGACACCCGGCAAGTGGGCTCCCCTTTTCAGTTTGCTCGACCTTACATCACGGCAGATTATTCGTTTAGCCCGAAGGGCGTGCTCGGGAGCGATTTTTATTACCATCGACTAGAGTTGGGACTAGCACAAAAGCTAAATTCAGGTTTGGGGCATACGACCCTAGAAGTGTATACCGGGAAATTGTTTGGAACAGTCCCGTTTCCCTTGCTGAAGATTCATACCGGCAACGAGGGCTGGGGGTTTAACAAATGGGGCTACAATATGATGAATGATTTTGAATACGCCAGTGATACCTGGGCTTCTCTGTGGCTCCAACATCAGTTTGATGGCCTGCTTTTTAATCTGATACCTGGCATTCGGAAGTTGAAGTTAAGGAGTTTGATTTCTACTAGGTTGGTTACAGGGTCGCTGACCGATGAAAATTCGGCTTTTTTGCAGGAGGCTTACGGTTTGCGGGATATTGAGGGGGCTTATGTGGAAGCAGGAGTAGGGATTGAAAATATCGGGCGCGCTATGCGAATCGATTTTTTGTGGCGGTTGACGCAGCGGCAGTTGCCGGATAGTCGGTTGTTTGGAGTGAAGGTACAGTTTAAGCCCAATTTTTGATTTTTTTGCCATTCTTGTAGTAGAGGGACTTCGTTTATAATAGTAAAGGGGAGTCTGTATTTGTCCTTTTACCCTCTACCAATAATTTTTGCACATCAAAACGAGACGCTCAACCTTCTACTCAAGAATCAGCAGGAGCACTGGCTCCTAGTCTTCTGACGTAATCTGGTAATATTTGGGCAAGGTGGTATTCCTGATGGAAGACGTAATCTTTGATGAGGTGTTCGAGCGTACCGGGTTGCTCGGCTTTGTAAGGGAGCATTCCCATAAGGTGAAAATTATGTTTATCGAATTGTTTGAGCTTTACTTCATCGGGAATGGTGGCGATCAAATCGACCAGTTGTATATTGTACATGCTCCAGAAGTGGATCATTCCTTTCCAGCTTTTTGCCTGGTAGTTGTTACTTCGAACCCATTCATCCTGGTCATAGCCATCAAAAACGAGATCATTTTGAGAAGGAGCAATGATGAATCTTCTGTGATTGTTGATGGCCGAATCGGTCAGGTGACCAAGTATTTCCTTTTTCGACCATTTGTTGGGTGCGGGCTTGATTTTTACTTCTACGGAGGTCAACTGGGCAAGATCCCTAGCGGACTCCATTACAATCTCTTCTAGTGTTTTTGATAAATCCATATCCAAAAGTAACAGTTTTGGAGCAGAATTATTCGGATTAGACTTGAATTTTTTTAATGAATAAGTATTGAAAATTTATACAATGAATTGCTGCCTGTTAATTAGACTTTATGGTTGGACGAGTAAAAAGATAGTCTTCAATCAGGCCATTCTGAATAGAAAATTTCATAAGCCCAACCAATGTTTTTGATTTGGTTTTGATCATTATGTTTCTTCTATGAGACTCCACTGTGCGCTTGCTAATCCATAGCTCTTTAGCAATTTCAGACGAAGTTTGTTCTAGAAGGATACCTTCCAGGACCTGCAACTCTCTTTTGGTTAGGATGTTAGACTTCATAATTAATATTAGGTTTATCACGTTGGCAAATTGCCGGAGAGTAGATGATTGCGTCGCAATGTAATAGAAATGTATATAATTTATTAGTAACAATTATTTATTTTGTGACGCTTAATTTGATGTTACCGTACGGTGAAATGAAGATGGTTATTCCTTCTTGAGGTGGATATTCTAACTAAATTTTACGGATTAAGTTTTTTGCAAGGAGAAATCACTAGCCCAGTTCCTGTGTGATCTGTATTAGAGCGCTGTGGAAAAAAACTAAATTTTATACAAGTAAATTTGGACCGAATCCTTTCCTGTTGTCCGTCACAGAAAATAATAAAAAAATCAATTTTGTTTGGCATTTTGTAATACCAATTGGTTTTTTCATAAAGTGTTAAATATTAAAAAAGGAGGCAAAATGAAACAAAATTTTCACTTAGCGACCAAAGAGAGACAGTGATTTACTTATTAACTGCTGAAATCGATTTGTATCAACAAGAATCAACTAACTCGCATTCTTCCTGTTCACATTCTGTAGCCAAAGTGAGGTGTTGAATGGGATAGTTTTTCATCCGCTCACGCACTTGTTTTTTGATGTCCGCTAATTCAAGAATTGAATAGTTTTTGTCCAGGACCAAGTGAACACTCATCACATTATAATTGCCATCCATAGACCAAATATGTAAGTCATGAATATCCTTAATTGAATCCATATTAGTTAACAGTTGTTCAATCTCCGCAACATTTATGTTCTCCGGGACGCCTTGCAGAATAATTGAAAAGGTATGTCTAATATTTTTATAAATATTCACTATTATGTAGATCATAATTAGGATGGACAAAATTGGATCGATAATCGTCCAACCTGTAAAATAAATAACCACCGATCCTATTAACACCGCTACCCAACCAAGTACATCTTCCATAAGATGTAGCATGACCACCTTTTCATTTATAGAATTGCCTCGTTTCAATCGAATTACAGCCGCTCCATTGACCAGGATTCCCAGAATTGCCAACAAAAACATGCCTTCAGAATGGGTTTCTTGTGGGTGCCAAAGCCGAGGAATAGCCTGGGTCAGAACAAAGACAGAACCCGCGGCCAAAATTACCGAATTGATAATCGCCCCAAGCAAGGAAAAGCGTCGATACCCAAATGTATACCGATGATCCCCTTTTTTACCGGACAACTTCTGAAAATACCAAGACAATCCCAGAGAAAGGGAGTCCCCCAAATCATGCACCGCATCCGATAGAATGGCCACACTATTGGTTAAGATTCCGCCGATAATTTCGATTATAGTAAATCCTAAATTTAGGAAAAAAGCCACTTTGATATTGGAGGTATCCGTATGGTGGTGGTGATGACCATGATGGGAATGGTCATGTGAGTGATCGTGGCTCATATTCCTTGATTTACTTCAAGGTAATGATTTTAGTGGAATAATGCTTGACTTTTGGGAGAGACTGTCTTTGAGGGACTTTGAGACCGCTCCGCTGGAGGGAGGATGCCTTTTGGGAAAACTAGTCGTGCTAATTTTCCCAAAAGTTGAATCTCGCTCCATCCACTTGCTTCTCCCTACAAATGACTACCGCTGCTGCATACCAAAGTTCTGTGTCCAGTAATGTTCAAACTCAGCGGCACCCATTTCTGTAAATTCAGCACGCATCATGTTAATGCAGTGTTTGGGGCTTTTTTTCCAGCCCTGGACTGCAGATTTTAAGGAGTATTTTCGAACAGAGACATTTTCCCCAGCAGATTTATAGTTGTAGCCTACCCGTTCTACCCGTTTGCCGATATCTGATCCGTCTCCTCCTGTGTGAGTAAGCGTTTTCCTTCTCGCCATATCTCTGGAGTGCAGGTAGGATGATTTTTCCAGCTTGGTATTCCATGACAATGGTTGTACCGGCTCATAGTATTTTTTGCCGCAGTAACAGCCTTTCGTTCTAATAGAATTGACTTCCCTCAACATTTCATTTCGGAAAGCAGAGTTGGTGGAGTAAGAAACGGTTTGTGTTTTGTAAAACGGATCTTTAGGAAAAGTGTTGATTATTGGTTTTGCAAACAACTGTGTCCAGTACGTTCCTGCCTGCCCAATCCCGATGTCGGTGAATTCAGCCCGCATGATATTTGCACAGTTTTTCGGATTTCTCATCAGATAAACAAGTGCTTCCCCAGGCGCACTGGAATTGTTGGTGATGTTTTGAGAGGCTTCCTGATAGTTGTAGCCGTCACTTTTGATTCTGGTGGCCATTCCCTGGCCATTTCTACCTTTGTGCGAAAGTCGGCGTTTATTTTTCATGTCGCTGGCATGGTAGGAAGCGGTTCTGGTCAGTTTACTGTTTACTCTTAGTGGCGCAACGGGTTTGAAGTATTGCCCGGCACAAGTACATCCTTTTACTCTATAGGCGTTTATTTGATCGACCATCTTCCGTTGGTTCATGCTAAGGCCCTGATAATTATTATTGATGTATCCTGATTTATCAGCATCAACCTCTATCTCTGGTATTTCTTCTTTGCTTCGGCTGCCCAGCGGACTTTCATTGAGCCGTGGCAGATAACTGCTCATACTGATTTCTTCAATCGGAGCGGGTTCATTGCCCTTTTTTTTCTTCTTGGTAGACTTCTTTTTTGAAGACTTTTTTGATTTTTTACTGCTTGTTTTTTCATTTTGAGGTAACTCGCAGCTTTGTAGTCCGACTGCCAAAAGCAGCACTACCATTGATTTTACGTAAGTATTCATAAGATAACAGTTTGATCGTTTTGAAAAATGGTTATCTCTTAAACAATAGATGTGAACAAATTCGTATGTCTTAACAGATCTTTAACCTTCCAGGACGCTCCCGCAGGGTTTTGAATGTGGTCCGACTTTCGGCAGTTCAAAAAGCGATGAAACCACGACGACGCCAGACCAGTGCGATCTACCCAGCCGATGATTAACGAATCTCATTCCACCATTAACAAAAAATCATTGCTTGATTCTATAATATTGATTAATATTGCAGTTAAATAAGTGGGTTGGTGACGACAATGTTGTTGGCTGCTTATTGCTGACCCTGTAGTTCAAGGGATAGAATTGGAGTTTCCTAAACTTTAGATCCGGGTTCGAGTCCCGGCGGGGTCACAACAATTAAAAACAATGTCCTGTTAATCAAATGGTTGCAGGGCGTTTTTTGTTTTTACTGTCGTGGTTACTGTCGTTTTTTTTCGGAGGGTAGCCAATTGACTCTATAACTTCCCTTTGAATGCCTGGTCTAAGATGGAGGATCTAAGAGCCTCCAAGGAATTGAGTTTTTGCTGGTATTCGGTTTTGGTTTGGTCTAGTCGCTGGAATAGGTTGTCTATTTTTTTAGTGATTCGCTTTTGCGCTGGTAGTGGTGGTAAATTTATTTCATAAGCCTCTAATGCCTTTTTGTTAACTCCGCTTTGACCTGCTGCTCGTTGAGAAATTCCAATGATATAATTTTGGATACTTGGGTTCTTTAAAAACCAAAACAGATAGTTATTATCAATCTCGTCTGTTTTAGGGGTGGCTTTCATTAATGCTACATTGTACGCCCCTTCCAACCCTCTTAATATTTGAAATACTGGTGGGCCATATCTTCCAATCATTACATCATTTACTTTACAAAATTTCTTTGTTCGTTCTTTAGGAATGTAAACAACATATTTATTTGATTTATAATCTCGTATTTGAATTAGTCTAACATAATCTTTTTTCTGGTCTTGTGAAAAAACAGATTTAGGTGGTTGTGAACCTCCTATAAAATCGACTACACTGGTTAATTGATTTATAGCCCAGCCTTCAGGCAGTCCGTTCTTCCCTATAGCGACTCCTCCAAATAGTTGTCCCTTGAATGCCTTGTCCAAAATGGAGGCTTTGAGTGTTGGGATTGCTTCGATGTTGGTTTTTACTAGGCTTACGGCTTTGTCTATGCGCTGGAATAGGTTGTCTAGTTTTTGGGTTATTCGTTTTTGTTCTAGGAGGGGAGGGAGGGGTACATTAATTTTCGACAACGAATTTTGATTAATATTGGTTATGGTTGCTTGACTACTTCTAGCAATGAGGTTCCTTCTTAATGTTCCACACCTTAAAATATAAGTCAAAAATTCAGGGTTAAATTCAAGTTTAGGACGTCCTCGAATTATAAACCCACAAAAGCTTATAGGTTCACTTTGTTCTTCAAAATAGCATGGCCAGCCAACCCCTTCTTTTTTTACAGAAGACCTAACGAATAGAATGTCATTATTCTTTAAAAGATACTCCTCCTTGATTGTTTTATTTACCCTATATAATCTATCAGTAGTAACTTCCAAACCTTTGGAGTACATGTTTTTCACATCTAAAGTTAAAATCCCAACGGTATCGCCTCTTTGTTCTTTGGTAAAATTTATTCCATTTTTGAAGTCTAAAATTTCACCCAGTTTTTTTACCTCCCAACCTTTGGGCAGTTTGTTATTATCCTTCATTCAAAATACTTTCTACCTCGTTCATTAATTGGTTTATAGTCACGTCATTCTCTTTAATCGCGCCCAAAATTTTTCCTGGCTCCTGGTGGATAATCTCTACTTGTTTTGCTGGATTTTTTGCGGATAAATCGAAGTCCTCAATATCTGTCACCTTAACCAGCCAGGACTTATCTGTGACTGTTCGTTTGTGGTATAGTTCAACAAACTCCTTTAGGTGGTCCGAGTTGATTGGTTTGTTTTTAGTGAGCTTGTAAGGTGGCTCTACTTCGTAATACCAAATATCTGAAGTGCCTCCGGTGCGCTCAAAAAAGATGATGTTGGTTTTTACTCCGCTATAAGGCAAGAATACGCCAGCGGGCAAACTTACTATGGTATGTAAATTGAAGTGCTCCAGTAGCTCCTCCTTTAGCTCCTTGAATGCGTTGTTGGTTTGGAATAAAACGCCTTCAGGTACTACGATTGCAGCCTTACCTCCAGTACGTAACATCTTCATAAAATGCTGCATAAATAGCAACTCTGTTGCATTGCTTTTGATCGGGAAGTTCTGTTGTATCTCGCTTTTTTCCTTCCCACCAAAGGGAGGATTTGCTAGTATAATGTTGTGTCTGTTACCCTCCTGAAAATCTCGGATATTCTCCGTAAGGGTATTTATTTTGGCAATGTTCGGACTTTCCATGCCATGCAGTATCATGTTCATCATTCCCATAATGTATGCCAGTGGTGTCTTTTCGTTTCCAAAAAAAGTGTGGTATTGCAGTTGCTCAATATCTCCGGTCTTTTTGATTTTCTTCTGTAGGTACTTAAATGCCTGAATTAAAAAACCTCCTGTACCTACTGCACCATCATAAACGGTCTCTCCTATCTCTGGAGCGACTACTTGAACCATTGCCTCTATTACGGCTCTAGGTGTGTAGAACTCGCCAGAATTGCCTCCGTCAGCTCCCATGCCTTTTAGGAGCTTCTCGTAGATGTTGGATAGTTCTAGTTTATCGGTATCAAAATTTAACTCATTAACAATATCCAATACTTCGCGCATTGTGGACCCATTTGCTATCCGGTTGTCTAGGTACTCAAATATCCCTTTGATCTTGTTTTTGAGTGCATAGGGGTTGGTATCACTAAATCCTTTGAGGTATGGGAACAACTCCCCATTTACAAAATTTTTAAGATCATCGGAGGTCAATGCTTTTTTGTGGTCCAGTTTCCCGTTTTCATCTTTGGGACATGCCCAGGTATTCCAGCGGAACCGCTCATCTATGATGTAGGTGTATTCTTTGCCGTCCAGGAATGCCTCATCTTCTTTTTGTTTCTCGAGGCTGTCTAGGTAGCGTAAAAACAAAATCCAGCTTATCTGCTCGGTATAGTGCATCGCTCCACTGATACCATCGTCACGTCTTAGGATGTCGGTTATTCGGTCTATTTTCTGTTGTAGGGACATAAAGTATTTTGGTAGATAAAATTTGATTAAAAAAACGGGTAATTAGGAAACTTTGTACAATTCACGCTGCAAATTTAAGAATGCATCTACTATTTTCTGATTGCCTCCAAATCCGGCTATTACTTCTCTTTGTGTTGCACTCTTATTTAGTTTCATCAATTCAGTTAGGTTGTCGCGGTTTAGTTCTTTGATGCCGTCCGCCTCGTATCGTTCGAGTAGGAATTTTAAAAAGTGTTGAGCTTTGAGATTGCTGTAGACTTTAAAAAACTGCTCGTTGTCTTTGACTTTGGCAGCGCGCAATTTACGAGTTAAAATCTCTTTACTATGGGAAATGTGATTTAAAATATCAAATACATCGCTATTGGGAGATTCAAACATCCCTTTAAAATCCTGGAGCTGTTGGTCTCCTATGCCAATGCTTTTAAGGTGCTCCAGTAGCTCTAGTCTAGTATTAGGGTCTGACCAAATATCTCGAAGTTGTTGCTCGTTTTTGTACAAGGATGGTAAGTGGCCTATTAGCTCGGTTAGCAGTTGACTTGCTGTTACTGGTTTACCGTCTGCATTGAGGTATTTAATTTGAATGTCTTCTACTCTCAAAACACGGTCTTTGGGTAATCGAATTTCTATTTTTTCTCTTGGTGGTGGTTCGTCAATTGGTTGCTCTGTATCTCCGGTGTCGGTTTCTCCTCCTATTATTTCCGGTTCAGTTCCTTCCTCCAGATTGACTGTGATTTTTGTTTCTTCCTCTGGTGGTCCGTCCCAGTCATTATCTTCGAATAGTACAGTTGCTCCGGTAAAATCAATAATAGTAAAGTAGTCCTTATTGTCAAATAAGCGAGTACCTCGGCCAATGATTTGTTTAAACTCGGTCATTGAATTTATAGTACGAGCTAGGACGATATTACGAACGTTTCGCGCATCTACTCCGGTTGTCAGCATTTGGGAGGAGGTCACAATGGTAGGAATGTCTCTATCATTGTTTTGAAACTGTTCTAAATACTTCCTTCCTACTTTTTTCTCATCGCTGGTAATTCGTACACAATAATCAGGGTCTTTATTGTTTTTGTGCTTATTTATGAAGTCTCGAAGGTTTGCTGCATGGGGTTGGTCGACACAAAAGACAATCGTTTTATCTAGTGGTCGGATATTCGTCAAGATGGTACGGGCAATTAAATCTAGGCGCTCTGGTAGGTAAATAGTCCTATTAAAGTCTTTAATGGTGTATGTTTTGTCCTCGTCAATTTCTCCTCTTACTACATCCTCATGATAGGAGTATTTGAACTCATCAATATTGGTCGTAATACGCATAACCTTATAGGGAGTCAAGAACCCATCGTTTATACCTTCCTTTAGTGAATACTCATATACAGGATCTCCAAAATAATTGTAGGTATCAACATTGTCCTGTCGTTTTGGTGTTGCGGTAAGTCCTAGGTGTATTGCACTCCCGAAGTGGTCCAGTATTTCGCGCCAGCTTCCCTCCTCGTTTGCGCTTCCTCGGTGGCATTCATCAATTACAACCAAGTCGAAAAAGTCAGTAGGATAGTCTCTAAAATAGCCGTCCTCGGTTTCTCGCTCGGAGTCACTCACCGCCTGGTAAATAGCAAAGTAAATACTAAAGTTAGTTGGTACTTTTCCTCCAGCTTTTCGAATTTCTGCACCTGTTATTTTGGTTAGTTCTTTTTCTAGTGGATTGAATGTATTTATTGCCTGGTCAACTAAGATATTTCTATCTGCCAGGAATAACACCTTAGGCCGTCTATGTGCCCCGTCAACATTCCAACGGGCCTGGAATAGTTTGTAAATGATTTGGAAGGAAATGAACGTCTTTCCTGTTCCTGTTGCCAGTGCTAGCAATACCCTTTTTTTATGGTCTGTAATTGCCTCAACTGCCTTGTTAATTGCCAGCTCTTGATAAAAGCGAGGAGTCATTCCTTCCCTTGTCAAAAATCCAGTTTCGAAAACTTTATCTCTTATTTCGTTGGGTTGGTGGATACGGTTGTATAGTTCCTCTGGTGTTGGATAGGTTTCAATATATTGGCCTGTTCCATTAAGCATATCAAACTCGTATATTTTGAGCCCATTGCTAGAATACGCGAATTGTAGTTTTAGTTTCTTAGCGTAATTTTTAGCTTGTTCTAGTCCGCTGGTAGGGTGGAGGTCTCGCTTTTTTGCTTCTAGTACTGCGAGTGTTTTGTTCTTGTAAATGAGTCGGTAATCTGGTATTAACTGCTCGCCTCGTTTGCCTCCTCCTATTTTCTTCCCATCAGTAAAAGACTTTTCACGAATTATCATTTCTCCGGTCCAGCCAGCATCTTTTAATTGAGGGTCGATATAATTTGCTCGAGTATCAGCTTCAGTCATAACGTTACGGGTTATTTTTGGGGTGTCACAGTTTTGCTAAGTTAGTGAATGAAATACAAATATTCAATTTTTGACTTTATGTGTTTTTCTCGCAGCTCTCCGCAGCTTTTTCGATTTTATCCGATAAATATTAGTCTGTCATATTCCCAAAGGAACAGAAACAACTACCGTACAAATCGAATTTCGATAGTGTAAACTTTGCCGTCTTTAGCCTCTACTTTCAATAAACCAAGTTCCTTTGCTTCTTTAGATAGTCGGGCTAAGGTCCAATAAGAAGGAAACACACCATCATCCTCGCGCATATCTGCACACAACTTTTTCAAGTTCGTCCAGACATCTATGATTTTATCATCTAGGATCAATATGTAGACACGTCTGATTTGCACCATGATCGCAAACATAAGGCAAATAGTTTTATTCAGAATTTGAAAATACAATCAATGCCTCTATATTTGTATTTGTTGAAAACTTTTTTCTACTAAATACCAAATCAAATGGATTCCTTACTCAATGAGCATTCAAAATTTGTAGTCAGACAATACCGAAAGGTAACCAACGACTATTTAAGCAGCGTCACCGCAATAAATAACCAACTGTATGAAAGTATCAAGGCAATCCTATCCAGTCCCCATAGCTACGAGCCAAGCAAGCCACAAGAGGAACTACAAGCAGCTATTCAAAAAATTATTGATTTGGTTGACCTTACTGACAATCTGCCTGTTTTCCGTATCAGTAGCCTATCCGATTTGATAGATGAGGAAAAAACTAACCTCTACCCGTTCCACCATTTGACCAACGCAGCACGGGAGCAACTTGCAGAACTTTGCCAAATAGCAAACGGGATGCACCAAGCAACTGACAACTATATCAATACAACATTATTCGAGCTATTAAAAAGCTGGGAGAAATAACAATTTAACTAGCAAATCAAAAAAATAATAAATGGGACGTTATACAACGGGAGCCTGTAGCACAAAGGAGTGTATGCGATTAAATATTTCAGATCTCAAAAGGAGTGGATTCTTTAGACCTGGATGCGAAGTAAGTGGTTCTTATCATTGGACCCGAGGAGATAGGCCGTCAGGAAGCATTAAAATTCATTCCTACAATCTAGGACAAACGAGGTACATCATATTGTCTTACGGTATTTCTCGCCATGGGAAAACTGTAAAAATTGAGGATAGAATAGATATAGAATCTATACCGTCAAATCTAGGTATTGGGGAGGTATTGTTTTTTAAATGCCCTAGTACAAATAGACGATGCAAAACGCTCTATACTCGTAATGGTTTTGACTACTTCAGGAGCCGTCAGTACTTTGGTAACAACATTTTTTATGAAGTTCAGATGGTCGCAAAACGAGACATTCACAATACGAACTATTGGAACCTGAAACGAGGCAAAGAACTAAAAGAGCTGATCGAGAAACAAAATACAAAAAATTCAAAGTGGAGGTACAACGGGGAACAAACCAAATGGTTCAAGCGACTTCAAAAGTTGAACAAGCGACTCAATTATTTAGATGATGCACGCTGGATGGAATGTTTTGCATTCCTAGAAAACATGGGAGCTTATAACGAGCTTATGGAAAATAACCTAAATCCCTAGAAGAACACAAGGTATTTGTACTGGAAAAACTTGGAATAAGATGAAAGCAAGACATCAATTATTTGCTCTGGAGTATCTGAAGGACTTAAACGGCAAACAGGCTGCTATAAGAGCCGGATACAGTCCTCATACGGCAAAGGAGCAAGCGGTACGGCTTTTAGGTGTCCAAGCTATCCAGGAGGCAATTTGTAAAGCAAAGGAGGACCGTAACTATCGACTAAACATTTCAAATGATATGGTAGTGAATGAGTTAATCAAAATTGGATTTTCCAACATTGCGGACTTTATAGAACGTTTTGACGGCTCCACCTTTCAATTGAAAAATAGTGAAGACATTGCACCGGAAGCTCTTGCTGCTATTAAACGGCTGGAAGTTTCTAAGGACGGTCTTATTAGAATAACCCTACACGACAAAATAAGCGCGTTGTTGAAGCTTTATGAGCATACGGCGACACAATACCCAAAGAAGAAAAGAATCGTTTATAGGAGGGCTTAATTGGTGTTAACTTTTGTTATCCTTATTGAGATATTGATAGACCAACAATTCCCAATTTTGTCCCCTACTGAAAAATTCAAATCAGGGCCTACTACAACCTCAACAAGCCCCTTACAAGGCCCTAGTAAGCCCCTAAATTATTCGATGTGCAATTGATATTCGTCTATACCAATTTGCCTATCTAGTATGGAGCGAACAACTCCCTCAACCCTATTCAAATCCATTTCACGACATAGGATAGAATCGTGTTTACTAAATACGGTGTATCCCTGCTCCAGTAAAGTATTAAGAATAGTATCAATAAACAGATGGCTCTCTATCAGTTGCAGTTCTATTGCAAACTGATTATCTCCGAACTCTTTTTTAAATTCGTCTATTAGATAAATCACGAACGGGAACAACTCCTTTAGTTTATTTTTGGAGCTGGTATAGTTTTTATGTTTGGAAAAGAATATTTCGAACATGATCCGCTTTGCTTCCTTTCTTCCTTGGTCTCCAAGAGACAAATATAAATTGTCTTGGATGTACTCGTATAGTTGCCCACTTTTTGCAAGTTCTACAAAACGAGACAGACCTTCTGTAAAATCAGTACTTCCAGCGTTTTTTAATACGTATTGCTGGGTACTTTTTACGCACATATAAGCTAGTCGGTTTGTTCCTTCATTGCTTTCTAAGTCAATTTGTGTCCGTTGAGTGGAAGACTCACTAGTAAAATTCTCTTGAATTTCTATGTTCTTGTCTACATTTCCTCCCTTTCCTTTGTATTTATTAATATAAACCCTATCCAGGTGAAAAATGCGGCTGACACATTTTGATTTTTCTAAATCGTTTAGTTTTAGAGGCTTCAATAGGTACTTTTCAAGCTTCCAAGCCAATATAAGGAACTGTGAATTTTTCAAGTCGATGTTTACTAAATGCTGACCATCAATTTTGAAGAACGAAAGTAGTATACCTGGCATGTTGGTCAAGTTGGTATCAAGTCTCAAATTAGAACTATTTCGGTTCGCTCTTACTTGCTTGTTGTATAGCAGTCGAGCGGACCTGTAGTAATTGCAAAATATATGCTGTCGCTTTAGGCGGAGGTACTTGGTTTTATCCTGAAGGTAGAACTTTCTTTTGTCTTGAATTAATGTGAGTCCTTCGCTTGCTGCTATTTTTCGCGCTGTTCTAATTGAACATTCACACTTTAAGCTCCTACTTCCTCCTTTGAAGCTAGGGAAGTGCTTGTCTCTTATTTCGAAGCTGGGGAGCCTTAAAGTAAAATAAGTCTCTGTTATCTGATCGTCAAATTTAAGATGGTGTACAGCTTCCTCACTAGCAGCATAGTCGTTTATATAACTACGTACCTCTTTAATCGGAACTCTTAAATTCTTTAGTAGGGAGCGCGTTTTTTTCTGGATTGGTTCGTTTTGCTGATCCTTGTAAACCTTAGCCTCATAGGAGACCGTTTTGAAGTTATCGTCTATTAGCTCAAGATTTAGATGGTACGACTTACATTCGTGGTTATAGGTGGTGTAATAGTCGTCTGTTTGAATAATCCCTAACTCTTGAATGATCCTCCAGGACTTGATGTAATTCTCTCCGAATGTCTTTTTTAATAAGGAGCAAGGTATCTGCTTTGGTTCGTCAAACAGCAAGCCTTCTTTTGCGTACATACTGAATAAGGTATTTACCATACTTCGACATTTACCTTTTGTTCTAGGATCTTCAGCAATAGAACAAAGTAGGGTGTCAATCTTTATAGGGAGAACGGACATTAACTTCTCTTTAGAGCCTTTAGTTACTGTTTGTTTCCTCCGCTTATTACTATCTTTAAAGGTCGCCTTTGCACCTTTCATAATTGCATTATTTCTCCATTAGAGCAACACTTTAACTAAAATTTTAGTTATATTTACCCTTGGTATTAGTAAATAAAATTAAGGGCCTACTGGACAAAGAGTAGGCATAGACATTTCAAATCCTGCCAGGTAAAAAAATAGCCTTTTGAATATCTGGCAGGAATAAAATGTTTCTTACTGTGAACCGAATTTCTTAACTGACTTTAAAGCCTCCATAAGTTCCTCCTCTTTATACCGTACACTTCTGCCAATCTTGTAGGCTTTCAATTTACCTTTTTTGGTATAGGTATTTAATGTTGGCAGGGAAATACTAAGTATCTCCGCTGCTTCTTTCCTGGTTAGTAACTTCGTTTCTTCACTTTTGCTTTCACTCGTTTGACTGTTACTAATGGCCCGAGTGACCGCTTCTTCAATTGCTTCTTTTAAGTTGAAGCCATTTATTCTTAAATCTAAATTCATGGATCTTGATTAAGGTGTTTACGGGCTTCATTTGGTATGGTTTATTTTATTACTTCAATATACGTACTTTTATCAAGTTTTACAATCTCATTCGGATTATTTACTAACAATTTGTTTCATTTTCTGTTAATAACAACTAAATCTTTCGTTTATCGTATTACTTTCGTATTACTTTTGATATACAATGTATATACATATTATATTTTTACTTAACGGCAGCCATAGGAACCTCATTGAAAAACAAATGCGTTGAATTAATACGGGCATTATCTTCTTCACTGATTTTGATGTATTTCATAAATGCTTTTTCGGTCTTGTGACCTGTTATTTTCATAATAGAAATAGTTGGGACCCCAGCCAAAAACGCATTAGTAGCAAAGGAACGTCTGGCAGTATGTGTAGAAATCAATTCATATTTTTTCTTGGATACCTCTATCCGTTTACCTCCTTTAGATTTGGCCTTGAGAACCCTCTCCGTTAATCCTGCTATCTGTCCCAGCTCCTTAAGGTACTCATTCATTTTCTGGTTTGAGATGCTCCTAGGGATCACATAACCCTTACCTAATGAATGTTTTTCAAATATTGCTTTAACATGTGGAGTTAAAGGTACTTCTACTGTCGCTCCAGTCTTATTGGTAAATACTCTTAATACTCGATATGGTCGGCCGTCATTGTCCCTACGCTCTAAGATGTTATCGTTCGTGAGTCTGGAAAAATCTCCAAACCTAAGCCCCGTATAACAGCCAACTATGAACAAGTCTCTTACGTTGTCCAGCCTTGAAAACTTCTCTAGTTGCAAATTGTAGATTAATCCTAATTCGTCCACATTCAAATAGATTGCAGTGGTTTCTTCACTTGGTTTCTTGAATAACTTACCTCTAAACTTTAGGTTGGTGTTAATTCCTTTTTCAGTTGCAACACCCAGGAAGGTCTTGATATGCTTGATATGGTCTCCAGCGGTATTTAGACCAAACATATTAGGAGCCTCGTAAAGGTAGTCAAGGTAATCGTGGTAAAACTCTAAATCTATGTCCTCAAAATCTAAGGTTCGATTTCTGGATTTTGCATATTTTTTCAAGTGGTTAAATATCTTCCTGTGGCTTTTGATGGTTGATACTGCTCGTTTGCCTTTGATCTCAACAAGGTAAGACTCAATAAATTCAAAGAGCGTCAACTTCTGAACTTCCTTAGCTCGGTTGTTGTAAATATCTAGTTTCTCCCTCAATTGTTTTGGGGTTGGAATGATTCCTTTAGTCTTGTACTCCAAATAGTACTCATCCACCTTATTCGATAAGGTCTTGAGGTGCTGGTTTAAGAATGCATAATTCTCGTAGGACTGCCTTACCTCCCTTTTGTTATCGTTCCAATCCTTCGTTTTGATTTTCTGTTGACTGGAGTATCTTACTCGCTTCCCATGATATGCGAATGACATCATTATGTAGGTGTAGTCTTTTTCAGGTTTGTCGAGGTAAAATTTTGCTTTAGGCATAGCTATAATTTTGTAAGTAATTTGAGAACACTTCGAGGAGCTGCTCCTCTACCTACAAGATACAAAACCTTTAGCTATTTACTGTCATATTTACTGTCATAATTTTTTAATTCATCCTTTCGAGTAGTAAAGTATTTTTATCTAAAACCTCTGTTTATATTGAATTATGAATGAAAACAAGATAAAAGCAGAACAAAGGAGAAATAAAAGGTTCGAGTCCCGGCGGGGTCACTGAACTTAATCGCAAATCACTAATTAATAATGGTTTGCGATTTTGTTTTTTGAAGGGGATGCTAAATAATGGCTATTCAGAGAAAAATCACTCCACCACACGTCAATACTCAAACACCTCTACTCGCCAATTTTCTGCAAGGGTACTA
>CALLWB010000131.1 GCA_938016265.1 uncultured Saprospiraceae bacterium
TGAAGGAAAATTATACAGCATATTAAAAAGTGAAAGTGTTCGCAATGCTTTGGTTGCTACTAAAGTGCATTTTAAAGATGTAAATGGAGTTCCTGTTGGCGTATTCGAGCAGGTTCAAGGTACAAAGACCTGGCAAGAAAAAAACAAGCCAAGCGGTACGGTTGCTTTTACTTTTGAAGAGCGAAATCGAGACGAGTGGACCATTTATCTTTTTGATGCCTCGATCAATAAAACGATTAATCTTGACTTGTATAAGAAATCTGTAGAGTATGGGATGAATGGACAAGAGCTTAAGGAGATTTACAAGATCGGTATGGTGGAATAAAAGTAAAAAACCTAAACCACAGATGCACAGAATAAAAGAGGATCTACCGTAAAAAAAGTTAACCACGAATTAAAGGGTAATAAAACAAACAATCGTATCTAATTAAATACACGCTGGTTCGTTTTAAAATTACTTCAATTCGTGGTTAAAAAACACATCCACAGAAAACAATCCGTGGTAAAAACCTGCAAACTTACTTCCGCTTATTCGCAGCTTTGAACGCCTGTTCCAAATCCGCAATCAAATCATCAATGTGTTCAATTCCAACACACAATCTAATTAAATCTTGGGTTACCCCTGCGCTAGCTTGTTCTTTAGCAGACATTTGTCTGTGCGTTGTAGAAGCTGGATGACAAGCCAAGGATTTGGCATCACCAATATTCACCAATCTCTTGAAGATTCCTAAAGCATCGTAAAATTTCTCTGCTTTTTTAAATCCACCTTTGATTCCAAAAGTCATTAACGAAGAAGGTGTACCTCCACAATATTTCTTAGCCAATTTGTGATATGGACTTTCTTTCAATCCTCCATAATTCACCCAACTGACCATTTTATGTTTCTGCAAATACTTTGCAACTGCCATTGCATTTTCACAATGTCTTTCCATTCTCAATGGCAATGTTTCAATTCCTTGCAACAACTGGAATGCTGCTAATGCTGATAAAGCAGAACCTGTGTTTCGAAGTGCAACGGTACGCATACGTGCTATAAAAGCTGCAGGACCAAATGCTTCGTTATAAACAACACCATGATAAGAAGGCTCAGGATTTGCAAACTGAGGAAAACGATCCGCATGTTTTGCCCAAGGGAATTTTCCACTATCCACTACTACCCCACCAATCGTTGTACCATGTCCACCAATATATTTGGTCATTGAATGCAAAACGATATCTACACCATGTTCAATTGGATTGATCAATGCTGGACTTGCTACAGTATTATCAACAATCACTGGCACTCCTTTGGAATGGGCCATTTTTGCAATCTTAGCAAGATCGCAAATATTACCAGCCGGGTTTCCTATCGACTCGCAATAGACCGCTTTGGTCTTATCATCAATTAATTTGGCCATGTCCTTGGGGTCATCGCTTTCTGCAAAGCGTACTTCGATCCCTTGCTTCGGAAGCATGTGTGCAAACAAAGTATACGTCCCTCCATACAACTGAGGTGCAGAAACAATGTTATCACCAGCTTCAGCCAAATTCAGAATACAGTAGTTAACTGCAGCAGATCCTGCGCTCACTCCAAGTGCCGCAATACCACCTTCTAAAGCTGCTACTCTTTGCTCTAAAACATCGACAGTAGGATTCATTATTCTACTGTAAATATTACCTGGCACTGCAAGGTTAAATAGATCCGCTCCATGTTGAGCATTGTCAAATTCATATGCAACAGTTTGATAAATAGGAACTGCTACAGATTTAGTTGTTGGCTCAGATTTGTATCCGCCATGAATCGAAATGGTTTCTTTTTTCATAATTTCTTTTAAAAATGGAGGTTTAGAAAATATTATTCTTGTTAATAATGAATTATTAATTTGGTAGGAAAATGCCGAGCTAAACGAAGCTATTAAGCAATGATTAAATACTTACAACTTCAGTTTTATACAATTTTTAATTTGGTTAGAACCATACAAAGTTAAACGGAAAGTTGACGAATACAAATTTTAAATAAATTTAATGTGTTTAGTGGTCTTCTTCCCTATATATTTGAACTGGTTCGTTTATCAACAAGAAACTGGATGGTTATTTAAAGGCAAACTTACGCTATTTTTGAGCTTGGATAAAAAACAATCTTATGCAGCTAAACTTTGACGAGGATTACCAACTCGAAAATGACCGGGTTTTACTGAGACCACTTAAAAAATCAGACCTTGATCATTTGATGCCTTTTGCATTAAACGAACCAGAGATCTGGAAATACTCTTCTATTTCTCCTGCCGGCAAAGCTCCTTTCGAACAATATTTCGAAAAGGCCTTTGAAGCAAAACGTCAGCAGAAACAATATCCGTTTATTGTTTACGATAAGTTGAATCAATCCTATGCAGGTTGTACGCGGTTTTATGATTTTCAACAATTCAACAAATCGACTCAACTGGGATATACTTGGTATGGTAAAAAATACCAGCGGACTGGTTTGAACAGAAATTGTAAATTACTCCTCTTGGAATTTGCATTCGAAAAACTAGAGCTAGACCGAGTTGAATTTAGGGCGGATGCTTCCAATGAAAGAAGTATAAGGGCTATGAAAAATATCGGCTGCACTGTGGAAGGCATCCTTCGGAGTCATATGAAAAAAGCAGTAGGTCGACGCGACAGTATAGTATTGAGTATTTTAAAAGAAGAGTGGTTAAAAGATGTAAAAAAGAATTTATTGGAAAAAATAAAATAAGGACGTAAATTGAGTTTCACTAAACCCATAGCACATGTCCACTCCGTTTCCAATTCTTAAAACAAATCGATTGTTACTCCGACAATTTGTTGAATCGGACTTGGACAATGTCTTTACCGGGCTTTCTCATCCGGATGTTATAAAACACTATGGAGTTCGTTATGAAACAAAAGAAGCTACAAAAGGACAATTGACTTGGTTTGCAGATTTAGAAAAAAACAAAACGGGATTGTGGTGGGCGATCTGTTCTCCTGATGATCAAATATTTTATGGCGCTATTGGATTTAACGAATGGGAATACGAACACAGAAGAGCCGAACTGGGATTTTGGTTGTTGCCAGGTTATTGGAAAAAAGGGATGGTGAATGAAGCTTCGAAAAGCGTTTTCAAATACGCTTTTGAACAAATGGAATTGCACCGGATTGAAGCTTATGTTGATACGGAAAACAACAACTCTAGCAAGGCTTTGAAAAAACTGGGGTTTAGTTTTGAAGGAAAAATGAGGGACTACGAAATCAAAGATGGGGAATTTACTTCTTGGGATGTTTTCTCTTTGTTGAAAACGGATGTAGTAGATGGCTAAAATTATTGAACATATAGACACTTCCTGTACAACGCAAAAATGGGTATTACCTAAACTTAGATAACACCCATTTTATATAAAAAATTCTTAAATTCTATTCTACTAAGTGATCTGCTAAATCATCCGCTAACGCGTGAGGATCTTTTGGGTTTGGTCCCCATTTGTTCTCACCAGGTGTACTATCACTTGCTAAGAAATAGATCAATACTAAACCAACAACAGGTACAAGTGAAATCAAAATCCACCAAGCACTTCTGCTAGTATCATGT
>CALLWB010000132.1 GCA_938016265.1 uncultured Saprospiraceae bacterium
GGTTTTTATTCTTAACAATATCAATAGAACCTTTGAAAAGAATATTTATGTCATAATTTGAATACCTATTCATAGAGAGAGAATTATTGGGTATCGAATTTTCTTCTTTTTGTGAGCAACCAACGTTTGTAAAAAAAACCAATAGTCCAATTAACAAGATAATTTGTTTCATGCAATTAACATTTATAAAAGACTACGTCTTGGTCAGCCATGCGATCTTAAACAAATATAGATAAATTCTTAATTGCGCTTGTTTTACTCGAAGTCCTCGTCATCGCCGAGGCTCATTTTGGCTCCTGCAAGTTCGCTAAGGGCGTGGTGATCGCCTACTTTTTTGGTGACTTCAATACCTTCTTTGTAAATGGCGAAGGCTTTGGCGGGTTGTTCTAGTTGTTCATAGAGTTTTCCGAGGTGGTAGTAAGTACCGACGTACTCGGGTTCGTTTGATTTTATTTTCTGGTAATAAGTAAGGGCGGTAGGCAGGTCATTGAGCCCTTCATATTCTTTGGCTACTGCAAATAGAAGGAAGGAATCTTCAGGGGATTCAGCTAGGAATTGTAGGAGTTGTTCTAATCTTGGAGAGGTTGTGCTCATTTGGTAAAATTCGTAAAAAAAAGGGGATTTGTTGTTTATTTTTGGAAAAAATATATTTGTTAGGTTGGGAATTGGTCAATTTTATTGGACTGATGTGTTTATTGAAAGCAGAGGCGCCGTGTCACTGAGATTTTAACCGGACCCCATTGAACCATTTGAGGTCATAAAAAATCATGATTTAAGTAAGTAAACACTGAGGAACTTCGATTCTCTTCTTTCTACTTATTTATTACTATTACTATACAAAGCCAACCCAATTAGTAAAATAATTATAGCAAAAACATCCACTTTCATTATTTTCTGCAATTCAGCATTTACTTCCCCATTCACAAGTTTCAAAAGAATTATAAAAGAAACCATACTGATCAACCCAATAATCACTGCCAATGAATAGTACTTTTTAGTTATTGCGGAATAAATCATTACTCCACCTACAATGCCAAACAACACGGCCCGATGCCTCAGCAGCAATTCATAACTGGCATCTGGGATTTCGATTCCATAAGAACTCTTCATCTTATTGGGAAGAAACGCTAAGAAGGAAGGAAGCAGATTTATAATCCCTGCGATAGCCAGACAACATCTAAATACAAGTTCCATGATTGACTGATTTTTTGTTTTTTAATGGCATAATTTAATGCTAAACTGAATATTATTCAATTTTATGAACCTTTAGTTCCTACCAATCCGTCTGCAAAAATCCAATCTTCACGCTCGTCCCAGGGAGCAAGGCTGCCTTGGAGTTGGAAATAGATCTATTTCTATTTTGTTAGGTAGAATTTGCAAAACAGGCAAAGATTCCCAAAATTTTACAAGCACAATTAGAAACTAACACCACAAACAAACTCAAAATTCACCAGAATTCAGTAATTCTGCGAACACTTACTTCCTATTTCCAACTTGAATCATTACCTTTGCGCATGAATTTTCAAAAATTATTGAAAACTTAATAAATAAGAGATTAGATATGAAGTTACTCGTTTGTGTTAGTAAAACACCGGATACAACAACTAAAATCTCCTTCACAGACAACGATACGAACTTTAATACCCAAGGCGTTCAGTTCATTATGAATCCCTACGACGAATGGTATGCTTTAGTACGTGCGTTGGAACTTAAGGAGCAGTTAGGCACAGGAACCGTCACTATTATTAATGTAGGACCAGCTGCCAACGATACCGTGATCAGAAAAGGATTGGCCATTGGAGCAGATGATGCTGTCAGAATTGACGCAGAACCAACCAGCGGTTACTTTACGGCTAAACAAATCGCAGAATATGCGAAAGCCCAAGGTTTTGATATGGTTTTTTTAGGAAAAGAAACCATCGATTATAACGGAGCAGAAGTCGGAGCCATGGTCGCAGAAATGCTGGATATGCCGTTCATTTCTTTTGCAACATCGATGGAAGTTAGCGGCAACACCGCTACCATCGCTAGAGACATCGAAGGTGGGGAGGAAATACTAGAAGTAGACACTCCATTCGTAGTCAGCGCCGCCAAAGGAATGGCAGAGCAGCGAATACCAAACATGAGAGGGATAATGACCGCAAAGCGCAAACCGCTTAATGTGGTGCCTGCTGTCGCAGTAGAAGATCCGGTTACCATTTCCAAATATACTTTACCACCTGCAAAAACAGATTGCAAATACGTGGATTCTGATAACATGGAAGAACTGGTAGCACTATTACATAACGAAGCAAAAGTATTATAATATATGGCAATTCTAATATACGCTGCTAGCACAGAAGGGAAACTGAAAAAAGGTGCATTCGAAGCAGTAACTTATGGATACAGAACTGCGCAGGCGCTAGGCACGGAAGCTATTGCTATCGTACTTGGTTCTGCCGAAAACCCAGGGCAACTTGGTAAATTCGGAGCAGCTAAGGTTATTCATGTAAATGATTCAAATCTTGACAATTTCGATAGTCAAACACATACCAATGTATTGGCACAAGCAGCCGAAAAATTAGGCGCAGACGTTATTATCTGTTCTCATGATTCTGCTGGAAAATCAATACTTGGGAGACTTTCTGCGAAACTAAATGCAGGTTCTGTTTCTGGTGTAAACTCCGTACCATCAGGTGGTGGAGAATTCTCCGTAAGCAAAAATGTATTTTCTGGTAAAGCAGTCGCTGAATATACGATCAAGTCAGCAAACAAAGTACTTAGCGTAATGGGGAACACCTTCCCTCCTGAAGAAGTTGGAAGCGACGTCACTCCTGAGTCTTTAGACGTAACGGTCCCTGCAAACAGAATCCGTGTGAAAGAAGTAAAAACGGTAAAAGGTACCGTACCACTTCCAGAAGCCGAACTAGTAGTTTCTGCTGGTAGAGGAATGAAAGAACCAGGCAACTGGGGAATCATCGACGAATTGGCGGATATCATCGGAGCGACAACTGCTTGCTCGCGTCCAGTAGCTGATTCTGGTTGGAGACCTCACCACGAGCATGTCGGACAAACAGGCGTAGCCATTCGTCCAAACTTGTACATTGCTATTGGGATCTCTGGTGCTATTCAGCACTTAGCAGGAGTCAATCAAAGTAAAACCATCGTTGTCATCAACAAAGACCCGGAAGCGCCTTTCTTTAAGGCAGCAGACTACGGTGTTGTTGGGGACTTGTTTGACGTGGTTCCAAAATTGACGGCTGCAATTCGCAACCACAAAGCAAACTAAACGTTATAATAAATAAGGACTGGTTTTTGATTGTTGGAAACCAGTCCTTATATCTTTTTTACAAAACTAATTGACCATTCGTTTTTCTAAAAAGATGTTTTTATATTGAATTGAAAAGATATTCGTAGAACCGAATAATTAATAAAATCTATCATTTAATTATGAAGAAAATTGAGCTGGAAATTGTTGCTCTTTCTCATAGTACTACTGCCTCTCCAAACTACGCTGTAGTACTTGGTGAACAAGATGGTGCAAGAAGACTTCCTATTGTAATTGGTGGTCCTGAAGCTCAAGCTATTGCTGTTGCAATGGAACGGCTCAACCCTACCCGACCGCTGACGCACGATCTGATGAAAAATGTGCTTCAAACATTTACCATTGAACTGCAAGAAATCATTATAAGCAATCTACTCGATGGGATTTTTTATGCCCGACTTATTTGCCTTGCAAATGGCGAAGTGGTAGAGATTGATTCCCGTACCTCTGATGCCCTTGCCCTGGCCGTCCGTTTTGAATGCCCGATCTATACGTATGAATTTATCCTTGATGCCGCTGGTGTTGTTCTGGAAGATTCCGAGCCAAAAAGAAAACGAAAAGATAGAGTAAAAAGCACGCCTAAAAGTGGCTACACGCATTATAGTCTTGAAGAACTGCACAAAATCTTAAATGACGTGCTTAGTGATGAAGATTATGAAAAAGCCGCCGAAGTAAGAGACGAAATCAAAAAAAGGGAAACCGGCGTTTAGCCATAGCCAAATAGATTCATGAAATTAATCGATGGAAAGGGGTTAGCTCATACAATTAAAGAAGAAATTGCTGTTGAGGTAGCTGCGATAAAGGAAAAAGGTGGGAAAATTCCTCACCTTGCTGCTGTATTGGTAGGAGATGATCCTGCAAGTGCGTCTTATGTTCGCAATAAGGTCAGAAGCTGCGACCAATGCGGTTTTCAATCCACCCTCATCAGAAAAGATTCATCTACTACCGAGGAAGCATTACTAGGAATAATCGAAGGGCTCAATGAAGATCCTGACATCGATGGATTCATTGTCCAACTGCCTTTGCCCAAACACATCAACGAAGAAAATGTCACGTTGGCTATCGACCCTAAAAAAGATGTCGACGGTTTTCATCCGACGAATTTTGGTCGCATGGCGCTAGGACTTCCTTCCTATTTGCCAGCCACTCCATTTGGAATTGTACAGATGTTGGACCGCTATGGGATCGAAACCTCTGGTATGCATTGCGTTGTGGTAGGAAGAAGTAACATCGTAGGAACACCAATGAGTATTCTGCTTTCAAGAAAAGCAAAAGTTGGTAACTGTACCGTCACACTAACACATAGTAGAACACGCGATCTTTCCGCAGAGACACTACGAGCGGATATAGTGATCGCAGCCATTGGAATTCCTAATTTTATTGGTGCAGACATGGTCAAAGAAGGGGCAATTGTTATTGATGTTGGAATCAATCGTGTAGATGCCCCAGAACGGAAAAGAGGCTACAAATTGGTCGGCGATGTCGATTTTGATGCCGTTGCACCCAAGTGTAGTTTCATCACTCCTGTCCCAGGTGGTGTAGGCCCTATGACCGTGACCTCCTTGTTGCTAAACACCTTGAAATCCAGCAAACGAGAGATCTACGGCTAGTGTCTCCTTCCATAAAAGCATTGTTCCCTACCCTATTGATGGCCTTTCTTTTGGTCTTTCTGCAACACTTTGCTCCTTCCAACTTTTGGCAAGGCTGGTACATTCAGGCAAATTCCTTTGATTATTATTGTGAATTGGTCAAACCTGTTTCTTTTTTCCGGGAGCCGATTAGTGCTTGGTCCAACTTGATCTACTGGTATTTTGGATGGTGGATTTTGTTAGATTTGAAAACGCCATTGCAAGGGAGTTTGTTTACGGCCAATCCTTGGTATCGGATTTTTTTCGGCGTGGTTTTTTTATTTATGTTTGGCGGGAGTCTGTTTTTTCATGCCTCGATGACCAGCGTTTCTATTGCGGTTGATATGTCTGGGGTTTATGCTTTTTGTCTGTTACCTGTGTTCCTGAGTCTTCATCGTTGGTATAATTTTAAAACCTATGGTAGGTCTGATGTTGGATCTTCTGTTTTTGTTTTACTTACGTTAATGCTGGTGATTGGGATCGCTGGCGTCCTTGGATTTTGGGAAGACTCGTTTAATTCCATTCCTGTATTGATATTTGCTTTGTTTTTGAATGGTTTGCTTATTGGTTTAACTGAATGGCGGTTTAGTAGTAGTTCGGAGGAAAAGTCTATGGTCAAGTGGGTGTTTATTTCTCTGGTGAGCTTTGCGCTGGCTGCTGTTGCTTGGATTGTTGATCGGTATCGGGTTTATTGCGAGCCGGAGGGTTGGTTGCACGGGCATGCGTTTTGGCATGTGTTTGCGGGGGTCGCTGTTTTTTGTTTGTTCTTGTATTTTAGAGGAGAGCGAACAAAAAGCATTACGAATTAGACATTTTGCCTTCAGGAGGATATGCGATCCTACTAAGTGTTGTATCCATATACCTTTTTCTTTATTTCTTTAATCTGTTTTTCCTCAATGCAATAGATTTTTGCTTGATCCATTGGATTGAAATATCAACTGGAGCTGTTATACTTGCATAAACAGTGTTGTGCCCTAATGCTGGAAACAAAGAATATTCAAAAGATTTCCCTTGAACTTTAAGTGCATTAAGCTGCTCTAAGCACATCTTTACTGGAATCTGTATATCTTGCTCACCAAAAAGCCAAAGACCTGGAATTGATAGTTCATTTAGTGCGACTTTAGGGTCAGTATCTATAAATTGATATTTGTCAGGATCATGGAGGGTGTGTTCTCGGGCATCCGCTTCGGTATGATTTTCCCAAAAATCAGTTCTGCCATTCGTATAAAATTGAAATCTAAGTTGTTCAAGGGTCGTAATTACTGGACAACTAAAAAGAACCATGAACTCTATTTTATGGTTTTCCTTTGCTGCAATTGGAATTATCCAACCTGCCTGACTGACCCCCATAAGACCAATTGGTATATTTTGGGTTTGCTTTTTAAGTAGGTTCACGGCAGCACTTGCATCTTTTGCCAATAGAGTTAGATTGGTCGGATCAATATTGTTTGTCCCTACTTCAGGTCCAACGTAAACGCCTTCTGATTCGCCAACTCCACGTTTGTCATAAGTGAACACTGAAATGTTATTTTTTGCCAAAAGTTCTGCAAGTTCGGTCATTCTAGGTACGGGATCTGAACCATGAACCAAGACTACTGCAGCATGAGAATTTCTAGGCTTATAGATTGTTCCAGCAAGGCGCACTCCTTCACTTTTGAATAACACATTCTCCGTTTGTATTGAGTCTAAAGTTTGAGCATTAATTTGATTGGGAGGAATTAAGACAAGTGCCAGAAAAAAGCAAATTCCGAAATAAATGAGAACGCCTACAGATCTATTCGTCGTTTTGACATTTGTTACCCTACAATTTCCTTTAGTCATAATATTTTCTTTTTGAAGTTTTCCCTGTTAAGTATTTGTCAAAGGAAAGTAGAAAATTATAACGCTACAAGAAAGAGTGACTAAAGGATAGATTTATTGATAAGTTGCTGCTTTTTAGGACTAAATAATATTTTTTGGGCTAAGTGGCTAAAGCAAATTTCACTGTTTTATAATAGGATTTGGATAATGGGATATTTAAATCGTCAAGATGAAATTCTATTATTGCATTTTGTGAATTTCCTTTTATAGCTTTTATGGTTGAAATGTTTACTAGATAGGAACGATGAGATTTGTATAAAAATGGCGCTTGTTCACTTATTGCTTTTAATGTATTTCTAAATGTTTTATGCTGTATCGTGTTGTCTTTTGAGTAAAATATTTTCACATAATTTTCAGACGCTTTAATAAATAATATCGCCTCTTTTTGAATTGTTATTTTTTCTCCCTTATTTATTCCACAGAACTCAATTTTACTCAAAGATTCAGGTGTAATCAATTCTCCAAATCTATTTCTGAAGTAGATGTAAAAAGGAAGAAGAATTAACATTACAGGTATTATGGAATGTTGGAAAAACCAGAGTCCATGTTTTATGTATTCATACACACTATATTGGTAATTAAAAAAATCGTTGAGAAAGACTTGATTATAAAAATGAATAGGCAAACTAGAAATAAATATAAAAGTAACAAATGAAACAATTTCAGTTTTAACACTCCATCTTTTTTCTTTGTAATTATACCACAGGTTTTCAATTCTTGTCCAAAATAAATATTCAAGGAGTAGTAATAAGCCAAAGCCAAAAAAAATTAAATACTTATGGTTCGACTCAAATCTATCAGTGCCAAAAGGCTGTAAGAAAATCATTATAAAAACAACTAACCCTCCTAATAAAGCACCTGTCAAAAATTGTTTTTTAAAACTATAATTGTACGGAATTTGTTTACCTAAAAATTCTAACAACTTAATTTTGTTTTCTTGCATTATGCGCAATTATTTTATATAAAAATACAATTCCTCAGCCTGAATCAGTACCTGAATTGTTCATATGAACTTTTCTTCCTGTTATTGTTTTTCGATAAATTGTATGAACATGACCAAATATAAAGGTTTTCTATTTTGAGATTTTATTTTAATTGTTGAAGACAACGCAACTCCTCCTTCAATTGCCTCTATTTTTTATACACGATACCATTTACCATATAGCTCCAAAGAGTGTTAAAATCTTAATTAAGTGCTGGTAAACGATCCAAAATCTGGAAGTGGCCAAAATAAAACATCCATTCCAAACAACAAAATAAACATTCCTTTACAAATTCCTACCAACCAGTTCGCCCAATTAAGTCCAGATCCAAGAGCAATTCCCAATCCCCAACTCCAAAATTTACAATTTTTCTCCTATCTTGCAGCCTGCAAAAAAGATGATATTCTATGAAAAAAATAATGATTGCTAATCGGGGAGAAATTGCACTGAGAATAATGCGTTCCGCCAAAGAAATGGGAATTCAGACCGTTGCACTTTACTCTGAGGCCGACCGCCTTTCCCCTCATGTCCAGTATGCAGATGAAGCCGTTTGCATTGGCCCGCCCCCCTCCAACCAATCTTATTTACTAGGAGACAAAATCATAAAAGTAGCCAAAGAACTGAAGGTCGATGGCATCCATCCAGGTTACGGGTTTTTGAGTGAAAACGCCGATTTTGCCGAAGCAGCAGAAAAGGCAGGTATCGCATTCATCGGTCCTCGATCACACGCTATTCGGATCATGGGAAGCAAATTAGCAGCAAAAGAGGCCGTTAAAAAATATGACATCCCAATGGTCCCAGGCACCGACAAAGCCATCCTGGATGCTAAGGAAGCAATAGCCATCGCCAAAAAAATCGGTTTCCCCATCCTGATCAAAGCTTCTGCCGGTGGCGGCGGCAAAGGCATGCGGGTCGTCGAAAAAGAAGAAGAACTGGAGGAACAAATGCAACGAGCAGTCAGTGAAGCCACCTCCGCTTTTGGAGATGGCTCCGTATTCATAGAAAAATATATTTCCTCCCCTAGACATATCGAGATACAAGTACTCGCAGATACGCACGGCAACGTCGTCCACCTTTTCGAACGAGAATGCAGCATCCAACGCCGACACCAAAAAGTAGTCGAGGAAGCACCTAGTGTCGTGCTCACCCCTGAAGTCCGTCAAGCAATGGGACAAAGCGCCGTCAATGTAGCAAAAGCTTGTGATTATGTAGGT
Source organism: uncultured Saprospiraceae bacterium (assembly GCA_938016265.1). Taxonomy (GTDB): domain Bacteria; phylum Bacteroidota; class Bacteroidia; order Chitinophagales; family Saprospiraceae; genus JAHDHB01. Next base: position 8,990 of record CALLWB010000132.1, read on the forward strand.
GCAGGTACCGTGGAGTTTCTGATTGATGATCAATTGAACTATTATTTTCTGGAAATGAATACCCGCCTCCAAGTAGAACACCCTGTCAGTGAGTTAATATCAGGCGTCGATCTTGTAAAGCAGCAGATACTAGTCGCTAGAGGAGAAAAACTAGCCTTCACTCAGGAAGACTTATCCATCAACGGACACGCTATTGAATTGCGCGTGTACGCGGAAGATCCAGCAAACAACTTTTTACCAAGTGTAGGCACGCTGTCTACCTATCAAGTGCCTCAGGGACCCGGTGTTCGGGTGGATGATGGCTATGCGGAGGGAATGGATATTCCCATTTACTATGATCCAATGATCGCCAAACTTGTCACCTACGGGAAAGATCGACAAGAAGCAATCACCCGGATGGTAAGGGCAATCGACGACTATAAAATTAATGGGGTGGAGACGACCCTACCCTTTGGTGCTTTTGTGATGCGTCATGAGGCTTTTATAAGTGGGAATATTGATACACATTTTGTGAAAGATCACTTTTCGGCGGAGTCCCTGATTTCTGAAAATGAGGCGGAGGCGCATGTTGCAGGTTTGCTTGCTGTGCATCTCCTCAAAAAAGGGAAAACAGCCAAAAGTCAAAAGTCAGTAGGGCAAGCTGTATCGAAGTGGAAGCAAAACCGACTGAGGAACTAAGTATTGGTAGTTTGATTAGCGAGGATTAAGAAACTGCGCCGATCCTTAAATTCATCAAAACATAGAATTACGTACACGCTTATCCGATATAACTACACTTTCACAAGTTAAGAGGTCTTGTATTCGTCTATTATGCAACGGCCAAGGCTGTTTTTATGTCTTAATTGTATACAAGATATAATTCCCATGAAAAACAATCTGTTATTAATACTCCTATTTCTAATAAGTGCTCCATTGTTATTCGGTCAAGTAACGACCAAATTACTTATCAATAACGAACACTCCATTGGCAGTGATTATTTCTTTGATATCTATATGTACACTACCGCTAACTCCATTGGCAACGCCTTATTGTTTGGCGGCGACATCGGATTTACGTTCGACAATACTAAATTTTCGAATATTACCTTTAATAAAGTTTATGATCCGAATCCACCCGTCGTACAGGGAATCACCATACAACGTGGATATAACACCTTTGTTTCGACCAATTATCCGGATCCAACTGACCCGTACACCCAACTTTTTGTTAGCAAATCGACCTTCGACAAAACCTATCCAACAGTCATCAACAATTATGATATCATAATAAACTTGTTTGACCACATTGCTTTTGACAGCACTGCTCTTTACGACAAAATCCCCAGCATAGACATGGACAGTACCTTGCATTGCCTCGGCCGTTTCCAGCTCGGAGGATATTTGGGAGGTGACGTCAATCTAGCATTGAAAGAATGTCATACCGAATCATTTACCACCTATATTTCTTGCTATAAAGAAGACGGTAGTTATACAGTGTACCAAACCTCTGAAACCACTTGCCCTGTAGTCATTCCTCCTGTGGACACTACTATTACTAATCCTCCCATAGATACGACCGTTATTAATCCTCCCATTGACACGACCGTTATTATTCCACCTGTTGATAGTATAGCAGACGGTGAATGCGAAGTTCGATTTATACTAAGTGAGGACTACATTCCTGGAGAAGAATGTTTGGCTTATGCCATCTTACAAATAAAAGCAAAAGAGCCTGGCAAAGAGTTCTACCTTGGTGATCAGGAATACTTTTTCCATTTCAATAGTTCCATGGTAGAGAATTACGACCCAAATGACTCTTTGCCAAGTATTTGGCCAGAATGGCAATGGGGGCTTGTGACCGGAGATCACCAATTAGAAATCATTAATGATTCGACCATTAAATACACTGTTGATCCTCCTACCAGCTATTCTGGAGATTATATTTCTGCAGATAATTGGGAAAATATTGCAAAAATTGGGTTCGATCTAGATGAAACAAGTCCAAATGATTCCTTCGATTTAGAATGGGTCGAAACAGAAACGGTTATTAATGAAATAATAAACGATACTCTGGCATTGGTAGAAGAAACAGTTTATAATGATGCATCTATTTTTATATCCTGCAATGAAATTACAACAGGCACCAGCGCCGGTGAACTTCGATTTTCAGTAGAAGAACAATCCATTGCGGGATTGGATTGTATGGCTTATGTCTCAATAGAAATAAAAGCAAAAGAGCCTGGAAAAGAATTTTATTTGGGTGATCAGGAATACCTATTTCATTTTGACAATTCTTCTATTGAACAATATGACCCTAACAGCACTTCACCCAGCATTTGGTTGCATTACCAATTTTTCTTAGGAAATCATCAATTGGAAATTATCAATGATTCTACAATTAAGTACCTTATTGATTCTCCAGAAAACTATCAAGGAGAGTTAATAACTGCCGATAACTGGAAATATATTGCAAGAATTGGGATTGATCGAACGGAATCCAGTCAAAACGAGTATTTCAATTTAAGATGGAATGCCACAGAAACTAAAATACTTGAAGTTGAAAACGGGAATCTGGCATTTGTAGGAGAAACTGTTTATAATGATTATTCTAATTTAATGACCTGCAAGGAAATTACCACTTTAGGAAATGGAGCTTGTGAAGTTCGATTTTCAATAGAACAGGAGTTGAATAATAATTGTAAATTATTTTCTACCATAGAAGTCAAGGCATCAGCACCAGGTAAAGAGTTTTACTTAACAGATCAGGAATACATCATTCAGTTCAATAGTTCATCCGTAGCAAATTATGATCCAACCGATAGCAATCCTAGTATTTGGTTGGAGGAAGAATTTATGAGCGAATTTCAAATTTCAAACAACTCCCTGTTCAGTTATTTCCACCCTCACCGACTGGATATTATCAATGATTCAACCCTTAGCTATACTGTTGATTGGCTGGACTTATCCAGTAACCCTGCAAACTATACCGGCTATTTGATTACTTCAGACGAATGGACAAGTATTGGGAAAATTGGTTTTTTGAAAAATACTCAACCAAATAACTCCTCTTTCTATTTGAATTGGGATACCTTACAAACGGTTGTTCAAGAAGAAATATCTGATACTTCTTTTTTGGTCGAAAAATTCTCCTATCAGGATTATTATAGTTATTCTTTTTGCTATTATGCTTTACCTATCGAATTGACAAATTTCCAAGGAGAAACTATTGAAAATAAAACCAATGTCTTGGAATGGGTAACTGCTTCCGAACAAAATAGCAGCCACTTTATTCTACAAAGAAAAGGAGATGATACCACCTGGGAAGATATAGGCAGAATAGAGGCGGCTGGCAATTCTACCCAATCAATAAATTATAATTATTCTGATCAGCGGCCGATCATTGGCAACAATTATTATCGACTATTAATCCAGGATCAGGATGGGGAATTTTCTTATTCTGAAATTATCCATTTAGCCATTCTTCCAAATGACAATAAATTAGGTCTGGAGCTGTTCCCTAATCCCGCAAGTGATGAAATATTCCTCCGTCCAAATGAATCTACAGAAATCATTCGAATTGTGGAGATTGTAACCATTGAAGGAAAGGTTGTATTACAAAAACTGCTGTCCGATACAACAAGCAATACCGTCATTAATGTTAAAAATTTGCCTGCTGGTATTTATTTTGTTCAAGTGCATACCTCTCATAATTCTTACCTCAAAAAGTTAGTAAAGCAATAGTTTTAGTATAAATTAGATAAATTAGTTAAGATTGAATACGGCCTTTCCTCCCAGGAAGGTCGTTTTTATTTGGTCCCAGCTCAAGTCGCAACAAAAACATTCAAATTTATCAAAAATGAAATAATTTGTTTCTAATTTAAAAATGTATTATCTTTGTATTATGAAAAAGCAAGCGGTACATCGCGAATACAACTTCCCAGATGCAGACCTCTATCTGCAGTTTGTAGAGCGTATTAACTATGCCAGACGAGACCTTACCGCTTTTCAATCCTACGGCTACGATCTGCACCGACTTAAAGCATTAAGAGATCGATGTGAGGCATTTAGCAATCTGCCACAGGACGACGAGCTAGTTGGCCAGCAAATGCTGATGACTGACAAGAAAAAGGAGGCGGCTGAAAAGTTGAAAACTGCTATCCGAAAAATCATGACCCGCGTTGCTACGAAGTACAACAATCGATCAGGGCGCTATCGCAAATTTGGTACTGCCAAAATGGGTGACATGACAGACGCCCAACTGTTGTTTTGCGGACGGCGAGTGGCTAGAGTGGCAAGGCAACAAATCGACTTCCTGGCAGAAACCGGCCTTCGGGAAATTCATCTTAGCCAGCTACAAGACGCCTGTCGAATATTTGAAAATTGTCTACATTTGCAGCAGGACAAAATATCTGACCGCGATATTGCTGTAGAAAAGCGCATCGAATTTGGGAACAAATTATACGAAGAATTGGTTATGTTGTGTAATATCGGCAAAGATATTTGGGCGGAAACAAATCACGTGAAATACGAAAATTACGTAATTTACGAGAGTAACAACGAACAAAAAAAGGCTCGAAAAAACCAACAAACTAATTCTTAACCAACGGCTATTCCTAAATTATTGGCACTTTTTATGACAAAAAACTCAACAGAACAAACGCCTGTAAAGGTATTTATCTCCTACGCGCATGCAGATGAAAAACATTGCAACGACCTGAAAGACCACCTTTCTGTCCTTCTTTATAACAAGGATATCGAGATTTGGTATGACCGCCATCTCATCCCCGGAGAAACTTGGGACGAAACCATTCGCGAAAAACTGCAGACGGCTGATCTTATCCTATTACTAGTCAGTGTCAACATGCTAAAATCCCGATACATCCTGGAAGTCGAGTTGGAAAAGGCGCTTCAACAACGAGCAGCAGGCACCAGTATTGTAATACCAATCATTCTAAAGCCTTGCGATTGGCAAGACACTCCATTCAGCAAATTTCAGGGGCTACCAAAGGATGCCAAACCAATTTCTACCTGGTCTTCCAAAGACGAAGCCTATGTCGATGTCGTCAAAGGCATTCGAAGCGCTATCAAATCCCTGATACCAAAACTCAAACCAATCGATACAAAAGATACAACAGATCCCAAGACGCCAAACCAAACTAACAAATCTACCTTGTCCGCCCTTGAGCTGGAAGGCTTGCTAGAAGAACAAAAGATCCTAACAGAAAAACTAAGCTATCTTAGAAAACAGAAAGCAAAGCTCTCTGATGGCAGCAAAAAATTTGAAATCATAAAAGACATTGAAGAAGTAGAAAAAGAACTGGATATACTGAGAGTGAAAATTGGTTAATTGTGTAATATTGATCCTAGTGCCGTTAGGCACGAACAATTTAATAGCCGAACGTCGGACCACTTGAGTTTCAACCCAAGGAAAAACAATGCAGAAAATTAGAGTCCTGTGGGAGGTTTTATATTGTCAAAATGGTCCGTACCGTGCTACTCCAATCCGTATGTATCTAACCCGTGAGTTGAAGCCCAAAGCAATTCTATTGGGTCATACTTTACGGCATTCAAAAACCAAAAACTAATCCTAAAAAAATAACTCAAAATAAGTATACAACCTATTCCACTACACCGTATATTCGCACCGAATTATTCAAAAATAAAAATTCGAATAGCAGATGAGTAATACACTTGGAAGGCATATACTAGTTGAATTTTTTAACTGTTCTGCCAACATTCTCAACGAGGTAAATACGATTGAGGAAAGCATGATTGAAGCAGCGAAAATTGCAGAAGCTACGATCATCAACTCTACCTTTCATCACTTTTCGCCATATGGTGTTTCTGGTGTCGTGGTTATTCAGGAAAGCCATCTGGCGATTCATACCTGGCCAGAATTTCGGTATGCAGCCGTGGATATTTTCACTTGTGGCGAAACGATCAATCCCTGGATCGCTTACGATTTTCTAAAAAAAGCCTTCGAAGCCGAACAGGGATCGGCCATGGAGATCAACAGAGGTGCAGTCGATCTCCTAGAACGAATCCCACTAAACATAGAAGACGACAGGGAGCAAACAGAAGAAAAAATCAAACCCCAATTCAAGCGGGAAGTCTGGTTTACAGATAAAGATGACAACGTAGCACTTTCCATTCGCCATAAAGGCAAATTATTGTTCAACGAACAATCCGAATTCCAACGGGTGCAAGTCTACGATACGTTCGCCTACGGAAAAATGTTGACGATTGACTCAATTGTCATGTGCACCGAAAAAGATGAATATGGCTACCATGAAATGCTCGTCCACATCCCCATGCTCACCCACAATAAGGTAAAACGAGCACTAGTCATCGGTGGTGGAGATGGTGGAACAATTAGAGAGTTGATCCGACACCACGGCATCGAGTATGTCAAAATGGTCGAAATAGACGAGGTGGTCATCAAGGCCTCCAAACTCCACCTCCCTACCCTTTCCTCCGCATTCAATCATGAGAAAGTCGATCTGGAAATTGGAGATGGCATCAAATATCTGGCAGAATGCGCCGATGAATCTTATGATTTGATCCTAATAGACGGCAGTGATCCAGAAGGTCCAGCAAAAGGATTGTTTACGGAAACTTTTTTTAGGGATGTTTATCGATGTTTGAAACCGGGAGGCGTTCTGGGGACGCATAGTGAAAGCCCGCACTTCAACCGTCAGGTTTTTATAGAACTTACGCAGCTGCAATACAAAATTTTCGGTAAGGACAAGGTAAACACTTATCTGGTTTATATCCCGACCTACCCTAGCGGAATGTGGAGCTTTTTAAATGCCAGTAAGGGAGACGTGCACCCCTTAAATGATTTGGACGACGCTACGGCCGACCAATTTTCAAAAGACAATGACCTCCAATATTATTCGGCTGAAATACACCGGAGTGCCTTTGTATTGCCTCCATTTGTCAAAAAACTAATTCAATAATTAATCCCTCCTCCAATGAATTTTGATCCGAATGGTGTTGGTATCAATAATGGCAACTTTATTGGTCTTCCTTTTGATGAAGAATCTGCGAAAATTATATTGCTGCCCGTCCCTTGGGATGTGACCACATCGTATGCTCCAGGAACTAGTAATGGGCCCGAAAACATACGATTTGCCTCCTTGCAACTTGATTTGTATGATTTGGATGCGCCTAATGCCTGGAAGGATGGCATCTTCATGCAACAACAGGCGCCACGCATCAAAGAATTAAACAATAACCTACGCCCACTGGCTCTGCAAATCATCGATGCTTGGGAGACTGGAAAGAATCCCTTGGAGAACAAACAGATGCAAGACCTTCTGGATATTGTAAACAAGGGATCTGAAGAAATAAACCATTGGGTCTATACCTCTTGTTTAAAGCTGTTGGAAGATGGAAAAAAAATAGGGTTGATCGGAGGAGAACATAGTGTTCCTCTAGGTTACTACAAGGCGCTCGCTACTAAATATGAAGATTTTGGGATTTTGCAAATTGATGCGCATTGCGATCTTAGAAATCAATATGAGGGATTCCAGTATTCGCATGCTTCGATTATGGCGAATGCATTAAAAATACCCAATATTACAAAATTGGTACAAGTAGGAATACGTGACTTTTGCCAGGAGGAAATGGATTGTATCGATCATTCTAATGGAAGAATTGTTCCTTATTTTGATGAAAAAATCAAACAAAAGCAATTTAAAGGCGTACAATTTCATTCTATTTGCGAGGAGATCATCCAACAATTGCCACAACATGTACATATCAGTTTTGATATTGATGGCCTGGATCCAAAACTTTGCCCGGATACCGGGACGCCTGTTCCTGGAGGTTTAGACTGGTCAGAGGCTATTTATCTTTTACGACTATTAAAGAAGAGTGGCAAGACGATTATCGGGTTTGATGTTTGTGAAGTAGCAGGTGATTCGGAGTGGGACGGTAATGTAGGCGCGCGATTAATTTATAAAATCTGTACTATTTTAGCATAAATTTAACAGTAACGAACTTATACTGCATAACTTTTGTTAGTATATTGTGAAGGAATACCTTTTTCAAAAATTAAATTAAATAAATAATAATAAATATGTTTGACACTAGTTCAAATCCAGCTTTTAACGACAGTATACTTGACGATCTGGAGGACTTAATCTACGACAATCCGTCTAATGCAATGACCATCACTGGTACCTTGATAAAAGTCGGTTTTCTAACATTGATTGTTGCCTTAGCAGCTATTCCTAGTTTTTATCTGATGAGCATCAAAAGTCCAATGGCCTGGCCATTGACTATTGGTAGCGTTATTGGCGCCTTTCTTTTGGGTATGTATATTCATAGAAAGCAAGAAAAAGCGCCTACTTTAGCACCAATTTATGCCATACTCGAGGGATTATTTGTAGGAGGTATCTCTGCCTTTTTTGCCGCGAGAACAGACTATATCATTGTTAATGCGATTGGTTTGACCCTTTGCACGATCATCACCATGTTGGTTGTTTACAAAACGGGACTTATCAAGGTAACCGCAAAATTTAGAGCTGTTATGACGACTATCATTGGGGCAATTGCGCTCTACTATGTGGTTACATTTGTGCTCTCCTTTTTTGGGATTTATCTGTCGCACTGGCACCACAATGGTATTTGGAGTATTGGGATCTGCATTGCAATTTTGATCGTTGCTGCGCTCAGCCTGCTATTAGACTTTGATCTAATTGAGAAATGTGTAGACAAAAAATCACCTAAATACATGGAATGGTATGCTTCCTTTGGCGTCTTGGTGACTATCGTCTGGTTATACACGGAATTCTTGAGATTGATTTCTCTATTCAGCGAATAAATTAAATTGCTAAATGTTTTCTAACGAATTCATTTTTAAATAATAAGCCAAATTATTAACTTTGGCATAATATTAGACTTACTCGAAGTGATTTCGAGTAAGTTTTTTATTTTTTGGAAACTAATCCAGGAATAAACCAAATAACAATTTAGATGAAAAAACTGATCCTATTTGCCCTTCTTTTCTGCTTTTTAAGTAATGCGTTTGTTACGGCACAAACTAGCACTGTTAAAGCCGAACAACCGAAATATACGGTTGGTGACGCCTTAAGTTTATTAAAAGGAGAATGGCGCTTTATGTACAAGATTGTGGAGGAGCAGATCGTTTACAATAGAAGTTTCCGGCATGGCGCAAAAGGGTATTTGCAAATAGATACGATGGAAGTCCACACGTACAATATCGACGCGCTAGGGAGAACGGAGTACTTTGTAGACTGGGAAGATCCAGATGGCTCTATCAAACCAAATGAAGCCAATTCATCTGGCTCCTGGGATTTAGAGAAAGTAAATGATGGCATCGATATCGTCATCAAAGATGCCTATTTCAAAGGATGTCCAGACATAAGAAGACGCGTCCTGATCATAAACAGCAAGCAAATGCTACTGCTTGATATAGACACCGGAGACAAACATTACTATAAAAATATAACGAAATAAAGATTTCCCAACCTTTAATACGAAAGGCGGTTCTCGATTGAGAATCGCCTTTTTTGTTTTTAGTTGGGTGCGGTAGAGGCGCGTTGCAGTGTGGCTTTTCGGGGCATTGATAAATTTGGAATGGTAGTAAAAATCTTTTGGATACTATTTGGTAAATGGTATCTTGTATATAGGGAATAAACGTAATTGGGTGGAGTTGCCTTTATCTAAATGAGGTCTTTTTATCGCAGTCTCTACTTTATTGAGGAACTTCCGAAAGTTAACATTGAACAAAAAGTACAAGCTTAGTCGCTGTTAAAGTTTTTATCGTTGTTCGATGCTGCTCTGGCGTGGTTATCGAACTCAAGCCCCACAAAAAAAACAAAAAAATGAAAAGAATTATCATAACCCTAGCCATCTTGTTAATCAATCAAAATCTGCTTATGGGACAATTAGTACTCTATCTCTGGAAAGAGAATTTGCAGCTGAAAAAAGAACAATACATTTGGTTTGAAAAAACAACTCATGTAACAGAGATAAAAGAAGGCAACAAAATTGATTATCCGATATCAAAAATTGAAATAGGAAAAGACGACAAAAGAAAAATTACGCTGTATGATAAAAATGGAGACATCACTGAGGAGAACATTGCCTACTTTGAAAATGAATTCCTTGAAATTTTCGAATCGAAAGATGGTAATAAAGAAATAAGAAAATACGATGCCAACGAAAATTTAATTTCTGAAGTATGGATTTACCCCGATGGTTCTAAAGATGAAAAGAGGTTCACTTATGAGAATGGTTTGTTGATCAAAATTGTTGAAACGGATGAGTTTGGATCGGCAACAGAAGAGCTCAAATACACAGACGGGAAACTAAGCTCAATATTTAGCATAGAGGATGGAGAGATAATAATGGAGCGGAAAAGACTATACGACTCAGAAGGTAAGATTACAGAAACTCAACGAATCCAAGAAGGAGCAATAAATAAAAGAACCTTTTATAAATACAATGAGAAAAACCAACTTATCCTAAAAGAAGAAGAAACAATTAACAGATGGAAAGGAGGTAAAATGCCTCCGGAAATCTACAAATATCAATACCACACTAACGGAATATTAAAAGAGGAACGCTGGATTGTTTACAAAGAGGAACGTAAAGAGGATATAAAATACGAATCAATTACTACGTTCAATGATTTGGGCCTAGAAATAAAAGGTGTATCAAAGGAATACGACGAAAATTTTGAGGAAATCACTACATATGAATATAAGATAAAAGAATAAAGGCTCTACAGGATCGAGTAGCCTGTCCACTAAAAAACGAAGGAGTTAAACCTATGATTCTCCATTGAAAACAACGAAAATATTGAAACCAATCTACCAGATTGGTGAATCGAATACAAAAAAGAAATAAAATGAGACCGACTGTTACCATAATAATCATAATGACTTTTTTGACTATAATTAGTTGCACCGACAACAAAGAAAAATCAGTTTCTCAAAGTGATAGAATAGAACTTTTGCCAGAGCCAGATAAGGACTTGAGAGAAAAATACGAGCAACAAAAAGTTGTTTTAAAAGACGAAAGTGTAAACTGCAATGAGTTTTCAGATGCAATGACAAAATTTATGGAACATCTGAAACAGGACAATTACGCCATTAACATAAGAGAAGCCCGAACAGAACTTTCGTTTCAAACCGAAAAGGAAGAGTTTCAAGTCGACTGGACCATTTCGTTTCCCAAAGAGAATTTCAAAACCATTTTTGCTAAAAGAAAAAACAAACTTGAAAGAAAGAAAGATAATTGGTATCCTTCGTTTACAATTACGGAAATCTGCTTTCGGGACGAGCAATCTGCTTCAAATAGTCACCAAATTATTTCTGAAATAATTGACAACTTGGACATGTTTAATGATAAAAACTATGACTACATTTTGAAGAATGGAAAAAGTCTAATTTATGTAAGTTGTGGAGCCAAAATATTTGAAGAATATGCCTTCTCTTACAAAGACAAAATTAAAGAAATAGTAAAAAATAACTCCATCAATAAATAGTATCCCTGCAAAAGCTTCCCATTCCTTAATGTGGCTATTATGATTGAGTAGCTAAAACAGTTATTTTGTAGAAAAATAGGGCGATCACTCATCACAACCAATCTCCAAAAAACGCTGCACCAAAATTTCCTTGCTAGTAGACCGTTCAAAAACCTTGACCACTTTCGTAGTTTCCCCACCAATTGGAAGGGATCTGTTTTTCTTGCAGTTGTCCTTGTTAAAGTCGATAGCAAAACCATCTGGGCACTCTTTTTCCTGGCTGACTATTGTTTTGTACTTGGCTGGGACATCTACCAGGCACCAGACTAAACAATCCTCTGGATTAGCGGAAAGACAATTTTCTGTAGATTTTCTTTTTTCCCACCGAGTAGTAGCGGGCTCCACTTCAATTTCTTTTGAATCTTCTACTTCATTGATTACGGTGAGCTCATTCCAAAACAAATATTCTTTTATGGAAATGGTGGCTATTTTGTAGTCGGCTGGCAGATAAGTGCTATCCTTTCCTACGATTTCATAACATTTTTGGCTATCTAAATTTTCTACATTTGCACTGTTTGAAAGGATTGCCCTAATATCGACCCAGCTTTTTCTGCAACTGTCTACCATCATTTTTTTTGAGGTCAGATTTCTAAGTTCCTTTTCCACCTGTTTAATATAGATTCTATCTCTCTTCTTTATCTTTCCCTTTGATTTTACAAAAGATAGCTCATACTCTTGAAGACCAACCAAGGAGTCCAATTTAACCGTTGTCAATTTGCAATCGGCCAGATAAAAATCAATTTGTTGTCCATAAATAAAATCAACATTATCCGGTCCAACCATCGTTTTATCAAAATAATCGATTTCAAATACTTGCCCCTTGACTTCCTGTATTCCAAGAACAGCCATTAGAGCAAACACGTATTTAATCAACTTCATACGACTGGTGATTTTTGAAAATACTCGAGCTCCAAAGTATGATCTAAAAGCAAAGGTTTATTATGAAAAAGAAGAAGATACCACCAAATCTTTAGAACCCCGCGTATATACATAAAAACCTTCTCCCGATTTCCTCCCAAGCTTCCCGGCAGTCACCATATTAACAAGCAACGGACAAGGTGCATACTTAGGATTGCCAAACCCATCCTGCATCACCCGCAAAATAGACAAACAAACATCCAACCCAATAAAATCAGCCAATTGCAACGGGCCCATCGGATGCGCCATGCCCAACTTCATCACGGTATCAATTTCCTCCACTCCAGCAACGCCTTCGTGCAAGGTAATAATCGCCTCGTTGATCATCGGCATCAAAATACGGTTGGCCACAAACCCAGGATAATCATTGACCTCCGTAGGCACTTTGCCAAGGCCTTTCGAGACGTCCAATATCGTTTTCGTTACTTCGTCAGAGGTAGCATATCCACGGATCACCTCGACTAACTTCATCACAGGTACCGGATTCATGAAGTGCATCCCGATCACTTTCTCAGGGCGGCTAGTCACCGCGGCGATTTGAGTGATAGAGATACTGGAGGTATTGGTAGCCAAAATGCAATCGGCAGGCGCCAATTCATCCATTTGCTTAAAAATTTTGAGTTTGAGGTCGGAATTTTCTGTTGCTGCTTCAACAATCAAATGGGCATTGGCAGCCGCGGCTTTCATATCAGTAAAGCAATTGATATTATTCAGCGTGGCTATTTTTTCGGCTTCTGTTATTTTTTCTTTGGCGATCATTCGATCCAGATTTTTGCCAATTGTTGCGAGCGCTTTGTCCAGCGATGCTTGGGAGATATCCACCAAAGCGACTTGATAATCCTTCATTGCAAAGACGTGCGCGATACCATTGCCCATTGTCCCTGCTCCAATAACTACTATATTTTTCATGCGATTTATTTGTTTAAATTTGTGCACGAAAATAAGTGTTTTATGACGGGAATAGTTAATATTTTCAAATTTATCTTTGCTTTTATTCTTGGAATGCTTCTGCTGCCTTTACCGAGTGTAGCGCAGACGGACACTTCCTATTACGACATCAGTGCCTTTATCAAAATGGACTCTATCGTCGTTTCTGCGACCAGGGGCGGATTTGACGCGGAGGATTTCATCCAAATGGTACAAGAAGATTCCTCTTTTTATACGGCGTTTCGCAATCTTCGATTTAACAAGTATACCTCCACAAATGATATCCGATTTTTTGATAAAAAAGGCACAAAAGCTGCTTCCTACTACAGCGACACCCAGCAAAAAATGGATGGCAATTGCAGAACGATGACTTATCAAAACAAACAGGTTACCGGCGATTATTACAAAAACAATAAAGACTACCGATACTACACCTCCAAATTGTATGACCGCCTGTTTTTTACCTATGGCAAAAAATGCGAGACCGACAATCGTAAAAAATTACAACCAAAAACGAAGCAATATCAAGGCGAAATCCCCGTGGGTAAACTGCTGGAGAAAGCAGGAATTGTTACCTATCAAAATCAATCTATTCAGCTTAAACTCCGCTCCGCTCCCGATACGAGTAGTCAGGATAATATTCTGGAGGAGTTACCTTTCGGAACGGTGGTACATCTTATTTGTGAGCCGGATCAGCCAAGTGGTTGGTATTTTTTGGAGACGGCTAGTGGGAAAGTGGGCTATAGTTTCCAACCGCATTTCTGGACCAACCTCCCGGAGGCAAACCCCATTCTATATAAGGTCAAATCAGGAGACAACCTTTCAAACATCGTAAAAACTCAACTGGCGCCCTACCCTTTTGATCAGCGGACCCTTATTCAAATCATCGCCAAAATGAATCAGAGTATTCAAATTGAAGACACAAAAAAAGGCTGGAAAAAAGCAACCGTCAATGCGAATGATCTGATTTATCTGCCCAGTCTCCCCTACGCTACTGCGATGAAAACAAGATCCATTAAAAGTAAAAAAGCCAATAATTCAGGAAAACATATTCAGGAACTAAAAAAACTGATCTTTTCTCCAGGTCAACGGGTGGATGTTCCTTTTATCGGTGGGCGAACGGGCATCTTTGAAGAAGAAATGGTTCCCTATTACAACTACCTAATTGAGTCCAAAACATTCAAGCAGGATATTGAATGCTACGTTTTCAAAGTAGAAGCGAAACCTCCATTCCTCGATCCCAAAAACGGAAAAACAATCATCAAATCCCTCGAAACCTATTTTGACAAATCTACCTTTCAGGTAATCGCCAGAAATTACACCTTGTCCTTTTATGGATTATTCGATTTTGATGTTACTATGAATATTGAGCTGGAAAAAATTGGCGATCAATACATTCCAAGCTATATCAAGTATGACGGTTTTTTCAAAATACCCACTCAAAAAAGAGAACAGGCCGTTTTCGAGTCTTCCTTCCAGTACTAAAGCCAAATCTCTATTTCTACGTTCTCAGGTGACCAAGTCGGTCTACTTTAGCATAATATTAACATTAAAATGAAACCATTTATCCAACCAATTAGTTGAATCTAGTAGTCTTAACAATTAATAGGGCACGAAATTAGTATACTAGATAACATGCGATATTTGATTTTCATTATAATTGGTCTTCTGATTGGAATTGGACAATTGAAAGCAGCTCCACGAACAATACATGTCATGGTAGCCCTGTGCGATAATGCCAATCAAGGAATTGTCCCTGTACCAAAATCCATTGGCAATGGGCAGGATCCCAGAAACAACCTCTATTGGGGAGCACAATTTGGAATCAAATCGCACCTCAAAAAAAGTCCGTACTGGACCCTGCTGAATACAGAGAAAAACATTGGCGATCTTCCAGAAAATGTACTAGAACGAATCATTTTCAAACATAAGGAAGAAGATGTGTATTTGGTAGCAGATGCTTATGATGGCGCATTCATCAAAGAAACCACCCTCAATTTCATCTTCGCCAGCGGTGGCTACGAACAGGATACCGTAACCTATCAAGGAGTAGATCTGCCCATCGGTGGAGCCAGCAATATGATTACGTACATCGGCCATAATGGATTAATGGACTTTGACTATGAGTTTGGCTGTATCCTGCCCGCCAATTGCGAGCCACGCGATATTATAATGCTAGGCTGTATCACCAAACGCTATTTTTCAGATATAATAACCTGCATGGATGCCAATCCAATACTCTGGACTACTGGCCTAATGGCTCCGGAAGCCTACACGCTCGAAGCCGCTCTACAAGGATGGATTTATAAGGAAAGTACAGCAAGCATCCAACATAGAGCCGCCGCTGCCTACCACCAGTATCAAAAATGCGGCATCAGAGGCGCCCGAAATCTGCTCGTTCCCGGGTTTTAATCATTCTATCAAATTAGCGATTAAAGTTCGAACGCTATGCCCACAGGCGGGGGCAGAGGTGGATTTGTTTCCTACCCTTAACCCTTTTATTAATTTTCAATTCTAAAAAATTGTTTTGGACACATCCGACAAATCGTACGAAACAAATTGCGGTAGGCCTTCCTGCTGAGCAACTACTTTTTAAGAATGTGCTGAAGCTATATCCTTCGCGGTTCCATCACCTTGGATGGTCATTTCTCAAGACAAATTTGAGTTTTATACAAATCGGATTCCCTTTTTATGTTTAATACTACTAATTTGGTTGTGAAATCAATATTTCTACAATAAATCAACACCAACAAATGGCATTTATTAAAGTGATCGAACACGAGGAGGCAGATGGCCAACTCAAGGAAATTTATGACCACCTGGTAGAAACAAGAGGCAAACTGGCCGACGTCCATAAAATACAAAGTCTCCATCCTGAGTCCATTGTCGCCCATATGGATCTTTATATGAAAATCATGTTTGGCGCCTCTCCCCTACGCAGATACCAACGAGAAATGATGGCCGTTGTCGTCTCGGTAAACAACAATTGTGACTACTGCAAGACCCACCATGGCGCCGCACTCAACCATTATTGGAAGGATCAAAGTAAAGTAGCATTGTTGGCAGAAGATTTTGAGGCCACTCCTTTGAATGACATCGACCGACATCTTTGCCGATTGGCAGCTAGCTTGACTCGAATGCCGCACCTCGTCGACGACACCCAGCACATCAATCCATTGAAACTTGCCGGACTGACTGACCGTGCTATTCTTGATGCGACTCTGGTAATTGCGTATTTCAATTTTGTAAATCGAATTGTGCTAGGCCTGGGAGTAAATCTCGAATCTGACAAAGGAGAGGGATATAAGTATGGGTGAGAGATAAGTGGTGAATTCTCTATTTACCCACCATTTGCGAATTATCTTTCTACCAACTAATTTTCAAAGCAATAGGTGCAATTATTAAAAACATTTAAATAATATAAGTTAGCTAAGTATATTGATCATTAATGCTCTATGCAAAAAAAAAGCTTGAAATATCATCTTTTTTTTTTATTTTTAAACTTACTTGTAAGAATCTACTAATTTGAGAAAACCTAAATCTACCACTATGAAGAATATAAATTTACTTTTACTGACGATTGGTCTTTGTTTTATTGCTTTGGAAGGTTTCGCCCAAAATGTAGGTATTGGACAAACGGCTCCAACTAAAACACTTCATATTACTCCTGCAACAGTGGGCGATGATCCATTAAGAATTGATGGTGTCAACTATTTTGGAACACCGGATACCTCCATCTTAATGTTAAACACAGTTACTGGTTTGGCGAAATATGCTAATCCATATGACTTAAAAAGGTTATTGGGTGTAGATTTTGTTGCCGGATCTGGTATTTCAATTTCAGGTTCAACCATATCGAATACTTCTCCTAATATCCCTGTATCGGTTACTGGCACAGGAGCAACAACCGTCTCAGGAACTTATCCTAATTTCACAGTAAACTCTACAGACAACGTGAATGATGCGGATGCGGTAATTGGGAATGAGTACAATACTGGTGCTTCACTAAGTGGTACAACACTTAACATTGTTGATGGTGGAGGAACGCAAAGTGTCAATCTGGCTTCCTTACAAGATGGGGTAACTGATGCAGACGCTGTAATTGGGAATGAATACAATACTGGTGCTTCACTAAGCGGTACAACACTCAATATAGTAGATGGTGGAGGAACACGAAGTGTCAATCTGGTTAGCTTAAGAGGAACTACAGGTGTAACAGCAGGTACAGGTTTGACAGGTGGTGGTACTGCTACTACCCCAACCATAAATGCTGCAGCAAACAATGGTCTAAATGTAGATGCCGCAGCCGATAGAATCCAACTAGGAGGAGCATTAACAGAAGGTACAACCATAACGCATGGCGCACATACCATAAATCACAACCTCAACAGTACAGGAGACTTTTTAATACGAGATAATAACACTGCGTTTTTTGCCGCAAGAGACAATGGAACAATTGGAATTGGTACGGAAGCACCACTTTATAAGCTAGATGTTGTTGGAGAAATTGCTTCTAGAAATGCAAATGCTTTCCGACTTAGATCTACAAATAGAAGCGTCATTTTGAGAAATGACAATGCCTCCTTCTATCACCTAGTAACAAGCACCGCGGATGGCACTTGGAATACACTACGACCCTATACCGTCAACCTTACAACTGGTGATGTCGCCTTGGTCAATAACAAAGTTTATATTGTTAATGCTTCTGGAAATGTTGGTATTGGTAATACCAACCCTAGTTACAAACTACACGTCAACGGTAGAATCAGATCTACTGGTATCAATGAAACTTCAGATGTGCGTTATAAAGAAGATATTACTCAACTGGAAAGTGCACTAGATAAAATCATGCAACTGCGAGGCGTAAACTACAAATGGAAAACAAACGACTATCCAGAGATGGATTTTGAAGGAGGTGTTCAACTAGGAGTCATCGCACAAGAAATCGAAAAAGTGTTCCCAGAACTAGTACACACCGACAACGAAGGCTACAAGTCAGTAGAATACAGCCACCTTGTTCCTGTCCTAATTGAAGGGATGAAAGAAATGAATATCGAGGCTACAAAAGTAAATGAACAACATGCGTCTGATATAGCTGAGCTAAAAGAAAAAAACAAACAGCTTGAGGCTCAATTAAATATTATAATGGAAACATTAAACAAAGAAAAATAATTTAAATAAATAGTAATCAAATAGGTCGCGGCTGTAATTTGTGCGTTAAAATGTGTATTTTCATAATACATTATTAAGGTCACCTTTTACCTAAACCTCCAATTTTGAAAACACAATTCCCCCTACCTTTCATTTTAGTATTTTTGATGCTATGGTCTAATTTCTTCTTTGCACAGGAACAGTTTCCTGCGTCTCCAATTGGGCCAAATCACCTACAAAAGCGAACATCTCCTTGTATGCAGCAAGAGATGACCGACCAATTTTATAAAAATTTTGAAGACGCCAGGCCTGAAAATAATCCTGCCTATCAATTATTAAACGGCCCTAACAGTCAGCTAACTAACAAGGTCTGCGATATGAACAGGGTAATACCTGTTGTCTTTCATATCGTTCACCTTTGCGGCCCTGAAAACATCGATCTGTCTCAAATACAAAATGTAATGTCCAGATTGAACGATGACTACAACAAACTAAATGATTATCAAAGCCACATTCCTCCCAACGATCCTCATTATAATAACATTGCTAACATTGGGCTTACCTTTAAGTTAGCAGAAATTGATCCTTACGGAAATGCGACTACTGGTGTCACCAGAACAGAATCGTATACCACCTTTCAAGGCACCAGCCATGAAGTCAAAATAAAGTCCTTGATCAATTGGGATCGGTCTCGCTACTTGAATGTCTGGATTGTCAATTCTACAGGCGGATCTGGTTATGCTCAATTTCCTGCTACAGTAGATGCTCCTGAATGGGCATTTTATGATGGCATCGTTATGTCTCATAATTATTTTGGAACAATTGGAGAAGCACAGGGGAATATAAGACCCAATGTTTTTCCTCACGAAGTAGGCCATTGGCTAAATCTTCAGCATACCTGGGGAAGCAATTACTATAATGGTGATCCAAATGCTTGTGGGGACGATGATGCAGTCAGCGACACTCCAAATACAGTTGGCACCAATTATATAGTTTGTCCCTATGATATAATTGACACTTGCCCCGATGCAGGGGTAGACAACCATCACAACTTTATGGACTACGGCTGTGAGGTCATGTTCACTGAAGGCCAAAAAACAAGAATGTGGGATTGTCTTTGCAGTCCAGTCTCTCAAAGAGACCAGATTGGGACTGCTGCCAGCAATGTTGACGCTTTGATGAGCAACCCAAATCAGCCAAAATTAACAACAGAAAACTATATCTTTCAGGAGTCAAAAAGAAATGACGGCTCCTTCGATAACGAGCTAGAAATCTCCATAAGTACTGGAAATTTTGTCAGCAATCTTTCCCAAGATGTTCACTATACAGTTACGCCTGCGTTGCCTGCTGGTCTCGTACTTCAAATTAGTAATGTTGGAGGGAATAAATTGCTAGTTTCCTTAGTAGGGTCTTCTTCTACACACACCAACAATAACGACCTGAATGACATTAACATCAATTTCAATAACAACGCTTTTTCAGGGGTGAATGCCGCCAACTTATTTTCTACTTCCATCAATGGATTACGTATCGACTTCGATGATCCTTCCAGTATTATCAATCATGCTTATAATGACTATTATACTGGAGACTATTTCAGTGTTCCTAAAGAAGATTATTACTGGATGGGCTGGTTTTCCAACTATATCGGCTTTTTGGGAGTAGTTTACAACGTTCCTGAATTTGACATGTACAATGAGTCCACCAACCCTGTGGAAGTGCTTTGTATGACTGGTACACTCAACATCGCAAATCTTCCAGAAGGGACTGTGCTTAATCCAAATCTCACTGGTTTTGACTATCAGTTGCTTGGTGGAGGAGCACCTGATGCACAGAATCCGAGATTATGGTCGCCTACTTATAATGCATGGTCTGGACAAGTCGGGTATGCCGGTATCCGATTCAAATCTTCTTGTTCTGCAGATTACAACTATGCCTGGATAAAATTTTATGTAGAACCAAACGCCGAGCTAATTTCAATAATTGAAATGGTCTATACCGACCAGGCAGGTGCTCCGGTTACCGTCGGTCAAGGCAATTGCAACGCATATGGTGATTCGACCTTTGACTGGATTGAGCGTATCGAGTTAGAAAATTTGGACAACACCTCGGGTGATGACGGCGGTTATGCCAATTACAAATCAAACATCGTAACAATAGATAGAGATGTAACCAGCAATTTCACCTTACACCAAGGAGGAACTTTAGCCTATGATGCCCATTGGAAAATTTGGGTTGATTTTAACAATAATGGCACCTTTACTGATCCTGGAGAACGAATATATTATCGTTATGATAATGATCCCAGCATACACTTCGTAAGTGAAACAAACTACTCCCTAGTCGGTTCCAATATTCCAGTTGGCACCTACGACATGCGGATTGGTATCAGTCTCTATCACTCCTTCAATCCATGTGAAATGGTTCAATATGGAGAAATTGAAGATTATACCTTAAACGTAATTGATAATACTTCTGCTTGTTCCCAGCCTGTAGCTGGTTCGATAACACATACTGGAGGAAGTTACTACGGTTATTTGTATGCGCAAGCCTATAATGGCGTCAACCATCAGTTTCAATATCGAGAAATTGGAGCCAGCAATTGGATCGGTCTTCCAGCAACCACCGTTTATTACAGTTCCTTAACCAACCTGACTTCATGTCTTGAATATGAAGCACAATTGAAAGTTTATTGCAATGGAGGCTGGTCTGCATGGTCTGGTAGTTTTTTATTCAATACCGGACCAGATGCTCCACCAGCAAGTGATATCACCCAAACGGGGAACCGATATTATGGCTATGTTTATACCAATGCCTATGATGGCCTCCCTCATCAGTTTAAGTATCGCCAACGGGGGCTTTCCAATTGGATCGTACTTCCTGAAACTACCCTCTATTATGATGCATTGACAGGATTGAGTTCTTGCACAGAATATGAGGTAAAGCTCCGAACAAGATGCGGAAATGCTTGGTCTGCCTATTCTGAAAGTTTCTGGTTTTCGACAAATGGCGCACAACCAATCATCAAAGTATTCCTCCAGGGCCCAACAGATGTCGGGACTAAAATGATGACACCCGCTCTTTTTGAAAACGGACTGCTACCTGGTCAAACTCCAATCGATAGCCAGCTTCCAGCCACTCCTGCCGGGCAACCCTACAATATTGCCCCGTGGAATTATGCTGGTACTGAAGGAGCAAACTTCACGAACGTTGACTATGATGCAATTGTCGCGGAAAATAATGGTTTAAAACCAATTGACTGGGTGCTGATTTCCTTTCGGTCAGAAACAAGTGCCGCCACAGAGGAACATCGGACAGCCGCATTAGTACTAGAAAACGGGAAGGTACATTTTGTCGATGAATGCTTGAATTTGTTTGTGAATAATGGCTACTACATTGTTATCGAACACAGAAATCATCTGGATGTTATGTCGCCAGCTATCACGACCTATTATGACGAGTATATCACCTACGATTTTTCCCTTCAAAACTCTTTCAACACTGGTAATACAGGGTCTATAGAAGTCTCGCCTGGGTTTTGGGTAATGATTCAAAATGACTCTGATGCCAACGACAATGTGGATGCCAATGACCGCAGCGAACCCTGGAATCTAAGAAATCAAGAAGGCTACATGGGCCCCGATGCCAACATGAATGGGACTATCGACGCAAGTGACCGAAGTGGTGCCTGGAATAATCGAAACAATTCCTCTCAAGTACCGGATTAGACCGCTGCCCTGTAAGAAGAGAGATCACTTCGTTGCGAGATCGTTAAGCTGTGGGAAAAGGACATTGAAAAATAGGGGCCTGCCTGCTGTGGTTTTGGAAGGTAGGCTACCTCCACTTTAGCGCTGTCTAAACGCCCATTCCATTCCCTATTTTGTAGTATCCAGATTTCAGATATGCTCCTTCTGGAAAAGTGATTGGATGATCAATGTCGTGAAAAGTCTTTTCTAGTAGCTGGAAGGATCTTCCTGACTGCGATAAGGCGTGTTCCGACACTTCGAAAAAGGTATCGGCATCGACTCTTGAAGAACAGGAAGCTAGTAACAATAGTCCTCCTTTTTTGACTAGTTTGACGCCTAATACAGCAAGTCGTTGATAGCTAACTTTTGCTTTTTCAACTTCTGTGTCCCGTTTTGCAAAGGAAGGCGGATCAATGACTACCACATCAAACCTTTGTTGTTGTTTATGCAATTCTCCTAATCCTTCGAAGGCGTCAATGACCATCGTTTTATGTGTTCCTTTGAAAGAATTGAGATCGGCATTTTGTTTTGCGATTTCTAGGGCGGGGGCACTGATGTCTAGGCTGGTGACCTCTGTTGTACCTCCTACCAATGCGTGTACTGAAAATCCGCCAGCGTAGGAAAATACATCTAACACTTTTTTGCCTTTTGCTAATTCTCCAATTTTCTTTCGGTTGGGTCGGTGGTCTAAAAAATAGCCAGTTTTATGGCCGTGGACGACATTGGCAGAAAATTTTATTCCGTGTTCTTCAAAGAGGACTACCTCGTTTTCGAGGTGGCCGAATACCGTCATCCCATTGGACCATTTGCTGTCTTTTAGGAGTTCGTTCATTGCTCTGCTTAGCCGGAGGATCATTGTTTTGGCGCTGCTGATTTCCATTAAAATTGGTAGTAGTAATTCTAGGTAGGGAAGCCAGATTCTGGAGTACAATTTTACAACGACCACGGTGGCATAGATGTCTGCAATAAGTCCGGGTAATCCATCATTTTCTCCATTGATCAATCGATAGCTGTTGGTGTTTGTTTGGAGCAGCGGCTGCCTGATGGCGAATGCTTCAGTGATTTTTTGTTGAAACCAGTCTTCGTTTATTGTTGCTGGTTTGTGGTGGGACAACACTTTTATTCGTATTGGGGAATCTGGATCGTAAAGACCAACGGCGAGCAATTTATTTTTTTTACTTTCGTAAATAATGGCAATATCCCCTGGTGCTCCTTGAGTACTTTGTTTGGTGATACCGCCTTCAAAAATCCAGGGATGTCCTTTTTTGACCATTCGTTCTGCTGCTGGCTTTAGTTTTATGGCGATTCTGTTCATGGATGCTGGAAAGTTGGTCGGTGTTTTTTGAATTGGGTGTAAATTTACAATATTGAATGTTGTTAGTTGAAATTTTTTTTTGGATAATTTTAAGGAGGGTTGGGAAAGCCCTCCCACATTCGTAGAGGTAAAACAAAAAATCCTGAATTACTTAAAAACAAACCATTAACAACGCATTCAAGCAGCAACAAATAGAACGTAATATTAAATTCGAAAATTTTTATCTTGATTTGAACAAATATTCTAACCTCGCACTCAACTAAAATTTGTAGCGTTATAAATTCAACTAAAATTAAGCTTACATCGAATAAAACACTAAATCAATGACCATGAAGTTCAAAGCCAATCTCGAAAAAACTGGCAATAGCCATATCATCTCGATCCCTGAAGACATTGCGCTTGACGCCTTAGAAAAAATCGGAAAACGAATTTTACTGAAAGTCAATAACCACGTCTCCATTCATTGCGCAATACTCCGAACAAATGCCATCGGATATTACATAATGGCAGGAAAATCCACGCGCACAAAAATGAAAGCGGAGGTGGGTGATGAATTGTCTTTGGAGATTTTAAAAGATGACAGCACCTATAAAGCAGCAGTTTCCGAAGAACTTAAAGAAGTATTGCTAACTGACCCTGATGGACAAAACCGCTTCGAACAACTGACCGACGGCAAAAAAAGATCAATCATCCATTATGTAAATAAAGCCAAACAATCCGCTACAAGAATTGACAGAGCACTAAAAATTGTTGACAACTTGAAGTCGGGCGCAACAGATTTGAAAGAACTACTACGTTAAAATATAAAAAATCAGATTCCATGTTCAACGATCAGCAATTTTCCAAGGACCTCAAAATTCAAAAATACTTGTATCTAGAAGGACAAAACAATGACTTAGCATTAATCAACAACTACCTACAAGCACTAGCAAATTTTAACCCGCTGATTTTGAAAAATGATACAGAAAAAAAAGCGTTCTGGTTTAATGTCTACAATGGGTTGACCAACACAATCATCATTCTCCGCAAGGTAAAAAAATCGATGATGAGCAATCCAACCCTCTTTTTTATCCCCAAATATCAAGTAGGAAATTATAAAGTATCCCTCGATGATATAGAACACGGGATACTCAGAAGAAACAAACGCGCCTCCTACAAACCCTGGAGTCAATTCTTCGCCTGGCAAAAAATAAAACAACTAATGGTAGATACCGTAGACTACCGCCTTCACTTTGCCCTAAACTGTGGAGCAAAGTCCTGCCCTCCCATCGCTTTTTATGACCCCCAAAATCTAGAAAACCAACTACAACTAGCCGATGAAGTATTCGCTGAGCAATATTGGAAAGTCAATGACAAAACAAAAACCATCCAGTGCTCCATGATCTATAAAGCCCATAAAAGCGACTTCGATAAAGTATACTTGAATGACCCGAAATATGTAGATTATAAAGTCGAGATAATGAAGTATGATTGGGATATTGGATAGGGTTAATTATCGAAAATCAAATCCCACGTTCAATAATCAACAATTTTACAAAGACGCACCTATCTTTTGTCAGGCAATAAGACCGTAAGAATTTTGAAACATAGAACTTCACCTATTTGGTCCTATCAAATTTCAAACATTCCCCATTCCTTTCCTACTTTCTAATAAATTAGTCTATTTTTGCTATGAATATTTCCTATTAATTAAACACATAAGTGAAGATACTACATACCGCCGATTGGCACATCGGTAAAATACTATATAAGAACCCTTTACGGGAAGAATTTGTTGCGTTTTTTGACTGGTTGCTCGAAACCATTGACAAGGAGGAAGTAGATGTATTGCTGATCTCCGGGGATGTGTTTGATCTGGCAAATCCTACTGTTAGTGATCGGCAACTTTATTACCAATGCCTCAATCAATTGGTCAATTCGAATGTTCGGGTAATCATAACTGGTGGAAATCATGACTCTGTTGGCTTGCTAAATGCACCAGTGGATATTCTGGATAACCTGAACATCACCGTCGTTGGTGGAGCAAAAGATCCGATCTCCGACGAACTCATCGAAATCAAAAATCTAAACGGCGACCTACAGCTAGTCGTAGCAGCCGTCCCCTTCCTTAGAGACCGTGATCTCAGAAATCAGGAGACTGATCAACAGTATAAAAACAGAACAGAAGCCATTCAAGAAGGCATCAAATTGCACTACGAACAACTAGGAGAAATTTGCGCGGCCAAGTACTCAAATGTGCCTGCGATTGCGATGGGACATTTGTTTGCAAAAGGCTCTTTCACCAGCGATAGCGAGCGGGAAATCCATATTGGAAATGCAGCCGCTGTCGAATCCTCTATTTTCCCTGAAGTGTTTGATTATGTTGCGCTAGGGCACATTCACAAACCACAAAGACTAGATAAAAACGAATATATCCGATATTCTGGTTCTCC
>CALLWB010000133.1 GCA_938016265.1 uncultured Saprospiraceae bacterium
AGCATTAAAATAAGACCAGCCACAATCAAACCATTCCCAAGCAAACCAATCATATTGGAATCAAATCCGCTATCTTTTCCGATGTTTCTAATCCCTACCAATGTACCAATCGTACTTACGATGCAAACACTCCCCATAAGAAGAGGTCCAAGCCAACCAAACCCTTTCCCAGAAGTAATATCGTCCTCTAAAATTGCAACACTAAACGTCAAAATAATTAACGCAATCGTCCCGAAAAAAAAACATAACGATGCAGGAAACCGCTTCCTTTTTGGAAGGGCGAATTGATGGTCCAAAATTTCGTTCGGTGGTTCTTCCATGAGCGGTTTTTAGAATAGTATGCTAAAGCTATAAACGAAAAGCCTAAAACCAATAATAAAAATCGTTGGCAAAAGGACAATTAAGTTTCCGATCGTGCCAATCAAGTTTTTACCCAACATTTTATATCGGATAAGGTCGTAAACACCAATACAAAACCCAGCAATATTTACAATTATAACCAGAATTGCAATTGCCCCAATGGCAATAAGTGTAAACTCTGACGGTTTACTACTGATAGTCATCCCAATTGCCAACAATAACGAAATCCCACCAAGCGTCAAAAACAGCGATCTTAATGATAACGGCGTAGGAGCAACAACCGGTGCTGCATCTTGACTATCCAGTATTTGATTTGAAGACTCTTCCATGATTAAAATTTAAGTAGACGGGCCGCCCTGTCTGCTAGGGAGGAGTAGGTGTAAGTTGTAAAAATTTTGCGCCTTTGCGTTTTAAAATAATTTCGCATTCAAGCACTCCCATTCCTCAAATCCGCTCCACAATCTCCGCCACCCGATCCATCTCCTCCAACGTATTAAAATAGTGCGGAGAAAACCGAATCACCCAGTCCAGTCCCTTCTCCTCAAAATCAATCACCGCATGTTGCCGGGAGCTGAGCGAGTAGAAAACCCGATGGTCATCCAGTCCAGCTATCATCTGCTCCTTAGAAATGCCTTCCTTAGTAAACGTAATAATACTCGCCAACCGATCGCCCTTGTCATGCAGCTGCACTCCTGGGATCGCCGATAAGTTACCACGAAGTTGAGTACCTATTTTCTGATTTTGAGCCGCAATGTTTTCAAGACCCACCTCATTTGCATATCGAGTCGCTTCCTTAAGGCCAATCAAGGAAGCAAACGGCAATTCAAACAAGGTAAATCGTTGGGCGGTTGGTTGCAATTTGTATTTGTTGTGCGCCGTCCATTCTGCTCCAGCACCATCCAAACAAAGTGGCGAATATCCCCGCTCTAAAATACGGTCTGAAGCAAAAAGGAAACCAGTACCACGAGGTCCCCGCATAAATTTTCGACCAGTGGCCGTAAGAAAATCGCACTTTATTTTCTGCACATCCACAGGTATTTGTCCGACCGATTGACAGGCATCTACTAGATAAAGAATATCTTCTCGAGCGCAAATTTCTCCTACCGCTACAATATCCTGGATCAGCCCGGAGTTGGTTGGGATTTCCGTCACGGCAATCAATGTTGGTCGTTTTTCCAGTATCAATTGTTCCAAATGGGCGATATTCAAATCCCCATCTTCCAAACTGTCTATCCGTTTGATGACTACTCCAAACCGATTTTCCAAATTGATAAATTGCAGGAAGTTGGACGTGTAATCATTGTTGGTGGTAATAATCACATCTCCAGCTTTCCAGGGAATACAAGACAGCGCCTTAGAGTAGGCGTCTGTGGCACTGTAGGCATAGGAGATGTTAGCCGCTTTTGCATTCAGCAACTTGCCAATTTCAATGTTAAACTCTTTGATTTCTTCTATACGGGTTTCTACGAGTTTGTAGCCTCCGATCTCTTCTTCGGCATCGAGAAACTCTTTCATTTTTTGGGTCACGATAGCGGGCACCAGAGAAGATCCGGCACTATTTAAGAATAGTTTGTCTTCGCAAAAACGAGTGTCTTTTCTTATTTTTTCGATGTTCATATGCTAATAAGTTTGGTAGAGATAACAAGTTGTAGTTAAAATCCGTTCCCTTCAATTCTATCATTTTGGATGGCTTGCCAACCGATAATGCATAACATTTGAGAGGCCATTTCCATGGCAGCAAAGCGTTGATCGGTAGTCAGTCCTTGCTTGTATCTGTGAAATATTTGCTGGGCGATGACTGCGATCTTGAATAATCCATAAACATAATAAAAGGTAAGATGGTTGATGGAACGACCACTTTTTTCGGCGTAAAGTTGCACCACTTCTGTTCTTCCAGGGTTGCCTTCCATGATCGTTGGGGAAGGAATGCCTTTGACAATCATATCTCCATCTGCCGTCATGGTCCAGTAGGCAAGGGAAGTACCTAGATCCATCAGCGGATCTCCTAGAGTACACATTTCCCAATCGAGCACAGCAGAGACGGTCTGCCAAGAGTCGTCTTCAAACACAATGTTGTCGTAGCGGTAGTCGTTGTGAATAAGGCTGTGGTCGTATTCTCTGGGTTGGTTTTCCTCCATCCATTGCATGATTTTTTTTGCTTCCGGTACGTCGATGGTGGCGGCTTTGAGGTATTGTTTACCCCAGTTGGTTACCTGTCGTTCTACGTAGCCGGCTGGTTTGCCGAGATCTCCCAGCCCGATGTCGTTGTAATTCACCGCGTGCAATTCTACGAAAGTAGTCAACCACCGATCCGCAATAATTGGAAAATCTGTGGGCGCAATTTTTCTTTTGTAGGCCTCCTTGCTGGTTAATATGATCCCTTCGACTTTTTCCATAATGTAGAACGGAGCGCCGATCACTTCCGCGTTTTCTTCGTAGGCAAATGCTTTGGGCGCTTTCGCGAATGCTTTGTTTAGATGACTGAGCACTTTGTATTCGCGGCCCATATCGTGCCCACGCTTGATTGCTCCTGCTGGAGGTCTGCGTAGCACAAACTCCTTATCTTCAATACCCAGCAAATACGTCAAATTGGAAAAGCCATTTTGAAACTGAAAAACGTCCAGATCACTATGCTCCTGATCAATTAGTCCTTGTTGTTGGAGAAACTGTTTTAGATTTTTTTCATTCAGTTCTTCCCCTTTTCGTACGTTTTGTTGCATGTTGAGTTGTTGTTGTGCGTTTGAACGTTAATTATAGTAAAAAAATCCCTATCCAACTCCCGACCTCCTGAATACTTTTAACAAAACCGAGATCTAAACCCTGAAAGGGGGAAACATTCAGTTATCTGCTAAGCAATCTAATTGCAAATCATACAGAAAAAGTAGATATTACAGATTCCCAATATCAACAACATGAAGAAGTCATTCACCATAATAATCTTGCTTGTAATCCTGGCCTCCTGCTCCACAAGTTCAGAGAAAAGCAGTTTTGAAAAACCCATTCAAACCAAGAGCGATCTAATCGACCAATCTGCAGAATTCGCCAAGGAAGAAGTCCTTACAGTGACAGAAGGCGTGCATGTAGCAATCGGTTTTGGCCTTGCCAATTCTATTTTGATTGAAGGAGAAAATGGGAATATCATCGTGGATTGCACAGAAAGCAATACCGTCGCCACAAAAGTAAAAGCCGCCTTCGATAAAATAAGTAATAAACCCGTAAAAGCAATTATCTATACCCACAATCACGCAGACCATATTTTCGGAGCAGAAGTGATGGCAGGAACAGACGACCCTGATATTTACGCACATGAATTGACCAACTATTACATCGATCGTCTTCTAAATGTGGTACAGCCAATCATCCTCCTTAGGAGCTTTCGGATGTTTGGGACCAGATTGGAGGAGGAGGCCCATATCAATTGTGGGATTGGTCCTAGACTTGATGCTGATGAAAACACCGACCGCTCCCTCCTCCGACCAACAATCACCTTCGACAAGGAATTGGAAGTAGAGATTGAAGGCGTCCAGCTAAAACTAGTGCATGCCCCTGGAGAAACTAACGATCAGTTGTTCGTTTGGTTGCCAGAGAAAAAGACTTTGCTGCCCGGCGATAATATTTACAAAGCATTTCCGAACCTCTATACCATAAGAGGAACACCAGCGCGCGACGTCAATCTATGGGCAAAAAGTCTGGACAAAATGCGGTACCTAAACCCGGAATTCCTAGTGCCCAGCCACACCCGGCCACTCGTAGGAAAGGATACCATTCAAAAAATATTGTTAGACTACCGGGATGCGATTCAATTTGTACACGACCAAACGGTACATCATATGAATGAAGGCCGCACCCCTGATGAAATTGTGGAGTTAGTCAAACTGCCTCCGCATTTGAGTGGGTCTCCCTATTTGAAGGAGCTATACGGTCAGGTAGATTGGTCGGTTCGGAGTATTTTTACTGGGTATCTGGGGTATTTTGATGGGAATGCTTCCACACTTTTACCGATGGCCCGCAAAGAAAAAGCGAACCGAATGGCTCAACTTTCTGGCGGTGCCGACGAATTACTCCAACAAGCGCAAAATTCCCTAAAGGAAAACGATTTTCAATGGGGATTAGAACTCACTGACTACCTGCAACTGCTGCCGGTCTCCAAGGAGGAAGTACTGGATATTCGCCATCAATGTTTGATTGGTTTGGCCGAAAAAACATCCAACCCCAATGCTAGAAGTTACTACCTGAGTCAAGCACTGGAAGCAAAAGGAACGGACCTGAATCCCGTTGCAAAAAGAACACTACAAATGGTCAACAATATTCCGCTGGAATCCTTGTTTAGCGCAATTGCTGTCTATCTGAACGCAGAAAAATGCTTGGACTATAACAAAAAGGCCGTCTTCCACTTTACCGATGTCAATGAGTACTGGACCCTCCAAATCAGAAATGGCGTCGTCGAATACCAGCAATTTGCCATGGAGAATCCGGATTTGGAAGTAGAAACCACCGCCGTCATTTGGAAGGCCATCGTCGGAGAAATAAAAAGTCCCCTTGCAGCCATCATAAAAGGCGAAGTAAAAATAAAAGGAGGACTAGGAAATTTTAAAGAATTTATGGGAATGTTCCAAGGAGATTAATTAGAAATTCAAAGATCCACCCCAGCTGGCGGGCAGGATGGACAATCCTTTACCCTAATTTATAATTCCAGTAAAAAATAACTATCATTGAACAAATTTTAATATTGAATAAGGAATTATGACAAGAATAAAACAACAATTTGACCTTACTGGAAAAGTCGCTATAGTAACTGGTGCTTCCAAAGGAATAGGAGAAAGCATTGCCCGTGGCCTTGCGGAATACGGAGCAAAAGTAATCGTAAGCAGCCGCAAACAAGATGCCGTCGATCAGGTAGCCGCTACTTTCAAAAGAGACGGACTGGAAGCTACAGGAATCGCTTGTCATGTAGGAGATGCAGCACAATTGCAAAACCTGGTTGACAAAACCGTAGAGTTGTATGGTGGGGTGGATATATTGGTAAATAACGCTGCAACAAATCCAGTTTTCGCACCGCTAGTCTACGGGACCGCAGAGGTATTTGATAAAATTATGAATGTGAATGTAAAAGCCTGCATGCTTTTAGCCAATCTTTGCCATCCAATCATGGAAAAGAGAGGAGGCGGCTCCATCATCAACATCGCCTCCGTAGAAGGAATGAAACCATCTATGGGGCTGGGAATGTACAGTGTCAGCAAAGCCGCATTGATGATGCTAACGCAAAGTCAGGCAAAAGAATGGGGGAGTGATGGTATTCGAAGCAATGCGATCTGCCCCGGTTTGATCCAAACAAAATTCAGTTCAGCACTTTGGCAAAATGAAGCCATTCTTAAACAAGTGGTCGACCATCTTCCATCTGGCAGAATGGCACAACCAGACGAGATGGCAGGGTTGGCATTGTTCCTTGCTTCTAGTGCATCGGCCTATTGTACAGGAGGCGTGTACACCGCTGATGGCGGACATATGATTGCCTAAAAATTATTAAACCCAGATTAAAAGCATCAATAATGAATTTTGAATATTCAGAAAAATCCAAGCAACTCCAAGCGAAACTCCAGGAGTTTATGCAAGCACACATTTTCCCAAATGAGCAGGAACATGACGCTTTTGTTCTGGACAACTTATGGCAAAATTACCCCAAACTGGAAGAACTGAAACGCTTGGCTAAAGCGGCCGGCCTTTGGAATCTATTCCTGCCCAAAAGTTATGGAGATTTCAGTGCGGGATTGACCAATCTGGAGTACGCACCACTAGCAGAAATGATGGGACAGGTCGTCTGGTCGTCAGAAATATTCAACTGCTCCGCGCCGGATACCGGGAATATGGAAGTCCTTGCTAAATACGGGACGCCTGCACAACAGGAACGCTGGCTGCACCCACTACTCAACGGGGAGATCCGCTCTGCTTTTTTGATGACCGAACCAGAAGTTGCCTCCTCCGATGCCACAAACATTCAAACCTCCATCGTGAGAGAAGGCGATGAATACGTGATCAATGGCCGAAAATGGTGGTCGTCAGGAGTTATGAACCCAAGCACAAAAATTTATATCGTCATGGGTAAAACAGACCCTGATGCACATCGGCACACACAGCAAAGTATGATCCTAGTCCCAGCAGATACGCCAGGCCTGAAAGTCATTCGGCCCCTCCGCGTTTTTGGCAATCTGGAATCGCCAGAAGGCCACGCGGAAGTCGAATTGACTAATGTTCGGGTACCTGTAAGCAATTTGCTGGTAGGCGAGGGGAGTGGGTTTGCTATTGCTCAAGGACGTCTGGGCCCTGGCCGGATTCATCACTGCATGCGTCTGATCGGAGCTGCCCAACGCGCCCTCAATCTGATGTGTATCCGCGTAAATGAACGAGAAGCTTTCGGAAGAAAAATAGCTGCCTTTAGTAGCATCCGACAAGACATCGCGAAGTCAAGATGCGAAATCGAACAGGCACGCCTGCTTACGCTCGCTGCTGCGGATAAGATCGATCGCGCTGGTATCAAAGGGGCGAAAGATCTAATCGCCATGATCAAAATCGTCGTGCCCCAAATGACCTGTACTGTTGTGGATCGGGCAATTCAGGCGCACGGAGGCAAGGGCGTTTCTCAGGATACACCACTGTATAACTTTTGGCTGTATGGCAGGGCATTGCGCTTAGCAGATGGCCCGGACGAAGTACACATGTATCAACTAGGTAGAAACACCATAGGACAGATGCTTGGCTAGATAAAAAGTAGTAGATTCCATTATGATCTTGAAGAGTTTTGAATTTGGTCCGACTTTCGGCAATCCGAAAAGAGATGGAACCTCGACGGTGGATATATACAACATGTTAAAAAACTCTGCGTCTTCGCGACTCTGAGTTAATATTGTTTCTCCTGTGTAAAAAATCTTTGCGCCTTTGTGTTTTGCGTTTAATAAAAAAAACTGAAGTCTGATATATTTTTCAATCAAATAAAAAGGCCAAGGCCAGTTTGATCTCATTATACCCAACCTCCGCATTCATCGCCTCGTACATTGCCTTCTGGCTTACGGTGCCATCATCGCGTACCACATTCGGATCATTTTCTTCCAGCAGTTTTTCCCGTACTTTTTCTATCCGCTCCAATAGTGCATCGGCAGGCTTAAATCGGGAGATGTCGACCTCTGGGTACAAGTCCTGAATCTTTAGTAAATGTCCCATGACAGTACCATCGCTTAGTCCTCGCTCGTTGGCAATCTTTGCAATAGACCATCCTTTATCGATGTATTCTCTGGTGATGAGGTAAGTCGATTTTTTGATCTTCTTTTCCGCCTTTTTCTTTTTATGTTTTTCAATTTCCTTTGGGTCAGAAAGTCCGCCGATATATCTAAGAAACTGCACCGCCATTTTTTCTAATTCGGCTTCTGTTTTTTCGATCGCGGCCATTTTTGATAGTTCCTGGAAACGGATGTCTGCTTTTAGTGCTAATGGATCTACTTGCAGGGCGGTGGGGTTGAAACCTAAGAGTCTAAGTCCTTCCAGACTTTTAAGGCGAGACAACGCGACATAGCCTTGACCACGTTCAAAGGTTTTGCTGAGGTCCATTTCTGCAGCATCCAACGTCATCCCCTGGCTTTTGTGAACGGTGATTGCCCAGGCAAGCTTGAGGGGTACCTGAAGGTAAGACGCAATTGGGCTGCCAGCATCATTGTCTATCGACCAAACGGCTGGTTCTGCTAGCAGTTTTTGGCCGTTTAATGTGGTGACCTCTGGTGTTCTGTCGTCAGTAAAACCAGTAACTTCTCCTAGGGTACCATTGATGTAACCCAGCTCATAGTTGTTTTTGACGAACATTACTTTTGCGCCTTTTTTGAGTCGGAGACGTTCCGGTGCGCTAGCCGATTTTTTTAGGGTTTCTACCAGTTTTGCATTGCCTTTTGTTTCTGCGTGGTAGGAATTGCTGGTGCTGGAAAGTCCCAGTAGATGTTGCTCGTTTATCCGGTTGACATCGGCGTTGTGGCTATACAGCTTTGGCGGATCAATTTTGTTTTTGAGGCTGGTGGCTTTTGCGTTTTGCAAGTGGGCAATTGATGCTTCGGAGACTTGGCCACTTCTTATTTCATTGAGGATGGTGTTAAGGGCATTTTCAGATTGGCGATGTTGTTCGGTCAGGTAGCAAATGGCAAGATTGGCACTCAACCACGCCTTTGACATAAAGGCAAATTTATCCCTGGTAGTTTCACCATGATTTCCAACAGGAGGTAGTTGGAAAAAATCACCTGAAAATACTACTTGGATTCCTCCAAAAGCAGCTGAATTTTCTTTGAAATACTGCAAGACTTTATCGACTAAATCGACCTGCTTTTTGTGAAGCATGGAGATTTCGTCAATGATCAATACTTTAACATTATCTAGGTTTTTTGTCAGGTATTTTTTGGTTTTCATATTTTTGAGATCTGCCCCAGACAGATCATCCTTTACACCGATACCAGCCCAGGCGTGAATGGTCATTCCGTTCATATGTGTAGCGGCGATTCCTGTCGATGCGGTGACAGCAACAGGCACTTTTCGTTCTCGGAGATACTGCACATACTGGTTCAGTACATATGTTTTTCCTGCTCCCGCGGAGCCTGTTAGAAACACATTTTTACCTGATTTAAGAATGGCTAATGCTTGTTTTTGTTGCATATTATGAATGTCTTATTCTCCTTGATTATTGGTGTTCAAGCTTTTTGGCGCTTTCAAGGCAAACTTTTATTGCTCAAATTTAAGGAAAGAAAATTCTAAAATTATTGATTCAGCGTTTTTTTGCCAGAATATTCTTATCTTGATAACGTCAATCTCACGACATCGTAATTAAGCCTGTTTATTTAAATTTATTTAATTATTTTGAATATTTCTGTGATATCTCTTGAATTGAGCGTATTACCGAAGTACTATAATATGTATTCAAAAAAGTACAGCCTAAAACCCGCAAGTGATGGATGTGACAGCGACTACAATTACTACCCGATTGATAGGGGTAAAAGACAAGGATGCTTATTGCCAGATTGTTCGTGATAGTATAACAGACAATGCTACTGCATTTTATTCTTCTCCAGAAGACAGGATTATTGATTCCAATCTGATCTCCAAGGTCATTAACAGTTTGGACGCTGGCAATTTTAGGATAGGAGCTTTCAAGGAGGACAAACTAATTGGAATTATCTGTTTCAAAAGAGATCATCGCTTGAAGTTGCAGCACAAAGGAGAGATATTCGGTTTTTTTGTGTACCCTGAATTTCGATCGCAAGGAACTGGGCAACTTTTATTAGAAGAAACAATTCTTCGCACCCGCCAATTGGAAGGTCTTGAAAAAATAAATCTTAGTGTAATGGAACCTGGGAAATCAGCTTTTTCCTTGTACAAAAAATTTGGTTTTGTCGTAAATGGAAGGGAAAGCCAATCTATGAAAGTCGAGGGTCAATACGTTCAGGAAATCTTTATGGAACTTCGTCTTATCTAAGCAATTCCGGCTTAAATTTCTTTTACCACTACGGCTGTTCCATAAGCTAAAATCTCAGAACATCCCTGCATCACGGTGGCTGTTTGAAACCGAACATTAATCACTGCATCCGCGTCCATTCGTTTTGCATCAGCAATCATTCGTTGTAGTGCTTGTTCTCTGGAATCTGCTAGTAATCTGGTGTATTCACTAATCTCTCCTCCTACAATGTTTTTAAGGCCAGCCATAAAATCCCGGCCTATATTTCTTGCTCGGACAGTGCTGCCACGTGCAATACCTAAGTTTTCAACAATATTGTATCCTGTTATAGTTTCTGTAGTGGATAATAGCATAGTGTTTTTTTTGAGTCTAATATATTTCACAAATTGGAAAAGGGGAAATATAATCGACAAAATTTAGACTTTTGGAGACAGAAAAATGTCCTAATCCGAGTATTATAAATAGCCACAGATTAGGACATTTTGTTCTTTTGATTGCTTGAAGGGGTTAGCTGATGGACCTTATTTTTTGTCCTCTGCTATTTTTTTTGTTACAAGCAACTCTTCTTTTAGGGAAGTAAATTCATGGACTTCGAGGTTAGGGTGTTTAGGTTTCCAGTTTTTGATAAAAGCGATTAGAGAAAATCCTGTTTCCTCATCAGTTGGTAAGATTTTATTGACCGTCATCCCAGTATATTCGGGATGCTCTACTATAAAGGAGGTGATTATTCGGTTTTTTACATCAATTACGATGCGTTCGATAATTTCTCCTAAAGTAGTTCTCATTTTTCGGATTAAAACCTGTCCTGACTGCTGAATAGAACTTTCTAAAACGCCAGTTAAATATCTTTCTGGATGAACAATTCTGTCAACTAATACATCCCATACAGTTTGCTGGGAAACGTTGACACTCATAGTACTGAAGTTATTTGCACTCATACATGATCATTTAAGAATAATAAAAAGCGTATAGTTCATTACATAAGCAAATGGTTGAAATGGTATTTTATGAGGGGAGAAGATTGCAATACAAATTTAATGAATTTTAGTCAAAATAGAGCACAAAATTTTGCAAAAATGAATTTTGACGACATTCTATATTAAAGTGGGAATGTCTAAAAAATGTTTAATGTGTTCTAACTTGCTGATATAAATAACGTAAGAGATTTCCAATGTTCCAGAATATCTTGCCACTTTAACAAAGAAATAACAAGTTTTTAGTAATTTTCGGGTCGAAATCAGGGAAATAGTTCTGTATTCTTTTAAAAAAATACCAACATCAAAATTTTTAACAAGTTGATCGGAAAATCCTCAAAAGTCAAGAAGAAGATAAAATCGATTGTGACGGTTCAAGGTGCGGAGATTCCGGTAACTATCTCTTACGAAAAAAGAACAGATATTCGATTTTCTTTTGCACGGTCAGGAGCTTTTATGCGTATTCCTCATTATATACCAAAAAGCGAATTGGATAAGCATTGGAAGCGATTTCAAGAGTGGGTAGCCAAAACCTATTTGACGAATGAACGTATCCATCAACAATTCAATCGACGCATTTATGAGGATGGTTCTACTCTGGAGGTAGGAGATTACACCTATCTAATCCGTATCGAACGAACGAATGCAAAATCCCATAAAGCAAAGATCAAAGGCAACACGATTTATCTGGCGCTTAGCGTCATAGACGAAGGGTTCCATTTGCAAAAAAATATACGCCATTTGTTGAGCCGCTGTATTGCCAATCACCGTCTTCCAGACATCACAGAGCGCGTTCACTTTTGGAATGATCGCTATTATCAAAAAACCATCAATAAGGTCAGCTTCAAACTCAATCAGTCCAACTGGGGCAGCTGCTCCACCAAAAGTAATATCAACCTGTCTACTAGGTTACTATTTGCTCCAAACGAGGTCATCGATTACGTGATCGTCCATGAATTGGCACATTTGATTGAGATGAACCATTCATCGAGGTTCTGGAAAATAGTAGCAGACGTTATGCCAGATTACCAACAGAAAGAAAAGTGGCTGGACAAAAACGGACACCTTTGTAATTGGTAAGGAATCTCTTGGAATAAGAGATGTGGAGGATTCGTTTTGCAAACGCATACTGTTGGAAGAGAGTAGAAGGACGAATGCACAAGGGGATTGATGGACAAAACCGCTAGTCTTTCCCTACTATCAAAACATTAACAAAAAGTTAAATCGTAAATTGAATAGCAGCAATTTGATTGTCCTCTCCGTTGTCTCCCTGTACCTGATCAGTATTCAATATATAAAGGTGGCCACCGTTTTTTATCACCTTCCTGGATGTCCGTACCCGGATTGCCAGGACTAACCAAAAACATAATGAAAAATGGTTTATTTGTAGCATTATTATTAATGCTATCCAGTACTTTATTGGCACAAACGGAAGAAAATAATGCGTTTAATTCCAAAGGAAAATCTTTTATAAAGTTATCATTTAGCGATGTAAGAGGAAGTTTAGGAGGCAACAGGCTGGTCGATTACCTCAATCTTACGACTGAATTTTCTTATGGAAAATTTGTAAAGGATCGATTTGCCATAGGAGCAAGCGTCAAGTATGGGGTAGATGCAGGCAATGTTTTGAGAACGAACAATTTTATTCGAAACATCAGCAATGAAGTTAGCCTTTCCGCTTTTGCAAGGTATTACATGATGAAAAAAAATGGTCTGTTTGTAGAAGCTGAATATGAGAAAAGTCTATTGTTTAACACTTGGGATGCAACTGGGTTCAAAGGCACAGATTTTTCCTCTAATGTGGGGCTCTCCCTTGGATACACCTTTGTAATGGGTAAAAGAAAACGATGGTCTATCGAACCAAAATATACCCACCAGTTTTCCACTCCCAATATAAACTTTGGGGTGCGACATCACTCTACCTTTTCTATAGGTGTCACTCATCACTTCGGCGGGAAAAAGAAAGAAAAGATACCTTCCTACTAGCAAGCTTGGACTAAAGAAAAAGAGGCTCGACTACTGGAAGAAAATTTATCTACTAACAAAATATTAATAAAAGCTAAATAGCAAAAAGTATAGCGGCAATTTGATTTGTCTTACCGTTGTTAACATGTACCTGATCAGTATTAAAAATAAAGGTGGCCACCGTTTTTATCACCTTTCT
This sequence comes from uncultured Saprospiraceae bacterium, assembly GCA_938016265.1. GTDB lineage: Bacteria > Bacteroidota > Bacteroidia > Chitinophagales > Saprospiraceae > JAHDHB01. Next base: position 12,977 of record CALLWB010000133.1, read on the forward strand.
GGTTGTTCGTACCCGGACTACCAGGACTAACCAAAACATAATGAAAAATGGTTTATTTATAGCATTAATATTAATGCTGTCCAGTGCAGTATTTGCACAATCAGAAGAAAAAAATGCGTTTAATTCCAAAGGAAAATCGTTCCTCAGTTTTTCACTAAGTGATTTGAGACTTACTTTGTACGATAATGATAATACCTCCCCTGATATAAGGTATACGATGGCATTATCTTATGGAAAATTTGTGACGGACCGATTTGCTATTGGAGGAAGTTTCAAAAGCGGTACGTATTCCCGCAATGTTGTATTTGGAAATAATACGATTAGAAATGTGGGTAACAAACTAAGCCTTTCTGGCTTTGCAAGATATTACCTAGCGAAAAAGAATGGGCTATTTGTAGAAGCGGAGTATGAAAAAACTCTATTGTTTAAAGCATGGGATTCCAATGGCTTTGTTTCGGATAAATTTGCCTCAAAAGCGGGAGTGTCAATTGGATATTCATTTTTAGTTGGTAAAAGCAAACGATGGGCTATTGAACCCAAACACACCCATTTCTTTTCTATGGAAAAACAATCACGAGGCGTTGCGCATTCTTCTACCTTTTCTATTGGGATTACCAATTATTTCGGAGGAAAAAGGAAAAAGAAAACGATTCCAACCTATTAGTAGAGACAATTCATGAATCGTCTCTCTGTGTCATCGCCTATTGTTGATAGGCAGTTTTAAACATATTAGCAGGCAAAAAAAGAGGCTGCACTCCTGGGAGACAGCCTCTTTTTGCACAACTTATAATTATCTAATCTATGATTAATTTCTTTGTTAATCTACCCTTATCTGTATGAACAGTAAGTAGGTAGATCCCTGATGGAAGCATTTTAACATCGATTTCTGTCAATTCATTCTTAGGTTCTTCCTTGTGAACTAATTGACCAATAACGGTGTGTAATTCCAATACAGTTGTTTGAAGGCCGCTGGTTTCAACAAAGATTTTATCAGTAGCAGGATTAGGATAAACATTGATCAAATCTTCAGATAGATTTTCATTGTCAGTAGTAGTCAAAAGAACGATCATCGCCGTAGACTCATGTCCATCAAACGGTAAGACTTCCTGTGTGCTATTAATCGCAATTAGATCAGAAACCTCGACAGTAAACGGAATATCTTTGACCAGTTTTCCAATGATGTTGTCCGTTACAACAAAGCTCACTTCACCAATTTTTCCATGCCCGGTTATTGCCTGCTTATCAATTCTGGTAAATCCAAGATCTAAAGCACCATCATTATGGAAGTTTACAGCTAAGTCTATAGTGTTTTGCTTAGTTCCAAACCAGGACATGTTATCGTATACCATGCTCACGGAGTTCATCTGAACTAATGCTGATGGGTAGTTTAGTGTAAAGGCAAATCCATACAAGTCTACAGCGGGATTAGCCATTGTGCCAACCATTATGTCTGCTTTTATTAGAATAGTAGCAAACCCATTAGGATCGACAAAAATGGTGTCCACATCAAACTCAAGGAAAATAGGTGCTGAATTCGTTGGACCAAAATTCGTAGGCACAATACCATTGTGTGTACGGTTGTAGTTTTGGACAATTGCGTCAACATCCAGAGAATCAATTACGCCATTTCCATCAGTATCGACGTGTTTGACATTGATTCCATTGTTGGAAATAGTCGTCCAATCGTTAGCAGGTTGTCCAAACCAATTCAGAGAGGCGTTTGCCCGCTGCCATCCAGCAGCACCGAAGTGCAATCCGATTGGTAAGAGGTCGTAGTTGTTGGCCAGACCATCGTAATCAGTATCTCCCGGAAATACACAATCTGTTGTTTGGCAGGCTGGGTTATTCAGGGTTATCGTTTCACAAGTAGTGCCGGTGCAACTAGTTCCTGGAGTGGTGTAGTCCGCACAAATTTCATAAACCCCAAAGTTGGTAAATGAAGCAGTAAAGGTTTGTCCATTTCCTAGTACATCACCAGTATCCCCGTTGTACCATTCAATGACTGCCGGGTAAGTACCATTGTCTGGTAACAATTCTCCCGCCACTGTCAATCCTGTAGCAGATAATTGGATGTCATAATAACAAATCGGCGCAGCTCCAGAAACAAATACCAAATCGCAATAGTTGTCTTGGCAGTTGTTGACCGGATCCCAAATGGATAAGCAAACGTTGTATATTCCTACACCTGGGAAGTCATGTACAAACGGCCCTGGATCAGAGGAAACGGTTCCGTCGTCAAAGTTCCAGAAATAACTCAAGTTAGTTCCTGTAGAAGTATTGATAAATTCTACTTGGAATGGCGTTGGGCTATTCTGTAATTCTGTCCAGGTAAAATCAGCCTGGCAGTTATTATTTGGTGGTGCACCTACAGTAATCGTTTTACAAATATCTGCTGTACAAACATAAACACCTGTTACCGCATCAAAAAGATCTGAAATTACACAAACCTGGTAAGTGCCGGCAGCTAGGAAGGTGTAGTTCACTGGGTTTCCAGATAAGTTTACATTGAGCCCAATTCCGGTTATCAACCATGCTTCATTGCCCGTTACCAAATTGGTGTTGCTTGTTGAGGCGACGAATGTAGTCACTCCACTTTGTGCAGTAAAGTGAGAGAAATCAACGGTGCAAATATTAGGAGAACCAACAACTATTGATTCACAGTAAGTTCCTGTACATACAATGTTCCCTCCAAGGTCAACAAGATTTGCTTCTACACAAACTTCATAAACTCCTGGGCTGGTAAATTGGAAAGTAAACGGATCACCAATTCCTGTACCAACGGTTAAGCCATTTGAACTAATTCTCCAGGCAGCATCCTCCCAGTCTAAAATATTTGCAGGGTGCGGTATGATCTCAAAGACACCTTGTAGATTATTATCAATATTGTAATTGAATTCTGGATCGTCACACGTCGGTGAAGGAATTGTTATTGTTTCACATTCATAACCAAAACAGCTAACTCCCATCCACGGAGTACAGAACGTATATGTGCCAGGCCCTGGAACAGTGTAAGTGAAAGGATTCCCAATACCAATAGTTGTCGGGTCTCCCTGTATCGACCAATTCACGGTACCCGATATTGGCGAACCATTAAAGGCAAATAGTTCCATGGTTACATCGTAACCATTTGCGGTTAGTACTACATCGTAATCACAATTTTGATTGAGAATAGTTACGGTGATCGTTTTGCAAGTATCTACAAAGCAGATAAAGTTATTGGCAGCATCAAACATTTCTGCTCTTACGCAGACTTCATAAGTGCCGGATTCTGTGAAAGTGTGGGTGTAAGGACTATTTTGGCCTTGAGTGGTCGTCCCAGTCAATGTATTTTTTATCTCCCATGCTATCGTGTTATAAAATGCAGATGGATTTTGAACAACTTCAAATACCGCTACTGAATCATTTGTAAAGTTGGAGGTAAAATCAATGATGCAATTTGGATTGTTTGGTGCAATTGTTACCGTATCACAGTAATTTCCAGAGCAAAGGACGTTTCCTGCTATTCCAAGTAAATCTGCAGTTACACAAACAATATAATCACCACCCAGGTTTCCAAAATTAAAGTTAAACGGATTGCCCGTGCCATTGCCTACGAGTACGCCGTTGTACTCTACCGACCAAACTTCGTTGTCCCAGACCAAATCAGTAACATTCGGTATCGGTTGTACTTCAAACAAACCAGATTGTCCAGAAATAGTACTAGTAAAGAATGGCATACAATTCCCATTAGGATCAAAGACAAATATGGTCTCACAAATTGTACCTAAACATTGGGTCCCGCTCACCTCATAATCAACGCAAACCTCATAGCTGCCGATGGCAGGGAAAGTATAAGATAGAGGACTACCAGACCCCATTTGGGTTGGATTACCAGTTGCATCAGTATAATACCAGTTAATTATATTAGGTGTTGGAGAATTATTTTGGGGTGTCAAGGTAAAGTCTGCTACCATTCCATTTTGAGTAGAAGACAATTGGTATTGACAGCTTGGTGGAGCAGTGGTTACCGTAATTGTTTCACAGAGCGTACCCATGCAAACAGTTCCAGGAACTTCGTAGTCCGCACAAACATTATAGGTTCCGGCAGAAGGGAAAGAATAGTTTACCGGGTTACCATTACCAATAGGAATTTGTAGTCCTCCTGTCGTCGTATAATACCATTCTACTAAGGCCTGTGCAGACCAAACTGTAGAGCTGACCAATTCGAACTCAGCATCCAAGTTAGTTAAGGTACTGGATATTTGAAATTGACATGGGATAGGAGGCGCAGTAACAGTAATTGTCTCGCAAACAGTACCCATGCAAGTTGTACCTGGCTCTTCATAGTCCGCACATACTTGATAAGTACCAGCAGCAGGGAAGGTGAAAGAAACAGGAGATCCATTTCCAATGGGAACTTGTGGCCCAATTGGTGTCGTATAATACCATCTTACAAGAGAAGGCACCGGCCAAACCGAAGAACCAACAAGTCCGAGATTTACATCAAGATTATTAATCTGACTAGCAATAGTGTATTGACAAGTAGGCGGCGTCTGAATATTTACAGTGAAGTTGTAGCAAGTATCTGCTACACACACCACACTAGGATTATTAGGATCGATCACTTCAGCTCGCACACAAACCTCATAAGTACCAGAAGCAGGGAAAACATAAGTGAATGGATCACCCATACCATTACCAATCGGTCCATTCGAGTCAGAAACTAACCATTGAATATTTTGATAAGGGAAGTTGTTAATAATAGGAACTACCGCGAAAACTCCAGTCGAATCATTCGGGAAGTTTGCAGTAAAGTCAATGGAGCAAGTAGGCGTTGGAGGCGCAGTAACAGTAATTGTCTCGCAAACAGTACCCATGCAAGTTGTCCCTGGCTCTTCATAGTCCGCACATACTTGATAAGTGCCAGCAGCAGGGAAGGTGAAAGAAACAGGAGATCCATTTCCAATAGGAACTTGTGGCCCAATTGGTGTCGTATAATACCATCTTACAAGAGAAGGCACCGGCCAAACCGAAGAACCAACAAGAGCAAGATTTACATCAAGATTATTAATCTGACTAGCAATAGTGTATTGACAAGTAGGAGGTGTCTGAATATTTACAGTAAAGTTGTAGCAAGTATCTGCCACACAAACCACACTAGGATTGTTAGGGTCTACTATTTCTGCCCTTAAACAAACTTCATAATTTCCAGAAGCAGGGAAAACATAGGTGAAAGGATCGCCCATGCCATTGGCAATCGGTCCATTTGAGTCAGAGACCAACCATTGAATATTTTGAAATGGAGCAGGATTGAAAATAGGAACTATTGCGAAAACTCCAGTTGAATCATTCGGGAAGTTTGCAGTAAAGTCAATGGAGCAAGTAGGCGTTGGAGGCGCTGTAACGGTGATTGTCTCGCAAACAGTGCCCATGCAAGTTGTCCCTGGCTCCTCATAGTCTGCGCATACTTGATAAGTACCAGCAGCAGGGAAGGTGAAAGAAACAGGAGATCCATTTCCAATAGGAACTTGC
>CALLWB010000134.1 GCA_938016265.1 uncultured Saprospiraceae bacterium
CCGATCACGTAAACCAACATAAAATTGACATATTTAGTCCTAGCTCTTATGCAGATCATTTGTCGGGGTATGACGTGGCGATTTGTACTTTGGGCGTTGGGCAACCGTCGAAAATGAGCAAGGAGGAGTTTATCAAAATAGACAAACTCGCGGTCCTTGATTTTGCTAAGGCTTGTAAACAATCAGGCATTCGTCACTTCCAATTGTTGTCCTCCGTAGGAGCAGATTCCAAATCTTCTTCATTTTACTTGCGGACAAAGGGAGAACTGATCGATGCGCTAAAAGCCCTCCAATTTGATCGACTCAGCATTTTCCAACCTTCTATGATCTTAACGCCTAAGAATCGTTATGGGATTTCACAAGGGATATTGTTGTTTCTCTGGCCACTGTTAAGTCCATTATTTATAGGCAGTCTCAAAAAATATCGCGGGATTAAAGTCGAGCAATTAGGAAAGGCATTTGCGATGAATATTTTTGAAGATAAACAAGGAGAAGAAGTGTTAACTTGGAAGGAATTTCAAGGATTTTAGATGTTGGATCTTGCATAAAAATCGCTTATATTCGGTTATAATAAATAAAATTGACAGCTTTTCACTAGACAAAAGATCAAATATGAAGTCTGTATCCACCTTTTTGGTAATATTAAAGCAAGCGCTTATCGGAGGAGGAAATTCCTTGTTTATCCTGGGAATATGCCTTGTTTTTCTTAGCAAGATAAATAGTCAGTCTCCAATCAAGTTAGAAAATCCGTCATTTGAAGGAGAGCCAGCATCATCCACTACCCCAGAAGGATGGATAGATTGTGGTTACCAAGTCCAGAGCCCTGTGGATATTCATCCCTCCAATTCATTCAACGTGACCACGGAAACGTTACATGGGGAGACTTATGTTGGTATGGTGACCAGGGATGATGCGACGACAGAAGCGATTGGACAAAAACTGAGCACTCCCCTTCTAAAAGGTAAGACTTACTATTTTAGTATTTACCTGGCGCGTTCTCCAGCTTATTTTAGTATGTCTATGTATAATGGGAAGGAGGTCGAATTTATTGAACCTATAGTTTTGAAAATATGGGGGGATACTAATGGTTGTGAGCAAGGCGAATTATTAGGAGAATCTGTTCCCATTGAACATACTTCATGGAAGGAATATTTTTTTGAATTTACTCCTCAAACCGACCACCAATACCTTATGTTTGAGTCCTACTATAAACCGGGATTAGAGCATTCCTACAGGGGCAATATACTTATGGATTTTTGTTCATCAATAACTGAAAACCCAATTTATGATGTACAAAGAAAATCGTTAGTTAATGCGGGTGCCTCCCTTCATTCTATGGACGACTTCCCTAATTCTAAGGAATGGCAGGAAGAACTGAGAAGCATTGATAGTTTATTAAAAATAAATATCATTGCCTCCAAAAAGGAAGTATTCAACAATGGGACATCACCTATTCATAGAATAGTTCGATTAAGGACTTTTTTTGATTCTTGTCTGGGTATTGGACTAAACAATACTATTAGGGCCACTGAAGAGCCATTAATGGGTTTACTGGAAGCGGATATAGCGTTTATCTCTGATGCATTTTATTATAAATTTGATAAGCACCTATCTATACAATTGAAGCGTGAAAACAACTTAAAAGTAACCAAAAGAGAATTAATGTTTTCAGAAGATTTTAATCAAAATTTTGAAAAATATTTTCATCAAGATCAAGTACTAAAACTTCTTGAAAACTATATTATTATCAACAGAAATGCTATAAAGCTAGAATTAATGGAGTTGAATTCTGCAAAGGAATAATACAAAGTACCACCTTCCCTGTCGGAGCATTATAATCAACCGATATGAAATAACCCAAACACAGATCAAGCAGCAATTGGATTTTGGTATCTTAACAAAACACCAATTCCTACCAAAAAAATAAAAACTCTCCCATTAGCAAAGACTTTCCGTATTAAATAGTACTTACTATTACGGAAATTTGTAATTTAGATAGTGAAGAGACCCTAAACCCTAAACGATTGATTCAGCGACTATTATTGTATATATTTTTATTTATTTTTTCGCAAATTTGCTTTGCGCAAAAGACAGACGCTCCTGCTCCAGCCCTTATCCCAAAATACAATCTTTCCTTAATCGCTCCGGAAGCACTATCGCAGTTTGACTACGTAAATTACCCAAGAAAGGACAAATGGGGGTTTATTTGGTTTGTTAGTTCTCATGGACTGCATTGTTATGATGGGAAAGCAGTATTAACCTACAACAATAAAGGAAGTCAGCATTTTCTAGGACTAACGACTGAAGGGACGGGCTACCAACATTTGGCTATTTCGAATGGGAATATTCTGTGGGCGGTAGAGTTGGGAACTGGGGCTATCATTAAAATTGATGCCCGATCAAAAAAAATCATAAAGAGAATTCAATACAAAAAAGAGCGCTCCGAAATCAATGTGATAATTTCCAAAACGGAGGAGGATCAAATCTACAGTGTTTACGAAGACTATTCGACAAATGAGATATTTTTGCACTGCCTTTCCTGCAAGGAATCCACTCCTCAATTGATTGATAAAGGAATAAAATTAACAGATTATCGAATTTATCAAGGACACCATTGGGTAAATTTCAAAAATGGGGTGATCCGATATTCCCTGGATGGAAAAACTAAAAAGAAAATTCCTTTAGGTAGTAACTTGTATTTTAATAATCGGAACAAAAAAATGCTGACAATCAGTCATTTGAGTAAAAAGAAATATTTTTCCCTTGGACTGGAGGATTCCGATTTGACGGAGATAAACATTCCTGCGTATATCCCTCCTAGGTTTAACCACTTTACCGAAACAAGAAATGAAGTATGGTATTCGAATAGCAACTTGGATGTTTACTTACATGATCTGGAAACTAATACTGTTTTTGATTATTCTAATATGGTCAATCAATTGATAATGGAGAATACGCCCTCCTCCTTGGCCGATTCGTTTTCAGATATTGAGCTAACAAAAAATGGAGAATTGTTGTTTGCTTTCAAAAATGGGATTTTAAAATTTACCCTAAATCCAGAAACCAATAAAAAGCACCTAGAGTCCATTTCCTCCGGAAGAGAACTGACGAGTATGCGTGAAATCGCAGAGGATGAAGAGGGGAATCTATATGCTTCTTACTACTCAGGCGTTGGAGTGAAACTAAAAGGAGCAAATAAATTTGAAGATTTTAGAGATACCAGAGAAAAAGATGACAAAAACTCCAGAACCTATGGCCTGACCGTCTGGAAAGATAAATTGATTTGGAATAATGTAGTATTCGACCTCCACTCCAATAAAAAAGAAATGTTTAACAGTGAATATGCTGGCCTACATTTTACACACTATCTTGAAGAGGATACACTTTGGGCTTATGAATGGCTCCATAATGCCTTAATAGCCTATGATCTAAACAAGGAAACTAGCCGAGTAATAAAAGAAAGGATCCTGGTCAATGCAGAATATGTTTCCTCTTTGATATTAGATAAGAAAACCAATCTATTTTGGATATCCACCTATACTTATGGGATTCAAGCGCTCAACAAAAAAGGGGAAATAGTGGAATCTTATCCATTTTCTTACTTTGGATTGCCCCAAAAAAAGCAACGTGTTTTTGAAATGAAAATGACCGGAGATACGATTTGGTTCGGTACAGAAATTGGATTGGGAATTTTTAATAAAAAAACAAAAAAAGCGCAGATTTTAGAAACAAAAGCAGCAGATGTAAATGGCAAATATCAGTTTAACTCCGTTTTTTCCATCCTTGATCTTTCCAAAGATTTTTTCTATTTAGGTACAGAAAGGGGCCTGTCTCGGTTTGACAAAACCAAAGGACAATTTGATTATTTACCTGCTAATCACCCGCTTGCTAAGGTGGAGTTTAATCGGGGGTCCAAGTTCAAAGCAAGTGATGGACGATATTATTTTGGTAGTATCAATGGGTTGTACTCCTTTTTCCCTGAAGAACTTAAATTTGAACAACAAGGAGGATTAGATTTTTTGGAATTTTCTTACCTCTCGATTTACAACCCCAATGACAATAAAACCAGGATCATAGATAAGGATTTAAATAGCATTACCACCCTTGATTTAAACCACTCTGATAGAAATGTAAAAATTGGCTTCTCCTCCCCAAATCAGGACAAAGTTTTTTATAGTTATAATATTCCCGGAATTTTGGAAGGATGGAGTTCCTATTCACTAGACAACTTCTTTGAGGCGGCCTCTTTCCCTGTTGGTAGTTATGAACTGGAAATCAGAGCCACCAAAACACCAAATCTCAATAACGAAAATACAAAACGACTAAAACTGAGTATCTATAAACCAGAAATTTGGTACAAAAAATCATGGATGATAGTATTGTATTTTTTGGCAGGAATAGGAGTAACTTATTTAGTTTTTAGATATCGGGATCAACAAAAACTGGCTCGTAGAAGAGAGGTGGAGTTACTGAGAACTAAAATCTCAAGCGACTTGCATGACGATGTAGGATCTATTCTGGCCGGAATAGCCATGCGTACAGAAGTGATGTCTATGGGCAAAAGTTCGGAAGAGCAAAAGCCCCTTTCCGCCTTAGCAGTCATGAGTCGTGAAGCCATGGAAGGCATGCGAGACATCGTGTGGGCAATGGACAGCCGCAAAGACAAATACAAAAACCTGATCGCCCGAATGCGGAATTTTGCTAGTCAAAGCCTAGAAGAAACAACCATCGAGCACCAGTTCCAATTGACCAATATTGATCCCAACAAATTCTTAAACCCCAAGGCCAGGCAACAGCTTTATCTGATTTTCAAAGAAGCCATTTCCAACGTCCTCAAGCACTCCAACGCTACTGAAGTGTTGATTACTCTGGAACAAACAAAAACCTACTTCAGCCTCTCCATAAAAGACAATGGTAATCTCCTGAAAAACAATCAAAGCGATGGCCTTGGACTTTCCAACATGCATGCCCGCGCAAAAGACATCGGAGGCGTCCTAACGGTAGACATCACAAATGGATACCAGATAAAGGTGAAGATTGATATTTGATCCTTTACTCCCCCACTCTAGTCGTCTCTACATTGCTAGTAGTCCGAGGCGGCCTTCCTGTCGCAGGGCAGGCCTAAACATCCTAACGAGCCATCCTTCAATTGGTTAAAATTGTATTAAAACCAACTAGCCTTTTGGGGAACTATCCTTTTTCAATTAATATGTAGATAAATTGAGAATCTGCAGAACGGTTTTGAGTTAATAGGAATGTATTTAAACCTCGAAGAAATTTTAGATATGGACTGGTATTTTTACGGTTTCGATGTTTTTATTCCCTATTTGATTGGACTGATTTTCGGATTTATCTACTTTATCTTATTCTTTGATGTCAATAATTGGAAATGGTTAAAAAGAAATTCTATCCATTTTATTTACGTTCTATTTCTTGGGGTATTAATTAATTATATCTACGTGTTTTTGTTCCCTGGATTATTAGACTATGGGATGGGCCATCGTTCCTGCATAGAGACCAACGGTTTCATGTCATTATTTGCTGCAATAAGTTGTTTTATCTCTAGCTTGATTTTCTTTGGTGTCCTCCCAATTAAGAAAATTACTATTCACCAAATGGAAGTAGATGCCTCCATTTTTAGGATCTTGGGCAAACTTTTTTTTAACTTTTATTTCATTTGGTTACTCTTGAACGCGGTGACGATTTCATTGTTTTATTCCATGTTAGACTACGCTAGTGTCCTTACGTTTACTGGCTTTAACACTGCATTTTTGATTACTTTTTTGTTTTCAAATACAAGGAAATCTTGAGTTCCTCAGAAGGAGTTTCTTGAATAGTATGCTAAAAGCTTTATTTATAGTCCTTCTAATCTATGCGACTAATTGGATAATATTTTTACATCTTGACTTACAAGTATTTTCTTTGTACTATCCTCCTAGAGGTATTCCGGCGCCAGGTATTTGTGTTAGAATACTGGTTTATCTTGCAATCCTATTCACCATCATTGAAGGGTTGTTTAAACTAAAAAGTACAAGATGAAATTAATTTTTATTCCTGGATTAGGCTACGATCAACGGATTTTTAAAAATCTGGATTTAGCTGGTTTTACTATTGAATACTTAAATTGGATAGAGCCCCTTCCTAGTGAAAAAATTAGTGCCTATGCAAAACGGATGTTTGAGCAGCTCCAAGCAACGGAGGAGGATACCACACTTATTGGTCACTCTCTAGGAGGAATTGTCGCGCAAGAAATTGCCAGTATAAAAAAGATCAGCAAAGTAATACTGATCTCCAGCATAAAAGCACGCAAAGAAATGCCCTTCTATTTCAAAATCATACAACCACTTCGCCTAGAAAAATTATTTACAAAAGAGACCTGTTTAAAGACGGTAAAATATTGGGGCCCAACCCACGCCATACAGACCACAGAAGAACAGGAACTCTTTAAAAGTATGGTCGGCAGTCAAACAAACACCTATCTGCAATGGGCACTTAGCGCATTGTCCACCTGGCAAGAACCTACTATCCCAAACAGCACAAAACTCCTACAAATACACGGCACAAAAGACAAGACCTTTCCATTAAGATTAGTAACTAATCCCGATTTAGTCATAGACAACGGAAGCCATCTCCTTGTCTATAAACAACCAAGCAAGATTTCTGAATGGATCGTGCAGCAAATAAAACAGTAAGATTTGAACATTAGTACTAGAATCAACCACAAAAAATGAAAATAGCAATCTTGACTTTAGGAACTCGCGGGGATGTTCAACCCTATGCCATTCTAGGACAAGCGCTAAAAGCGCGTGGCCATCAAGTCACCTTGTCCACCGCCAAAAATTTTGAAAAATTAGTCCGTTCCTATGGCATTAACTTCCGCCCCGTTGAAGCAGATTTTCAGGCAATCATGGATTCCGACGAAGGTAAAAAGATGCTAAAAGGCAATCCCTTTGCAGTAAAAAGGAATCTAGATACTATTGTCTATCCACTGATCACAGATGCGCTGATTCAATTTTACCAACTCGCAAAGGAGAGCGACCTGGTGCTGTACCACGTAAAAACACTAGCAGATGGATTTGCCGACCAATTTCCTGAAAAAATGCTCAGAGCTTCCGTTTTACCAGCCGTTGAGCCAACTAGAGAATTTGCCAATCCAGCATTAAGCGGAGTTCCATTCCCCAATTTTCTAAATAAACTCAGCTATACCTTAGCGAACTATAGCATCAATTTAATGTCCAAACCTATTGGTGCGTTTAGGACAAAATTTGGTCTTCCTAAAAAGTTCAAAACTCAAAAGATAAGGAACATTTATAGTCAAAGCCCTAGTTTTTTAGCTAAACCTAAAGACTATCCGGCGTATTCAAATTTTCACGGATTTTGGTTTGGAAATTCAACGGAAGAACTGTCATCGGAGATCACAGATTTTATTGATGCGGGAGCCCCTCCTTTATTGTTAACGTTTGGTAGCATGCCGTTCAAAACTAAGTTTGACATACAAAAAACCATCCTACAACTCACCGAACGATTCGACACAAGAATGCTTATTGTAAAAGGTTGGGGACTTGACCAAACGGAGCAACTAGAAAACAATCCCAGGATCAAAGTGATCAATGGCGCTCCCTATGATAAGTTGTTCCCACTAGCAAAGGCAATCATCCACCATGGAGGGATTGGTACCACAGCCGAATGTCTGCGAGCAGGAAAACCATTTATGATCTGCCCAATCCTTTATCCACTCGGCGATCAGAAATTCTGGGGAGAGATTGGTTTTAAAAAAGGCGTAGCCGTAAGGCCGATTCCCTTAAAAAAATTGACAGAAAAGCAATTTATGGAAAGTATCAAGGAGCTGCTGACCAATCAAAAACTGTATGCAAACGCCCAACAGATGAAACTGCTCATTGACAAGGAAGAGGGTATCCGAAAGGTAGTAGAGGAAATTGAGAGCTATTGCGAATAAGCCAATATATAGCTAGAAAACCAGCAGAACGAAAATAAAAATGTTCTCGCATTCAGGCGTTCTCGTCTTGCAATCATTACCATTCATTTGGCAAAAATTAAATGAACGTTTTTTACAAAAAAACACCTTGTTGTCAGTAAAAACGGTGGCTCCCAAACTATTGTAACTCTTGCCTGTCCTACCTTCCAGAACATAAATCATTCTTTTAAAAAAAAACAAAAAAATATTCATTTAGAGTTCTATATTTGGGAAATTTTTTACTCCACAATTATAAAGAAACGCTAAAATTGAAAAAGACAAGGATTGTACAACCTGATGAATTCGAGGCCCATGAGCATTGGTATCCAAAGGCTCTGAATGCAACAATTCATCCAATGATCAGTTTCTTTCTAAGCTTAGAACAGGAACGAATTATTACCCGATATTGTCATATGCACCCTAAAGTCAACGGAGATAAATTGAGAGAAGTACTCAATCATCGGGCTAAATATTTCCTATGGGCCGGAGCAGATTTACTAAATGTGACCTCGGCAGGTGGAAAACGGCAAATGGTCGTCATTGAAAACAACTCCTGCCCCTCTGGACAAAAATCAATGCCGCTGATTGACGACAACCAGGAACAAGGCAGTTATAAACTAATGGTCGAAAGAACGTTCAAACCTTTTCTTAAAAACCTGAGAAATAAAGTAAAGGGTGGACTAGCAGTCATTTACGACAAAAATCCTATGGAAGCCTCTGGATATGCGGAAGTAATTGCGGACGTTATGAAAGAAAAGGTCTATTATGTTCCTTTTTATGATGAAGACCCCAACCCAAAAGTAATCTTCAAGGAAGGTGTCATGCATGTTTTGGACGACAACCAGGAGTGGATCCCTATAAGGGCCGCCTTTCGATACCTGACCCAAAAACCATGGAATAGACTACCAATGCACAGTAAGACGAAAATTTTGAATCCGATTGTTGCTTGTTTGGCCGGAGGGCGCAATAAGATGGTCGCCGCAAAGGCCTACGATATTTTTAATGCCGAATTGCAAGAACATGGATTAAAAATTAACACCCCGGAAACCATTTGGGATGTCAGCAAAAACGAAGTCCCGCTTTGGGTCAAAAAAATGGGCGGTCATGCCGTTATAAAAGTCCCCTATAGCAACGCAGGACAAGGAGTATATACGATTGTCACTGAGGATGAATTGGACAAATTTATGGAGCTTGAGTTTGATTATGACTTATTTATTGTCCAAAGTTTGATCGGTAATTCAAATTGGAGTAGCACCACCTCCTCAGGGAAATTGTATCATGTAGGCACCATTCCCAATCTTAAAAACCAAACTTTTGTAGCAGATATTCGAATGATGGTCAGCTCAACAGAAAAGGGAATCAGGCCTTTGTGTACCTACGCCCGCAGGGCTGAAAAACCGCTGGTCGATAACATTGAAAACGGTACAGACAGTTGGAAAATGCTAGGAACAAACCTATCCTTCAAAAACGAAGATGGCTCTTGGGGAAGTGATACCAACCGACTGGTACTGACTGATAGAAGGGATTTTAATAAACTTGGAATTGGCCTCGATGACTTGATCGAAGGCTATATTCAAACCGTTCTTTCTATGGTCGCTATTGACAAAATGGCACAGACGCTATTCAATAAACAAAGCAAATTCAGAATGCGACTGTTCAAGAGCTTGAACAATGATAAAAGTTTGCTGGACGAAATTAAAATGGAAGGATGAAAAAGTACAATGTCCTAATTCTTACTGATCATACCAATCATAGCAAGGAAAATTCGGTATATGCATTAGCACTGGCACTAAGGAATCATGCGATGACCAATCAAGTGGATATTGCGTCGAGGGGATTTTCGGAGAATACTGACTTTTTTAACAAACTACAACCTGGAAATATTTTGGCAACAACCATCACTGAGAATTTTAGGTTTTCAGAAAATGGTCGATTGCTTAGACAAGAACTAAAAGACGTCCGCTTGTCGGAGTATGACTTGGTTTGGCTAAGGCTGCCTCCACCACTCCACTCCTCTTTTTTGAGTTTTATGGACACGGAGTTTCCTGAGCAATTTGTTATAAATGCCCCCTCTGCGATCTATGAGACGGGAAGTAAAGCATTCTTGATGCAATTTCAAAGTGTTTGTGCTCCTATGAAAATTTGTAGGAGTTTGGAGGACATCATCGAATTCAAAAAACAATTCCCTATTGTCTTGAAACCGTTTAGGGGATATGGTGGAAAAGGGATTGTTCGTATCGATGGAGACATCGTTTGGATTGGGGATAAACAGATCACGTTCAAAGAATTTGCTGCCACTTTTAAAGAAAAAAAGGAAGATTATCTTGGCGTAAAATTTTTGAAAAATGCTTCAAAAGGGGACAAACGAATTATTGTTGTAAAAGATAAAATAATGGGCGCATCGCTAAGATTACCTGCTAAGGGCTCTTGGCTCTGTAATGTAGCATTGGGCGGAAGTTCGCACCTTTCAGAAATTGAGGAGGAAGAATACAAAATCGTAGAAGCGGTCAATCCAACTCTTTCAAAAATGGGTATTGTAATGTATGGCTTGGATACACTAGTGGATGACAATGGCAAACGAGTTTTGTCAGAAATAAACACGACAAGCATCGGCGGACTTCCGCAAATGGCACAACAAAAAAAACTCCCCTTGGTGGAGGAAGCCATTGATTTAATTTGGGAATACTTTTTAAAAAACAGAAACAATGCTGAATGAAAATTCAACAATCGAAATATTAACTGAACTCCATATCAGTAAGGCACCTAAGGGAGCAATCACAAAATATTTGATGAAGATTGTCACGGATGGAATGGGCATTCCCACCTACGTACCAATCATCATTGCAAGAGGGAAAAAGGACGGTAAAACAGTAGGGCTCACAGCCGCTGTTCACGGAAATGAGCTCAACGGGATACCTGTCATCCAACGGTTGTTTAAAGAAATTGATATCAAACAATTGCGGGGAACAATAGTCGGTATTCCAATCATCAATGTTCCTTCTTTTCTAAGAAAAAAGAGACGGTTTATGGATGGTACTGACCTCAATCATATCATGCCTGGCAAACCAAACGGGACCGTCAGTCAAGTCTACGCCTGGCGTATTATGAATAAAATCATCAGACATTTTGATTTCCTTCTTGACCTCCACACAGCGAGTAATGGCCGTATCAATTCTTACTACATTCGCGCAGATATGAGTGATGAGGTCGTCCGCAAAATGGCCTTACTTCAAAATGCACAGATCATTGTGCACAATCCGCCTAGTGATGGTACCCTCCGAGGTGCTGCCGATGAATTGGAAATACCAGCGATCACCCTTGAAGTAGGAAATCCAAACTTATTTCAAAAGGGAATGATCAGAGACGGACTAACCGGCATCCATAATCTCCTAGGCTTCCTAAAAGTAACCGATTCCGAAGTCGAAGAACAATCCACCGAAACCATCATTTGTAAGAAGTCCTACTGGATCTATACCGATACCGGTGGTTTACTAGCGGTGCATCCTGAGGTCACGCAAATGGTAAAAAAAGGAGAGAAGATTGCCACCTTGCGAGATGTGTTTGGAGATGTCATCAAAGAATATGTAGCTCCTGAAGATGGAGTGGTCATTGGGAAGAGTGTAAGTCCTGTAAATCAGGCGGGTGGACGAATTTTGCATTTGGGGATTGTGAAGAAGGGCTAGATTGGATGTAGTTACTAGCTTTTAATTATCCCGGCTTTTTTGAAATGGCGGCACCCATTCCTTTTTATTCATAATTGCCTTCACCTCTGCGTAGGAAAGTGGGTAAAAATCATGATTGTCCACTCCAACATCAAAGCTCAATCGATCTGCTAGATCTGGCAGATTTCCGTGGCTATGGCCATACAAATGCCAATTCCCTCTAGCGTCCCCTCGCCAGACCCGCATGGCATAGTGGAATAAGATGATTCGTTGCACGCCATTGCTGCAGTCCGGGTCTTTTACTTTGAGTTCGTGATAGTCTTTAATCCACTCGAATCTATTTTTGTTTTGAATGGCTGATCCTTCATGGTTGCCGGCGATTAGGTGGATTTTGCCGTTTAGTTGGTCCAGAATTGTTGCTAGATTTTCTTTGTAGGTGAGTCCGAAGTCTCCTAGGTGATAAACGACGTCCTTGGGTTTTATTTTTTCATTCCATCGTTGGATAAGGGCTTCATTCATCTCTTGGACATTCGAAAACGGCCGATTGCAAAACCGGATGATGTTCTCATGGCCAAAGTGATGATCTGAAGTAAAAAATAGTTTGTTCATTGATAATTGTTTATTTATATTTTTTGCAAATTGCAATTACTGATGAACAAGCTTTATTAACTATTAGTTCCCTCTTCCCTATGAATATTCCAGAATTAGAAACATCGAGACTGCGCTTAAAGACTTTTTTTTGTAATTTGATGAATACAGATGATTTCAACAACAAATCAATTGATCTATTAGAAGGAAAATAAAGCTAGAACGATACAAAAACAGATAAATGACCGGAAAATCAATAGACAGCCTCTACTTCTCCCTAATGCGAAGAAACAAGCGCACCTGGGAAGATAAGTACTATCTGGACACGGATTTCGGAAAAATCAGGGTGTTTGACACCAAGGAAGACAAACCTGTCATCATCAATGTGCCAGACGGCCCAAACTTCATCGAGCATCAATCAGAATTACTTCAGCAACTATCCAAAAACTATCGAGTCGTCTGCTTTGAATATCCAGGGATGGGGTTCTCCTTTCCAAATGCAAAGTTTGATTATTCATTTGATAATGGGGCGAGGCTGTTGCTTCAGATAATGGATCTTTTGAAGATAGAGAAAGCGGCGTTATTGTTCTCCTGTTCAAATGGGTTTTATGCCTTGAATGCTGCAAGTTTGGATCCGGAGCGTTTCCTGCATGTATTTATAGCGCAAACGCCTTCGATGGCTGCGATGACTGCTTGGACAAAAAATGCCATCCCCAATTTACTGCAAACTCCAATCGTCGGACAAGTCGCCAATTTACTGATGGACAAAAAATTTGCGAAGATTTGGTATAAATATTCCCTACCCAAAACATCCGCCCATCGAGCCCCATTTCGAGCGAAGTCAATAGCAACCCTTAATAATGGTGGATGTTTCTGCTTGTCAAGTCTCGTACAAGGCCTGAAAAAGGAGCAAAACAAACCCTTGCTTGTAGAAAACGTAAAAGTAACGTTAGTTTGGGGTGCTCAGGATTTTACCCACAAAAAAACAGACAAATCGTCCATCCTCCAACACGCCACCTCTTGCGAGATCATTGAGTTTGCGCAATGCGGCCATTTTCCAGAATTAGAACAAACTAGCAAATTTGTGCAGTTGGTGCATGAACGGATGAATTAGCACTGCAGAGGTACTTCAATCAATACATGTTAGCTTAAAAGGACAATAAAAAGAAATTGGAATGAATAAGTTCGTTTGTCAGCCGCAACAATGACGTATATGGCTATTGGGAATAGGAAAGCTGTATGCTCACATGATCTCCTCCAAGTCGATGACACCCCGCATAAGGAATCAAAAAGCACTAGGGAATATTCACCACGCGGCTTCAGTGAGGGCGGCCTGCCTACTCCATCCTACCAGATAAAAGTCCAATAACAAAACAAAAAAATAAATTACCAAAATAAAACCCGTTCTTACAGGTAGTCTACTTGAAAATGAATTCAATTGGATACGCTAAATACGACGAGAATGAAAGGGGATGATGCATCGAAAAACGAGCAAAACCAATTTGAAGGCCTGATACAAGGACTCCTAAATGATGAATATGGCTGCAGTGATGACTTCCTCCAACCTGACATTGTCGCTGGACTTAGAAACAACATCCAGGGCCTTTTCCAATCCGGAGACCTAAAATCAGCAGGGTTGGGCAATAAAGACGTCCATCACAAAAACAAACAAATCCGAGGCGACAAAATCAAGTGGCTGGAAGAGAAAAGTGAAGACCAATTTGAAGTCGCTTTTCTAACAAAAATCGCAGATTTCGTCACCTATCTGAATAAAACCTGCTACACCTCCATCAATCAATTTGAATCCCACTATGCCAGCTATGAGCAAAATAGCTTCTACAAACGGCACTTGGATCAATTTAAAAATGACAAAGGGCGAAAATTCTCCTTAGTGTTCTACTTAAATCAGGATTGGCAAAAAGAAGATGGCGGCATTTTGTCTTTGTACCCTAAGGATAAAGCGCAAAAGGATATTTCTCCAATGGGAGGAAGGATGGTTTTTTTTAGAAGCGATGAGATGGAGCACGAGGTGCATCCTTCTTTTACCAGGGATCGGATAAGTATTGCTGGATGGTTTAAGAGTTAGTTATTGAGTTTGTTTGGTTATTGGGGCTTTACTTTCCGTTTTGTTTCCCTCCTTCAGAGATCCTGCATTTGGCCCTCTTCCTTCCACCAAACCCAATAAAAAAAGCGGCTTTTCCTAAAAAAAGCCGCTTTCTAAAAGTATTAGTTATCCAAGGTATTACAATACCTTAACATCAACTGCATTGATTCCTTTTTTACCAGGGGCAGTTTCATATTCTACTTTGTCGTTTTCACGGATATCATCAATCAATCCTGAAGAGTGTACGAAAATATCTTCGCCACCATCATCTGGTTTAATAAATCCAAATCCTTTCTCTGAGTTGAAAAACTTTACAGTTCCTTCTTGCATAATGTTATTATTTAATGTTACTATTTATTTTTGTTATGAGCGAATTGACTGGGCATTCCTAATGGTTTGCACCTATCCATCGCCTTGATTTTTTGAGTGCAGATATTATATGATCTCCACATTTACGGCATTAAGTCCTTTTCTACCAGCGGTAGTTTCATACTTTACCTTGTCATTTTCACGGACATCATCGATCAATCCTGAAGAGTGTACGAAGATATCTTCGCTTGAATCATTTGGAGATATAAATCCAAATCCTTTTTCTGAGTTAAAAAACTTTACAGTTCCTTCTTGCATAATTTTAATATTTAATGTTACTATTTATTCTTAGTTAATGGACGAAGAGTCCGATCTTTCTTTTGGTTGGAACCGACATCATCGTCTTGCTTTTTTGGTTAGGTGTTATATCACCTCTACATTTATAGCGTTAAGTCCTTTTCTACCTTCGGTAGTTTCGTACTTTACCTTGTCATTTTCACGGACATCATCGATCAGTCCTGAAGAGTGTACGAAGATATCTTCGCTAGAATCGTTTGGAGAAATAAATCCGAATCCTTTTTCGGAGTTGAAGAATTTTACTGTTCCTTCTTGCATAATTGTATTATTTAATGTTACTATTTATTTTTTTTAATTTGATGAGGGTGTAGGCAATTCCTGAGGTTTTGCCTACACGGTCATCTTGTTTTTTTTAAGGTATTATATCACCTCAACGTTTACGGCATTGATGCCTTTTTTTCCAGGTGCAGTTTCAAATTGTACCTTGTCATTTTCTCGAATATCATCAATCAAACCTGAGTGGTGTACGAAGATATCTTCGCTTGAATCGTTTGGAGAAATAAAACCGAATCCTTTTTCGGTGTTGAAGAACTTCACTGTTCCTTCTTGCATAATTGTATTATTTAATGTTACTATTTATTCTTAATTAATTGACGAATGTGATCGCCTTTCCAGCGGTTTCCGCTCTTCCAGTTCGACCAATTCGGTGGATATAACTATCCATGGTTTGTGGTAATTGATAGTTGATCACATGTGTGACGCCCTTGATGTCAATGCCTCTTGCAGCAACATCCGTCGCTACCAAAACTTTCGTTTTACCTAACTTAAACATCTTGATCGCTCGTGATCGGTAATTTTGTGATTTATTGCCGTGGATAACATCCGTTTTGATCCCGGATTGCGCCAACTGCTTGCTCAATCGATCTACCGTTCGTTTCGTCTCAGCAAACAAAAGTACCTTCTTAAAGGAAGCTTCATTGACCAGGTTGAACAACACGTCAAATTTATTTTCTCCATGTCGTACACGGATAATGTTTTGATCCACATTGTCACTTGATTTAGTGCCCGTGGTCACGTTTATTCGTATTGGATTATGGATAAGTTCGTTGATTATTTTTTCCTGTGAAGGGTCCATGGTTGCGGAGAAAAGCAAGGTCTGTCTTCTGCTTTTCATTTGGGCGACAATCTTTTTGATGTCTCTAATGAATCCCATATCCAGCATTCTGTCAAATTCATCCAGCACCAAAATTGGTGTCTTATTAATTCGTAGCGCTCTTCGGTCGATCAAGTCATTCAATCGGCCCGGTGTGGCGACGATCAAGCGAATTCTTCTTCTTGCGATGGCCATGTCTTTGCCGACGCTAGTTCCTCCAATGAAACAAGCCGAGGACATATCTGCCCCTTTAGTTAGTGATTTGAATTCCTCCAATACCTGCTGCGCCAATTCTCTGGTAGGAACGACCACTAGTCCGGTCACCTCTTTGTCTTCCAGCATTTGCTGGACCATTGGGATCAAGAACGCACCTGTTTTACCGGTTCCGGTAGCTGCAATTCCGATCAAGTTTTTTCCTTCGATCAGGGTGTCGATGCACTTATCCTGAATCTCTGTTGGGCTATTATACCCTTTTTGAGCGATGTTTTTGCTCAATAGTCGGTGTAGCTCAAATTCGGAGTATTTTCGCACGGAAACATATGGTACGATGGTTGCCTGGCTTGCTTTTTTGACGAGCATTTCAGGATTTATATTGGAAACTGGTCTTGATCTCGAGTTTCTTCTGCCTCTGTTCCCTCCGTTTCTGTTGCTGCTACTGCTTCTTTTTCTATTATAATTCATATTCTATTTTAATTGATTGTTGGACCTGCATGTTTAATGCGTTCCTACTTCGTGACTCCAATTTGGGAGCGGTTGAAGTTTTATTGTTTTGTAGACAATCGGTAGTTATTGGAAGGAATACCCTATCCCGTTACTACGAGTCTGTTTTTGTTAAATGTTTTGTGGTAAGGTGTTGGTGATGGGAGAATAAGCGGACGTTTGCGCTTCTACGTCTTGACTTCTATCAGCAACGATAAAAGTTAGCTTATTAGCTGATATACAGATTTCCGTTACATCGGAAAAATCAGCGTTCACTGCCTTGGAAAATGGTAATTTTTTAATAAGAGGTGATGGTATTAATGTTAAACAATTTGTTACTTCAAAAACTGGTAAAAAAACAAACGGTTATTATTCCGAATGTGCCGTGAAGTAAATCTTATTGGGAATTGCTTAACGAGGGCTGCTGAATCAGCAGGTAATTTTTACTATTTTTTCAAACACTAGAGATTTTTTACATCTTTAGATATTGCAAAGATAGGATAATTTTATTGGAAATGCAAGTTTCTGTTTGGGATTGGTGGTTTTGGGTGGTGCATTGAAGACGGTAAGTGTTCGTGTGTGGGGATTCGGGAGGAGATTGTTTTTTTTTTATTTCGAATGTCTTTCTTGATGATTTGGTCGGGCTAAAGCAGGTCTTGAAGAGGGTTTAGTAGTCACGATAAGTGCTTATTATCGCTTAAAGTGACTATTTCATTTCTAAAATGTGACTGCTATGCTTTTACCCACCCAAATCTGGTAGTGATCCATGTACCTAAGTAATCCTTCGTTTTTTTCTAAAACAATTGTATATTTGATTTTATTGATAGGAGGAGTTAGGTAGCAGACAGGATTGGAATATGTGCAAGTTTGCGTGGTTTTATAAGTTGGCTGAAATTC
Organism: uncultured Saprospiraceae bacterium; assembly: GCA_938016265.1. Classification (GTDB taxonomy): domain Bacteria; phylum Bacteroidota; class Bacteroidia; order Chitinophagales; family Saprospiraceae; genus JAHDHB01. The sequence goes on from CALLWB010000134.1 coordinate 17,685, forward strand.
CAAAATTCAGAATTATATTATAGAGATAAATGATAATAAATGATGAGATATACGAATTTGATGGAATCCTCATAAGATGGGGAATGACATTTACAGAAGTAGTGAAAATTCTAAAAGATAAAAAGAAATTTCAGCCATATAAAGGGAATCCAAATGAAAGATATAAATGTGACTCTGTATTTGAATTGAATGCAACTGAATTTGAAGTAAGAGC
>CALLWB010000135.1 GCA_938016265.1 uncultured Saprospiraceae bacterium
TCCCACCTGGCCTCTATCCAAAAGTCGTTATACTTCCCAGTTAAAACGTGGGCTTTTGTAATAGCATCTATGCGCTTGAGGTTATATTTGCTGCACATCTCCTTCCAGATGTTTATTCCTTGGGGTGACTTTTTTCCCATATTAGTTGATAGACTATTCCTGGCAAAAGGTTGAAACTCTTTATTGTATTTGTGTAGAATTGATCTGATTACCATAATCGAGACGCCTGTATCTCCGACGCCTTTTAGTTCAATTATTTTGTTCTTTTCTTCCAAATTTGGAGTTGGTATGCAAATAAAAACCTGTCGTTTTCCTTGCAAGGTTTTTCTCTTCAAGAACGTCCCCTTTTCTATCACGAGTTTGTCTGTTTCTCCATTTTGATGGATGTAAACATGTTTATCTGTGAAGGCAGTGAAGCATGGATAGGTGCCTGTGTCTTTTTTGTCATATTTTGGTTCCGAGTACCATCGGATTAGCTCGTAAGGTGCTTGGAATGGATCGAGTGTTTTCGTTATGTAGTTGTCCCAGTCTTCCATGTTATTTACCAATAGTTTTATGATAGACTTCCATTGCCTCCGCCATAGCAATAACAGTATTAAACCCATTAAGAATAATTAATTCCACAGTTTTATGAAAATCATGGTAATCCGGTCGGATATTCGCTTCCAACTTCAATTTGCTGACTAAGTTTTTGTTATAATCGGCATATAATTCAGGTTGATCTTCCGATTGTTTTAAAAGCTGAAAATCTAGTACGTCTGCTTGGTCTTGGTATTGACTTTTGTTGGCTTGAATGTTTGGTGTCTGCTTGTTGGTGTCGCCAAATGTTAAAGAACAAGACGCATATTTATTGTTTTTTTCAATGATTGATTTTGTTTTTGAGGAGAGGATCGATTTTAATAATTGGGAATTGTCTGTTTTTAATAAAAAATTAGTATCGAAATTAGCATCTCCAATCTTGATGTCTTTCATGTTGACTAATTTTTTCAAATTAGAGCCCATCGTTTCTGGAGAAATGGAGAAGTGGGTGTCTAGTGGGTTGGGACAAGAAATATGGATGTAAAAAAGATCAATCGGAATGCGGTCTGGCCATCTTGTTTCTATCCAAAATTCCTTGTATTTGCCGATCAAAACTGTCGCATCTGTTATTGATGATATCGGCTTCAACCCATATTTTGTGGCGATCTTTTTAGCTAGCGGGCTCAGGTCGTTTCTTTGGGAAGCTAAAATGGTATAAACCTGTTTTATGGAGGATCTTATTTCGTAATGTCCAGGCAAAACAATAGCATGTTTACGATGATTTAAAAGTAGCATTTGTTTAGGGGATACGCCAATTGTTGTCTCAATTACACTATAGTCTTTTAATGAAGAGTGCGATGTTTTTCCATTTTTATGGACGAATACATGTTCATTTGTAATTGCTGTAAAAGGGAATGTTTCTTCCTCAAAATTGGTCAGTGGTGCTTTTTTGGAAAATGCAAAATACATTAAAATAATGATGGAACCTACTTCTAAAAAAATCAATGTAGGACTCCCAAATTCAAATGTGATCGTGATAACTAATAAAAAAAAAGAAGCCAGCAGGAAAAAGAGGGTAAATGGAAAATTTTCAGGTGCTAAAATTTGATTTTCACGATCTTGCTTTTTCTTATCTTCCAAACTGCCAGAATACCAAAGCAATTCTTCCCTTTCCAGGAAATGCGGTTCTATTTTTTTTAGGATATGTTCTTTCCAGATGATCATTTGCCAATAGTTTTATGATAGGCTTCCATCCCTTCCACCATAGCAATTGCAATGTTGAAACCATTTTGGATAACAGTTTCGAAACCATTAAGAATAACCACTTCAACAGTTTTATGTAGCTCACGGTAGTCGGAATGGATATTCGCTTCCAACTTCAATTTGCTGACTAAGTTTTCGTTATAATCGGCATATAATTCAGGTTGATCTTCCGATTGTTTTAAAAGCTGAATGTCTAGTACGTCTGCTTGGTCATGGTACTGACTTTTGTTGGCTTGAATATTTGGTGTCTGCTTGTTGGTGTCGCCAAATGTCCAGGAACAAGACGCATATTTCTTATTCTCTGTAATAATTGATTTTGTTTTTTGGGAAAGAATCCACTTTAATAATTTGGAATTGTCTGTCTGCATTAAAAATGCAGCATCAAAATTGGAATCGCCAATCTCAACATCATTCAAGTTGAACAATTTTTTTAAATTGGACCCCCTCGTTTCTGGAGAGATAGAGAAGTGGGTGTCTAGTGGGTTGGGACAAGAAATTTCGATAGAACAGCTGTAAATAGGATAGCTGTCCGGCCATCTCACTTCGAACCAATAGCCCTTATATTTTCCAGTTAATACTGTTGCATCTGTTATTGATTTTATGTGTTTCAGTCCATATTTTCGACCTATTTTTTCAGTTAACTGACTTTGTTTTTCATTTTTGGGAGCGATGAGCGCCGCCACCTGTTTGAGTGACACTTCTAGGTGGTAGTAACCGGTTAAAATTATAGTTTTTTTATGCTTGTTATGGAGGATCATTTGTGTTCTACGATGGCCGGTTGTTTTTACCACAGTATATTCCCTGACAGGGTAATGAGCTAATTCTCCATTTTGTTCGACGAAAATATGTTCAGTGGTAATTGCCGAAAAAGGGAAGGTTTCTTCCTTATACTTGGAAAGATTGTCTTTTCTGAGAAAAATAAAAAATGATATAAACATTGCGCATGAAATAAAAAGCAATAACTCTAGACTTTCAACTTGGAGCGCAAAAAATAAAAGTGCGAAAATTGTACCTACTACAAGTAATAGGAAACTAGTATTTATAGGAGGCGAAGAATTGTGATCTTGACTAATTTTCTTATCTTCCAAACTCCCAGAATGCCAAAGCAATTCTTCCCCTTCCAGGAAATGCGGTTTTATTTTTTTCAGAATATGTTCTTTCCAGGTACTCATTTATTTGCTGATTTTTGAATGATAGACTTCCAGAGTGTTTGCCATCTCCATAACACTAGCCATGCTGCTCAATAACAGTTGTTCAATACCAGTGCCTGAATAGAAGAACTCCGGTGCTACTTCGACACTAAGCTGCAAGGTAGAGATCCGTTTTTCATCCCAATCTTCTTCGTTGTAGGACGGCGTGTAGTTGGCATGGGCCATCTGATAGTCTAGAATTTCTGTAAGATCAACGGTTCTTTTTTTAGGGAGATCAATCTTTACGCTTTTCCGATGTTTCTTGGCGGGCGTCCAGCCAAACGTCCAGTTGCAAGTGCCCACCTGATAGCAATTAAGCATACTGTCTTTCAGCGATTCCGTAAACAGTTTTCCCAGCAATTCAATATTGTCCGTTTCTAGGAAAAAAGTGTCGTCTATTTCTTTGTCGCCAACCTTCGGTTCGTTTTTGAGTGCTTTTTTGTTTTGAAAATGTTCTTCTGAAAATGAAAAATAACTATTGGTTGGATTAGGGTAGTCAGTTTTTATTTGAATAGTTCGGATAGGGTAGTTTTCTTCCCAAAAGCAACGCAGATTATTCGGACCAGTTATGCTTATTTTTTGATTTCGATTGCGCTCTTTTCTTAAATTGTATTTGGAAAGTAGTTGCTCTGTTAGTTCATCTAATTTGGTTTGAGGGTTGTTTTTTGTCCAATGAGGGAGGATTCTTTCATAAACATCCTCACTGTCGTAATTTCCTAAGATTGGAATGGATGTGTAATTCTCTTTTTTGTATTCTCTGAAAATTATTTGTGTGCGTGTGTCGTTAAGGAAAAAATCATGTAAATTTTCATAGTACGTATACGTTAGTTTTTTGTCGTACTGGAAAATGCCAAGTGTCGTTGCTACATAAAATGGCTTCGTATTTTTTGGTGCTTGAAAATCCAGCTCCTGCATTGGTGTTTTGAAAGATTCCTGAGTTTGTTGACCGAAATACAAAATTAACTTCCCTCTAATAATTATTGAAATTACTAGTGAAATTAAAACTGAAATCATGACAATCGCTATCAATGCAAAACCAACGTTTACGTTTTCTGTATAATGTTGAAGATAAAGATGTAGGAGGTAAATTATAGCAAATGTAAGTATGGGGTATATTTTTAGCAATCCCCAATTTTTATTTTTTGATGGTGGATTTGCTTTTACCCATTCCAAACTCGACCTAATTGGAGGAAAAAATAAGGAGCCTAACGTGTGTTTTTTAAACTCTTGTGTCCATAGGATCTGTTCTTCCTCCTCAAGAAGAGGTTGTAGTCGCGTACGGATATCTTTTTTAAAACTCATTGTTGATGTTGATTGTGGTAATCCTGAACAAGATCCGCCATTCCCAAAAGATTCTCAAAACTTTGCGTTAGTAATTTTTTCAAACTGCTACCTGATGTTTGATTTTGAGGGTGAATGTTGATCGTAAAACTCAATTTTGATAGTTTTTCTACATCCCAATTGCTAGTAGTAATCAGGTCGTCTTTTGTAGTAGATTGGTCTAGTAGTTGGAAGTCCAAAATGTCATCTTGGTCTTTGTATTTGCTAGAAGCCAGGTATTGTTTTCCCGTACCTTTCTGAGCGTTGCCAAATTTCCAGACGCCAGTACCAATATTACGAAGTGCAAACATCTGTTGCTGAATATCCTTCGTCAAGATAGCCGTCAATAAATCGATGTTATTACTTTGCAGGAAAAAAGCTTCGTCATAAAAGGTATTATCCGTTTTCAGTTCTTTGCTCCCGGTTAGTTTTTTTAAAGCGGTGGCCTTGTTTTCTTCAGACAACTCGAAAAAAGTCTCTAGTGGATTTGGCAAATTAATCCACATGGTAAAATTGGCTACTGGAAATTTTTTGCTCCATTTTCCCTCCACCTCAAAGGAATTGTACGTGCCGGCAATTATATGCGTTTTAGAATTGGGTTCTATTTTCAGTTGGTAGTCGGAGCAGATTTTCTGGATTGTTTTTTTGGTGATTGCTTCTGGATTTACTGCTGACCAATGGGCGTTTATTTTGTCATAAATGGTGTCGATTTCCTTCAAATTATCTATGATGATATCCTTTTCTCTGGGTAAATGGGTGTTAGTGATTTCTACTCTAAACAATAATTCCTTTTTAATCGTTTTTCTAAAATGATGAACGTTTTCAAAAGGAGTACTTGTCATTTTTTTATTAATAAAGGTCAATACTCTCTTGTCTGTTATTAAGTAATAGTTGTAGGAAATTTGCCATTGAGAAAATATATACTTGATTGCTTGAAAAGTAAGGGCAGCTGTAATCATAAAAAATGAAATAGTTAGGAAACGAACCCCATTAGAAAATGCAAAATTAATTGCACAAAATAGCACAAAATAAAAAGCATATGAAACAAGATTGCCATTTTTTTTGCTGGACTCTACTGTATCGTATAAGTTAGGGTGACGCTCTTTCTTATTACAAATAATCACCTCCCCCTCCTCCAATATTTCTAGTAACGGATTATCAACCGTTTCTAATTTAGTTTTGGTTTTGTATTTTGAAATTTTATTCAAGGTAGCTGGTTTATATTAATCGGTTTTTAATCATTAATTTCTATTTTGACTGTACTTTTTCATGATACGCTTCTACTTTTTCTGCCAATTCCAAGCTACTTAGAAAACCACTGTGAAGTATCCTTTCCAGCGTATTTTTACTATTGCAGTATTCCTGATGAACCGCTGCTTTCATGGTAAGTGTACCGATTTTCCCTTCTTCCCACTCCAAATGTTCATCAGGTAGCGACAACGCATTTTCTTGGTCCAGAAGTTGGAAGTCAAGCACATCATCTTGATCGTTCAGTCTGCTCATTGCAATTTTTACTTTCTGATTTTTGGGAGACGGTTCTCCAAATGACCAACTAGTTTGCGCATATCGAAGACAGGTCATCATTCTACCCCTCAGGTTTCTGTTAGCAAACAAATCGGTGGCTAATTCAGAATTATCAATATTTAGAAAGAATGTTTCATCAAAAATGGCATCCCCTACTTTATGTTCTTTATGTCGTAGGAGTTTGCGTAAACTCGTCTCTATATCTTCCCTCGAAAACCTAAAATAACTGTTGGTCGGATTAGTGAAAGTTACATAAATTGACACAAAATGCACGGGTAGTTTATTGTCGTACCGCGCCTTAATTTCAAACGATTTATACTTGCCCGTTAAGGTCGTTGATCTTAGAATTGACTTTTGCTGAAGGTCGTAGAGCTCACAAATTTTTGTGGTCAATGCTTTAACGGTATCTTTATAATAGATTTTTGTTTCTTTATTTTTGTTGAAGCGTTTTTTCCAATAAGGAGTGATTAGATCGCTCAATTCGCTCGCATCGTATTCTCCTTGGATAATTACGTCATTACTAGAAATATTTAATCTACTCGCAGAATCAGAAAGAACCAATCTGGGTGGTTGGAATTTTGAATCTTTTACCCAATAATGTTTGAAATCAGAATACTTCCTCCTGTAAGGTACCGCACCAATCTGAAAATATCCCTGATTAGTAAGCGCAATAAGCTGTGTGCTTGTCGATTTTGTAGGTCTAAACCAAGCACGCCAGAATGCTGTACTAGTCGTTTTTTTCTGATTAAAAAGTATAAGCACTAAAAAAAGAACCAGCAAAACAAGCATCAGGTCAAAGGAAACCAACCACGATCCCAGTACAATCAGTAGTGCAATTGCAAAATGCATAGACGCATTCTCATAATCAACATACGCTGATTCCACGCTGGTTGACCAGATTATTTCCTCCTCTTCTTTCAGGTATTTTCGTAGGATTTTCTCTGTTTTTTCTTGATTTTGGGTCATTGTTATTGGTTATATTGTTTTGTTAACCATGAATCGCTTATCGGCGAATTCATTCGCGTGACACGGTAGAACGATCCTACAAACACAAAGCTACTTTTCATTTCTAATATTGGTTATTTCTTCAAAAAAATGGGCACAACAAGATACCTGATACGCGTCAAATTTTCCTTCCTTTCATCTACCGCTTCTGGCCTTTGAGGATAGTCTGCTGGTTAGTTCTGCCTAGACACATTTTGTTTGCAATTCAAATATAATTAAAAAGAACTATGTATTTTTCTTCTAAGTCTTTACTCCTGTTTAATCCCCCCATGATAACCTTCCACCCCTTCCGCCAAAGCAACAACACTCTCCATACAATCCTCCAACAAGTCCGCCAGTCGTTCAGGACGCAATCGTTCTTGATCATGAACGGCAGCAAAAAAGCGCAGCGAAGAAACATTCCCTTCCTTCCAGTCAACAGTCATTGTAGTAGAAGGCAATGTCTCCTTATCATCGCTCTTCAATAGTTGGAAGTCCAGGATGTCCATCTGATCTTTGAAACTACTCTTTTTGAGTTTTATTTTTTCTGGGACAATTGTCGGTTGCCCTAAGGTCCAGCTGCACGTTGCCTTTTTAATACAAGCCGCCATGAGCTGTTGAATGGACTTACTCATCAAGGGACGAGCAGATTGGTCAAACAACTGCAACGCCAGTTCCTTGTTGTCAACTTCTAGAAAAAAGGTGTCATCAAATGCCTGCTCACCAGTTTCATGCTCCTTTTTGCCGGCCAATTTTTTGAGATTGGTACTAGGGTTTTCTTCACTAAAGCTGAAATAGCTGTCGGTAGGGTTGGGACACGTCAACTGTATCGAAATCGTACTTATCGGGATACTGTTTCTCCAGGAAGCGGTAATGACAAAATTGTTGTATCGACCGACAAACGTAGAAATTCCCGATTTATTGATGCGCTCCTTTAGTCCATAAGTGGAGCAAAGTTGCTTGGTGGTCTCCAGTATTTTTTTGTTGGGATTCATTGCTTTCCAATGGGGCAGGATCAGCTGATACAATTTCTCCGCATCGTAATTGCCTCTGACAATCAAGTCCTTTTCAAACCCGGACTTTTTATCTGGAGAGGCGATCAGTATTACCTGTTGTTTGTTTTGAATTTTTTTTACTTCCAAATGGTAAAACTGCTGGTAGGGAATTCTGGTGAATTCATTGGACAATTGCAGGCAACCAAAGTTGGTAAAAACAGTGTAATTATTGATTGTTTTTTGAGAATTATCAGGAATACTAAAGTTGAATAATCCACCATAATAACCCGTTACCAACATTCCTATTATAAGAATAGGGTAAAAAATTACTAGCCCTGGATCACCAAAATACCAGAAAAAACCGATTCCAAACAAAAGAAGAGCCATCATTATTTGTTGGTATTGCACGGAGATGGTGTCCTTGACATTGGTCGTAATCTTACTCGACCAAATGATCTGTTCTCCTTCCTTCAAATAATCAGCAAATTTTTGACGAACAATTTCGCTTGATGTTTTCTTCTTGGCCATAGTGATATGAGTAAACTTGAAATCTTTCAAAAATAACAGAACAATTAAGTGTATACCATTATCAAAACAAATTAAAGAAAATTGGTTCCTCAAGCACCCAGAATCCATTCTTTTTTCGACGAACGGCTAATTGGGGCTGCTGTACAGAAATTTCACGTCTTTTCTCTACACCGACCGATGATAACGATCCATCTCCTCCGCAATCCGAACCGTACTTTCCATTCCTTTCAACAACAGCTTTCCGATATTCCGATTGCTATCTTTCACCTTCGCCACAAACACCAATTCAGAAGTCAGGTCTTCCTGCCATTCAATCTCCTCCTCAGTACCTTTCTTTTCAGTAGTCGACTGTTGTATCAATTGAGAATCAAGCACATCCTCCTTGTCCGTATAGCTGCTGTCCAAAGGGTCTACCTGGTCCTTAAAACTCGTTTTTTTCTTCCCAAACGTCCAGGAGCAGTCAGCAAACAATTGACAATCCAACATATCTGATCTTAGTTGATTTGGATAGAACATTTTTTCTACCAGCCCTTTGTTATCCGATACCAAAAAAAACGCATCATCAAATTTAGAGTCCATTGTTTTATGCTCCTCCTGACCAAGCAACATAGTGATTTTCGCCTTCAAATTCTCTTCCACAAAATGTAAATAACTATCCGAAGGATTAGCACAAACGACCGTGATAGCTAGCTTTTGCAAAGGCAAGGTTTCATTGATCGACAAGGAGATTTCATTTCCCTTATAAATTCCCGAAAGAATGATCTTACCATTGGTGGTAGTTTGCTGGAGTTGATATGTGCCTTTTATTTCCTGTAGGGTTTTATCGATTTGCGCACTAGGGCTTTCTGCTTGCCAATAAGGTTGGATTAGGTCATACAACTCATGCACATTATATTCTCCTGGTATGACAAGATTCTGTTTTGTTGATCCATCGAAAACCAGTCGGTCTTTTCCCTTGATTTGTTGTTTAGAAACTTGATCAAAGTCTTCAAGTTCGAAATTTTTCTCTGCTAAACCAGAAAAGAAAATCCGTTGGTTGCTGATGGCGACATACTCTTTTTTGTAGGAAGGCTTTTTTACTTCATAAGCAGTCGCAAATATTCCTATAGCAACCGAAGCAAGAACGATCCCACACAATGCTTTTGCTGCTTCCAACGTAGGAGAAAATACACCCGTTGGGTACAAGGTCATACTCAGCCCAATCAAGATAATCAATAGTAAAAAACAATACATAAAAACTTTAGTGAGAAGGGATATCATTTTTAATTGTGCCGATTTATTCTCATACACGGTTTCTATCCAAAGCAACTGTTCGTCCTTGCGCAATTGTTTATTGAAGTACTTACGTAACTTAGGGTCTGAGGTAATAACGATGCGTTTGGACATTGGGAAGCTTTAGTGTTGAAGTCTATTGGTTTAATGTTTTTTTATGGTAGTCAACAATCCCATCAGCAAGCAGCGTCGCACTGAGCATTCCATTCAAAACCAATTGCTGCAAAGCACGCGCAGAAGTTTGAAACTTGGAAGGAACCTCTACACGTAATTGCAAGGAGGAATTGATGTTTTCTTTCCAAATGATTTGTTCACTGACCGTGTTTTCTTGTTCGATCATCTGGAAGTCTAGGATGTTTTCTTGATCCTGGTAACTACTTTTTTCGAATTTTTGATTGGGTAATTTCGATCCTTTATCACCAAAAGACCAAACACATGCTCCAACCACCGTGCAATTGAACATCGCTTCTTTTAGGTTGGAATGCAGCAGCTGCTTCAACAATTCTGAATTGTCGGTCTCCAAAAAAAATGCAGCGTCAAATGCTTTATCATTTGAACGATACTCCTTCACTCCTGTTACCTTTTTTACCAATGTCCTACCGTTTTCATCATTAAAATTAAAAAAGCTTTCGGTGGGATTGGGACAACTTATTTTTATAAAAAAATGAGTAGCCGGAAAAATGGTATCCACCTCACAGTACAAACGCATACCATTATAGTCTCCTTCCAGTATCTTGTTTTTGTTTCTGCCTGCGCGAACGGAAAGCTGATAGTTGGTTTTCAATTCGTTCACCAGTTTGACCATGGTGTTTTTGGGATTACGGTCTTTCCAGTGGGGGAGGAGCTCCTTGTATATTTTCTCCGCTTCATAGTCTCCATCGATGATAAACTCCTGTTTTGGGGTTGGATATCGATAGTCGAAATTCGTCCCAAAAACAAGCTGCTGCTTTCTATCAGCGCCAATCCCTTGAATTTTAAATTGGTGAAATTTCTCAAAAGGAGCAAAGCTGAATTCCTTATTATAAGTAATGACTCTTTGGTTAGTGAGCACAACAAAACCTTTTGGTCTAAAGTTTTGTGAATTTTCTAAAAGTTTACGTTCATATGATTTCCAGTAAACTCGGGCAACAATTGCTAGCAGGGTTAGAGTTGCTCCTGCAACTAAATTAGTAACGGTTGTCAAGGCAATAAACAGAAAGAAGAATAGGGAAAATGGAATAGTGTCTATGGTGTTTTCATTAAATACAGATATTTTTTGGCTTTTCTGGAGAATATGTACCACTTTTTCCTCCTCCAAAAGATGCGGTTGGACAGCCTTTTGGATCTCTGATTCTTGTTCTTGAAAATGTTGATAATAGCTCTCCATTTGCCAATTGTAAATTACTCACTTCCTTGTAATACCATCAATGCAAACTAACAAGTTTTAGTTCCTTCAATTGATTTCATTTTGCGTATTATCAAAAAGCCAGGTCGGTTAAACAATGAAAATGACTAACGGCTCAAATATTCCTTCAAACTCTTCTTGATAAAATAATTCCAACCACCAACCGCACTTTCTCGTTTAAATTCAGGGATACCTGATGGGAAATCTTCCGTTACTTCTGCATGAAATTTGATATGCACACCCTCTGCTTTTTCTGTCAATTCGAAAGTGACAATTGAATTTCCTGGATGTTCTTCATAGCGCCACTGATAGTTGATTTTTTCATTTGGTTTTACTTCAACAATTTTCCACAAATGAGTGAATGTTTTATCTTTTAAGGCTACCACAAACGATGTTTCAAACCCCTCTTCCGCTTTGAAGGTCTCGATTTGTTCAAAAAACCATTTCCGCATTTGGTCCGGCTCCGTTATCGCTTTCCAAACATGGTCGATGGTCGTAGGGTAGATTTCTTCTACGATAATTGGTGGATCTGTTTTTTTCATTTTTTATAGATTAAGTTGATGCTAAGAAAAACATTTGAAGTAATTCCCATAAACCCCAAAGGGGGAATTAACAATAACTGGCCAACTGCCAAACACACAACAGAAGTCAAACTCCTAAACCTACAACCGCCAATCAATCGTCCCCTTCTCCTGCTCTTCCAATATCCGATTCGCCCTAGAAAAATGCTTGTTCCCCAAAAAACCATTACCAGCCAACGGAGATGGATGAATAGCTTCCAGTACATGATGTTTACTAGTGTCGATCAGTTCTTTTTTTGCTTTCGCGAAATTTCCCCACAACATAAAAATAACCCCTTCCCGTTTGTCTGAAATGGTGCGAATCACAGCATTCGTAAAATCCTGCCATCCAATTTTTTTGTGGGAACCCGCCTTCGCCTGTTCAACAGTCAACATCGCGTTAAGCAGAAACACCCCTTGATTGGCCCAAGCCTCCAAATTGCCATGGCGCGGCGCCACAAATCCAGGAACATCAGCCGTCAACTCCTTATAAATATTGCGCAACGAAGCAGGAATCGCCACCCCCATCGGTACAGAAAATGACAAACCATGCGCCTGCCCCTGTTTGTGATAAGGGTCTTGTCCCAAAATCACCACCTTCACATCTTCAAAAGGCGTCGTATTAAACGCATTAAAAATCAAAGACCCAGGAGGAAAAATCGTCTTACCTGCTTGTTTTTCCGTGACCAAAAATTCTTTGATGCTAGTAAAATAAGGCTTGGCAAACTCGTCTTTCAAGGCTTCCTTCCAGCTGGGGTCAATTTTTACATCCGTTACTGCCGACATATTATCTATTTTAGTTGCCCGAATTTCCTGATAATACTTCGATTTACAAAATTTTTAATTCAATTTGAATGGGAATACAAGCAATTTTGACAGAAAAACAACAGCGAATGTGTCAAAAAGTCAGGCTGGGCTTGGGTTTTGGTGTCAATTTGTCGCATTTGCCCTCTAGGAATGCAATTTGTGCCAACATAAATCGAGTTTCGATGAGAAAATGTCGAAAACGGAGATTAACTAAAAAAAGAACAAATGAATTTAAATAAATTAACAATTAAATCGCAGGAAGCACTTCAGCAATCCAACGAAGTAGCTATGGACTTGCAACATCAAGCGATTGAGCCCGTGCATTTATTAAAAGCGTTAATTGCTGATACTGAAAATATTACAACTCACCTTCTAAAAAAATCAGGCGCAAAAAGTGAACTGATTTCCAGGAAACTGGACACCCTTCTAGAGCAAATGCCCAAAGTTTCGGGTACAACAGGGATGCCTTATTTGTCCGGCTCCGGCCAACAAGTATTGGTCAACGCCAATAAAACCATGCAGGAATTCGGAGACGAATTTATTACCATAGAACACTTACTTTTAGGAATCCTTTCCGGCAATGATGAAGCAGCAAAAATGCTACGTGGAGAAGGAGCCAAGGAACAGACGATCAAAAAAGCAATCAAAGATTTAAGAAAAGGAGCAAAAGTGGATAATCAAAACGCAGAATCAACATTCAACGCATTAGAAAAATATGCCCGCAACCTCAACGATTTAGCCAGCAGTGGCAAACTCGAACCAGTGATCGGAAGGGACGAAGAAATAAGAAGAGTCCTGCACATTCTTTCTAGAAAAACAAAAAACAACCCCATCCTCGTAGGAGAACCAGGCGTGGGTAAAACAGCCATAGCAGAAGGCCTCGCTCGAAGAATCGTAGACGCCGATGTCCCGGACAATATCCGAGAAAAAATAATTTTCTCCTTGGATATGGGGGCACTGATGGCAGGCACAAAATTTCGAGGAGAATTCGAGGAACGACTCAAAGCAGTCATCCGCGAAATAACAGAAGCCAATGGCCAAATCATCCTATTTATTGATGAGATCCACACTTTGGTAGGGGCTGGAAAAACAGAAGGAAGCATGGATGCCGCGAACTTACTTAAACCCGCCTTGGCAAGAGGAGAGTTACGCGCGGTCGGAGCAACCACTTTAGATGAATACCAAAAGTATTTTGAAAAGGACAAAGCGCTGGTCCGACGATTTCAAAAGGTGATGATTGATGAGCCGAACGAGATGGATGCGATTTCAATTCTTCGAGGGATAAAAGAACGATATGAAGTTTATCACAAAGTAGAAATACTGGACGAGTCCATCATCGCTGCCGTCGAACTTTCGCAACGATATATCACTGATCGATTTTTGCCAGACAAAGCGATTGACTTAATTGATGAAGCTGCGGCTAAATTGCGCTTAGAAATCAATTCGATGCCAGAAGAACTCGATGAGTTGGAACGAAAAGTTATGCAGTTGGAAATCGAACGAGAGGCCATCAAACGAGAAAACGACCAGGAAAAACTAGCCAAATTAAACGAAAATTTAGCCAACATCGTCGAAGAACGAGATAAGATGATGGCAAAATGGAGAGATGAAAAAAACATCGTAGAAGCTATACAGTCCTCCAGAAATAAAATTGAAGGCTACAAAATCGAAGCAGAACAAGCAGAACGAAGTGGCGACTACGCCCGCGTTGCAGAAATCAGATACGGACTCATCAAAAAAGAAGAGGAAGCAATCGAGACCTTTTCAAAGGAACTAGAGTCTGTTCAGGCAAACAGCAAAATGCTAAAAGAAGTTGTAACGGCTTCTGACATCTCTGAAATAGTTGCGAAATGGACCGGCATTCCAATAACAAAAATGCAGGAAAGCGAAAAGGAAAAATTGGCCGTTCTGGAAGAAGTCCTTCATGAACGAGTGGTCGGACAACAAGAGGCTATTGAAGCAGTAGCAGACGCCATTCGCCGAAGCAGAATCGGTTTTCAGGATGCTCAAAAACCAATCGGCTCGTTCTTGTTCTTAGGTACAACCGGCGTCGGTAAAACAGAATTGGCAAAAACACTAGCCGATTATCTTTTTAATGATGAAAACGCCATGGTGCGGATCGATATGTCTGAGTATCAGGAGAAACATGCGGTGTCCAGATTGGTCGGCGCCCCTCCTGGCTATATCGGATATGAGGAAGGCGGTCAACTCACAGAAGCCGTCCGCAGAAAACCGTATTCAGTCGTGCTTTTGGACGAGATTGAAAAGGCACACCCCGACACGTTTAATATTCTGTTGCAATTGTTAGACGACGGAAGACTGACCGACAACAAGGGGCGAGTGGTAGATTTCAAAAACGCAATTGTTATTATGACTTCCAATATCGGGTCGCCAATTATTCAAGAAGGATTGCAGGATGTGGAGGAAGAAAATCTGGATGCAGCAAGCCTGATGATCGAAGGACAGGTAATGGAGATTTTGAAAAAAGCAGTGCGGCCGGAGTTTTTGAATCGGATTGACGACGTAGTCATGTTCCGACCATTAACGAAGAAGGACATGCACAACATCGTCCAACTCCAGGTAAAAAGTCTACAGGAAATGTTTACGGCAAAAGACTATGACGTCAAGATTACCCCTGCAGCCATCGACCACATTGCAGAAGTCGGCTACGAACCAGAATTTGGTGCCCGTCCGCTAAAACGATTGATCCAAAAAACAATCGTCAATCGACTGGCCAGAGAATTGATGAAGGGCAACGTAAAACAAGAAGCCCCAATCGTAGTAGACAAAATGGACGGTGGAATCGTCATTTACAACAAAAGTACAAGCAACTAGGACCTGTTTCATGAATTGACTCCTATATATAATATAAGGTGTGTGCAAGCCGCAAAGCAATTTAATCGTCTTTGCGGCTTTTGTTTATAAAGAATATTGAAGGAATTCATACCTAACAAAAAGTCTCTTGTTCTTCTACAAATTCAATTCCCTCCTACAAATCAAAAAAAATCTGCTATTTTTGCTAAAAATAATAATAAATGAAATTTGAAGGTACCTCAACATATATTGCCACAAGAGAATTATCCGTTGCTGTAAACGCAAGCATCCACCTCGAAAAACCACTGATTGTAAAAGGAGAACCAGGCACTGGAAAAACAATGCTTGCCCACGAAATCGCAGAATCACTAGGAAAAAGAATAATCACCTGGCACATCAAATCAACCACTCAGGCACAGCAGGGGTTATATGAATATGATGCCGTTTCTAGGCTTAGAGATTCGCAACTTGGATCGGATAGGGTAGAGGACATTGCCAATTACATAAAAAAAGGAAAACTCTGGGAGGCTTTTGATACAGAAGAACAAGTCGTTTTGCTAATTGATGAGATCGATAAAGCAGACATCGAATTTCCAAATGACCTGCTGCTAGAGTTAGACAAAATGGAGTTTTACTGCTACGAATTGCAACGAACCATCAAGGCCAAAACACGCCCAATTGTCATCATTACTTCCAACAATGAAAAGGAACTACCAGATGCCTTTTTACGCCGTTGTTTATTTCACTACATCCGCTTCCCCGACCCAAAGGTGATGAAGCAAATTGTAGACGTCCATTTCCCTAAAATAGAACAAGATTTGGTGGACAGTGCCATGAAAGTATTCTACGGAATCCGAGAAGTCAAACGCCTAAAGAAAAAACCCTCCACTAGCGAATTGATTGACTGGATGAAACTCCTCCTCATGGAAAAAATCGAAGCCAACGAACTCGACAGCGTCGATCTGATGAATGCGTTCCCGCCTCATCTTTCCTCTTTGTTGAAGAATGAGCAGGACTATGATTTGTTGTATTCTAAGTTGCGTGGGTATTAATTAAAGAACCACGTATCGGCGAATTTATTCGTCTGACATGTACTACCGATCAAACAAAATCAAGAGAATTGTTCAAATGAATCCCCAAATTCACTAACAGATACCTCAGCATTCACGCATTAAAACAAAAAAATGTTCTTAAATTTCTTCTACCTCATGCGAGAAAATGGCTTACCAGTAAGCCTACAAGAATACCTTGCCCTAATGGAAAGCCTGGACAAAGAGGTAGTGGAATACAACATCGACGATTTCTACTACTTGTGTAAAACGATCTTTGTTAAAAGCGAAGCGCATTTAGACCGATTTGACATTATTTTCGGGCATTATTTTCAAGGACTCGAAAAGATCAATTTTGATTTTTTTTCGAAGCACATACCAGAAGAATGGCTCAAGGAAAACTTTTATAAGAATCTCACCGACGAAGAAAAAGCGGAGATTGAAGCAATGGGAGGAATTGAAAAATTGATGGAACGCTTCAAAGAATTGCTGGAAGAACAGAAAAAAAGACATGAAGGCGGGAATAAATGGATCGGTACAGGTGGCACTTCTCCATTCGGCGCAAACGGCTACAACCCGGAAGGATTTAGAATCGGACAGTCAGGCAGCCGAAACAGAAGCGCCATAAAAGTCTGGGACAAACGAGAGTTTGCCAACCTCGACGACAAAGTAGAACTAGACACCAGAAATATGAAATTGGCCCTCAAAAGACTGCGCCGATTTGCCCGAGAAGGAATCGAAGACGAACTTAACCTGAAAGATACCATCCGAAAAACTTCTGAAAATGCAGGTATGCTGGAAATCAGCATGCAGCCAGAAAAGAAAAATAAAGTAAAAGTTTTATTGTTGATGGATGTTGGGGGATCGATGGATGATCATGTGGAGGTGTGTCAACGGATATTTTCTGCTTCAAAGTATGAGTTCAAACACTTGGAGTACTTTTATTTTCACAACTGTTTGTATGAAACTGTCTGGAAAGACAACACGAGAAGATACGATCGATTGCAAACGTTTGAATTGTTACGCAAGTACAATAAAGACTACAAAGTGATTTTTATTGGTGATGCTGCAATGTCGCCTTACGAACTAATGTCTAAAAGTGGGAGTGTAGAACACTATAATGACGAAGCTGGAGTGGTTTGGCTGCAGCGCGTTTTAGATCACTTCGAAAATGTAGTCTGGATAAATCCAAATGAGGAGACCTCATGGAACTACTATCAAACTACCCACATGATTCGGGATCTGTTTGGGCACAAAATGTTTCCGATGACTATAGAAGGAATAACGAACTGCATGAAATGCTTGAAAAACAGTAAACTTATACATACATCGTAGATGGCATGCGCAAGAAGTGAGCACACTGTTTTATTTGACGATATTCAAAAGAAAAACCTTGCTGAAAATTTCAACAAGGTTTTTTTGTGTGTACTTAAGTTTGGTTTGGGCTTAATACATAGGGAACGTAATAGTTATGGTTAAACAAATATCCTAATGTCTTAATACCTTCTTCCTTTCTGCGAGAATAAATTTGCGCCTACAATGAAGACACCTCCGCCGATGAGTGCTCCAAGCGCGATGAAGAAAATCATCATGCCCCAAAAAAATTTAAAAATGAAGAAATGTTTAAGCCTTTCTCAAATATATAATAATATATGGCTCTTGTGAAATTAAGACGCAAAAAAATAACGAAGTCACGAAAAATAATAGTTTTTGGATAAAATATGGATATTTATTTTTGACCATTATGAATAAATGTTATTTTAATAATGTGCACACTTCTGATAATCGACCTAAATCATGATATCTGCATAACCCAAACTTTATTTAATGCACAGTCAAGCTTTAATTTTCTTTAAATACACCGTGTAATTTAAAGATGCAAGTTTGTTGAATTTGTAGTATAATGTTTTACACTCTAAATAAACATCAGTAAATACAAATGCTTGAAACATTCAATGTGTTTATATTAGTAAATAATCAATTATAAAAAAATGTAGTCAACATCATATTTTTTTTGTAGTTTTGTCCATAGATTTAAAAAGTTATCTGATCGATGAGAAAATTACTGATTGTTTTAGTTAGTACACTGATTTTATTAGTGTCCTGTTCTCAACCCCCAAATTCCCCAGAAAAACTATCCACTGTAGAAAAATCTTTCGTTGCTTTATCAAGTGACACGCTTGCGTCGTCCGATAAAGAGGTGGAAGAAATTGCTGATATTCAGGAGGGTAGAGACAGAAAAATAGAGAAAATAGAAGTTCCTCGTATAAAAAGGAAAAAGGCCGACTATGTCTTCGTATCTGGTATTGTGTTAAGCAAAGCAGATCGAAGAGTTAAAATCGTCCGAAAAACACCTAAAGAAGGAAACGAAGATAAAGCAAGATTTAAGCTGGATAAGGAGAAAAACTTTGAAGGCAAAATTGAGTTGGTCGACGAAGGTTATTATGTACTTGATTATAAACATCGCAAGTATGATATCTTTTTGACTCCTGGAGACAGTATATATGTGGAGATCAATCTTGAAAATAAGGATCAGCCAGTCGTTTTCTCTGGTACTGGCAGCGGAATAAACAACTATATCCGCCAGCGTATAAAAACAGACTACGAATTGTCCCTCAAAAAAAGGCACCTTTTCAGATTAGACTACAACGAATTTTCTGACACCCTAAAAACGAAAAGAACTGCTCTGCTTGAGCTGCTGGATGACGCCAATATGGCAAGCGCAGACTTCACAAAAAGTTTTTACGATAAAGAAAAAGGGTTGCTATTTTTCGATTGGGCTGATGACCACTTTGAATACAAAAAACTGGCATTGAAGTATGGTAGTAGTACCTTCGACGAACGAATGCTAGACTACAATACTAAGTTTATCGACGAATTAAACCTGGATGATCCAAACCTCCTCGACATCCCAGCCTACCAAAATTTGATCGGGCAGTATTTCAATGACAAAGTGGAAGGCAAGGTCCTAAGTTCTGTGCCAGGTAATGAAGCAGACGGTCATGTCATCACTGGAAGACACAAAATGAAGTATGGCCTGGTAAAAAAATACTTCAAAAACAAAGACGTACAGGAGTACCTAAAAACAGAAGTCGTCGCAAATTTGATCCGCGAAGACGGCACCCCAACAATGAATGAAGTCATCCTTGATTTTAGAAATGATGTAGAAAATAAGGAATACCTAAATAGAATTTCTAAATATATTGAAAAATATGCGTATATTGATGACGGAAGTTTGGCACCAGAGTTTGTTGTACAAGATACAGCTGGCGGAGACATCAAATTGAGCGATTTCAAGGGGAAATATGTCTACATTGATGTTTGGGCAAGCTGGTGCGGACCTTGCAAACATGAAATCCCGTATTTTGCTAAGCTAAAAGAAGAATACAAAGAAAAAAATATCGAGTTCATAAGCATTTCAATCGATAAAACTAAAGAACCTTGGGAAAGAATGTTGAATGACTGGCAGCTAAGCGGTCATCAATATATAGCCAAAGGTGCATGGGAATCTGATATAGCAAAAAGTTATCACCTTAAAGGTGTCCCGCAGTTTATTCTTATCGACCCTGAAGGGCAAATCATTGATCTTAGTGCTGCACGTCCATCAGGTAGAATAAGAAATGATTTTGAAAGACTTAATATTTAATTAGCTTTACGTTTATATTTGTTTATATCAATCCCCTTAGGAATTATCGGCCATAGCTTTACACCTATGAATACCTTTATATAATTACAAACTACACTTATATTGCATTAACCTAAATTTTATCACCATGCCCGCACTAGTCAAAGACTTCTGGAATGAAGATTGGGTCCAAGTCGAATTTACCTATCCGACAAGGCGTAACAATTATCAGATTTCCAATTATGGTCGCATCAAAAGCGTCGACAAAACAACTGGCGACGAAAAATTAATGAAAGGGAGTACCCTAAAACGTGGTTACAAGGCTGTTAACGTTCGCCTACAAGAGGAAAAATACGGTCACGTATTCGTCCATAAATTCGTAGCCGAAAACTTTGTAGATCCAGAAACAGAATTACATGCCCACGTTATTCACCTGGACTATGATCGTAGCAATAACCATGCAGACAACCTTAAATGGGTCACTGAGTCTGAATGGCAAGCTTACGTTCAGCAAACTCCTAGAGTAAAAGCTTATCGATCGAGACCTGTTAGAAATAACAGTAAGCTCACCGAGACAAAAGTCAGATTGCTCAAACAACGACTCCAAAAAGGTAAAACAAAACATAAAATCTTAGCACGTCAATTCGGCATCACAGTTACACAACTGCGCAGAATCGAAAGTGGCGAAAATTGGGGAGACATCAAAATCTAAACCCAACCACAACCTGCTATTAAAAAACAAAAGACATTCTGAGATATCAGAATGTCTTTTGTTTTTTAGCCCCTCCTTTTTATTAAACAATAATGTCCTCACCTGGGATTTTAGAACACAGGACTCCTACACAAGTTCCTCCTTCGGCTCCATCCAATTACCCATCGGCCAATGGGCCATGTTCGCCGGATAAATGGTGCCCGTAGGCTACGGACAGGGAAGCGGTGATATCAATGGTGGCGATCTCCTCATTTTCAACTCAACAAACGGCACAGTAGATCAGTACATTCAGTCAGACTTCGACCTAAACGGCGACGTAAACGCTGCCGACAAAATCCTACTAATCAAGAACACCGGAATCTATTCCGCCGTTCCCAAATAACACCCAAAAAAGTCAATCTATAATTTTTTCAATCCAATCTCACGAACAGTAATAAAATCAACTAAGTACATTAAATAAAAAGGGTTGAATTTGACACAATTGTATAATTAGTGTCAAATTCAACCCTTTTCTCTCCCAATTAACACTAGATTTGGTACAGATATTGCAAAATTTTCAACCAAAGTGTATCTTACACCTCAAATCCTCGTAAAACAAGGATATCCAAACCATTTGAGTCAACCTGAATAGTCCAATTCAACAATCGCTGATTGTATTCTTAATCCTTTTACATAAGTAGAATAATTTTTATGAAAAACCTACTGGTACTCCTTGCCTGCCTCACCATAACGACAAATACGTTTTCTCAATTTAACAAAAACTGGGAATTCAATTATAATGGTGTCGGTGATCTAACAGATAGAATTAGAGACATGGTGATTGACAATGCGGGCAATATTTACATGACTGGCTACTCCTATGAAAGAAGCAACCAGAAAGATTTGTACATAGCAAAATATTCATCAACAGGAGACCTAATCTGGGAAGATATTTATCAAAATCCGTCTGGAGCAAATGACGACGGAGAGGCAATTATTATTGATAATAATGGAGATATAGTAGTAGCAGGAGAATCAAACAGAGACTACATCACGCTGAAATACTCACCTAGTGGTAGTCAACTTTGGGTGAAAACCTATGACGGCGTTGGGCTCGACAAGGACGCAGTAGCAGATCTGGTAGCAGATTCCAACAACAACATTTATATAACAGGAAGAAGTGAACAAGCGGCAGGAAATGATGAAATAACCACCGTCAAATATAACTCCAATGGCGATCAACTATGGGTAAAAACTTTCGCCAGTTCTGGCGACGGCAATGACCGGGTTTATCAGATGACTATTGATGGCAATGACAACATTTACATCGCAGGCCGATACTTCAATGGCAATGATTTTGATGGTGTTTTACTTAATTATAATACCTCTGGAACACTGGTTTGGTCAAAAACGATTACCTCTTCAGGAGACGACCGGTTTGCTGTCCTTTATCATGATGGTACCGATATCTATGCCTGCGGACGTGAGTTTAATGGTAATGACGACGATTTTTATTTGCAAAAATATACCTCTTCGGGAATGCTACTCTGGACAAAAACAGAAGACAACGGGGACGATGACAGAATCGAAGCAATGGTTGCGACAAACAACGAAGTTTGGCTAGCAGGAAGAAGCAGAAATGCTTCCAATTATTTTGACATGGTGGTAGTAAAATACGATAGCAATGGGGCGAAAATTGCAGAGACTCCTTACGCCATCGGAGCGGAAAGCCGCCCTAGAGATATTGTATTAGTAGGGTCTGATGTATATGTAGGTGGAAGACATGAAATAAACCTAGAGGACGATCTGTTTTTGGTCAAATACGATAACAATGGCGCCCAACAATGGGTGAAATCATACAATGATACTGGGGTAGGACGCGATGAAGTGCAAACAATGGCCAGCACCCCTACCGGTAAAATTCTTGTGACAGGTCGAAGTTATTCAAGTACCTCCCAATCCAACGGACTGATTAGAGAATATAACACGGATGGAACACTGTCTTTCGCCAAATCAATCGAAGGCCGAGGAGACAATAGAGATGTTATCAATGATATGACCCTCGATGCCCAAGGAAATGTTATAACAGTTGGCTATACCTTTAAAATCGAAAATGAAAAAAATCTCCTAATAATAAAGCAAGATGCAGCGGGTAACATGATGTGGCTGGATACCCTTTCTTCCTTGTTAGATGGCAGAGATGAAGGAGTTGCGGTAGAAACAGACGGAGCAAACAATGTCTATATGACCGGATTTTTGAACAATGATATTATTACGGTCAAGTATTCACCCCTTGGTAGTTTGACCTGGGGAAGAATATTTGATGGGGCTGCTACTGGGCAGGATCGTCCTAGTGATTTACTGGTGAATTCTTCTAATGAAATATATGTACTTGGAGAGAGTGATGTAATCTCTGGAGCACCAGATGACAATGATGTTGTATTACTAAAATATCAGACGGATGGAACATTGCTTTGGTCAAAATACATTGCAAACTCTGGCGATGATGAGGCGTATGAAATGGCGTTTGACGCATCAGAGAATATTTATATCGCCAGCAAAATAGCGAATAGCCTGACCACTAGCGAAGCTACGGTCTACAAATTTGATCCTTCTGGCAACCAGCTATGGGCAAGGTCAATGGGGGGGAATGGAGAAGATCGATTTCGAGAGATTGTTACTACTTCCAATAGTGTTATCGTAGCGGGAAGGATTCTTAACACCGATGAAAATGCTGTAATTGCCAGCTATGATCTGTCAGGAAACCTGATTTATTCCAATTCCATAGACTTGGGAGCTGAAGAATATGCAAATGATTTGCAAACAACCGATACCGAAACGATCCTTTCTGTAAATAGTGCAACAACAGCTGGCCGGTCCAATCAATTGATTAAATACAACAACTCAGGTACGGAGTTGTGGTCAACTACACAAAACAATAATACAATCGACGACCTCAATACGCTGGCCATTGACGAAACCAATAGCATTTTATACGGTGGCGGAGAATATCTGGATGCTACCGATAAGCACTTGTACTTAAAAGCAATCGACTGGATGACGGGAAATGAATACAAGACCACTTCATTTACAGGCGGTACTTATGGCGATGATGAGGCAATTGAACTAATTCTTAATAGCTCGAATGACATCATTGTGGCTGCTAGCGCTTCTTACGACTTGGCACAGGAAGATTTCACCACCTTAGAGTACAGCTATCAAAAACCAGTTGCTAACGAAGACTTGGCCCTAGATGATATCCAGCTCTATCCGACCTTACTAGAGAAAAATGAACACCTTTTTGTAAATGGAATAGAACCAGGTAGCCAATACCATTTTTTCGTTTACGAAAGTTCAGGCAAACTAGTTGCTCAATTCAATAATTTAACAGAAAATACAATTCCTATCAGCAAAACTAACCTGGCAGCTGGCGTCTACATTTATGAACTAAAATGGAAAGACAGATCAAAGGCCGGACAGTTTATTATGAAATAAGGGCTATTCCAAAAATAATAATAATTGGTGTTTAAGGAAGTTGCTCCGTGTTGCATTGTAAGAATTGTATGAATTTGTAAGCGCTGTCTTAATAAAAAAAGGTATTTTACAAGTACAAAATCCAACACTTAATGAAAAAGCTACTACCCATTTTTCTATTGTTGTGCTTGCAATTTGTATTGATAGCCCAACCTCCCGCTCCTCCAGTCAACTTAACCGGTTCTGCCATGCGCAGTTGGCTAAAATCGAATTGGTATGATGGTCACCACAACCAACTAGGCTACAGCGAAGCAAGGAGGAAAATGTACGCTTATTTAGATAATGATGCAGGCGAACTTACTTGTGTATATTCCGGTTTTACGCAGTCAAATCCTTATGGGAATGAAATCACCTATCCGAACCCTATCAATTGTGAGCATACCATTCCACAGAGTTTTTTTAGTTCTTCGGAGCCAATGAAATCAGATATTCATCATCTGTTCCCTACCTATCAAAACTGGAACAGTGAACGCAGCAATTTTAAATTTGCAGATATTGACGACACCACCACCATAAAATGGATGCGAAACTCCTCTACATTAACCTTCAAACCTTATTATTCAATCGAAGAATTTGCCGAGTCAAACGTGACCGCAGGCGATTGGCAAAACCCAAACAACCGCTTCGAACCAAGGGAAGAACACAAGGGAGACGCAGCAAGATCCATCTTCTACTTCTATACGGTGTACCCCAATCAAGCAGGCCAAATAACTGATGTCGCCTCTTTCGCAACACTTTGCAGCTGGCACAATAATGACCCCGTTTCCCAAAAAGAAATCGATCGAAACAATGGAATAGAATTGTACCAGGGGAATCGCAATCCATACATCGATTATCCTGAATTAGCAGAAACAGCATGGGGGTGCGCACCTCCACCGTTGGCAGGCGTTCAAGTTGCTGCGAAGATAATATTGGAAGGAGGGTATAATCCAACTTCTGGTTTAATGAATGATCAATTGCGTTCTATGGGATTATTACCCACAAACGAGCCATTTACTGCGCTTGGTTTTACACATTCAGGCCCTGGTGGGGGAGAAATGGCTCCTTCTACAACGTTTGATATAGTAGGAGCTGATGCGGTTATAGATTGGGTTTTTCTAGAGTTGAGAGATGCAGGTCAGCCTTCTATTGTACTGGCTTCGCGTTCTGCGTTGGTGCAGGCAGATGGAGATGTTGTTGATTTGAATGGGAATGCTGCCGTAGTATTTGCCGGGATATTGGATGGCAATTATTACCTGTCCATAAAAAGCAGGAATCATCTTGGTGTAATGTCCATTTCTTCCATTGCTTTTTCGGGTACTCCAAACCCAACCTACGATTTTACTCAAGGAAACAGTTATGGAACCAATGCACAAAAAGTGCTCGCCGGAGGCATACATGCATGTTATGAGGGGGATGTAAATGCCGATGGAGCCATCAACGCCGATGACAGAAGTCAGTGCTGGAATAACAGAAATCAAAGTGGTTACCTCCAGCAGGATTCAAACTTGGATGGCCTATGCGATGCCGCCGACAGAAGTCAAAACTGGAACAATCGAAATCTCTCCAGTCAAATTCCTTGATTTTTTGAAAAGGTAGAAAGTAGTTGATAGAGCTGGGCCGGCTTCCGGTAGCTGGTATTTTACGCGCTACCTAACGACTAATTTATTTGCCACCACGTATTGTTTGTCCAAAAAGTCATTCTACATTAAATTTTCAAAGATGCTTTATATTTCACATTGACAAGGGTAGAATGGGCCTGCAATTTATTACCATTGCTGGAGAAGTAAGAAAAACTCAAATGGTTTTGGTCGATTTTTGTGATGATTATTTTACCGCCATTCGTACATCGGTCGTTGCCGTAGGTAATCATTTCGATAAACTCTGCATTCGAATTGGTAGCGGTTTTTAGTTTCCAGACACCTGTACATTCAAGGGTGGGGTAGCGGATTTCGAAGATTTTTTTGTCCACATTCAGCTCCATTATCCAAGTTTGGCGGATGTTAAGTTGGAGGCCGACACCTTTCCATTCGCCATCCATCCATGCTGGATAGATGGACGCTGTAGTGCTTTTGAGAGGGGTGCAACTGGAGATAGTAAGCAGCAGCCCTAAACAAATGGTGACTGTTGCTAAAACTCTGTATGTCATAGAATACTAATGGATTTTGTTTAGGCTGTAAGATACTAATACATAATTGTTAACAACTCAATAACAAACAAAAAAACCTGGCTGTGTTATATTTGATCAGAAAATTCCGTCAAAAGCTCACTCCTATACTATGAATTCACATCAGCCAGGCATCCTCCAACTAGCAATTTGAAATCGTAATAACTGTACTAATTTATTGCGACTTATACATTATCTTTAATATACATTATTAATATCCGTAATAATATTGAGAAAGTCAATTAAAATTGATTAATTCTCCATTTAATAGGTTTATTTTACATTACAAAAATTAATGGCATAATATTTAGTTTGTATTAAATGAACATTACTGACACCAAAAAATGAAATTTTACCCAGTAGAGGACGATTTGATTCAGCAATTACAATTCACAGTCAATAGTCTGTGTGTAGAGGCGTTGTATCACCGATACTCGAAAAAGGTTTATCAGAAATGTTTGAAAATGACAAAGTCAGGAGACGATGCATACGACTTAAGTCAAGAGGTATGGATAAAAGTCATGAAGAATATTTCCAAATTCCAGCATAAATGCCACTATTCCACCTGGATATATTCTATCACCCACAATCACTGCATCGACCACCTTCGAAAAACAGCCAACAAAAAAAATCAGAAGTACAAGTATATCAACAACTCTAACAATGAGACGTTGACAATCCCAGACAACGTTTTTGAAAGGGTAAATGCCGAAAACAAAGATCATGTTTACGACATGATTCTTGAATTTAGCCAAAACGACAAACTACAAATCCTTTGGTTGAAATACGGCCAGGGGATGACCGTGAAAAAAATTGCCGAGCAGATGGGCATTAGCCACTCGGCTGTCAAAATGCGAATTCAAAGAGCAAAAACTACTTTCCGAAAAGAGATGCGAGAAGAGATGAAACAACGTAAACTCCTGCCTGGACAAGGAGAACTTGATTTCTTATCCCTAAATTCCAATTCGAAGAGCAATTCAAAAACAGAGGGGATAGAAAAGAAAGAATAGACTCGCTGGCTTACTTGTATAATCAGAACATTTGTTGGTTCTTATTGAATCCATTGATATTGGTGCACGGAATATTTAGAACTTTTTTGCATCATATATGTCAGATTCAACTTTTTGAAAAAGTAAAATGTTTCCTATCTTAGTTTACTTAATCGACTGACCCTCACGATTATTTCCCAAAATAATAATTAACAATTGGCAACGTATTCTTTAAGTGATTTGAAAGTCGTCAAATCTCTTAGAAAAATCGTTCATAACAATGTCCTTTTTATGGAAAAATTCCTCCTCCTGATTGGTATCGTTTTTTATATAAACGCATCTTTGCAGGCGCAAAGTACACCTGTCTGGGATCAGTTTGTCCAAGCTAAAGAAACGGGCACCGAACCAACCTTGCCAGATTTTTCCTATGCCGGATATAACTATTCAGAATCTGACTTGCCAGATATAAGTAGCTGGCCAATCTTTGATGTTACCTTATATGGGGCTACTCCCAATGATGGCTCTTATGATGACGCTCAGGTTCAAGCTGCAATAGATGCAGCAGAGGCTAATGGAATAGGAATAGTTTTTTTTCCTCCAGGTAAATTTTTATTTAGTCCGGCCAATTACGCTGGGGAAATTTACATCAACAGTTCTAATGTTGTATTGAAAGGATCTGGAGCTGGACCCGGCGGAACGGAGTTTTATGTAGAAGAAAAGAATACGAACAATTGGAAGTTCGAATTTACTCCAAACGGATCAACTTACGGTACAAAAGGAACAGCAATCACCAGTGAAGCCAAAAGAGAAACCTTCGAAATTGAGGTAGCAGATGCAGCTGATTTGCAGGAAGGCCAACGAATTATCATTCGATCCAAGAATGCCGCCAATTATTCATTAGACTATTTTGCACCAAGAATCCTGCTACCAGAATGGACACAGGTGAATAACAATTTTTTCCTAGCAGAAATTCACAGCATTCAATCCATTTGCGGCAATACAGTCACCCTTAGGGAACCATTGCATATTACAATAAAACCAAGTCTTGCAGAATTTTATATCTATACCTTCAACCACCTTGAGGAGGTCGGCGTAGAAGACATTAAATTTACCGGCGGTTGGCTGGACTATCCTGAATCATTTCAACATCATAAAGATCAAATACATGACTACGGTTGGCAAGGTCTTCGGTTTAGTAATGTGTTTAATGGCTGGGTGAAAAATTGTGTTTTCAGTAGTTGGAATCGTGCAGTTTCAATAAAAAGTAGCTCGATGGTCACACTAGACAGTTTGCTGTTTACTGGAAAAAAAGGTCATTTTGGACCCGCTACCAGTGGGACTTATGGAGTGTTAATAAAAAATAGTGAAGACGATGCCGATAATCACCACGGAGTAGGCCTGGCCCAATATTGTACCGGTACCGTCTATCAAAACTATCAATTGACGGGGGATAATCATCAAATTGATTCGCATGGATCTTGTCCATATTCCAATTTGTATGACAATGTAAAAGGCGGCTATATGTTTAATAATGGTGGGGCAACTCAAAATTTACCAAATCACGGAAGGGACTTTGTTTTTTGGAATTTTGAGCTGGCGGATGGGCCTTCCACCTACGATTTTTGGGCGCCGACAATGCCTGGAAGCACCGGCAGGCACTTTTATGTGGATCCTATTTTTGTTGGTCTTCATGGAGATCCGGTAACGCTCATAAATGCTGGACTAAATGAATCTCAAAATACTCCTGTACAACCCGCTTCCTTGTTTGATGCTCAGCTAGACCTACGGTTGAATGCACCGGATTTTGATCTGGATAGAATCCCCGACGCTATCGATGAAGATGATGATAATGATGGGATCCTGGACATTGTAGAAGGAACCAATGATTTTGATCTGGATGGAATGCCAAATCATCAAGACCTCGACAGTGATAACGACAACTGTTTTGATGCCATAGAAGGTGATGGTAATTATTCACTTTCCGAATTGACAAGCTTTGGAACCATCAATCTGGCAGTAAACTCAAAGGGCGTATTCTGTGGGGCAGGTCAACAAATAGGCAATGCACAAAATGCAAATGAAGTCGATTGCTGCACAGAATATGGTATTGATGAAGATCAAGACGGAATCCGTTTTTTCTGTGATTTGGATGATGATAATGATGGTATAAAAAATCAAGAGGAGATGACCTGTGGCCCAGATACAGAATTTACCTTTCAGGGATATTCACACTATAACAAGGTCGCACGATGGGCAGTAAGCAATGGAACTTATGCTGGAATATTCACAGCGATAACAAATAACCCAACTGGCCCCTGGTTGAATCAGACACCCATCAGTACCAATTTTATTCGAGTTAAATTTGAAGAATCTTCACAGGAAATTTATACTTATTATCAAGGAGACGAAATACTGGGAGAGGTAATGATGCAATTAAAATCAATAGGTTCTTCTACAAGATTAGTATTCACCGGGGAAAATGAAGTGGTCGATAATTCAGGATTATTTGGTTTGAATGCTGTCGGTAATACGCTTTCTCCTGGAGATGTTTTTCCCATCAATACAGGTGATGAACTTAGAGATAACAATGTAGGAGAAATCCTATTTAAAATTAGGGATTATAATGCCGCAGGACATCATTTTAAGGTACTCCTAAATTCAGATTCCCCATACACAGGACTAGCTGAATATCACTTCAAACTTAAAACGGATTGCGATACAGACAATGACCTGATTCCCAATCACCTGGATACGGACTCCGACAATGACGGCTGCCCGGATGCCATTGAAGGAGGAGCTGCTTACTACCCAGTCTTATTAACCAATGACGCACTATGTGCAGATTCAAGTTGTGTAGATGCCAACGGTATCCCAACTTTACCAGATATAAATGGAGCTACAGTACCACAAACCATTGGGTTAAGCCAGGACAGTCTAAGTCAGCCTGAACATAACAATGATGGCGTTTCTATATGTGCTGGTGCCCGAATCATTCAATTTGAGTTAATCGATGCAAACACGGATCAAGTGCTACGCACGCTTAACTCAGGGGACACAATCGATCTGACAACAGACGGAGAACAGCTCAATATGCTTGTGTTTGTAGGTAGTGTGGTTGGGAGTGTCCGATTCGATTTTGATGGTGTCATCAATTACCGAATAGAAAATACATCCCCGTACACCATAGACGATGTGATTGGAGGGGATTATCAACCATGGACTCCAACCCTTGGTTTGCACAGCTTAACGGCAAATGCTTTCTCTGGAGCTGGAGCCACAGGTACGTTATTGGATGGTTTAACCATCGACTTCCATGTTGTACGCAGCATTCCATTGGATCTTCGCGTGTGCCTGGAAGGTCCTATGGACTTGATCACCCAAACGATGAATGGCTCCTTGCTACAGTTGGATCTTTTGCCACCTGTTCAGCCATATGGCCAAGCCCCATGGAATTATTTTGGAACAGAAGGATGGGCTTCCTCCGAGTATCCGTCAACGGCTATCGATTGGGTAATGGTCTCGTTCAGAACGGACCTTGCTAAAAGCACAGAAGTCACCGCTACTGCAGCTTTACTGCTCAATGATGGGGCACTGATGTTTGCTAATCCACGCACGCTGCTAACATCAATGGGCAGTTCATTTTACATCGTTATCCAGCATAGAAATCATATGGGGATCTTATCTCCAGTACTGGTGTCGCCAGCAAATGGTCAATTGACATACGACTTTTGCCTTGAAAACAGTTACCAGCTTGGCTCAGGACAAAAGGAATTGGCTCCTGGTCTTTGGGTAATGTATGCTGGTGATGGCAATCAGGTTGATGATCTTATTGGCTATGATGTCAATGGAATGGATAACATAGGTTGGAATGTTCAAAACGGTCTTTTTGATCTTTACAGCTTATTCGATTACAACTTCGACGGAGATGTCAACGGGATGGATAAAATTTTGTGGAGTATTAATAATGGAATATATTCGGCAATAGAGAAATAAATAAGGCTGCCTAACCAGATAAATCCCTGAAATAAGGTACTTTTGCTGAAAGGAAAAACATAGAAATCACTTATTTCAGGAATCCTATAAATATTTACTAAGTTCTATTTGAATTACCGAATCAAATTCATATCTTTGCAGTCAATTTTTTCGGAAAATAAATACAAGAAATAATGTACGCAATAGTAAAGATTGCCGGTCAGCAATTCAAAGTAGAGCAAGATCAAGAGATTTTTGTTCACCAATTAGATGCAGCTGAAGGAGATAAAGTAACTTTTGACGAAGTACTTTTATTAGACAAAGACGGTGACGTTTCTGTTGGGACACCAACTATCGCTTCTGCATCTGTAGGAGCAACAGTTTTGGGACACCAAAAAGGAGACAAAGTAATCGTTTTTAAGAAAAAACGCCGTAAAGGATATCAAGTAAAGAATGGCCACCGCCAGTCTTTTACCAAAATTAAAATAGACAGCATCGCTTAAGATATTGTCAAACTAATATTGAATACGTAAAATTTTATAGAAAATGGCACATAAGAAAGGAGCCGGTAGTTCGAATAACGGTCGCGACTCAGAAAGTAAAAGACTTGGTGTAAAAATGTTCGGTAGTCAACTTGTAACTGCTGGAAATATCATCGTTCGTCAAAGAGGAACCAAATTTCACCCTGGTACTCACGTTGGAATTGGTAGAGATCACACGCTTTTTGCGTTGGTTGACGGTACAATTGAGTTTCGAAAAGGATTCAAAAGAAGAACATTCGTTCATATCAATCCTACTGACGATGCTTTAGCCGAATTGGCAAAAAGAGCGGAAGCAAGAGCAAACAGAGTTTCTAAGGTGAAAACTGAAAAAGTTCCTGCAGAATCGCTTCCTGAAAACCAAAAGAAAGCTAAGCCTAAAAAGGAGAAAGCTCCTAAGAAAGAAAAAGCGCCTAAGGCAGAAAAGCCAGCTGTTGAAGAAACTCCAATCGTAAAAGAGGAAGTTAAAGCACCAGTCGAAGCGACTAAGCTTGCTGACATTCCAGTTGTGGAAGAAACTCCAGCTGTTGAAGAGGCTCCTGCCGCAGAAGCTAAAAAAGACGATCTTAAGAAAATCGAAGGAATCGGCCCTTTCTTTGAAAGCCTCTTGAATGATGCTGGGATTACAACGTACGAACAGCTGAAAAACTCAGAACGTGACACCCTCAAAGAAATCATCGATGCGGCTGGCCCTGACTACAGAATGCATGAGCCAGAAACTTGGCCTTATCAGGCTGGACTAGCATACCGAGGCGAATGGAAGAAGCTACAAGACTACATTCACTTCATGACGGGTCGCAACTAACAAACCGACCTAAAGCATTGAAGCCTCCTTCGTGGAGGCTTTTTTGTGCCCTGCTTATCTGATTTACCGCGTAACTAGACGAGCTGCTTTGCAATTATTTTAAATGTCAAAATCAACGTGATAGGATTCGTAGTTGAAACAAAATTATAAACCCCTACGTTTCAAATAATTACAATAAGCAAGGAACAACCATGATAAAACTTATCCTGCTCACACTATGCATCACCTTCGGCTTATCCCAAGCGGCCCACGCTAAGATTTATAAATGGACCGATAAAGAAGGCAAAGTTCACTACTCTGCAACACCACCGAAAGACACCAAAACCAAAGCAGAAGAGATCGAAGACAAAATCAAATTTAATATTGGCAAAGCTCAACCGACCACAACACACCATGTTGCTGTCAAGAAAACATCAAAAACCGAACAAGAAAAAAATAAGATCAAAGCATCCCAAGAAAAATATAAAGACGATAAATCACAAGCGAGAATAGCGTATTGCAATGGCCTAAAAAGAAACATTCACACGCTTCAAGCCAACAAAAACGTTAACATTGCCGAAAAAGGAAAGCTCAAACCACTGAGTAGCACAGAAAAAGCCGCACGCCTCGCCAAAGAGAAAAGCAACCTTGAGAAAAACTGCGCAGGCTTGTAAAAATCTTCGATCCCCCTCATTCGCTCAGCAGCACTTTCTGATTAATTGAAATCGCAGTATACTAGCCGACCAATATCAATCAGAAGCCTGCTGAGCAATCATGAAAGTATCCCACTTCCCAATATCCACCTTGCGAGACACTCCTGCTGATGCAGAAGTGATTAGTCACCAGCTAATGCTAAAAGCTGGCATGATCAAACGGATTGCATCAGGCCTTTACACGTGGTCGCCCCTAGGGCTATTGGTGCTGCGTAAAGTTGAAAAGGTGGTGCGCGAAGAGATGAATCGCGCGG
>CALLWB010000136.1 GCA_938016265.1 uncultured Saprospiraceae bacterium
AAAGCAGAAATCCCGGATAGCCTGCCCGTTGTCTTTATCTCTTCTGTCGCCCAACTAGGACTTACCGAACTCAAAGATCTATTGTGGAAAACAATAAGCAGCGATCAATGAGCAAACAGGCAATTACAGACAGCAAACCAAACTTGACTGCTTGGTTCTTGCTTATTCTCTTAAGTATTGTCTGGGGATCTTCCTTTATCCTAATAAAAAAAGCATTGATCGCATTCAGTCCGCTTGAAGTGGGCGCACTGCGAATCAGTATTTCTGTTGTAGCCTTCTTGCCGTTTTTCATCAAAGATTTCAAACAAATTCCCTGGAAAAAATGGCCGCTTTTGTTACTTGTAGGACTGACAGGCACGGGAATTCCCGCTTTCCTCTACCCTATTGCCGAGACACAACTTAGTAGTTCCGTCACGGGGATCCTTAACTCCTTAACGCCACT
This sequence comes from uncultured Saprospiraceae bacterium, assembly GCA_938016265.1. Lineage (GTDB taxonomy): Bacteria > Bacteroidota > Bacteroidia > Chitinophagales > Saprospiraceae > JAHDHB01. The sequence continues at coordinate 443 of CALLWB010000136.1, forward strand.
TTTTGCGCTCTTGATCGGTATTTTATTTTTTGGGGGACGACTGGAGTCGAATAAATTTGTTGGGGTATTACTGGGTTTGTTTGGAGCAGCGATACTTGTTTGGTTTAGCAATGGAGAAGGCGAAGGAGGAGGGCTCAACGGGTATGCGATGCTTGTCATTTTTGCTACAATATGTTATGCGACCAGTGTGAATACCGTCAAGGCAAATTTCCAGGATTTGGACGCGATTACCTTAAGTGCGGCAGCCTTTGCATTGATTGGATCGCCTGCATTGGTTTATTTGTTGATGCAAGGCACCTTTACCAAAATTCCGGTAGTTGAAAACGGATGGTACTGCTTTGGAGCCGTTTGCGTTTTGGCCCTATTAGGTACGGTGATCGCTTCGATCCTTTTTTATAAACTGTTGCAAATGACAAATGTGGTTTTTAGTGCCACCGTAGCTTATCTTATTCCTGTCGTGGCGATTCTTCTAGGTGTTTTTGATGGCGAATATTTCTCTATGATGCATTTAGCGGGAATGGCTAGTATTCTGATTGGGGTGTATTTGTCGAGGTAATTTTCTTTATTGAAATAATTGGTTATTGATTATATTTGGTGAGGAGTAGAGGGACTCGTTTTGCTCCCAATGAAGAAAAGCAAAATGAAAACAGACATCTATCATCCATCGTCAAAACCGTTTGACCCCAAATTGGAGGCGGATATTCTGTTTGTATTTAGTCATTTTTTGACGGAGAATGGGGCTACATCGGAATGGCTGTACAACTATTTGGATCATCCCGATTTTTTGGAGATTCTTATCTTTCGAAAAGCGAATGGGGCGGCTGTTGGGCTGTATATTATTCACTGTTATGAGGCGGTGGGGAATCTTGTTTATATGAAAGGCGGTGTTGGGTTGGTGCCGGGCTATCGAGATCGGATACCAAGATTTCGGGTGCTTTGGCGATTGATACTTGCCCGACTGCGGTACTGGCGAAAAAAGATGTATGTGTTCACCCATTTGATGAATCCCGTTTCTTATGCTTCCTACGGGAAATTCCTCCACACTTTTTATCCTAATCCTTCTGGGGAACACCCCCACTCCTTACTCAAAGCGGTAGAAGCAGCCAAAATCTATTTCAAAGAACCCGACGACATTGTCCAACAGGACACCACCATTCAACTATCCCAAAAGGAATTAGAACGCATTCACAGCAGCAAAAACCCCTACATCCTTCACTACTTAAAATTGAATCCAGATTTCAGAAAAAACCTAGCCATTTTCACACTGGTCCCCTTCAATTTAAAAGGTACCTTTTACACCCTATTCAAAGTCATCCGCCACCATTTTTTTGCTAAAAAAAATAAACCTACTTCCCATTAAAAAAACCACACACCAATTCCTCCATTTAAAGCATCTTAAAAACAACCACCAATTCATAATCAAAAATATGTACCGGTACAGCCTTTTATTTATACTGATAATACCTTTCATTTCCTTAGCACAAGGCACAATAAATGAAAAAACCAACCCCACCCCATTCTTTGAAAACCTCTGGGGCCCAACTGGCAAACTGCATCATAGTGTACCCAAAATTGAGTTAATCCAAGCAACTGGTGATACTAAATTTGTCCACCCCAGACGATTAAACAAAGCAGTGTATTCGCCAGACGACAAAACCATCATTGCCACCGCTAGAGAATATGTAGCAGGCTGGGAAGCAGAAACGGGTATTTTAAAATGGCATTACAAATTTTTAATAAACCCCAACACCAGTAGTCTATGCGCTGCAATAAAAATGTTTAAAACAAAACCATGGGTAGTAGTTGGCAACTATAACGGGCAAACAGTAATTTTAAACTACGAAACAGGCAAAGAAATCAGGCAATTAAAACGATTATCCCAATGGGTGATGCATGCTGACCTCTCTCCTGAGGAAGACCATATTTTAGTTAGTGGAATCAAGGGCGAATTCTTTCTTTGGGACCTAAAAAATGAAAAAGAAATCCCTCTCAACTATATTCCTGAAGCAGAAAAGATCTATACTTCCAAATTTTCGAACACCGGGAAATATTTCATTTTGTGCGGCAAATTTAGTGGCAACAATGGCTTTGCCATCTACAATTTACATGCAGGCACCTACGAGTTGTTTTCGAGCTACAACCATCAAGCAGGCTATAGTGCCGCATTCTCTGAGGACGATCAGTTTGTAGCCCTCGGATATTTTGATGGGGGACTAGATTTCCGAACGGCAATCGGAGGAGAATTGATGTGGAGTTTAGACACCTTACAACCTAGGACAATTACGAAAATTGATTTTATCAACAAGGGGAAAACCATCGTCGCTTCAGCCCCCAGAAGTTTGCTAAAAATAAATGTCGCTACTGGCAAACACACTATCCTCAACTATGCCATCGACGATCAAGACCACATTGATGATTTTGCGTTCAATTCTGATCAATCCCGCGTAATTTTAATTACTCGAAACGACCATCGTTTACAGCAGTATTCGTATCCAAAACTAAAACCAATTTCATGGAATATCGGATTGGCTAATGGAATAGCAGAACACCTGCTTTTTAGTCCTGACGGGAAATATTTGGTCACTGGAGGAGATGGGTCTGGGAAAATCACCTTTTGGAATACTGCCGATCAGAAAATCTACAAAACGCTAAAGGATGGCTATTTGTCCGATGCTTCAGTTATCCGTTTTTCTCCCGATGGCAAACAATTAGCAATTTTGTGGAAGCCAAAATACACCCTTGAAAATCGGACCCCCGAACTCACCATGACCGCCTATTCCTGGCCAGATTTAAAAGTGTTGGCTACCAATTCAAAAATCCCTGCGGGTACTATGGAATTTTGTTTTCTTGATAAAAATAGGCTGGCTGTTTTCGGGCACAAATGGGTCGGCAACTATGTCTCTTTTCCAGAATTAGAGATCAAACATTCCTTAAATTTCCAAACGGATTATTTGGAAGAGATGGGGGAAGAACTGCTGGTCAATCTTTGGGGATACCGCTACTCCAACATTCTTCATTGGCTAAATAAAAGAATTTCAAGATACATAATGACTCCAGTCTCGCCTGATCCTGAAAATGGACGCCCCTACTTCAACCAAAGCCTTTTTGGCGGTTTTTCAAAAGAGAGCAAACTTTACGCAGCAATAGACACGCAACAAATCCTATACGTCTACAATCGGATCAACGGAGCAACATTGACCGGTATTCCCATCAAAGATTATTTCACCCACAAACTAGCCTTCTCTCCTACTAAAAGAATGATTGTTGTAGTTGGGAATGACACCTTGCTACATTGGTACAAAGTCAAGTATTAAAAGCTATTCCTCCTTAAGTCAACACACAAAAAGGCCCTGTTCCTGATTGGAACAAGGCCTTATATTAAAATCTAATCAACTAATTGTTAATGTGTCACCACAAATCTGGAAGTTGCAAATGAATTGGTCTCTGCATTCATCCAACTTATTACATAAACACCACCCGCCCATTGCGAAGTGTTTATTTGTAAAATGTTGTTTCCTTGAAGGCCAAGGTCAGTTTCATAAACCAGTTGGCCAACCGCATTAAATATACGTACAGTTCCTTCTGTTATAGAATTTAGATCATCTGTTACTTCAACATTGATCAATTCATCCGCTGGATTCGGGAATAAATTCATGCTGATCTGTAAGGCTTCTTTAACAGCCACTGGACTACTAATGTTTATAGCATCCAATGCAATATCAGATCGGAAACCACTACCCACAACACCCACATATCTAAGGGTAACTGTAAGATTAGCATAAGCAGAAAGATCTATGACACCGAGATCCCAACCTTTACCATTATTCCCTGAGCGTGACCAAAGTGTGGTCCATGACATCCCATCATCTGTACTAATTTCTACATCCAAGGTTCCCATTTGAGAGCCATACATACTATAAGCAAACGAAAGCTCAGGATCAGTAACCGTGGATAAATCCAAACAAGCACTTTCTAAAATCCCTTTCTTATTACTATTTCCGGTTGCTTCCAAGTATACATAATAACTACCTTCATAAGCAGCGTCTGGTCCTGTTTTATTTGATGGAGTTTTCCCAGTACGTCTGGTCCAATCCATATCATCTCCAGTATCCTGTGTCCAGTTTCCAAAATCAATTTCAAAGTCATCATACTGTGGTAATGTTCCCGTTGCGATACAACTGTTTCCTCCAGGGCCGGAGAAGACCGTTCCAGAACCTTCAATCACACACCCAACACCATCAAACACTTCTACAGTATAAATCCCCGGAGGAAGATTGCCAACATCCTCTGTACTAGCGCCATTCGACCAAGAGTACATATAAGGAGGCACACCACCTGAAACAGTAAGGTCAATACTTCCATCATTTGCGCCACCCATTGATTCATCCGTTACATCAAACGAAAGAGATACGGGGTTCAAACAACCGACCTCAACGGATACTGCATCAATCGCGATATCGGATCGATACCCAAACCCTACATTGCCAACAAATCGAATAACAATTGTATTGTTCACGAATGCCGACAAGTCCACATTGGCCAAATTCCAGCCTGTCCCTTGATTGCCTGAAAGTGTCCAAACATTCGTCCAAGTAGCGCCATCATCAATACTCACATCAACATCAAGCGTTCCCATTTGAGATCCATACATACTGTATGCAAAAATCAATTCAGGGCTTCCTACTCCATTCAAATCCAAACAAGGGGTTTCTAGAATCGCTACATCATTTGAATGTCCACTTGCTTCAACATAAGCATATTCACTACCTTCGTAGGCACTATTGGGCCCCGTAAAGTTTGATGGAGTTTTTCCGCTTCGGAATCTCCAGTCATGGTTATCATTCGTTGATTGCGTATAAATTCCCAAACCAGATTCAAATCCTTCATAAATCGGGAAATTTGTAAGTCCCCCTGTACATCCACCTTGAGTATTTGTTAGAATAGTATAGGTCGCACTACTCGTGCAATTATTCGCATCTGTTACAACAACAGTATAAGTTCCTCCAACTACCCCGTTCAAGTCTTCTGTCACCTTGCCATTTGACCAATCAAATTTATAAGGGGCAGTTCCTCCTGTTACAGTAAGGTTGATCGCACCATCACTAGCTCCAGTAGCAGATTCATCGGTCACCACTCCAGTCAACGTTATAGTAGGACAAGGCCCTGCTGTTACTGTTTCCGTTAGGCTAGCCGTACAGCCGTTAGCATCTGTCACAACTACCGTATAGCCACCTGGGGCCAGACCATTGAGGTCTTCTGTCATTGCTCCGTTTGACCAACTATAAGTAAATGGGGAGGTGCCTCCTGCTACTGAAAGGTCTATTGCGCCGTCATTTGCGCCGATCACTGTCTCATTAGTCACTGTAGCTGACAAACCAAAGTTGCCACATGGATTGGAGATTGTAATTGTCAGAGTTGCGGAGCTACATTCTGCTCCGGTTCCTGCTAGTGGCGCATCCATTGGATCTGGAGAAGAAACTGCTGTTGAGTTGTCGTCTCCTTTTGTAGATGGTATTGCTGCTCCTCCGTTATCACATACATTGTAAACGATTGGGTCTACTGTGCCGGAATATCCTGTAGCTGGTGTAAATGTTACGCAGCCGGTTGCTGGATCTACACTTACTGTTCCCTGACTTGCAGGTGGCGCAGAGGTTATTGTCACTGACGAAACATCTAATGTTCCGTCTGAGTCTGTATCGTTGTCTAGTACACAAGTGGCTACGGCTGTATTTACCTGTGTTGTATTTTGATCATTGTTGGCGACTGGTGCATTGTTGCCTGTGCAATAAGTGCATTGCGAGTAATTCCCATAAGAACCTTCCGCTACTGCTAATAACGCATTATTTCGCTTTTCGCTAATAAACGTCGGTGGGAAATTTGCTGGATCTTGTGTTCTCCATGTGAAATCTAAGCAGCTAGTCAAATCGACTATATCAAAGGACATTCTTCCTACTGGTACATAGTCTACCCAACCTAATGGATATCCGTCTCCTCCCGAAAGCGTTACATTATAGGATACAATATTCCCAGAAGTTCCTGTCAAACTATGTGGATCGTAGAAACTTGTCGTTCCTCCTATCTGCACAATTCCACTGACTGCCAACTCCTGATCTATTTGAGGATTAGCTAACCCTGCTCCAAAATCAAATCGGAAATTGATGTCAGATA
>CALLWB010000137.1 GCA_938016265.1 uncultured Saprospiraceae bacterium
AGGAAAGTTTGTAGTCTAGGTTATTGTCGGTTGCTCTGCACTTTTAGTTAGCGTTGAGACTTGAAATGACCGCTTTTACTAACTGAACATGATGTCAGAATGGCTCTGCACTTTTAGTAAGCGTTGAGACTTGAAATGACCGCTTTTACTAACTGAACATGATGTCAGAATGCTCTGCACTTTTAATAGGCATTGACCATTCCAGAAACAACAACCAAAAAATAAATTTGTTTATCCAAAAAAGAACATCCCAATTCCCATAAATATTTTGTTTATCCCCAGTTTATCCAAACCCAACTTCCACGCACACAAAACCCTATAAACCAACAAATTAAACAACCCAACCCCACTCCTGCCGGGGTCACCAAAAAAGTGACAGAATTCACAAAAAACGTTAAAACAAGAGGTTTCATTGACTTGGAGCCTCTTTTTTTATATCTTTATTTCACCGAAATAGTTAAAGAAAAGTGAAATAATTTACCTTTTGGTTATCCAACCGTCAGTAAAGTTGGGCGTCTTTCCAGAAAAGATAAACAGCTAGGATTTAAAGATCAATTTGAACTCTTTCAAAAGGAGCTTTGTGCACTTAACTGATTGAAATTGTGCTCCAATAGGGCATTGACAAAACCTCCCAAATACACCAATAATTTTTAGCTATATGAAACTTTTTTATTATAAAAAAAGTTACTACCTTACGTATGTACTGGAAACACAAGCAACAAATAATTACCAACAAATTCGTGACAATTCTGGCTGAAAGGTCCTTGTGTCATGTTATTTTATTGCACCGCTGACAAAAATTCCAATTGATTGCGAATCCTCCCTCACAATCAATTGCTGGACAGCTATGCCCCACAACAAGTGATTGGGGGGTAAATCTTTATCATTGAACCAAAAAATAAGAACACACAAATGAGAATCAGATTGATTGTTTTGTTGATTTTAATGCTCCTCACGAATCTTTTACAGGCACAACTCGTCGGTGGACGGGAAAACGGACAGACTACCCCACAAGAAGTTAAAGCCTCTGCGATAACTGAAGGCGGTTTTACTGGCGATGTTAGTTTGTTTACGGGTACCTATAATAGTTCGTATAGTTTGGGTACCGTATCTACACCTTCGGGTATTTCTTTTTCGGCCAATCTGTCTTATAGTTCTACGATGACTAGCGGGGATAATTTGCCGCATAGTAGTGGGATTCCTTATGGGGAAGGTTGGAATTTGGATATTCCTAGTATTTCTGTACAAATGAATGACTATAAAAAATATTCCAAACTGGAGCTTTTTAATATAAGAAGAGCTGCCGACGTTTGTCGCACATTCGGGAGTTATGATAAATGTAAACCCTCTGTCGTAAAATCCCCTTCTTACGTTGGTGGAGAAGCAGCGGAGGAAGGACTTGGATATTGGCACTCTGTCAACATTAATATCCCTGGAGCTATTAGTGGGAAGTTTGTCTATAAGTATACCACAGATAAAACGCCATTTGGTATGCCAGGAGCACAAAGGCATGTATTTGTACCACACACTTTTGAACAATATTCAGAAGCTTATTATGATGGTCATACCTGGACGGTTATTGGTGTGGACGGCACGCGTTACGAGTTCAAGATGAAACAGATAAGCATTAAAAATGCTTCTAACAAACGGTTAAATCGGGACGACCTGAGCGAAGGATCTTTGTTTGGTACAATTCTCCCCAAAAAAGAGGTGCTTTCCTGGTATTGTACAAAAATCTATAACCCCAATAAACCGGGTGAAATTCAATTCAAATATAAAACGTTTGGTGCCTTTAATTATTATAAAGAATACTATCAAGGTTTTATTAACGGGATCGTAAAAGAGAATAATAAAGAGGCAAAATTGGTTTTTTCAGGGGCATTCAAAGATATCTTTTTATCAGAGATAAATAGTGGATTTGAGAAGCTGGACTTTCATTATCAATATAAGTTTTTCCCTAACTTTTCAGACCTCAATATTCCTGACATTAATAGCACTGGGGTAACGCGGGAAGATTCCTTGTATGCTAGTGAGGTAGTCATTGAGCTAGGAGGAAATTCCAATTTTTCGGGATGGAATAGGTACCGACACTTGAAATCTGGTAAGCAATGGCAAAATAATAATTGTACGCCCTATATAGAAAGGGGCGGACCAATATCTGTTTCTCCATCAAATCCTTATAAAGGCAATCCTTATATCGGTAATATATCCAATCCTTATCCAGACAATTCATACTATTGGCAAGAACCCGCCTCTGGTAATCAACTACCCTTTGAACATAGTTTTTTGGAATCTCCTAAAGTTGGTCAAGATTTACCTTCTGGTGATATTTATGAGCTTCGAACTAATCTATATGATGCTGATGTCTATGGGAATTTTGATATTAATATAGTGGGTGGAAATCCGCTAGCAATCAGCGAAAAAATATCACTTTCTGCTTGTGGCAATGCTAATTTTGTAATTGATAAATACATTGAGCACCAAAGGAAAGAAACCATTTACAGTACATTTAACCAATCGGTAAAATGGAACCCATACTATACGGACTATCCAGCAAAAAATCCTGAATTGACAACTTCCAATTTCTTTCAGATGCCCTTATTGCCGGATGAATTTGGAGGATTTAGAATTCAAATTGGGCCTGCCAATGCGGATATAGATCATAATACACATGAGGCTTATTTTTATCCTAGTTTGAATCCTTCCACTATGGATGCGACAAACTGCACCAACCCCAATTTATTCTTTGCCTACACACAAAATTATGGCGATTTTTCCTCACTAGACCCTGATATAATTGGGAAGTCTTGGCCTTCTATTTCTCTTTGGCCCGGAGAAGCCATGCCCAATAATTTCGGCATGGGAGCGAACTGGTATATGACCGTTCCTCAACTTCAAAAACACGATGTCGCTTTTAATTTTTTCAATGATGTAAATGCGCCAAAGGCAATAAGCACTTGGTTTGACAATGTAGACTATGACCAGCCTAATTTTCCAGAAGTAGGTTGGGATAATGAACCTACCTATGCTGATGAGAATACTGAATTAAGAAAAGTAGAACTCATCCGACATGCCAAAGTGCCTTACATGTTGCACTCTGTAACTAAATTAGCGTTTAGTGGCGATACCCAAGATCCTGATGGGAGTTGGCATATCAAGGATCAGATCACTATGGATTATGAGGCCGAACAACTCGCCATTCATTATTCAACTTTTGAAGAAACGATACTGGGCTTGCCATTTACTTTTTTATCAAATGATATTTCTACGAAGAAGAGAAATGTATTCCTTCTTAAATCGATCAAACAACAGCCTATAAAAAACCTGGCAAGCTACAACTCCCAGAAACTGCCTACTACTAGCTTCGAGTATGACCATACCAACTATGTTGAGCTAACTGACCTACTCACAAATCTGATCAATCAGGATTCTACAAATACAGAAATTAGACGATCAACAAACTATGCTTTGTTGACTAAAATAATTTCTCCAACGGGTAGAGAAACCACCATTACCTATAAAGAACAAGGAAATGGTTCTTACACCACTGGCAATTTTATTAAAGATTGGGATTTTTACCTTCCTCCTATCTCAGGCAACTCCCAACAAACCAACATTACTAGAAAAAACCCGCATTCATATGCCTTTCAGGAATACTTCGTTGTGGAAAGCAAAAGTATTGAAGGAGATAATAGTACTGTGCGGACCTGGAATTACGTCTTTGATGACTTAGTAGAAAAAAACACAGGAATGCCGCTGACCGAAAATTTCAGAGCCAATCAAAGAAAAGTCAGCATGGGATTTTCTAATGTAACAGTTTATGAACCAGAACTTACCGCTGGTGTTCGCCCTTATTCAAAATACCATCACAACACCAACACCACAAATGCAGGTTTGCTCTGGGGAAAACTCTACAAAACAGAAGCCTATGACCACAATGACGTGTTAATTTCCTCCTCAGATATCACTTATGAAGTGCAGAAGGCTTTTGAGCATGGTGGGTTTAGAGTCAATCACTCGTCCACTTCGCTAGAAACGGACTATCAGGAATATGAATCTGGTTTCACGACGACCGACCCCTTTCAGGAAATTTGTCCAACTGAAATCCCTACACCACCTGCTCCACCATTCGACTCTACTACCATAACATCAGAATGGTTGACTTATTATGATGTAACGCTAACCCAATGGTATAACAATCAAGCCACTTTGGGTTACGTTTTCGACGACTCACATATAGCTCCCAAGCCTCCACTTGAGGGGTTTCCAGGTACAGATCGTTGGGATGTCATCATCCCATCCCTTTGGGCTGTCAATGCCATTTGGCAAGAATATCGAGCAGATATGTATTCTAATTTTGATCTGACTAAAGATCGGAATGGCAGTAAATTTTATGAGATTTATTATATAAATACAAAAGCACAAACTAATCCGAGTCTCACTTCCGATGACCTTCCATTCCTGAACAGTTATTTCCTCAAAAAAACCGAGGAACGTAGTAAAACCATAGATCACAATGGAAGTGGAGGCACCGACTTCATTGAACAAATAACAGAATACCAGTACTGGGATGCTGATTATGAAGGCAAATCTACTTCCCTGGCATGGACCAAACTAGCACCAGGGAAGGACTACTCTCCTACTGGTCCAGATCGCCTGAAGTGGGAACCTTCCTGGCAAGTATTTAGTACCAAGACTTATTCGCCCCAGCGGCCAGATGCCTTTGCAGCGCAAGAATATTATTATTTCTTTGATCTACTGAATGATGCGACGATCGATACTGATTTTAGGTTTGGGCTCGTGGGAGATAACATCAATTTTGATGAATTGTATCTTACTTGGGAGTATCGACTTCGGAATTTAGCTTTTGAGAGCAAAACGACTAATAAAGCCTCCGGCCAATCCCCTATCTCCGTATCAGAGTACTACGAATATGACAAGAACTGGAATGGCATTTTCATTTGGGAGGAACATGAAATACCGCTCAACATTACTTGCTCCATTAATACTGATAATGGAGGTGTTGAACCGCTGGATTGTATGATACCTGTAGGGAATCCTAACAATCCACCGCCGGGATTTTGTGTGCGGGTGGATAAATACAATATTATCCAATGGTGCAAATGCCGCCAGGATGAGGGCAGTTCGCCAAGTGCTAAAGAAGTGATGGGAGCTCCTGTCAACAAATACCTGCAATTTAAAAAATTGAAGGCGCAGACGGATTCGGATTTGAAGGTCGCCTACAACTCTAACCCTGTAGGACAATCCCATCTTGCCCATCCCATTTTGCGATTTGAAAAAACGACGAATGCTGCCGGCGATATTGTTTTTCAAAAAGTATATCCTTATCCAGTACTAGAAGCCTATACCGTCCTGGAGCGTAATGCTTATGGCAATGTGCAGCTCGACCAAAGTTCGACAGGGCTCAAAACGTTCTATGAGTATAGCAAAATCTATAATGTGCGAACGGAGGTTTGTGATCCATTAACTCCCTCTGGTACTAGCTGGTCCAGAGAACAGTTTTATGAAAATGTAGCCGTACCGATCTCCGTGACTGTTGGGAAGGGATTGCCGGATTCCTTACAAACGTATTACAACTATAATCCAGACTATACGATTGCTTCTGTCCTTGATCCGAATGGAATCGAACTTTCTTATGAATACGACGATTTTGGACGAATGGCAGCAGCTTATCGAAATGGCGAACAACTGCAGGAAGTCGAGTACCACCAATGGGAGAATGACATGAATCACTCCTTTGCAGATCGGACGATGGAGAACTATGTCCAGACCAAAACGTTCAACAATACGACAGGGAGCAGCTATATGGAGGCAAAGGCGTTTGTCGATCCACTAGGCAGAACGAAACTGGCATTTGCTAGTAGCAGCGATGATCCTGACAAAAAAATCATCTCTGGATTTGCCGATTATGATGCCTGGGATCGGCCACTGAAATCGTACAAGGCGTTTGAGCATAGTGGATCGATCCAAAATAGTGCGCTTTACACTATAAAAGACTCCTACAACCCCCCATTTACTCAGCAAATACTGGAGAACAACCAGCGGTCCAGGCCTCTGAAAACCGCCAAGCCAGGAGAAGACATCAATGGCAATCACGCGCTTGAAAATGACTATGCGATTATCACTGCCTGGGGACTGAATAGCGCGCTCGGACTTACGACACCAGAATTGGAACAACTCGCTCCAGGCAACAAAACCAACTATCGATTCTCCTACGTGAAAACAACCGATGAAGATGGTAAACCGGTGACCGAATATACCAATGCCCTCGGCCAAAAAGTAGCGTCGTTGCGCATGAATGGATCGGAGAAAATCGTAACGCTCTTTGTCTATGATAGTGCGGGAAATTTAACGGAAGTGATCAATCCTAAAAAACAAATTAGCCACTATCGGTACAACTTGCTTGGGCAACTTTATGAAAAAGAAACCGTGGATAATGGAATCACTGACTACGTGTACAGCGAAGCCGGGCAGTTATTATTCGAACAAGATGAACAACTGCGCGCTACGCAGCACATCCGTCGATATCATTATGATGATTTTGGGCGAATTCTTCTCCAGGATAAATTTCCAGAGAATACCATAAGCCTGAAGGTTTTTGACAGCTTTGAACCGAAAAAGAGTTTTTGCTGGCAAAATCCGGGCGCCATGGCCAATTTGCAAAACAACTCAACAATGGCCAATCCTGAAAAGCGATTTTATTTTGGGAAGTCTTTTGATGGATCCGACCCCGGAATTTCTTTTGAGGTACAAGCAAAGTTGTCCGATCTCCAAAACGTAAAAGGTCAACTTAGCCATACCGTGAGTTATAACCAGGATGGGTTTCCTGTGGAATATCGGTTTATGTCTTATAATGAAGACGGATTTATCGACTGGACGGCAAGCCAGTATCGAGCAGAAGGTATCAACTCACAAAATCAAGGATTTACCACCATTTTTGATCATGTAGAATATAGCTTGCAAGGCAATTTGCTGACGCAAAATATTGATCTGCTTGGCGATGGGATGCTTGATTTGCAATACCATAATGAATATGATGCCTGGAACCGACTGAAGGAAGTCTATGTCAGCTATTCGGACGAGCGGGCATTTGGCGCAAAAATAGCCGCTTATGAATACAATGACGCCACAGGTACGGTAAAAGAAACGAAGTATTACGCTTCCGACGGCACGTACAAAAACGTAGAAATTGATGTCATCACCCACACTTACGACGACCGCGATCGACTGAATGAAATAGACGCTGCGCTTTTTAATTGGAAGATGTATTATGATGGGAATAATGCGCCGAATTCTGGCGTGGCCTCCAACTCCTGGAATGGAAATATCAACTCGACCTTGGCAACTTACAAATTTGGAGCAGTTGCAAATGCAGGCGATTTGAATAAATTTATCTCGCCGACGACTTATGCTTATACGTATGATGGGCTGAATCGGCTGGTGAATGCTGACGCTTTTGGAGCCAATGCGGTGCAGCCCATGTTGGGCGATGCCTCCTACTCGTATGACAAAATTGGCAATCTAAATTCGGTCAGTCGCTATCAGGCGACAAGCTCGGGTGGAGTGGAAAATCATAACCTTGCTTATGCCTATGCGCCACAGACCAATCGGCTGACGCAAATCAATAAAATCGTAGGAAACAACATAGATCCTGCCCGAAATTTCACGTACGATGAAAACGGGAATTTGCTGACGGATACCAAGAAAGATTTGCAGAATACGCTCTATGGAAGAGCCAACCTCCCCCGCGAATTGACGGTGGGCACGGACACGATCATCGAGTATGTTTATGATGTGCAGGATATGCGAATTGGCAAAAAAGTGACGAAGGCCGGCGTGCTTAAAACGGAAGATTTTTATTTGCGGGATGCTAGTGGGCGCGAGCTCGCCATCCTAGACAAAAATGGCGAGATCCGATGGAATGTTTATGGGCTACAGCGGATTGCCAGCTTTACGCATGAGCTAGCAGAAACACAAAACAACCAACTGCAGGTTCGGGTATTTTTGGAAGGGCCGTATGATGGCAGCACCAACACAATGGCAACTACGTTGAATACGTCGCTGCAATTGCTACCTGGGATGATAAAACAAGGAGAAACGACGCCTAGGACGGCTGCTGGTCAACCGTATGGTATCGAGCCGTGGTATTATACTGGAAATGAAGGGGCTGGATATGGCAACACTGACTATAATGGCTCGGTGGTGGACTGGGTTTTGTTTTCTCTGCGGACGGATGTTGGTGCGGAAAGCGAGGTCTTTAAAACGGCTGCCTTTTTGTTGAGTGACGGACAGATTCAGCTGGTAGACGGGGTGCAATTGCCCAGGGATTTGCCGCCTGTTTACATTGTGGTGGAGCACCTGAATCATATGGGGGTGATGACTGCGGAGAAGGTGTCGATGCTCAATGGGATTTTGTATCACGACTTTACGCTGCAAGACAGCTATACGGCCAACGGGCTGGGTATTGGTCAGGAGCAACACCCGACGACGAGTCGCTGGATGATGTTGGCGGGTACTGGACTGACAGACTCGCTGGATTTGAGTTACGACATCAATATCCAAGACAAAAACCACTGGACCCTCCACAACGGAAAATTTAATGAGTACCACATTGCCGACTACAATCGGGACGGCGATGTAAACGGAATCGACCGCCTACTGTGGGGGTATAATAATGGGAATAGCTCGCGGGTGCCGGTCAGTAAGCCAGGTTACTACGATCCAGTTTCTCCTTCGAATATAAATTATTATATTTATGATCATCTTGGTAATACGCGGGTTAGTTATCGCGTTACTTTGTCGGGCAACGGCTCGGTGGGGATGCCTCAGGTGGAGTATACTGTGGCTAGTGCGATGGATTATTTTCCTTATGGCATGGTTTTGCGGAGTTTTGGGGAGGAAAGATACCTTACAACTCAACACGAAAGGGATAGTGAGACGGGGTTTGATTATCGGGGGGCTCGGTTTTATGATGCGGAGGTGGGGCGGTTTTTGAGTTTGGATCCGCTGGCGGCTGATTTTGTTGCTTGGAGTCCTTATAATTATGTTTTGGGGAATCCGGTGCGGTTGGTTGATCCGG
>CALLWB010000138.1 GCA_938016265.1 uncultured Saprospiraceae bacterium
TCTCACATCATTTTTTATCCGCTCCGCAAAGGGCAAAAAGTAACAAAGTACGGCCTCCTGTTTTTCATTCAGTATCGGTGATAGGTTCCAATATCTTTTTTCTATTCCAGTAGTACCTAGTTGTTGCTGCCTTTCGGCAAATGCGTTACTGATTCTGGGACGTGCCAGTTCTTCATCTAAGGCCATCCACCAATCATTGATTTCCTCTGCTAGTCGATTGGCGGTTTCTTCGTGTGTTATTGCTGGGATTAATGTTTTAGTTTCTTCAGTGTCTAGGTTTAGTTTTTCTTGTAGTGTTTTCCAACGTACTTCTATTTCCCAATTTTCATCTATTTTGTTTTCTTTTATGCTGATGATTTCTGGGGCGTAGCCTCTTTCGTGATCGCCTTTTGCTTGTATGGCGATGGAGGCTAGTCTTTCCGAATTGCTCTTTTTAGACTTGTTTTCGGAGATTAATTGTGCTGCTATTTGTGTTGGTGCTTGGTTTTGCATTTGTTTTATTCGCAGGTTAGTATTGGTTTTAGAATGTCAAGGAAAATGCGATTGGCATTTTTTTGTTCTTGATCAGAAAGTTTGAAAAATTCTTCCAGAGCTATTGTGAACATCCATCCTGAAGGATCTTTATTATCCGTTACAAGTTTCACCCCCTTTACATCTCGAATTAATTCATCCAATACTTCAGATACATCAGAAGGACTAAGTTCCGTACAAGTTGTTTTTAGCCATTCTTTGTTTAGCGCTGCACAAGTTGTCAAGTTAGGTTTCCAATTTTGTGAACTTGATTTTATGTTTTCTGCGCAGGCTATGAATTGTGCTTTGTTGTCAGTTAGGTTTTCGGATATGTATTGCTTCCATTCTTCATCGTCTTGGAATAGGTATGCTTGTAGGGCCTGTTGGACTATTTTTGGGTTTGTTGGGGCTTTGGGTGTTGGTTTTTCTGATGGGGTGTTGCATGCTAATATTGTGGTTAGTAGGAGTAGGATTAGAAGTTGTTTCATTTTTGTTGTTTTTATTTAGCGAAATTCATAACCTACTGAACGTCTTTTTGCAATAGTACAACCTCAATGAATTCATCAGTTATTTTGGTAATTACCTTTCTTAGTTCTTCCATTATACCTAGTTTTAATTCGTCAGCTAACTTCTTATCTGGGCCTGTTTTTTCTAGTTTATCGACAAGTGATAAGAATTGATCTGTTAAGTGATTAAATATAATGTTAGTTATGTTTTTCTTATATTTTTGAAATAATGGTTTGTTGAGTAAATTTAAATGAAGCTTTTCTAACTTCTTCTCTAATTTTTTTAAGCGAATTTTTTTAAATAATTCATTAACCAATGATATCGCGAATTTTTTCCAAGCATCTTCAACACCTTTGTTGATTGATTTTTTAATAATTTTTTCTTTATCTATTCGTTGAATGTCTAATAGATCTACCTTGGCCTTTTTTAAGAAATAAATGTAATTTTCAATAATAATTTCTATTGCTTCTTTTATAGATTTTGTTAGAGCTCTTTCAATACATGATTTAAGAAATTTTATTAATCCTTTGCGTGCTATTTTTGCTCTTTTTCCGAACATAAGAGTCGTTCCAGTATGGGTAGCAGAAATTCCCCATTCGAAAAATTTTAAGAATGGGTCTAAATTAAATAAGTCGTTATTGGCTGATAATCTTACTAAATCTGTTAATTTATAAGTTTTGTCTTCAAGTTTATCTAAGTTAAATTTCTTGCCTCCAATTATAACAACTCCTTTGGTTCGTACCCTTATTTCATTTCCTGATTCAATAAAATTTATTACATGTTTTCCTGAAAATACATGTCCTGATTGAAAATTAATTTCACCTTCAAAAACTAAAAGATAAATATTGAAAAGTAGTTCAATACTACTTGGGTTAGCTCTGCTGTATAATTCTTCATCCATTCTCTTTAACCACGTCAAAGGAAGTTTGTTCTTCAAGAGAACATCACCTATTTTTATTTCAATTCTTTTTTGTTTAAGGGTTGAGTCATTATTGTTAAATGAGATTTTTTCTTTTTCAATATTCACAACTCCAAAGGATTGGTGAATTATAGTTTTCATACTTATTTGATTTCAAAAACACTTTTGCCAAAGATCAAACGGATTTATAAAGGCTCCATTTTTCTTAACCTGAAAATGAACATGATTCGTAATTCCAGGGTATTTAATGGTTAAATCTTGTGCATACCCAATTATTGCTCCTGGACGAATATCGCCGAAAGTAGATATGGGTTTTAGATAGAAAATTTTCATTTCATAACCTTTCCAAATTCCAGTACCTTTTAAATATAGTCCTGAGTATCTTGAATCATCTTTATAGGGTCTGGATTTGCGTATTATTTTTGCGCTTATCGGAGAATAAATTTTTTCTCCCGTTTTGGTCTGTATATCTAACCCTTTGTGTAGCCGATGGCCTCTGGATGCATGGTATTGCCCAGATCCCTTTGAATCTTTGACGCGGCTTCTCTGTATCTCTACTATTTTACTCGCAAATTTTTCCATATGGTATTTTGTTTTTTTAATTTATAAATTAAAATTTCCACCCCCACAAACCCACCACCAAACCAATACATTCTCCCGCTCCCCAAGCGGCTTACAACACAAAAACCAAGTCCCCTCCAAATCCTCCGCCCGCCCAATCTCTCCACGAAGCTGATCCAGTGTGCTACTCACCTCATTCAACTGATCCCGAATAGTACCGTTATTAATCTGCTGTCCAAGTAAGCTTTGAATCACCGCCTTCTCCCGTTCCAGTAGTTGGAAAGTATAATCCAGTTGACGACGAGCCTCCGCTTGATTGAAGGAAACGACACCACCATGTTGCAAGCCATACTCACCAGCGACCGCATCCCCAAAGTCATGGACGATCGCTGGTTGAAGGAGTGCACCAGATCCATAAAACACTTTTTGCAAACCAAGAAAATATTCAGAATTCGCAGTATTGTTTTGTAGCTCATTGGCTACTAATGGGATTGTTGTAATTGGTAAATAAGGCGTCTCCTCACGATTGCGCAAACGTCGGTTAAGCGCAGGGAAACAGTTGAATCCAATCTTAAGATCAGAGACAATTTCCTTGCTTAGCGCAAAAGGAAAAACCAGTTTAAACCAAAGAACGGGCTCGCCTTGTCCAGCCAGTGACACCTGCTCCGTGATACGTGGAGTGGTGGACTGTTGTATTTGCTGGAAGTTTTTGATCTTGAGAAAACTATGTTGGTACTTCTCTGCAACGGGGCGCTCAACTTCATGTAGCAACCATTGTTTCTCACGCCAGTCACTGACGCTTTCTGCAGGTAGCCGATCACCGATGGGAGCCACTTCCGAAAGAAGTATGTCGTCGCCATTTTGAATCTGGATCAAAGGAAGTACTGTCTTGATATCATGACCGGCTAATGGCTGGAGACTATCCAAATATAAGTGGATGTTTTCTGGCAACAAACTGTCCTTTGGAGATTGTATCCCCAGCCATAGCTCGTTTTCTTTTGTAGGAAATACATTTTCAGTATTGAAGAGCCAGTTGGTTTTGTCGTGGTTATCTTGTTTCCAAATCTGCCCACCCCAATAGCGAAAGGCTATTCGGATAGGGTAGATTTGGGTTTCAAATAAAGGTGACCAAAATTGTTCTTGGCCAGCCTCATTCACTAGGTTAAAATGTTGTTCAGGACTTAAATTTGTTTGTATGTTATTCTCGGGATATTGTTGTATGATTTTATCTGTTGGTTTTCGTCTCTTGTTTTGTTTGCCTTGTAATTTTTGTTGTAGTTTTTGATAGAGACGTTCTTCTGATTGTTGTTGTTCGGTTGCCAAGTGATCCAACTCAGTAGCCAGTACATCTGCAATCTTTTCGATAGCTGCAGGTGTACGTCCTTGCTCATCTCGGATGGAATTGAAGCGGCTTAGGAGGCCTTGTTTTATTTGAGTTTGTGTTGGCATTTATTAGTTAGATTTTACTTCTTGCTAATTTCGAATTGATCAAATGAAAAAATTAAAAATGATATTGGTA
>CALLWB010000139.1 GCA_938016265.1 uncultured Saprospiraceae bacterium
CTTTTTTAATACCCCATTTTAACCCAATTCATGCAATCGAAAATTCATTTTATGCTGAAACCTCTGCAAAACTGCGCACGTCCGTCAATTTTGATTCTCCCCGTAATCTTACTACGTCTGCGAGTCAAAATCACCGTAGAGTGCACATTTTTATTGAGTTTTCAACCGAAAACAAACTTCCTATTGCATGAATTGGGTTTAACACAGATAAAGTGAAATTATAATGAGCGGAAAATTAATATTTGCACCAATAGCCAAACTCCCAGACAACTGGTGGCTAGGGACGCCAAAAGATAATCCATCTGAAGTTTGGACAGTTTGGGATACTAATACCTACTACCTGTGGGGAGCAAATGCTGGCAACTACAAACAAAAGCCAATAGGCGATATATTAGGAGGAGGTGGAATGGCTGGTGCTAGGATCGGACCTTCCCGTGGCCGAAGTCACCCCAATTACATCGGGGTAAATACGATGGAAATAGATCATATGGGAGACAATGATGCGGTGTTTAAGGACCTGGCTCAAAAATTACAAGACGGGAAGGATGTCGTTATTCCAATTTTTGACGATGATCATGCGACCCCTACAACCTATAAATATTCTTTAGGCACCGGCCTCGGAAGCGATGTAGATAAATGGGGAGACGTACAGAAGTATGTTTTTGACCTAATTGTTAAGCTGGGCAAGAATGCAGGAAGTGTAAATATACCTAGCGGGGTTTACTGGCCGGATTGCCGGAAAACAAAGCCTCACCCACGGCAACCAATTACTTCATTGGCGGACATCCAAAAAATTGTGGACAATGTTTTAACAGAAGCAACTATAAATAGTTAGCTATTCTAATGATATACAAATATTTTTAATCAAAACATAGCAGGACTTCTTGCCATGTGATCAAAAAAAACTAACAGATTATGAATGGAACAATAGGTGAAATTAGATTGTTTGCTGGAAATTTTGCTCCTCAAAATTGGGCATTTTGTAGTGGCCAGCTACTAGCAATCAACTCAAATCAAGCACTTTTTTCGATACTTGGGACGACTTTTGGCGGTGATGGTGTAACAACGTTTAAATTGCCTGACAGCAGGGGCAGAGGGGTAGTGTCTCCAGGAACTGGCCCGGGATTGCCAACATACGTCCAGGGAAGTATTGATGGTGCGGAATACAGGTATATTTTGACCAATAATATGCCTGTACACAGCCACGACGGTACCTTGCATGTATCAAGAGAAACAGGGGATGCGTTGAGCCCAAGTGGGAATTTTATTGCGGCAACTGAAGAAGTTGAACTTTTTCAATCCTCCTCCAACGGGACTATGGGGCAAAATGCCCAAACTGTAGGAAATACGGGAGGAGGCCAACCCATTTACAATAGACAACCATTTATCGGGATAAACTACATTGTCTGTTTGTTAGGAATATACCCTTCCCGGAATTAAGAAAAAGTAAAGAATAACTATTAAACAGAAAAACAGCAAATCATGGATGGATACATTGGAGAAATAAGAATGTTTGGAGGGAGTTTCCCTCCTGTAAGTTGGGCTTTTTGTGAAGGCCAACTCTTGGCAGTTAGCTCAAATACTGCACTTTTTTCGATACTTGGGACGACTTATGGCGGTGATGGTCGAACAACGTTTGGATTGCCGGACTGCAGGGGGCGACTTACGGTGCACCCCGGGACTGGGCCAGGATTATCAAATTACAATTTGGGTCAGAAAACTGGAGTTAATACGGTTGTTCTAAACAGCACAAACCTACCTCAGCATACCCACAATGTAAGTCTGAATGCCTCTAGCGAAGAAGGAGAAGACACCACCCCCGTGGGCAACGTGTTAGGAAAAGCAGAAAGTGAGATGTATAAGACAACAAGTGACGCAACTATGAACGCAAATAGCATTACTGTTACTAATAGGGGAGGAAATCAACCAATACTCAATATACAACCCATAATAGCAATGCAATATATTATTTGTCTTGTTGGAATTTATCCTTCGAGAAGTTAAATGACAAAATTGTAAATTAAGGATATAATAAAAAAATAAAACAATGGATGAATACTTGGCAGAAATAAGATTATTCGCGGGCACCTTTGCTCCAAGAAACTGGGCTTTTTGTGAAGGTCAAATATTAGCGATAAGTTCAAACAATGCACTTTTTGCACTACTTGGAACTACCTATGGCGGTGATGGACGCACTACATTTAGTTTACCGGACTGCAGAGGTCGGGTTCCTTTGCACACTGGGTCCGGACCGGGACTTGCTTATATCAGTTTGGGGCAAAAAGGAGGGATTGAATCCAATACGCTAAACATTAACAACCTTCCATCGCACAACCATGACTTAACCATTCAGGTATCAGGAGAGGACGGGGAAGATACTACTCCTGTAGATGGTTTTTTAGCAAAAAATGAAAACGTGGAGCTTTACACTAGTGCAAACAATGCCAACATGAATGCGGGCAGTATTACCTTAACAGATGCAGGAGCTGCAACTCCTCAACCGGTTACTAATATTCAACCAACTATAGCATTAAATTACATTATCTGTATCCAGGGCTCTTTCCCTTCAAGGAGCTAACTACAGAATCACCTAACAATTCAATTCTCTCAATAACTTAAAAACTAAAATATGAGCCGCAGAAATTTCCTCCGTAAACTTGGCCTGGGAGTCGCAACAATTCCCCTAGCAAAAATAACTACTGCGAATGATCGCGCTACCAAAAATCAGAAACCACTGCTTAAACTCGGCGTATTGTTGCCAGAATCTACCAGATATCCTGTTATGGGGGATAACTTCTTGGATGCCTTGCGCATGCAACTAGCAGCCAATCTGGATTTTCAGCGACATGAAATTGAGCTTTATGTTGAAAAATACAGAACAAACGTAGCGGACTTAGAACAAAAAACGGCCAAACTTGCTGAAATCAATCAAGTAGATATGATGACTGGATTAGTTAGTTGTCACGACACCATAAAAATAAAGGAACTGCTGGAATCGAAGGAGATTTTGTTTATTGAAAATACGATGGGAGAAGTGGTACAATCTGCAAATACTGAAAGTGATTGTATATTCAGAAATTCTTTTCATCTATGGAATGCTGCCTTTGTTGCTGGAGAATGGGCAGCAAAAAACTATGGGAAACGAGGCATCCTATGCAGTTCGTTTTATGATAGTGGATTTAATGGATTGGTGGCTTTCGAAAAAGGATTTGGGGCTGCTGGCGGTACCATATTGGATAGACACGTGACAGATATACCTACTCAAAATGGCCATGTTGAATTGTTTAAAGCCATAAAAACGCACAAACCAGACTTTGTTTTCGGGCATTATTGTGGGACGGAAGCAGTATCTTTTGTTCATAGTTATAAAAATAGTGGTCTTCAAGCTCCGCTATTAGGCTCTGGACTGATGTACAGCGATGCAAATCTCAACGCACAATCATCCAGTGCCAACGGTATGCAAAGTTTCAGTACCTGGACCAGAACACATAAACACCAAGCCAATCAGGATTTTGTTAAGGCTTTTGAAGGAACACACCAGCGATATGCTGATCCGTATGCCGTTTTAGGATTTGAGACTGGACAGTTGCTTCGTACAGCACTTTCCAAACTAGGAAATCATCCTTCTACTCAGGACCTGATTGCTGCACTATCAACCATAACAGTGGATAGTCCAAGAGGAGAATTAGTTATTAAAAATCAACAGACTTCCTGTCCTGTCTACTTGAAAAAAGTTACTAAAAATGGCGATTATTTCCTTGAAAATATCACCCATCAATATGTATTAACAGACACCCAAGCTCCAGCTATTGACGAACTTCGGACAAGTATTCAGAGCGGCTGGTCTAATGCTTATTTGACTTAGTTATTATTAAGTTATTGAGATGCTAGATGTTTTAAGTTATTAGGGAAGGCCTTGGTTAACTCTAATAACTTGTAAAAGTGCGCGATCCCCTCTGATTGCGGGGCTACGCGGCTTTAGAGCCAAATCTTAAATCCTTTTACTAATTTCCTTCTAAAATATTAATTAGGACGAAGGGCTTAATAATTTATTAACCACAAATAAAATGGAGGCACGTCAAAAACTAGAAATATTAACTCGACAACTACTGGATCAAAAGAACTGTCCTGTTGGGGATAATTCTCCTGTGTACGCATTGCATGAGCTGTTTGTGGCAAGCACCGGGGTTGATGTACTTGATTATAAAATATCGGAATCAATTAATGTAGATCAGGTTTTACCTCAGGGAAAGGCCTTGTCTCCTTTTGGTGCCGCCCACTGTTTGGTAGACCCTATTCGTACTAGACAGTTTGTTCGTGGCGTACATGCGAGCATACTCAAAGCCCAGCACCGTTTTCCTGGGAAGCGGATTAATATAGTTTATGCTGGGTGTGGGCCTTATGCCACGTTGGTTTTGCCGTTGTGTTCGATATTTAGCGCGGACGAAATTGGTATTACCCTGCTTGAATACCACAGCTACAGTTTTGATGCTGTCCAACAGTTGATTAGAAATTTGGAGTTGGAATCCTGGTTTGATGATTGCTGTCTTACGGATGCGACTACTTACAAATTTCCAGCAGAGAAGGAGCTCCATGTAGTGGTAAGTGAAACAATGCAGGCTTGTCTAGCTGTAGAACCCCAAGTAGCTATCACCTTAAATCTAGCAACTCAATTAGTTGAAGGCGGATTATTTGTACCAGAAAACATCACCTTGGATCTAGTCTTTGGCAGTCGTAAAAATGAGCATCCTGAAAACCTAAATCGAGGCCAGGACTTTCAACCGATCGGAAATGCCTTTGACCTAAAGGAGGCAGTCATGCACTATTCAAAAAGCAACTCCAAAATATTTCCTGATTCTTTTGAACCTCGACATATAAAAATAGAAAACAGGCCTAGTAACATGGATGGTTTATACCTGAATACAAACATACAGGTGTTTGAAGATCACTGGCTACTTGCTTATGAGTCCGGCCTGACTTCCCCAGCCTTATTGCACGACTTTTCTCAAAACGCCAATCTGGAAGCTATTGATTTTCAGTATGTACTAGGTGCTTCTCCGAAGCTGGACATGTCGTTTACCTACAAGCAGGTACCGTTTATTCCTCTGTAGAAAAGAGCAATCTAGTTAATTACTATCCCATACTACTTTCCTAGAGCAAATGTTCTAACCCATCCCTTGTCCTTACCCAAGAATAAAGGGACCTATTCCCGTAAAGGAAATAACTTCCATAACAAATACCTCATTATCCATTAATTATTAATGGATATTTCTTACTTTAATAGTCTCAATTGTTCTATTGGGTACTCTTTTTCTGGTAACTACTCCAAATTTTGGCATTCTGGAAGATAGTACAAATACTGCAAGTTTGAGTTATTCTATATCTACATTCTAGACCTCCCAAACTATGAAAAAATATTACCTCTTTTTTTCGGCAACAATGGTATTTTCGTTTATGTTTTTTGCCCAAAATACTTTTGCCCAAATCACAAAAGTATGCGGAAATGCTACATTCACCTATGTACCAACAGCATTTAATACCGATTTTTCAACAAATTCTCAATGCGGAAACTGCTTGCCTTCTAGTGAAACATGTTTAAGTGTTTATGGAAATCAAGCCAACCTTATCTCCCCAGCAGTAGGAACCTGGTCCATAGATTTTGCGATGCCAGTTACCTCCTATGAGTTGTTTGGAGCGTCTTTCGATGCTGGAAATGGGGAAACCTGGGAATTGTCTACGATGACATTGAATGGGGTTTCAGTAGGGAGTGCCTCCATGGTCCCCTCATCTGCGAATACAGGGAGCATTTGCCTTTCTTCAATAGGGACAAACATCATCGGATCAACTGTGACAGGAGCAGCTGGTTTTGTGGAAATCTCCGCACCCACTCAGTTCGACAGAGTAGTTGTTATTCAAACTTCAAGTAATGCTCAGGGAAACTATACTCCTATACCTTGTGAATTTAATTCAGTCTCAAATCCTGCTTGTTCTGCAGGTGGTGATGCTCCAATTTTTCAAGGCAATTAGAGGATTCCTTATTCAGGTAGGGCTAGCATTTGTTAGGAAAGACCTACTTTTTCCAGAAACTATTCTACTAACCGAAATGTAGAAATATATCTTCCAAATTATGAAAAAAGAAATTTACAATATACTCCTCCTGATCTGCCTTTTTTGTTTTTCACAAATGACCATCGCACAAACAGTTGATCTGACGGGTTTAGAATCCAGCATTCAAAACCTACCAATGGGCACCGTAGTAACTTGGCATACATCACAACCAACAGATTCTTCCAATTTGGTTTCAAACCCAATGGAAGCTCCTGCTGGATTCACATACTATGCTGCTTTTTATGATAGCGTAAATGAATGTTACTCAACGAATGCGGCAATTTTACCAACCATAAAAAACACTTGTCCAGACGGACTAGCTAATTTGACTAGCTTAGAGTCCACGATACAAAACCTGCCAGTGGGCACCACTGTTTCCTGGCATGATGCGCTACCCGTTGATGATGTTAACTTGGTTATAAACCCCAATGAAGTGGAGGCAGGGACTTATTATGCTGCTTTTTATGATGGCGCAAATGATTGTTATTCTGACAATGCGTACCCTGTTTTGGTGGGTACTTTGGCTTGTGGGGTAGTTGTGAGAACAAAGGTGTTGCTTGAAGGGCCATACCTTTCTGCTACCGGGTTGATGAATGCCAATCTGAATACAAGTGGATTATTACCAATAGAAGAACCTTATACTGGTCTTGGATTTCAGCACTATCTACTTGGTGGTGGAGAAACAGTAGATCCAATTGTATTTGATGTTACTGGGTCGGATGAAATTGTGGATTGGATCATGGTGGAATTAAGAGATGCGGTAGACTTCAACCTGATAATTGCAACTCGGTCCGCTTTGCTGCAGGCGGATGGCGATGTTGTTGATCTGGATGGTGAGTCGGTAGTTTATTTTGAAGGCGTTGATGAGGAAAATTATTATATCGTATTGTATCATCGCAATCATCTGTCTATCATGACACCAGGATCTATACCCTTAGCAAATGACTTAGTCTATCTACATGATTTTACCACGGGATCGGCCTATGGTATACTCGGCGGTCAGGATGTACAAAAGAGCATTGCACCAGGCGTATTTGCATGTTACGAAGCAGATTTTAATCACGATGGAAGTATAGATGCAGCGGATAGAAGTATTGCGTGGAACGAGAGAAACGAAGCGGGCTACTTGGCAGAAGATTCCAATTTTAGTGGTGTTTGTGATGCAGCAGAACGCAGCCAAGGATGGAATAATCGAAATAAAATTAGTCGAGTTCCCTAGGGAATTATAGACGGTTGGCCTACACAAGAAAGAGTGTTGTCCCCTTGGCACTACAAGATCAATGCCTTGCAAGGTTCTTTACTAATCTCGAAGGGTTTTGAATGTGGTCCGACTTTCAGCAGTTCAAAAAGGAAGGAACCTCGACGGCGGCAAGTCCAGACGATTTACCCTTTTGCTTTTTTAGTAAAATGGTATGTCTTCTAAACTACAATTTGGATGTTGCCCAATATCCTAGTACCTTAAGGACTTAATAATTAACAACGCCCTTGAAGCAAATAATAAACTATTACCGACAGTGCTATCAGGCAGACAATCGGACGACTTCCATTTACAATTTTTTTAGTAAAAAAATCGAATTCCAACATTTTCTGGACGTCCCGGATTTGCTTGCGGGGATTATCAATACCTATCCAGTACCTACTTCCTGGGGCAAGGAGGTAGAAAGTAAATTGGCCATTTACTCTAAGGAGAAACAGCTCTATGCAGGTTCCTTTTTTTTGATTGGTAAAGGGAATGTTGCTGGAAAAACAGTGCGTATTTGTGCTCCAATGTTATTGAATCCGCTTGAATTAACTAAGAAAGAGGACGTCTATTATCTGAGTTTGAAATCTGGTGGAAATATGATAAATCCTTCCTTCATTACGCTGTTAAAGCCTTTGTATGAGGGGAAGTTGCCGTTGCCGGACTACTTGGAAGAGCATCTGCCAAAGGGAGTGCTGGACTTTGATAGTTGTTATAAAATGGAAGCGGCATTGAAACCTGCCTTTCCTGATTTAGACATAAATGCGTTGAGTCAGTTTCCGCAACTTGAATTGGAAGACTCCTTGCAAAAAGCCTACAAAAGAACGGATAGCTATAAGTTGGTGCCCGCAATTGGTGTCGGTTTGTTGCCCAACTCTCAATTTTCAAGGGGATTATTGAATGAGTTGGCAGAAATGATGGAAATGGAGGCCTTTTCTGATCCTTTGAAAGACTTGTTTTATCCAACAAACAACAAGCAAACAAAAGGCAGAAAACAACCTCAATGTTTTGTCCATGCAAACCTAAGCGCTGCTCAAGAAGCAATATTATTAGACTCTGAAAAAAATACGCTCACTCAAGTAATTGGCCCGCCAGGGACGGGAAAGTCATTTACTATTGCTGCACTGGCAGTAGAAGCCATCGGGTTTGGAAAATCTGTCCTCATTTGCTCGAAAAACAACCAGGCTGTCGATGTCATCGGAGATAAAATAAAAAAAGAATTTGATTTTGAAAATCTTGTTGTTCGTGGTGGGAGAAGTGACTATAAACGAGGCATTAAAGACCGATTAAAAAATATTATCAATGGAATTTCGATAGAAAAATTTCACAGAAAGGCAGTGCTCAATAAGAAAAAGGAGGTAAAACAAAGACAAAAAGAACTAACCGCCCTAGAAAAAACCATCAACAAAAGGGAACTCGATGAACTAAAACGGGGCGCTCTATTTGAAGTAGCAGACCCTAAAATACTGAACCGGATAAAAAGGAAAATTGCTTCCTTTAAGATAGATGGGGAGGCGCCTTATTGGGATTTAATCGCTCAAGTCGATAAAGAAATGATTTGGGTTTACCAGAGAATTTATAACTATCTGCACAGTTTCTACAATTTTCAACTAAGCGAATCCTTGGCAAATAATCGCAAGGCCTTCCAAAATTTGGATCGGGCGATCTCTGGAAGAACTGGTAATAGAAAAGAAGCTTTTTTTAATCAAATTGATTTCAGTTTTCTACTCAAAGCGCTGCCAATTTGGTTGGTCAATTCCAATGATATCAACACGATCTTGCCACTCAGAAAGGAGCTCTTCGATCTAGTGATCATTGACGAAGCTTCTCAATGCGATATTGCCAGTTCGCTGCCTCTATTGTTTCGAGCGAAAAAAGCGATTGTGGTGGGCGATCCTAAACAATTGCGCCACCTTTCCTTCTTGTCCCGAACGAAACAGCTGAGTTTAATACAGAAACTAGGACTGGGAGAACTGGACTATCAGCTACTCGATTATAGAAATCAAAGTATTTTGGATCTGGTATCTGAAAATCTGTCTTCTCAAGCGCAGGTTCATTTTTTGGATGAACATTACCGCAGTGTGCCTGCGATCATTGAGTTTAGCAATCAGCAGTTTTATGGGAATGCTTTAAAAATCATGACCCAACTCTCCGATACCCAACATGAACAACCCCTCCAGATTGTCCACTGTGGAGGAACCAAAGCCCAAAATAACATCAACCAGGCAGAAATCGATAAGGTGCTTGAAAAAGTACATAGTATTATCGAAAAAGAAAAAAATCTAGAACCCAGACATTGTCAATCCATCGGTATACTTTCTCCCTTCAGAAGTCAGACTACAGCCTTCCAAAAACTACTAGAAACCCAATTCACGCTTGCTCAAATAAACCGCCACCAACTGCTTGTCGGTACGCCGCATTCCTTCCAGGGAGAGGAGCGGGACGTGATGCTGCTTTCTTTTGTGGTAGACGACGACTGTCATCGGTCTACCTACCAATACCTTAATAAGGAGGACGTATTCAACGTAAGTATAACCAGAGCCCGCCATCTACAAATCTTGTTTATTTCGTGCAGTCCAACTAGTTTAAGCATCGACAATTTGCTCCGAAAATACCTGAACGCTACCAGTACCTATGCGATGAAAACAAAGGAAGCTATCAGAAAACCTGCAGTCGAAAAATTTCAAAAAGAAGTTATCCAAGTCTTGGAAGATATTGATATTGAGGAAGTACTACCGGGCTATGAATTAGCAGGGTTCGAGATTGATATTTTATGTGTGCACAAAAATAAAACCTTTGCCATTGATTTGATTGGCTACCCTGGTCCCTTTCGGAAATCCTTTACATTGAATGGCTACAAAACACTATTCCGAATTGGTGTACACGTGTTGGTGCTGCCGTATAGTTTATGGGAGTTGCAACGAGAAAGTTGCATCACTATGCTTAAGAAAAAGTTACTCTTAGACGACTAATCTAATGTAATTTGTAGTTTGCAGGATTCGCAGACAACGCTTAACTCAACTCTTCGAGTTGTTCCTTGAAAACTACGCCATAATCTTCGAGTTCCTCCAAAACAGGGGTGTATACTTCTTCCATGACTGGAATATTGACGCCGGTCGATTTGATTTTGCCATCGATGATGAGTTTGACAAAAATACCAAGCGGCAATCCAACCAATTTAGCCATCGCCGTGTTGATCGAATCTTCTCCCTTTAATACCATGGAGGAAGTAAGTTTCTGTTTTTTGCCATCCAAGTTGTAAATAAACTCGTGTTGCATGACGATCATATCAAGATCCTCCTCTTTTAATGTCCATTTTTTCTCTAGGAGTTGTTGTAATATACGAGCAGGGGATGCTTTTCGAAGACCAATTTTTTCTCGACTAAATAAATCCAACCATTCAAGTTTGGACATCACGTCAGAGTCGATGTCTATTTTTAATAATTGGGATAGACGTTCTCGCATGCTTTCATTGCGTTTTCCTTTTGGCAGATAAGCCTCTACAAAATCAAAATAGGTAAGCCCGTCAGTACATACAATAGGGTAGGAGTCATCTGTTAATCCAATTTTGACAAGGGCGGACCATGCTTCACAAAAGCCTCTTTTTCTTAAGGTTGCTCTTAGAATGTTTGGAATATCTCCTAATCCATACCGCTCTCGGTACAGCAAGGAGTCTCTATTCGCGTAGGCTTCAAATTCGCCCATGCCCGGAACTTCGATTACTTTGTATTGTTTGAACAAGCGGCTGTATGGGATGTATTTGTATTTTCCTTCCTCCAGATATTGGGCGGTTCCCTGTCCGGCACGGACAACATTTCTTGGATTCCATGTAAATTTATAGTGCCATGGATTGTCGTCGCTTTCTGGGGCAATCAGTCCACCTGCGTAGGAACGGAAATCTATAATTTCGGCGCCTTTATTTCTAAGTTCGTCTATTGTTTTCATGGCAGACATGTGATCAATACCGGGGTCTAATCCCATTTCACCCATGAATATCAGGTCTGCTTTGCGAGCTTCTTCTCCAAGGCGATACATCTCCTGAGAAACATAAGAAGCGGTGACGAGGTGTTTTTTATATTTAATACAATCCTTTGCGATTCTGAAATGCAGGTGTGCAGGCAATAGCGATACAATCACGTCATTGCGCTCAATCACTTCCCGGCGGTCGTTAGGTTTCATTACATCAAGCCAGGTAGCCCGGCCGTTTGGATGATTGTTTACCTTTTTCGCTGCTAAATCTGGATCGGCATCTGCTACTGTTACAAACCATCCTTTTTCTGCCGCATTTTTTAACACATAGTTGATCAACGCTGTTGCAGATCGACCAGCACCTATTACTAAAATATTCTTCATGTTAAAGGAATTGTTTTATGTCACTAATAATGATTGTGGCGAAAGTAGTAAAGTTCAACTTTAAGTTCAAGTCCAAGTTGAAGTATTTTTATTAATTAAGAAATTACCCGCTTACTTTCAATTGAAGTGAGATAAATTTGGTTGCTCAATTTTTTTTGTCGATATTCGTTGCCCTTTTTGCCAAACAGCAAGCGGATTATGAAAAAACTATCCTTAACTTCAACAGTAGAGGTATATTCTTCCATCGAAGAACTATCTGATCAGGATGCTGAATTGTTAGCTCAAGCTAAAAAAGCAATTGATAACGCCTATGCTCCTTATTCTAAATTTAAGGTGGGCGCAGCTTTGAGATTGGCTAATGGCGAAGTATTCCTAGGGAATAATCAAGAAAACGCCGCATACCCGTTATGTCTCTGTGCAGAAAGAGTAGCGTTGTTCTATGCTGCTTCCAAGCATCCAGATGTACCTGTCAAGGCGCTTGCTATTTCCGCAAAGAGCGGTAGCAAACCACTCACCGACCCCGTCACCCCCTGTGGCTCTTGTCGTCAAACAATCTTCGAAAGTGAATTCCGCAATCAGACTCCTATCCGGTTGATCATGCAAGGCGAAACTGGAGATATTTATTGTATGAATTCTATTCGGGAGATTTTGCCATTGACATTTACTGCCGATTTTTTGTAGGATCAATCCCTGAGGGATAAGGTCTACATTCCTTATCAACTGTCATCACTTTTTCAACAGTGTTCCATAGTGCTTTACTTTTGAGGAAACCCTATTCTCTCAAAGCCTTCCCCATCAATTACATTAGCAATAAATGGAAATTTATTAATATTAATAATAAAAAGTGTTAGATTTATTATTCGAAACAACTATGAATCCTCCAAAATCCTAATTATGCGTTTTTCTTTGTTTATTCTTCTACTATTGTTTTCCTGTTTTAGTGTTAATTTGTTTGGGCAAGTATTGCCACCTGACCGCAGTGTTGATTGGACAAATGCAGGTCTAAAAGATACTACAACGGCCAACTTTACAGCGGTGAATCTTGCAGATTTTGGGGTGGTAGGAGATGGGACGACTCCCAATGATTCGATTGTGCAAGTGGTGATTGATTCTTTTGGAACGTCTGGTTTGATCATGGAACTGCCTGCAGGAGACTATATGTTCAATTATACTATTAGGCTGAATAGCAACACAGTACTACGTGGACAAGGTGCAGAAAACACCACAATATTAATGAACCCCATTGATAGTTTTTCAAATGGTATTTCAATACGTGGATTCTTTATAGATTCGATTCAGTATTATACTCCGTTCACCTCCAGTGCTTTAAAGGGGGCTAGTTCAATTGAAGTAACTAATGCCTCAAGTTTTACTGTAGGAGATTGGATCCACCTTAGGATGAGTGATACTGCTTTAGTTGTAAACTCATGGGCGGAAGGTACCGTTGGGCAAATTGTGCAGATTACAAATATCATAAACAACGAACTGCAGTTTGATGCCACGCTTAGAATCGACTTCGATATAGCAAATGATCCATATATCCGACAATTGTATCAAGTAGAAAATGTAGGCATCGAATGTCTAAAATTAGAGCGTGTTTGGGACAGTGCTCCTTATATCACCAGGAATATTAATCTATATGGAGCGGTCAATTGCTGGGTGAGCGGCATTGAATCTGAAAATTGCACTTGGGCACATTTTGCCATAAGCAATTGTTCGAATCTCTATATTGGCAACAACTATATTCATCATGGTTTTTCCTATGGAGTAAACGGTAGAGCGTACGGCGTAATGTTGTACCAGACGAGTAATGAGTGTTTGATAGAAAATAATATTTTTGAGCACCTCAGGCATTCCATTTTATTGCAGTCTGGTGCTAATGGGAATGTAATAGCGTTTAACTATTCGTTCGACCCGTATTGGTTGGCTACAGGGCCACTTATTCCTACAGATGCTGCAGGAGATATGGTGCTGCATGGCAACTATCCATTTGCTAATTTGTTTGAACAAAATATCTGTCAGAATATAGTGATCGACAATTCCCATGGTGCCAATGGTCCCTACAATACGTTCTTGAGAAACAGAGCAGAGAAGTTCGGAATTTTCTTTAGTGCTGCGAATTCGCCCAGCCAAAATTTTATTGGAAATGAGGTGCCTAATACGTCGTTTCCTTATAGCGTTGCGAATTATTCAATTGGCGGGCCAGATCAGTTTATCTACGGAAATAATAATAAAGGCACGATTGATCCACCGGGCACTGAAATGCTAACAGACATCAGTTACTATTATGCACAGAAGCCTGATTTTGTGCTTGCTCCGCAGTGGGGAGGTATTGGTACTCCAAATGTGCTCAAAGAAAATAAAATTCCCGCCTACAATCGAGAGAAACAAAACATCATTTTTGCTGGTGTTTGTGGTAATCCACCATTTACTACCGCTGTCGAGTCTCCGTCCGTTTTTGAAGAAGATATAACGGTGTATCCAAATCCATTTTTAAACACCTTGACGTTGGATAATAAACTGCCTGTGCACCGATTGTCTATTGTGAATTCGCTTGGAGAAACGGTCTATCAACTTTTTGATATTCAGCCTAACTTTACGATGAGTACTGCAAATTGGGCAACTGGTGTTTTTTATGTTGTCCTGGAGAATGCTGAGGGTGGAATGGTTACGGAGAAGGTGATTCGAATGGAGTAGTTGTTAAGTGGCGGTTTATTTTTTTAACGCAGCGGCGCTAAGATGCAAAGGTCTATCGCATTATGTTGTTGCTTTTGCCTGAATGAAGGTATAGGAAAATACGGCGTTTGGATCCTCGCGAAGGGTGATGAATTCTTGTCGTATTTTGTTCCAGTTTTGTTCGTTGTAAAGTCCTGCTTTTGCTACGTTTTCTAGCTTACTGTACGTTAGTCCTTCCCAATACTGCAGCATTTCTAATCGATGGTTAGGCGTTCGTTTGTCCAGATTGAAACAATGTGGGGTGATTTGAATGTTTTGGTAGCCGGCATCTTCCAGTAAATTGCCTAATCGGGGGCCGATATTTGGGTCTCCTTGGATGGCGTATTGATATCGAATGGCGGTATGCCAAAAGTCATGAATGTTGGGACAGTGTGGGAAAAACTGGAGGCTGTTGTCAAATACTTCGGTAATATAAACAGGTGTGCCTGGCCGCAAAATTCGCTTGATTTCTTCCAGGACTTTTTCAGGGTTTGGAATGTGTTCTAATACCCAAACGAAAAGGGCGGCGTCAAAACTACTGTTTGGGGAAAGCCCTGTGTTTTTGGCATCTGCCTCAATGAATTGGTAGCGGTCGACGGGGATACCGGATAGGTGTAGGTTTTGTTTGGCGCTTTGAATTTGGATTGGGGACAGTTCGATTCCTGTCATGTGCAGGTGGGGATAGGTGGATAGACAATAGGCCAGTTGGGCACCGACTCCTGATCCAATCTCCAACAGCTTTTTCACAGAAGTAAAATCATACTCTTTGTAGATGTATTTTGATAGAATGGATCCTTGTTGCCATAGGCGAGTGCGTTCTTGTTTGCTGTAGCCGTGAATGTAGTCGGACATGGTATTGTTTGTTTCTGTTTGCCTATGCAAATATAAAGTTTTATTGGAATGGTGGATTGATTACGGGATTGATATTTTTCGTCATTCGACACGTTGATTTTTGGGAAAGAAATTTATAGACGGATTAATTACTGGCCTGCATTACGTCGCGCAGCTGCAGGCAAGTCATACGTATCTTTTTTGTCTTTGGTTTTTTAATCCCAGCACTTACGCACGGCGCTACAGACACCGCCGCCCCGCTAGGGCTGAGCAGCAGCAGCAGTTTGAAATGATAGTATCACAATATTTAAAACATGGTCGCATTCCCGCATTATTTTATTCCCGCTTACTTTTTTGTAAATTCACGAGTTAAAATAAATATCTAAAAATGACCTTTGTTGAAAAGGGACGAAAGTAGGAGCGTAGCAAATGGCACACAAATCAATATTTAAGTTTAATACGATTACATTAAAGTTTGGGGAAGTTGGGATGTTGACGACTTCACTGCTGGAACCGGAGGTGATTCGAGTGGATAGTATGCCGTATGTGCTCACGGGACAGTTTGCACAGGCATTTCAGGATGAGGTGATCGATAAGGGGAATTATAAGGAGATTCTTAATTATACCCTCGAAAATGAACAGTTTGAGACTGGGGAATTTGCCGTGCCTTTTGCAGCAACTAAAAAAAGTCCGTATCCCGATTTTGAGTTAAAATTTAACTATTTGTATCAGCATAAAGCGGACGGTATTTGGGCATTGATTCCTGCGCTAGGTATTGAAGCGTTCTCCGAAAAGGAGGAAAAGCTGGAAGCCAACCTCATACAATCTGTCAAGGCCGAGTTTGCCCGCAAAAAAAGACTGCGCCAGGTACACGATATCATCTCCACGATTTGGTTTGATGGGATGGAGCTTTCTTCGCATGATATTCATATTCAGTTTAGAACGCCTTCTGAATTGGAGGCGCTTTCTGAAGAGAAAAGAGTAGAGCTGTTGCCGAAAGCCGCAAAAAAAATGTTGAATAACCGGCAAATCCTGTATGGTAGAAAATCAGAGCTCCTTCAAATTTCTAGAAAACTGAAGGGCCAATTCAATAAAAACTTGTTGCTGGTAGGACCAAGTGGAGTAGGGAAGTCTGCATTGATTTGGGAGATCGTTAGAGATCGTGCCATATATAAGCTAAAACAAGAGATTTGGGAAACCACCGCCAGCACCATGATCAAGGAGTTGACCATGGATACCGGCTGGGAAGATAACCTGGCCCACCTTTGCAAAGAGTTAGGAAAACGAGGCGATTTTCTGTTCATCAGAAACCTCTTAGAGTTGTTCGAAGTCGGCCAGTACGAAGGGAATAGCCTTAGTATGGGCGGGTATCTAAGAGAGTATCTAGGAAGGGGAGAGATCAATGTGATCTCCGAATGTACGGACGAAGAATTTGCCCGTATTGAGCAGAGCAATCCCAACTTTACGCAGTTGTTTCAAGTTATTCGCCTCGAAGAACCAACAGATGATTTGGAGGAGATTATTACGCACCGAGTGCTTGATATTTCGCATAAAGAAGGCGTGAGTATCGAGTTGGAGGCAATCGATGAAACGGTGCGCCTGAATCGTCGGTATACACCATACTCTGGATTTCCAGGGAAGCCGATTCGATTTTTGGAAAGTATTCTCATCAATCAAAAGATTGGCAAAAAAGCTGGGGTTACTAAAAAACTCAATCGCAGTAAAGTCATTGAGTATTTTTGTGAAGAGACGGGCATGCCTCCTTTTATGGTCGATCCGTCCATCCCAATGGATATAAAGAACATCGAAAATTTCTTCCAGTCCAATGTCTATGGACAGTCCGCCGCGGTGAATAGTGTACTAGATATCCTTGCTTCTGTAAAAACAGCCCTCACACCTCAAGGGAAACCAATTGCGTCCTTGCTTTTTGTGGGACCTACAGGAGTAGGAAAAACGGAAATGGCAAAGGTAATTGCTGACTTTATGTTTGGTAGCAGGGAGCGAATGATTCGGTTTGACATGAGTGAATATTCGAACCCTTATTCGGTTACCCGATTGACAGGAGAGTCTTATTTTAGTGATGGGTTGCTGACTTCTGCGGTTCGCAGGGAGCCATTTTCTGTGGTTCTTTTTGATGAAATTGAGAAGGCACACCCTCTGTTTTATGATCTATTGCTTCAATTGCTAGGAGAAGGCCGACTTACAGACAGTAGCGGGAAACTGGTCAATTTTTGTAGTACCATCATTATCATGACGTCCAATATCGGCGCAGCAAACCTACAAAATGACAAAATTGGCTGGAAAAGTACCCTGGATACTACTGAAGTCACGGATCATTTTATGAGTGCCGTTAGAAAACACTTCCGTCCTGAGCTTTATAATCGGATTGATAAGGTGATTCCTTTTGAACCGCTGACACAAGCAGTAGTACAGAACGTCGTACAACGGGAAATTGAGTTGTTCAAAAAAAGAGAAGGGATTCTTCACCGAAAGGTAGATTTAAACCTAGCAGATGAGTTGTTGGAGTACCTGGCTATCAAAGGGTATGATCCGAAATATGGGGCCCGTCAACTGCAGCGAGTCATCCGAGAAGAATTGATCATTCCGTTGTCACAGCGACTGAATCTCCAGAATTTTGATGATCACCTGA
This sequence comes from uncultured Saprospiraceae bacterium, assembly GCA_938016265.1. Lineage (GTDB taxonomy): Bacteria > Bacteroidota > Bacteroidia > Chitinophagales > Saprospiraceae > JAHDHB01. The sequence continues at coordinate 17,898 of CALLWB010000139.1, forward strand.
TCGTCAGCATTAACATAAAAGACAACCAACCAGACATCCAAATAGAAATGGACCCGCTCAAAATTGATTTGTTGCTAGAGGAGCTGGAACGAAATAACTGGGCCGACCATGCGAGTGAACTCCGTCGTTCTATTCAACAGTTGCAAGAGGGCCGTTCGTTTGTCAAACTGTTAAGTAATTTGGACCTTCTGGAGCGCAAAAAGAAAAAACTCAAGGAGAAATTCTGGGCTAAAAAGGCCGATTGTGAAAATTATAGCAACTTGCTGGATACTCGAGAGCAAGCCATGAAAATGACGGCGATCATTGAGGAATATGAAATGGAATTTGTCTTGATTTGTATGAATATGCGGGTCTACAAAACCAATATCATTGACAAAATTGAAGCTTGGAAAAAAGATTATCTGGCCCTGAAAATTGAGATTTTTAATCGCCTGAATCCACAATCAAATAGCTGTCAGCTGACTATTTTTGGTGGCGCACAACTGACTAAAATGGTTGATTTGTATTCAGATATTTTTTCCAGAAAAAAATATGAAGTAGAGGCCAATACGCTTTGGTATAGAGAGTCTTACTTCAATGAGCTGGTAGAGAAAAAAGAAGGCGAACCACCGACGCCTAGGAAAATGTATGTCAAAAATCCGTTTCACCACAAAGAAGAGGATTGTTTTGCACCACCGGAAGAAGGGGACCGTTTGATTGGCGTCGAATATCAAATCCAAGGGAGTTGCGCCTTTTTATATTTGGAGGAAGAAGCAGGTCTTCATCAATGGAAAGTGACGGACAAAAAGATCAATCGTAAGTTTGTTGTGCAAGTGGCTCCTAAGAAATCGCTTACCCCTGATAATGCACATTTACCTACTTTTTACGCCAACCGAATCGCCCGTCGCCACCTAGAAGATGGGGCGTTGATGGATAATGAATACAGCATTAACAGAGAAATCCAAAAGAAAAAATTTGCTGCTTTTATTGTTGATTGTTTGGATAAACGGTTTGGGGCGAAGTTGGATAAGGTGTTGTTTTGATTTTGTTGTATTGAGTAGAGCGACTCGTTTTGCTTGAGGAAAACTGATGGTAGAGGATAGGTACAGACGGTACGATTTTCGACCATTCACTATTTCCTCTATAAGAAAATAACCAATCTATGATTAACCAATAATCAAGTTAAGAGATAATTTGTTTGACGAAGTTGTTTACGTTGAGGAAAACCCTTACTAAGGTGCATTGTTCTTTTTCCTAATAACCAAATAACTGATCAACTACTTAGTAGCAGTTCCGTTTTCTGCCGATTTGTCTTTGGCAGGGCGGAAAAGATGCAATAGATCGGCAACTCGTTGTTTTAAGTCGTTTCGGTGGACGATGAAGTCCAGGAAGCCGTGGTCAAGTAGAAATTCTGAAGTTTGGAAGCCTTTGGGCAGGTCTTTTTTAATGGTTTCTTTGATGACACGTGGGCCAGCAAAACCGATCAGTGCACCAGGCTCTGAGAAATTGATGTCGCCTAACATTGCGTAGGAGGCAGTCACTCCTCCGGTAGTCGGATCGGTCATCAAGGAGAAAAATGGGATTTTGGCTTTGGAAAGTCGGGTAAGTCTTGCAGAGGTTTTTGCCATTTGCATGAGGGAAAAAGCCGACTCCATCATTCTTGCTCCACCAGATTTAGAGATCAATAACAGCGGTACTTTATGTTCGATGCAGTAGTCAATCGCCAGGGCGATCTTTTCTCCAACGACTGATCCCATTGAGCCACCAATAAATTTAAAATCCATGGCGGCGATGACTAAATCGAGTCGATTTACTTTACCATGTGCTACGGAGATGGCGTCTGGGAGGTTGGTTTTTTCTTTTGCTTTTACGAGTCGGTCTTCGTAGGACTTCAGGTCGGTGAAATTTAGAAAATCTTTTGATACCAGATTTTCGAACAGCATCGTATGCCGGCCGTCAAAAACAATATCAAAATATTCCGTTGATCCGATGCGCGAGTGATAGTTGCAGTCTTCGGTAAGACAGACATAGCTGTTCGCTTTGTGTTCCTTGGAGGTGATTGCAATTTTGCACTCTGGGCACAAATACCAAACGCCATCAGGAATTACTTTTTTCCTTCTGGTGTTAATACCTTCCTTTAATCGTTTAAACCATCCCATAGATACTACTGTTAAGTTATAATCTTGCGCTTAGAAAAGGGGGTAAGATAAAGTTATCCTATTCCAAGATATGAATTTTTTTTGTCATAAAAGCGGACCGGGTGTTACGCCAAATCTACTTCCTTACATAAATAAACATCCTGAACTGCATTTAGCAATTCAATTCCTTCTTTTACTGGTCGTTGGAATGCTTTTCTTCCAAGAATAAGACCTGTTCCTCCTGCTCGTTTATTGATCACTGCAGTTGCGACTGAATCAGCCAGGTCGGATTCGCCGCTAGACGCTCCGCCAGAATTGATCAAACCTGCGCGCCCCATGTAGCAATTGGCTACTTGATATCGGCAAAGGTCGATCGGGTGGTCGCTGGATAATTCAGAATACACCTTGTCGTGTGTTTTTCCAAAGTTGATGGCCGTGTATGCGCCGTTATTGGTAGGTAGTTTTTGCTTGATGATGTCTGCCTGAATCGTTACTCCCAAGTGGTTGGCTTGCGCAGTGATATCGGCGGAAGAGTGATAGTCTACACCTTCATGCTTGAAGCCAGGGTTACGAACGTAGCACCATAATATAGTTGCCATTCCCAACTGGTGGGCATATTCAAATGCCTCGGCTACTTCAATGATTTGGCGGGAAGAGTTTTCAGAGCCAAAGTAGATCGTTGCTCCAACAGCTACCGCACCCATATTCCAGGCACTGTCGATTGTCCCAAACATTACTTGATTGTGTTTGGTGGGGAGCGTCAACAACTCATTGTGGTTTATTTTAACTACAAAAGGAATTTTGTGGGCGTATTTTCTAGCCACAGTTCCTAGCACACCATAAGTACTTGCTACGGCATTACAACCTCCTTCAATCGCCAATTTGACAATGTTCTCTGAGTCAAAATAATCAGGGTTTGGAGCGAAAGAAGCACCTGCGGAGTGCTCAATTCCTTGGTCTACTGGTAGTATGGACAGATAGCCAGATCCTCCTAAGCGTCCATGATTGAACAACGTTTGAAGACTTCTTAACGTTTGAATATTTCTATTAGAATTGATCCAAATGCGATCTACAAAATCAGGCCCAGGCTGGTGGAGTCTGGATTTATCAATTTTATCGGTTTTATAACCTAATAAATGTTCTGCATTTTTGCCAAGAAGTTGCTCAATAGTTGAAAAGGACATATTGCGGTTGTTATTAGTTAAGGGTGAATTCGTGTTGTTTAATCTTTAGCCAGTTTTTTCTTTCAAGTGGGCAAAATTAGGAATTTTTTTTGTGGAATCTAGTACCTAACGAGAGAATACCATTGATTATTAAATGATTTATTCCTATTTGATTATTAATCAGAATGTTATTGATGTGTTTTTTTTAATTTGTTGGAGTGTTTGTAATGGATAATTAAAGAATTAGTGGTCAGAAACGTTTTTTGATTACCTTTGCTGCGATGATGAAACTTAGTAATATCGCTTCATTTTGGCGGGATTTGGATAACGTCAAGAGTCTGCAAATCTTTCAGTTATGTAGGTATGGAGGGATTATTTTAACAAATATTCTTCTTGCTAAAAGTTACTTAGGGTTGTCGGAAATCGGGGTTTATGAAACGTTGATGTTTCTGGCAACAGGTATTACTTTTTTCTGGGTTTCTGGTTTTTTGAAAGGGATGCTTTCTATTTATCCAGGGCTGAATGTGGCGGAGCGAAAACGGTTTTTCTTCAATGTTTTCCTGCTGTTTGCTGGGATGAGTGTGCTGATGTCTGGTGTATATTTTGGCTTTCAGCGCTTGGTACTTGGGTTGTTGACGGACTATACTTCGTTGCCCTTGTTCAATCTTTTGTGTCTTTTTATATTGATTAATACGCCGACCTATTTAGTAGAGTACATCTATTTGTTGACGGAACAGCCGAGGAAGATTGTTGGTTTTGGCGTCCTTGCTTTTGGGGCGCAGTTTCTGGCGGTTGTCGTACCAATTTATTTAGGCTATGGGCTGGATATGAGCTTTAATTTATTGATTGTGGTGGCTTGTGTCAAATTTGTTTGGCTGCTGTTTTTGTTGATGGAATATAGTTCTTTTTCGGTGGATTGGAAATTGATAAAACCGTATTTGATCTTGACGCTTCCGCTAATTGCCAACTTTTTTGTGGTAGGTGGGGCGGAGTATATTGACGGGGTGATCATCCATCGGTTTTTTGACGAGGAGGTGTTTGCTGTCTTTCGATATGGAGCGCGGGAGTTGCCATTGGCGCTGGCGTTGACTGGGGCGTTTAGTTCGGCATTGATTCCTTCGATTGCTGCCAATTTGGAGGCTGGAGTTCAGGAGATCAAGCAAAAATCCAGGCAGTTGATGCATGTATTGTTTAGTGTGTCGATTGTTTTGATGTTGCTAAGTCCTTTGTTGTTTCCCTTGGTGTTTAGCGTTGATTTTAAGGAGAGTGCGTTGATCTTTAATATTTATTTACTGTTGTTGATTAGCCGAGTTTTATTCCCACAAACCATATTAATAGGTCGGCAGGAGACGAGGATTATTCTTTGGATTTCGTTGCTGGAGCTGATTGTGAATGTGGTGTTGAGTTTGATTTTTGTGCAATATTGGGGGATTGCTGGGGTTGCTGTTGCTACGGTGATTGCTTATTTGTTAGATAAGGTGCTGCTGGTTGTTTATACCAAGAGGAAGTTTCAGATTGCTGTTTCTAGTTATCTTGATTTGAGGTTATATGGAGTGTATTCTTTGGGATTAGTTGCAAGCTTTTGTCTATCTTTGGTCATCTATTAAACCTTACTTATTTTACGATGATTAATCTCTTTTTTGTTAAGAATTCATTGGTTTATTGGGCTTTGGCGACTTCCTTTTGTATTCGCCCTAAAGGACGCAAAAAACTTGTTATTATAAACGGTGTGCTGGCTATAATAATGCCATCTCGCTTTGTTGCTGCATGGAGAAGGTTTGCTATTGGATAACATTTGGTTTCTATAGAATATATGTATTAAACAATTCAACAACAACATTATCAAACTAAACCCGACATTAAAACTCTTGATTGCCCTTTTTGCGATTTACTTGTGTATGATTGCGCGGTGGGGGTACGAATATGGGAGGAGCGACCAGATGCAGATTCTATCGTACTCGATGTTTATGAATGATAATTCGTTGTTTGGGAAGGATTTTTATGTGCAAGGGATTCAGGAGAAAGTGCCGAATGAGCGATATGTGTTTGCGAAAATCATGTCTTGGTTTGGTGATAAGATGGAGGTGGCTTCCTTGGTGTTGCATGCTATTTTTACCTTGTTTTTGCTGTATTTGTTGTTTCGGATCGGGAAGGAATTTATCCGGACGGACTATTTGGTTTGGCTGGCTTTGCTGGTGTTATTTATCTTTTTGTACGGCTTCAATCTTGGGGGGAATGAATTGTATTATAACACCTTTTTTGTCAGTACGCCTGCTAAGGTGATTGGCTTGTTTGGTGTTTGGCGATTTTTGAAGGACAAGTACTTGTCTGCGTTTATTTTGTTTGGAATTGCTGCTATTTTGCAAGCGGTAGTTGGCCTGCAATTGTTTGCTACTTGTGCTGCCATTTTGGTGCTAGGAAAACTATTGAATCGATATAACTATACCTGGTTGGAGATCGGGAAGTGGTCGCTAGGATTTTTGTTGACGGGAGGATTGTGGATTTTGTTTATGAAGTTTTTCTTTGAAGAAGCTAGTACGCAGCAGATCGACTTCTTTACGATCTTTTTTGAGTTTCGGGCTCCGCATCATTATGTGCCGGATGCTTTTTCTAAGAAAAGCTTTTTATTGTTAATTCCGATGACGTTGATTGGTTTTGGGTATTTCGTGTTTCACAACTTTAAGTTGGCGTCTTTTTTTCTGATTTCCTTTTTGGGAATGGCAGTATATACTCTAGCGTTTTACGGTTTGCGCGACGTCAACCTGGCCACCTTGCAATGGTTTAAGACGACCATTTGGCTAAAGGCATTTTCTGTGCTCGCCCTTTTTGCGATGTTGGAATCTTTAGTAGACTGGCTGGATGATCAGCGACTTCGTAGATTGGCATTTCCTGTCCTAGGTGCGGTGGGTGCTGGTTTGCTAGGCGTTTTACTGTTTTCTAGATCCCTCCTTTTCTGGAATGTTCCCTTCGATTTTGGCAATCAGTATACTGATGATCCGCGGGTGGATATTTGCTTGCAAGCAAAAGCAAAGACGCCCAAGGACGCACTGTTTGCCTATCCGATAGATTTTACTGAGTTGAAGGTGTATGGGGAACGCAGTGGTTATGCCGATTACAAGGCGCTCTCGCATCGGAAAGTGGAGATGCAAGGCTGGTATGACCGGACGAAGGCATTGTACGGGGTGAGTCGGGAGACGCAGCTGGCGGGCAAGGAAGTATTTGCGGAGGCACATGCCAATTTTCGGGCGTTGGATGCTGGGGATTTGCGGACGTTGAAGGAGCGTAGGGGGATCACACATTTGTTGACTTGGCGTGAGCATGTTGTTGATTTGGAGGTGGTTGCGGGGAATTTGGAGTTTGTTGTTTATTTGATTGATTGAGGGTTTAGTTATATAGTCTATGGATTACATTTCGAAATGACTTTTTTTATTAAAGTGAGATTTTTGCCTAATGAAGAAAAGTTTGTATTGTTTAGCAAGTTATACGGTATAAGTACAAAAAAAACTGAATGAAAAGAGCATATTACTCGGAGACTATAACAGATTTTCTTAATGAATCGGAATCGAGCATTCTAGGTAAATTAAGTTTTAATCACACAAACAGGTCCCTCGAAGAACTTCAAAAGAGTGCCTGGGTTAAGCAAATAAGAATTTTAAAAGATCAACTTAAAAAAATTGAAGGACAAATCTATTTTGAATTTTCTATTCCAAGAATGGGAAAACGAGTTGACAACATATTGGTAATAAAAGATGCAATTTTTGTTCTTGAGTTTAAAGTTGGAAGCTACAAATATGAAAAACATGCCATAGAGCAAGTAATAGACTATAGTCTTGATTTAGCAAACTTCCACGAAGGAAGTCACAATGCTAAACTAGTCCCAGTTTTAATAGCAACCAATGCCGGACAGGAAACGTATATTCATTCAGATGTGATTCAGCTAAAAGACGTTGTAAAAGCTAATTCTACCACATTTAAAAACTATATAGGAGCGTTCACTTCTCAAGGTGAAAATATTGATGCATTAAAATGGGAAGAAACAATTTATAAGCCGACCCCCACTATTATTGAAGCGGCTCAAGCACTTTATAAAGGTCATAATGTTGAAGAAATCTCAAGATCTGATTCAGGAGCTGTTAATTTGTCAAAAACAACATCGGAATTGAACCGGATCATTGATAATTCAAAAAGATCGTCAAAAAAAACTATTTGTTTTATAACTGGTGTACCTGGAGCAGGGAAAACTTTAGCGGGGTTAAATATTGCAAATGAACGTATTAAATCAAACCAAGATGAACATGCAGTTTTCTTATCAGGAAATGGTCCACTTGTTTATGTTCTTAGAGAAGCACTAGCAAGAGATATGGTAAAGACCTTTAAAGAAAGGAATGAAAAAATTACAAAGAAAAATGCAAAAAGGAATGCAAATTCCTTTATTCAGAACATTCATCACTTTAGAGATGAATATCTGAAATCAGATAAAGCACCTGTTGAAAAAGTAGTAGTTTTTGATGAAGCTCAAAGAGCTTGGACAAAGGAAAAAGCTAGTTCATTTATAAGGAAAAATAAAGGGGAGGAAGATTTTAATCTCTCTGAACCGGAATTTTTAATACAAGTCATGGACAGACATGATGACTGGTGTACTATTGTTTGTTTAATTGGAGGAGGGCAAGAAATAAATACTGGAGAAGCAGGGATGAATGAATGGGTACAATCACTGAAGAATAGTTTTCCAAATTGGCACGTTCATTTTTCAGAACAAATAATAAATAATGCCAATTATGTTCAAAAACAAGAACTAAATAATTGGCTTCGTAAAAATGGTGAAGCTCATCATGATTTACACCTTTCCGTCTCGTTGAGGTCGTTTAGAACGGAAAAATTATCAAAATTTGTTTACGAACTTTTAGAGTTAAATTTTAAAGAAGCACAAACTAGTTTGTTGTCAATAAAAGACAAATATCCTATTGTGATTACAAGAAATTTAAAGAAAGCAAAAGAATGGCTCAGAACAAAAGCAAAAGGATCTGAAAGGATAGGCGTCATAAGTTCATCTGGAGCTCGCAGGTTAAGAACAACAGGTATAAATGTAAAGAATTCTATTGCTGCAGAAGATTGGTTTTTAAATGGAAAAAATGATATTAGATCTTCCTATTATTTGGAAGATGTTGCAACTGAGTTTGATATTCAAGGTCTTGAAATAGACTGGGCATGTATTGGATGGGGAGCAAATTTCTATTTAGATAACCATGAATGGAAATTTAAATATTTGCATGGAACAAAATGGAATACTTATACCAAGAAAATTGATCAAGGTTATTTAAAAAACTCATACAGAGTACTTCTTACAAGAGCTAGACAAGGAATGGTGATATTTATTCCTTATGGCGATTCAAATGACTTTACAAGAATGCCCAAATTTTATAATAATACGTATGATTATTTTAAAAAATTAGGTGTTGTTGAAATTTAGTAACCCTAACAGCTAACTTAAAAAACGAACTTTTTCTATTCCTTCTTTGATGACGAAGAAATCCTTCCAATGAAATTGGGTATTCATGAATATATCAATCTCTTAAGGGAAATATTAGGTTTTTCTTTCTGACAAAAGACATTATTGTCAGGCTATAGTAAAGAAAAAATGATTCGCTACCAAAACCAAAGTATTTGATTAGAATACTTTGGTTTAATATATAGTTTTCAATTCCAGGATGCTAAATTTATCTTTGAACTTTTATAAAGTACACACATTACCCCACAAACATTATAATAAACCTGAATTTATCATTAATTTAGTGTTTAGTAGCCTAAAAGTGAAGGATTAATAACTACTGAATTAAGCAGAATACAATAAATTTAGATGATGAAATACTTAAAATACCTACTAGCATTTATCTTATTACTAACACTATTTTTTTTCGGAAGAGGACTCCTAACACCAACTATCTATTATGAAAGTGAGGTCGTTGTAAATAAATCGGCTAAGGAATCCTGGGCAGTAATGTCGGATGAAGCCAATTTGCCAAAATGGATAAAAGGATTTAAAAAGACAGAACTCATTAGTGGCGAAGAAAATACCGTAGGAGCAGTTTCAAAAATTTATGTAGAGGAAAATGGCCAGGAAATGACCATGGAAGAAACAGTATTGGACGTTAAACCAAATGAACTGCTTGCCATGAAATTTACAATGGATTTTATGGACATGGATTATGAAATGCTCTTTAAGGAAAACGACGGCAAAACAACAATTCTGACTAAATCAACCACCTCAGGAAACGGGTTGTTTGCCAAATCAATAGTCTCCTTTATGTCCGGCACCATGAAATCTCAGGAAGATGCAAATCTGCAAAGCTTGAAGAAGTTAATCGACGAAAATACTAAGAATTATTTCCAGGATTAGAACGTTGAACTGGAGTGTAATAGACCACCAAAAAAATGAACAAATCTTTAGCCATCATGGTCGTATGAACTTCTGAACGTTGCCTACAATTGCCTGCATATCTTCCCATCGGTTACTGCTAAATTACAGTCTGGTAAGTTAAAGAAAAATATTTTTTTGAAAGTAGATCTTTCGCTATAGCAATAACGAAATAGGATAATTCCTTATTTGGGTAATTAACGAAAAAGATAAAATTAATTCGCGCATAAGTTGCTGTTATACTTTATTTTATGTGGGATATCCGGTTTTTGGAATTTTCACAAAAACAAGCCAGAATTTCAAGTAAGCACTAGGATTTAGGTAAATGTTTTTAGGATATTAACATATAATAGTAATCGCATGCTATTGGTCAAACCAGTGATATTACAGTCAAATATCCGATATGATATTCATTTATTTTTATCATTTAATAATCAAAATTTTAACAATGAAGTTATCTAAAAATTTAGGTGCACTATTTACTTTTATGTTTGTTTTTTACCTCAACTGGGGGTATGCTCAAAGCTGTCCATTCACTGAAGAGCAAGGACTTGCAGTAGGTTGCGCGCTTGCCCAGGACGCCAATGCGAATGGTTGTTATCGTCAAAGTTGCTGGAATGCTTATATAAATACGATTCGAGATTTCGAGCAAAATTGCCCGGAATACACGCTCGGAGTCATAGAAGGATTCCTTATCTGCAATAGACCGCCTCGCTGGCAAAATAATGCTAATTCGGATCCATTAGATGATAATGGTAATATAAATGACCCGGGCTGCGAGAACTTTGTCTATATAAACGGACATTGGGAGTGCCCATAAGCGATCTTTAAATTGTAATTATTTTAAGGGAGACAGTCTCCTAGGTGAAACCAAAAAATGGGAACGAATAGTTGGAAAAATTCTCCAAATGAACCCTACCTATTGCTTAAGAGGCTGTCTCCTTTCATTGACCCCAAATCACGCTAGCGGATCCAACCGTTGTACTAATCACCTCATTTTTGGAGGAGATAGAAAAGGGGGCTATCGGATTTGTGGTTTTTCCCAGTATAATAGGGAATGTTTCTTGTTGTAATGGGGGCATCCTTTAATCCACCAGATGGAGGAGCTTTTGCAAGCAGTTCCACAAATATCCAGTCTTTTGGTGGGATATCTGGAATAATTCACAATGGGAAGGCCATGTTTTTGGTCGGCGTATTCTTAAACAATACGTTAGTCGCCAGCCACGCTAGAACGATGCTCCAGGTTGAATTGATCGTCAGTACTTTACTGGCAATTGAAGTTGCCGCTATTTGGCTCATTCACCATAATCACAAAGAAATTAACAACCAACACACCAAAATCTACAATTTCCGAATCTATCCAGGATAACAATGAAGGAATAGATAAAAATGGAGTTGGTAAGCAACTGGATTGCTCGCGGTTCCTCCACCAATAAAAAACGAGGCGCTAGTATCAAGTCACTTTTGATCCTCACCTTTTTCTGTATATCTAATAAGGCAATTTGCCAGCCTGGTCCTGAATATTTTATACTATTTCATCTCGTCAGTGATAATGAATTAATTGAGGCCTCTAATGTGCAATTCAACTACCATAAAGTTTGGGACAACAAGAAACGAAAGTTAAAACAACCATTCTAGCATGGCAGGTATAGTGTAACTTGGCTATGAGATAACTTAGGCCTAAGTTGATGTGCAGCTTCTCGAACCGACTTAGGAAATCCACGTTTTTAAGTTTGACAGAATTTAGGTAAAAATAGAATTCATGGGGCAACCTGACCATGGATTGATGGTAGGCGAAATCACGCTCTTGATTAAGGGTCAATTGCTTTTCCAAGTCCAGCAACGAAGTTTCGTAGTAAGCTGTTAGTGTTCTGTTTTTTAGTTGTTCTTGTAGGAGTACTTTTGCAGTAAGCGGGTCTGTTTTGATATTAAGATTAATTACGTGGCCGGTACTACGCACCTTCTTCTTGCTTTTAGCCATCCAATCCCAGCGCTTTCGCACTGTGCTACAGACAGGGCCGCTCGTGTGCGAGTCCAAACCAACGGCGCTGAGTAGTACCTAAAATTTATTAAATATAAGAGTTTAGATGGAAAAAATGATTAAAATAATGATTGTTTTTCAATAAGAAGGTTTGTTTAACCTATTGGTAATTAGTTTATTGTGAAATTTTATGGTGGTTGATGTATGTTTTATTTTTTCACAAGACCATCTATTTGATAGTTGCACGCTTTTAACAATACGTATATATTGCATTATAATAATTGGTCAATTGTTTTGAAAACTATACCGAGAGGACTGTTCCTGATTAGTTGAAAAACTTACAATGCATAAGTGTGCAAATTGTGCCTGGATTGTAATGTCTTTTTGAAAGGGAAAATGAACTTTTAAAACTGAAAATCCATGTCTAAAACTCATAGAAAATTGGAAGAATTGCTTCTTCAGGTTGAGGAGAGTCGGTGTTAGTTGATCGAGATAAAAAAAGGAATATTATGACTTGTTCTTTATAATAAATTAATAACCAAAAGGTGTGTTTTGTTTAATAACCCAAGCAAGACAACATCGCACACCTTTTAAAAAACAAGACTATGCAATTCACTCACAAGCTTGAGCCCATTCAGCGTATTCTCTCGCGTAATGGACCGGAAGTATCGAACTTCAGAATCCAAATTATGTGGTTCTTTCAGATTGTTAACCAACGACTAAAACCGAAAATAGTCCTTAGGCCGCTGTAGGAGCAAATCTGACATCAACGCATTAAATTCTTTTAAAAAACAAGGGGGTGGATTTGTTCTTTCCTGATTTGGATAAGCGAATCCTAGATTACGAAGAGGCATAGTCTTGCAAAGGATGCCCACTCCTATTCTTATGGGTTATAAGAGCTGTGGGCATCCAATATTATCAATTAGAAAATGCCTTTCTGATCGCTATTGGTAGAACACCCTTTATCATAAATAATATTCTCGTGCCAGGCGAATAAATTCGCCGCTACAAAAATGTAAGGAACAACAGACCAAACCAACCATTACCTATAGATATATGACGTTTAGTTTTTTCATTCAAAAGGCAAAATTATGAAAAATAAATTATTATTCGGATTCCTCCTGGGAGTCCTAAGTTGGCAAGTCACCCTTGCCCAAAATTATCCTGGAATTGGTACTAGCTTGTTTGCAGGAAATTATTCGCTTGATATTAATCCCTCCTTCATTGTAAGCGACAGGACTACCTTTGAATACAATTTGATCTCCACCTCGAACTCAATAAGAGGAACGAATTTCAAAATTAATGTAGATAAATTTGATGAAGGAGATTTATCGGAAAGCATTACAATTAATGGTTCTAAAGCCATTAGAGCGGAAGTGGAAAATAATTTGAAAGCATTTTCCTTAAACTTTGATACTGGGGAAAAGATGGCCTTTGGCTTGGCCATTAATAACAGAACACATTTGAGGTTAAAAAATCTTAGTCCTATTGCTGCTAAGGCACTGATCAACGCGGACAACGAACAAGTAACGGATCTTCTTTCGTTTTCCTATAAAAATGTTGATATCCAATTGGCTAATTGGACTGAGGTCGGATTGGCAGTCGCCCGAAAGGTATATTCCAAAGAAAAACATTCATTATATGCAGGAATAAAACCAAAATTAATTTTTCCAGTTGCCCATCTTGGAATCAAAGGAGGCCTCTTTGAATATACGGAAGAAGCAATAGGCCAGGATAAAATTAAAACCAACAATTTGACCGCCAATTACAATCAATTGGTGAGCGACTTGTTGTTTGACGATGAAATTCTAGCATCAAGTTTTACAAAATTTGGTGGATTCGGAATGGATGTAGGGTTAAACTATACCTTCTCCACAGAGAAAAGTGGACCAGACTACTTTTTAAAAGCAGGATTAGCGGTTATCGATCTAGGGTATCTAAAAATTAAAGATGGCACCGCTGCAACGTTTATTGAAAAAGAAACAAGGGTGGCAGATGATCTTGATTTGGACGAGTTTAAAAGTCGATATCTCCAGACAAATGCAGAACAGTACAAAATAGCTCTTCCTACCTCTATGAATATCAATCTGGACTGGCGTATGGCCAAAGCGCTGTATCTAAATGGAGCAGTGGCCATTCCACTAACAAATGGTAAAAAAGGCGGCTTGACCAACTCGACATCGTTTTCTCTCACTCCACGAGCAGAGACCAGATGGGTTGGTGTTTACCTACCTTTTGAACTACTTCCTGGTAATAGTCCAACACTAGGTTTTGCTGCGCGGTTAGGTCCAATTGTAGTCGGAACAAACAACGCTTTTTTCTGGTTAAACCGAAATAATACAGATCCAAATCTACAGTTGTTTGTCGGGGTCAATTTTACTGGGAGTAAGAATAGAAAAAGGCAGGCTAAGAAGTTGGAAAAAGCTATGGAGGGAGAGGATAAGGAGGGAGAGGAAAGTATAGAAAAAGGGGAGAGTTAAAACGGGAGTACATCCAATATTTAGTCCGTAAAAGCCCTTCTTTGCCAAGTGTAATTGCTGGAGAATAGAGTTTTCCTCTAGGTAAGGCTCTATTTCAACAGTGTGCTTGGTGCTTCCTGCTGTATTATTACTGTTATTATTGCGCTCCAAGGCTAGACTTTTGTAAAATGTAAATCGATTTTTCCTAGTAGAGGAACGGATATAACTCCTTAGCTTTTCTGCAGAAACTAAACGATTTTGAAAAAGCACAAAACGTGCCTTGGAGATTATCAATAATACAAATGGGTTTGGAAAATATCTCCAAAACTACTGGTATTCCTTTCAATTTCCCATCGCTTCTATTCAAAAACACCACAAACCTTACTCAACAATTGAGAAAGGTTTCCTTAATGTAGGAAAAAGTATAGATTTTCTTGATTACAGACGATTCAACACTTATTTTTGAAGCAAGGAAAAAACTAAATGCTTAACTTCAAAAATTGTAAAATCATGGAATTCCAAATTTTCTTATTAGGGTTATCATTTTTGTTTTTATCGCAAAAGGACAGCTGCTTGCTAATTAACTATTGTTAAGGTAATTATAAACTTGATTTTACTATTAACGATCCTCGTTTACTGTTCGTTTTATAGAAAACAAACTTAAAAATATAATGATCCGTTTCTACCTATTGGTGCTCTTAGTGGCTTGTTTGAATCGCACAAATGCGCAAACGACGATAGTCGTAAACTCAAAAGCAAATATCTTTGGAGCAGGAAAGCTTGTTCCTCCGTCTCCGGGAGGTGGAGGTGGAGGAGAACTGCCAGCAGAATTGCCGTTGGATTCTTGTATCGGATTTGTGGTTTTTCCCAGTATAATAGGGAATGTTTCTTGTTGTAATGGGGGGGCATCCTTTAATCCACCAGATGGAGGAGCTTTTGCGAGCAGTTCAACAAATATCCAGTCTTTTGGTGGGATATCTGGAATAATTCACAATGGGAAGACCATGTTTTTGGTCGGCGTGTTCTTAAACAATACGTCCCCTGTTGCTCCAGCCCCTAGCAGACTTGACTTTACAAACAATGCTAATTTTAATGATTTAAATCCCGAAATTAACCAAACATTTTTTATAGGAGATGGACGTACTGGGGCTGGAACGGGAGCACTCCAAAAGTACTATGTTCCTCAAGGGGCTACACGGCTTTTCCTTGGTTTTGCTGATGGCCTTGAATTTGACAATCAACCAGGCTATTACGTAGACAATGTCGGTCAGTTAGTTGTAGAAATAGAGACCAACGAATCTTCTGCTTTAGAGATTACAGACATCTATAGCACAAATACCACCTGCGGGGTTGATAACGGTTTAATTTTCGTTACAGCAACTGGAGGTTGCGGAGAAATTGCCTATTCCATTGATGGGACCAACTTTCAACTTTCCAACAACTTTGAAAACTTACCACCAGGAAACTACACCGTATATGTTCAAGACAACCACAGTGGGCAAGACACCCAAATGGTATCAATTGATCCTAGTGGGCTGCCTTCTGCTACGTTTGCTGACGCCGTTTCGACTTCATGCGGCCAATCTAATGGGACGATTTTAGTAGATGCCGGACCAGGCAATTTTGAGTATTCCATCAACGGAAATAATTATCAACCTGACAATGAGTTTTTGAATTTGGCCCCTGGAGATTATACCGTGTTTGTAAAAGATGAAAATGGGTGTTTGTCAACGAACAATGTCCAAATAGCAAGCTCTCCAGCAATATCCATACATAGCATCGAAGGTTTTCAAGCAGATTGTGGAGAAAGCGATGGTGGTTTTTCGGTGGACTATGAAGGAGGAACAGGGCTGGCTCAACTCGCGCTGAATGGCGGCAGTTATCAAAACAATTTTTCCTTTAATAACCTACCCGGAGGAGAATACCACCTCCAATTGAAGGATGAGGCGCAATGCGTAATAGATACAGTATATAACCTGACCCAGGATGATTGTCCAATGTATATTCCTAACGCATTCACCCCAAACAAGGATGGAATTAATGATCAATTTAAAATTTACCCACACCCTGATTTTAATGGGGAGTTTACCTCCTTTCGAGTTTTTGACAGATGGGGCGGAATCGTTTTTTACGCCCAAAATTTCAATCCCTCAGATGTCGGATGGAATGGAACTCACAGAGGGAAAGAGCTAGGAACAGGCGTCTACATTTATTTTATAGAATATCGATCTGAAAGTGGAAGTCCAGAAATACGCAGGGGAGACCTCACCCTTGTTAAATAATCCCGGATGAAACACCAACTAGCTATCGGCGACGTTAGTCGCCAGCAACGGTAGAACGATACTCCATGTTGAATTGATCGTCAGTACTTTACTGGCAATTGAAGTTGCCGCTATTTGGCTCGTTCACCATAATCACAAATAAATTAACAACCAACACACCAAAATCTACAATTTCCGAATCTATCCAGGGTAACAATGAATGAATAGATAAAAATGAAAGAAATAAAAGAGTTGGTAAGCAATTGGATTGCTCGCGGTTCCTCCACCAATAAAAAACGAGGCGCTAGTATCAAGTTACTTTTGATCCTCACCTTTTTCTGTATATCTAATAAGGC
>CALLWB010000140.1 GCA_938016265.1 uncultured Saprospiraceae bacterium
CGGCATCCAAATTGCTCGAACTGAACAAGCTGGAGTCCGTCCCTGGGTCTCTCCAAAGGAAGAAGCATCTCGAGCGAATCCAGGCTTCCAAAAGGATGACTTCATCTTCAACCGCAAAGAAAAAACCTACACCTGTCCCGCAGGAGCAACAATGATCTCCAACGGAATAAAATACAAAAAACAAGGCAAACGAGGCTATCAATTCCGCCAATACAAAACGGCAGCCTGCAAAACTTGCCCCTTGCGCAGCCAATGCACCACAGCAAAAAATGGCCGCACCATTGAACGCTCCATTTATCAAAACTCCGTCGATCGAAACTACAACAGAGTAAAACGATACCCTGAATTCTACCGTCTGAGACAACAGATTGTCGAGCATGTGTTCGGCACGTTCAAACGCCAAATGGGACTCACTTACACCTTAGTTCGCGGCAAACAAAACGTGGAGACCGAATTCCGAATAGCCACCATTTCTTTCAACCTCTTGAGACCAGTCCGTCTACTCGGCTAGGAGGACCTCAAAAAACGACTAAAAAAGCTAAAAATGGCGCTCTTTTTTCGATTTTTGGCAGGGAGATCCTCCTTGGATCGTCTCTACGTAAATATCATTGTTTTTGTTAATTTTAAATTATTAAAAAGTGGGTTGGTGTGATGGCTATAGGATGGAGAGGTGGTGAGGAGATTGGGGTTGTTGCGTAAACTCACGCTGCCTACCATTGGAGAACTTGATTAAGTCAAAATAATTTACGATATTTGTAAAATATGTTGACATTTATGCTGTTGCTCAATTATGAAACTCAAGAAGAATTTGAAGCTGAAATACTAGAAGTATTAGAATCTGAATTGGTAGAAATAGACGAATCTGGTCGATTTGGATTTGATTGGTCCAAGGAAGTTGGCAATCGTATATTCAAAATCGTGGCGAAGGGAATTTTGGATTCACCAGCCTTGGGATTAATCTCCTTATCGATTCTTGCAAGTGAACTAAGGATTCATGTCGACTTGGTAGAGAATGCAAAAGAAAATCGAGGAAAAGACAAGCAAGTAGATCGTGTGGGAGGTTGTCTTCTTGCGTTCGCAGCAGGACTGTCATTCGAAAGGGGATATTTAGGGTTTATATCCTTAGTGCCTAAAACTGAATTGATCGATCATTACGTTGAAAAGTACGGTTTCACCCAATATGGACGACAATTAGCAATAGATGGAGAGGATGCGATCAAGTTAATTCAAAAATATTTATAGCCATGAAGTATCAGAAAATTTATGAAGAGCTAAAAAAGGAATACACAGACAAAGAAATCGTTGATTCGATGCTTTTGCCAGCCGATTTGACAAAGCTTGAGAAGAAAAAATTGTCATCAGAAATGAAAGAAATTCGGTTAAATAAGCTGAGGGAAACAACGGAAGAACAGCAGGTAATAGCTGATGTTATGCGACTTAGGTTTCAGATCGAAAACTACACGATGAAAAGTGTATTCTCCTTTAAAAATACATTTGGGATTTACTTGAAGGAATATATCCGAATAGCAAAGAAATCAAGACGAGAATTTTCTGAGGATTTAGCTATACATTATACGAAATTGAGCCGAATTCTAAATGAAAAGGAAGAAGCGAACATTGGATTTTGCTATCGTCTAGAAAAGCATTCAGGTAATTTAATAAAAGCTGAATTGTGGTGGAAACTAATTGTATTGAAGCAAAGTTTTATCATATCTAAAGACGAAAAGACACGGAAAGATGAGTATAAGAAGGTTAAAAATGTACTCAGAGCTTAAAAAAGAAGAAAAACGATAGGCAACAAAAGCATACACGTCCATACAGCAGGATTGACTTACTTTGGGGGATTTTAATCAGGTAGTTTTTGTTGTCGCTCATTAAGACGCGCTATTATAATTTACAATTTCATGAGGTTAATGCGCGGGGAACTTATTGGTTTTATCTATATTTATGCTGTACGGGTAGGATTGCGAACCGCTACACACCATTTTAAAAAAAAATATACCTATGAAAAAAGCATTAATGATACTATGCGTATTTTCTTTCATCATTAGAACAGACGCTCAATCTCTTAATGAAAAAGTTAATCAGCTAATGATAGCAGATGGAACAATGGTGAATATTGAAAATCTAATAATAGAAACTATTGATTACCAAAAAGAAATGAATCCAACTGTTCTAGACAATTTTTGGTCATCGCTTAATAATGATCTTCAAAAAGAAGCCATTCCAAGTTTTGTTGAATTAGTAGCTCCAATCTACAGAGAGTCATTCTCCGAAAAGCAAATAGACGAGTTGATTAAATTTTATACATCTAAAATTGGAAAGGAATTAGTCACAAAGCAACCTGAATTAATTACGGATTTGAATTTGCCAATTATGCAATGGTCTCAAAATCTTAACGCTCAGATAATTGACAAAATTGAAAACCGAGAAAATGAAGTTCCTTCAGCAAATGAAATTGAAAAATTTGAACAAGAATTCAAAAATGAATATGGATTGCAAATAATGAATTTAACAGAGTTAACTATAGATAAAGAACATAATCCAGGTACACTGTTAATAGATTTTGGAGAATCAAACGGAAATGAAGATATAATAAAGGAAATTGTAGTAAAAAACAATACAGATAGTTTACTTAGTTTCAAAAAACCTTTTTTTCAATTAGAGGAGGATGTCATTTTTGATTGGGGGGAAGTTCCATTAAAACCTAAAGAAGAAAGAGCATTAAAGTTTATTCTGAATTCAAAAGAGGCAGAAGGGAGTAGGTATTCATTTATGAGTTTAAGGGTTAATCAAGGAAGAGGTTTTTCTCTTGGAGTTAAGTATAGTGTTCCTCATAAAGAATTGGAATATACTATTTCTCAAGATTCTCTTTCATTCGAAAGGTTTAACAGTCATTTTTCCCAAGAATATGAATTTGTTATAACAAACATTGGAGCTAAAAGATTTAGAATTTCGGATGTTGAATTAGACCAATCAATTGCATTTATTTATTTCGATAGAGATATGATTGAGCCAAGTGAAAATTCAAAAGTGAAAATATTGTTTACCAAAGAATTAATTTCGGAGGTTAAAGAAATGGAATTAAATCTTAAAATAAATCTTTCTAAAAGTGATGGAAGTGGAATTTCCAAGTTCGCAAGCAAAACAATAAAAGTAAAAATAAAATAAAAACTAAAGAAATAGTAAATCAAATTAATCCTAAATCGTGTAGGCTTTAAATAATTAAATCTGACTTGAAGGAAATCGGATATAAAAGCGAATTGAAAAAGTTAAAAAAGCCTGTTGATAATAAATAACAATGCATAAATGGCGTTGCGCGCAAAAGCTCGCAACGCCATTTATGCGAGACCCTCACTAGCCAACGCTTCTATAAAAAAATAAATTTCCAGATGTCGGAAGCAGTCGAGTCTTGCGCTTAGTAAGATGGAAAGAAACTTGATTTACACAGTTTATTCTTGTTTCAAAAGAAAAAATTGTAAATTGAATTATTGTAACTACTCAGCACCTTCAAAATTTTAGAGAAAATAACAATATTACCAGGGAAGCAACCGAGCGGGAGGCCTGCCTGCTGCGCTTCGGAAGGCAGGCCGAATTGTAGTGTTTGAGGGGACCGACTGAGCCGGCTCCCGGTTTATAATTCTTGGCTTTTTTGGTTCGTTTTTTTGCTAAAGAAAAAAATGAACATACCTCCAAAAGAAAAAAAAGAACAGTGCTGAGTAGTTACGAAATATTTTATATAACAACGTATATTCTTAAAGCATCTTGCTAACGCCAAGCACGAGTGGATATGTTATATCTACTCATCATAAAATTAAAAAAATGAAGTATCACGTAAGAATAATTCAAAAACAGAAAGGTTCAGAATGGATGTTTGATTTGTCTAAAGATAAATTGATTGAACAAATCGTAAATCCTTATCTAGCATTGAGTAATCTGTCTATTAACGGAATAACAGTTGAATTTGAAGAAATTAATAGACTAGAAATAAGACGAACAGAAAATCCAATGAAACAAATAGCCTATGGAATTAAAAGAAGAAAGAGTGCAGCTAAGAAACTTCAAGAAGATGCAGGCGTCACTGGTTTAAGTCCGGTAGTAGTAACTTATGACGAAGCATTCATAACAGGAAATGATGTCCTTGCTGAATTTATTAGCGAGCGTCCCATCTCGAAAGCAACTGAAAAAAGATATAAAGATGCATTGTCTAAAATCGAAAACTATAAGAGAATCGCATATAGACCGCATATTAAAAATGTTGAGCGAAAACACAATTCGAAATCTAAAATTGGAGGACTCCCTTATTTAAGAACGGATACAGATTGGCCGGAGTGTCCAAACTGCAAGAATAATCTACAGCTATTTTTGCAACTTAATTTAAATGAACTTCCTACAAATAAGTCGGATGGTTTAGTTCAGTTATTTTATTGTACAAATCCTGATCCATTATGTGAATCTGATTGTAGAGCATTTTTCCCTTTTTCTAAAGTTGTAGCATGTAGAAAAATTGAATTGCCCGGAAAATCAAGTATTCAAATTCCAAAGATTGAAAAATTATTTGAAGAAAAGGAAATAGTAAAATGGTCTGAGGAGTTCGATTATCCACATTCCGAAGAATGGAATCAATTAGGAATTAATTTTGAAATTGATGATGACATTTATGAGTTAATGTATGAGCGAAATGAAGGAGTTCCGTTGAGAGGTGATAAATTATTTGGTTGGCCATTTTGGGTTCAATCTGTTGAATATCCTAAAGACAGAATTAATGGTAATCAAATGAGTCTTTTGTTTCAATTCGATTCCAATGTAAATCTCTCGCATTCGTTCGGCGATTTGGGAATCGGGCATTTAACAATTAGTCCAAAAAATCCTAATGAATTAGCATTTGGTTGGGCCTGCTAAATAGGTTAGCTTTAGGTTTTGTGCAACACTCGATAATGACGGAGTGCTCCTTCTATGCACTCCGAATCTTGAAGACATTGTAGCCAGTTAAAAACTAGAAAATGACTATTCAAAATACTTTTAACTTTTACATTTTTCCTGTTAACAGGACAAGTTTTTTCTCAAGATAAGGTTGAAGAAATAGACTCTTTATTTTCTTATTGTCATGAGAATGCCCAAGACTAAATTCAAATAATTTACTTATAGTGGATCCTTTTTGGGAGTAAATATCAAACAAGAAAATAAACAGGTAAATTAAAATTACATTTTTAGAAAAACTAGTACTCTCAAACATGTGAATTTTATTTACTATGATTTTCACTATCTACTTTTTATTGTAGACTTACTTGCTTGCGAACCTTAAACGATTGAAATAATAAGAGACAAAATACAAGAAAAAGTATATAACGTTCATTGCGGTTCACCGCTGCGCAGCATCATACAAACTTTACCATCAATTTGAAAATAATTTTAAAATCAAAGCGCTAAAGGTGCATTATCATGCACCTTTGTGTTTCTTGCGTGCCTAGGTCTAAGTAAATTTAGACGAAAGTGCTTTATAGTGCATTATTTAGTGGATTATTCGGGGATAATTAGTATTTTGCACTAAATAGAGTATTAAAATGCACAATAAAGGAATTGTTTTAACAATAAAAGAACGGCGAGAATCATTAAAAGTAACTCAGGAAACTTTATCTGAATTATCTGAAGTAAGCTTGAGGACGATAAAACAATTCGAGAGCGGAAAAGGAAACCCAACACTTAAAACCTTAGAAAAAGTATTAGATGTACTAGGTCTTGAGCTTTGCCTAAAATTAAAAAAACTAAACCCAATAAATGAGGAAGGCTCAAATACTATATAAAGATGAATTTGCTGGGATTTTAACTCAAAATAGTGATGGTACATTCTCGTTTGAGTATGGAAGAGATTGGGTTGGTGATGCATTAAAACCAAGTATAAGTCCGACTCTTCCTAAAAGGAAAGAGAAATACCAGTCAAAATATTTATTCCCATTTTTCTTTAACATGCTACCTGAAGGATCAAATAAACAAGTCGTTTGCAAGTATAATAGAATAGACAAGAATGACTATTTTAGCTTGCTAATGATAACCGCTCAGCATGATACCATTGGTGCTGTAACGGTAGTAAAAATTAACGACTAATGCAATTGCCAGAAATAAAATATTGTCCTGGAACATTAGCAAAAGGATTTAGTACGTACAGCAGAACTTGCTTAAAAAGAGTATACAACGGTAAAAAAGTGAATCATGTATTAAATTACGATTCCCCTTCGTCCAATTCTGAAACAGATGAATTGTTCGAAGAAAATCGAAAAAGAATTTCTATATCTGGCGTCCAGGAAAAGTTTTCGGTCATTTTAGAAAAAAATAAGTTAAAATTAGTTGGTGAAGGTGAACGAGGGACGCATATTCTAAAGCCAATACCTCAAGTTGGAAAAAGAGCGGATCAAATACCAGCAAATGAACACTTAACCATGCAAATCGCTAGGCAAGTTTACGGAATTGAAACTGCAGAAAACGCATTAATCTTTTTCAGGAATGGTGCGCCTGCCTACATAACGAAACGGTTTGATGTGAATGATGAGCAATTAAAACTTGCACAAGAAGACTTTGCATCATTAGCCGGAAGAACTCCACAAACACATGGAGAACATTATAAATACGGAGGTAATTATTTAGAATTATTTGATTTAATGAAGGCTCATTTGGGGATCTATAAATTAGAATCTATAAAGTTATTTAAATTGCTTCTATTTAATTACTTATTTTCAAACGGAGATGCACACTTAAAGAATTTTTCAATATTAGAGACGCCATTGGGTGATTACAAATTAAGTCCTGCATATGATTTATTAAACAGTCGAATCCATATTGATGACAAAGATTTTGCTTTGGATGATGGATTATTGCCATTGAATATTAGTAATGGAAAGCTAAATATGCAATTTAAAGTTCTTGCAGAAAGAGCAGGAATCAAAGAAAAGGTTGTAAATGAAACATTGATGTTGATGTTGTCAAAAACGGATTCAGTCAAATATTTTATTAATGCATCCTATTTAAATGACCGAACAAAAAGGAACTATTTGCAATCCTATCAAGGACGTTTACAAAGGTTGTTAAAAGTGTGAAACTTATGGATTTGAAGTCCTTCATCCTAAAAGAATATTGATTATGGGAAGGAGGTGGGGTTTTAGTTCGACAGATTGGAGGAAAATAGAGAATGATTGCAAATAATGAGCAATGATGATTTGATCGATGGTGTTATGCTCAATTCTAGGTATAAAACCAGTCGATAATAAAAGCATATGACGCCCAGCCCTTCCATTCGGTCAGGCCGTTGGATATGCAAAAACGTTCTCTGTCAATTAAAAAAAATATGAAAAATTGAAGCTAAACGAGATGAAATAAAAACGACTGCACAACAAAAACAACAGGCAAAATTGCTGTCACGAGGAACAGCAGCTGTTTACAAACCGTAATTAAAAAATGATATAATAATAATAAAAGAACTAAATCTTTTTCTTGTTAATGTCTTGTTTGATTAAGTAAGAAGGAAAACAATCAATAAATACTGAAGAATCGTGAGAATGTTTAGATATTGCTATTTAGTAAATTTGATACTTTTTAGTACTTTTTTACTTAATGTTTCATGTAATGATTCCAGAAGAGCCGTTTTTGGAGGATATGCGCCAGGAAGTTTGGTTGATTCCCATTTGAAAGTTTATGAAGATTCAACTTATGAATTAAATAATATTGAAACTACAATTGGAATATGGAAGATCAATAATGACACCTTAAACTTATGGAAAGGCAATACAATTTGTGCCCAAATTGTAGGTACGGATTTAGTAAGTTATGAATGTCCTGAATTTAGAATTTTGATTTTGATGGAGTTTGAAAGGTTTATTCCTCCAAAGGTTATTGTCTTTCCAAATTAACTTTAATGGAAAAAGAATCACACCAAATGGTATAATCTATACATTCTAAGTGTTGGGTGTCATTTTTTTGCAATGTTACTCCTGTTTTTCCGTCGTTGAAAGGCAGCGAATCATATAAAGGACTCCAGAGCCACCTAGTACTGTTAAATTTCAAAAGCGAGTCAAGTCTAGGAGATTAAATGAGCAAATAGTACAATTTAAATTGTGACAGGACACAGTTTAAAGTGTAAGGAAATGAGTTTAAAATTGCTAAGCGCAATTGAAGAGAAACAGCACCCAACAAAAGTAACTATCTTCCATATGTAAACTTACCATGATGAAGAGAAAGTAGTTCACTCGCTAATAATAAGAAATTGCGTAAGCTAAAGATATTATGTATGTTTATTTTTCAATTTAAAAGATGTTGAGGTGATAAAAAATAAAATTTATGAGAATATATGTAGGTGGACTTAGCTTTATGACAGAAGAATCAAGTCTAAAAGAACTCTTCGAAAAATATGGAGAAATTATTTCTCTAGAGATATTTAAAAACGAAGAGAGTGGAAGGTCAAAAGGGTTTGGCCGCGTAGTAATGGCAGATAACGAGGCAATCATTGCGATTAGTGAATTAGATGATACAACTTTGGATGGCAGAAAAATTCGCGTTTCTAATGAAGATGCTCCGTATAAATATAAAGGTGGAATAAAAATTCCCTAATATTTTACTTTTCAGTCAATTTTAGTTCTGAGCCTGATGCAAAACACCACATTTTGAGGTGCTAGAAATATCGCATGCATGTTATCGCTCATTAAGTCGCGGCATTAGAATCTAGCAATTTTAATTTGCTTGGTTTCTGCTTGAATTTAAGATTTTATCTATATTAATGCTGTAGGGGCTAGCTTACTTTGAAAATATCTCTCAGCATGCCTAGGTTTACGCGCATTAATGCCGCTCAAGAGAAAAATAGCAATTATTAATAAGCTTAATCTCTGCAAGAAACTTTAGGCATTATTTTTTGTCGTGCTGCAACGGCTTAGTTGACAACCCTCACTAGCCAACGCTTCTAGATACTAATATTTCTTAGTATATTTATTCTTTATCTAACCCAGTCACAACAATCAACCAAATGAAAATTCTACCTAGAATCCTTCTAGTTTTAATTAGTATCCTCCTTTTTTTATCAGTAGGCAGCCAAGCACAGTCCACGATCAACCTCGCCGCTCAATGCAATTGTGAAGTCCTTAGTGGAACCGGCACACCAACACCAGGATCCCCAGCCGCCAACCCAGGTAACTTATACATAGACAACAATACAGGCAACCTATACTCTTTCGACGGAACTTCCTGGACCGCTGCTACGTCTTCCTCCCTAAACACCTCATTGATAGACGCCGATGGGGACACCTCGGTAGAGGTAGAGCGGACAACAGATGAGGATATCATCCAATTTACAACCGCAGGAAACAACTATGCAGCCTTGGACGGGACTCGATTGCGCCTAAATTCTGGAGGCGGCAATGTCTATATCGGAGAGGCCGCCGGGAATGGTACAGGTATTGAGAATGCAAGTCTAGGAAACCAAACATTGACCAACAATACCACTGGCGGTTTTAATGTAGCGATTGGGTCTTATTCAATGAGATCAAATACATCAGGAGCTGGTAATATTGCGATAGGGTATAATGTACTACGTAGCAATACTACAGGAGCTCGAAATGCAGCAAGTGGTCTAGAAGCGATGCAATTCAATACAACAGGAACTGCTAATATCGCAATGGGATATAGAGCCTTAAGAAGAAATACTATTGGTGGTGGTAATACGGCACTTGGATCCTATGCACTACAAGATAATGACACTGGAGGATCTAATACAGCGTTAGGAAATGCTACCTTGCAAAATAATACAACAGGCAATTTAAACACCGCCATTGGCAATTTTTCATTAGGAAACAACACCACAGGAATTTCTAATATAGCATCAGGCCCCTACGCCCTACTTAACAACACCACAGGAAACTATAACGTCGCTTCGGGGCACAGAGCGCTAGGTAATAATGTCGCAGCAAACAATAATGTCGCCATAGGATATCAAGCAATGCAATACAATACCACAGGATCTTCTAATACCGCAATTGGGCCAAATTCATTTCTCGGGTCGACATCTACTGCCTATTCAAATAGCACTGCGCTGGGGTCTGCTGCTTTTGTCACAGCATCCAATCAAGCTAGAGTTGGCAATAGTTCAGTTACAAGCATTGGAGGTTTTGCCAATTGGACGAATGTTTCGGATGCTCGATTCAAGACCAATGTTCAAGAAAATGTAGTTGGGTTGGATTTTATCAACCGATTACGTCCTGTCTCGTATAATTTGGATATGAATGCTATCGCCAAGAAGCAACAATTGCCTGATGATCTCCGCAATCTAAAATCAGAACAACTCAAAGCAAATCAACTTCAAACGGGGTTCATTGCTCAAGAAGTAGAAAAAGCAGCAAAAGAATTAGGCTACAATTTTTCTGGGGTAGATGCTCCCAAAAGTGAGGCAGATCATTATGGTTTACGGTACGCCGAATTTACCGTTCCATTGGTGAAAGCAGTTCAAGAATTATCTGCTGAAAATCAAAAATTAAATAAAGAAAACGCCCTAATGAGAACAGAATTGGAGACCATCAAATCTGAATTAGTTCACCTAAAAAGTATAGAAAATCAGTTAGCAGAGATTAAAGCTCTATTGAACCCAATTCATGCAATAGGAAAAGAAAATCACTCCAGAACACAGTGATCTAAAGAGTTGCAAGGTGATCATTACGTAAGAAAACGATACACAGATCACTCGCTTCTTATTTACTCAAATTCTAATGCATTGCATTAGGGAATTAGAAAATAGTGAAAGTCAAACAGTTGTTTGTCATTTAAATACAAGCATTAGTCTAAGGGAGTTGAATAGTTCAATTTAATATTTAATATTAAGTTCACTCTGAAAAGTCAAATTTTTCAAAACGTTATTAGATGTTTGATGGACTGGGGCGGCTTCCAGTCGTTTTTCAACAACTGGAAAAAATGAACATACGATAGACAATAGCTACAAAACAATTTAAGACACCAATAATGAAATACATTCTATTACTTTTTACCCTTATTCCAGCCTTGACTTTTGGACAGAAAATTTCTAAAGAAGGACTGTGGAAAGCGCATTCGTATATTAAGAAAGACGGAACAGAGCAGAAGGCTACCAGCGAAGACTTCTTAAAAGTTAAAAACAATACCCTGCTACTATTTCAGTTTCAACAGAAAATGTCGAGGGAGACAGGCGAAATGTTTGTAGTAACCGTAGTCGATACCTTCAACATTGGAAAACTAAAATCGGATGGTTCTTATAACCTTTCTCTTAAAGAACGAACATTTAGCTTTAGTGAGGTTGACAAAAAACTACACCTCATTTTTCCTAACTATACGTTGGTCTTTGAACGGATTGAAAAACTTGGGAAACCCACTATTTCTCTCGAACAATGCAGCCAATTCCTTATTGGCTCCACCGTCGTCGAAATTGATCCTGAGCGGAATAAAATCGAAGGCAATTTAAGTTATACCTACCAGCCAAACGGTCAAGCAAAATACAAACAATTAGACGCTCGCAGAAGTTGGGAATCTGAATATAAAATTATCGATTTCGAAGGCTATACCTTCCTGAAGGGGATAACCTCTGCACCAGTTCTCCTCACATCAAATAATAATAAATCGATTGCAGGAACTGAATTTGATTTTAGATATGAGCCAAAGCCAATTACACTTATGAAAGTGGAATTTATCGACGATTCCTTTAAGCCGGAACAACTGATAAACCAACCGTTTGAGCTAGAAATCGAAAATGTTTCTACTGAAGAATGTATCGAAAAATTGCCCAAAGACGTCTTGGATTTAGAGTTAAATATCACCAAAGGGCTACTTGATAAAGAAGTTACAACCGTCCAAGTTCAACATTCGTATGGTTGTAGTTGGAATTTGATCCGTGATGGGGATATTCAAGGGTTTTCGAAAGCAACGTTCAAAGAGCTAATTGACGTAGATCCTTCCCTCTGTTATATCGCTACTATTCCTTGTGGATACTATGCCGACCGAGACTCAAAAAAGGATCCTTGGAAGATTTACTTGCATGAGGAACGAATGGAAACAGACTCTTCCTTTATTACTAAAAAGGCGTTCAAACATGATAATACTTACAGGGTCATAAATGAACTCAAAGAAAAAGAACTTACGCATTTCAAATACTACTATCTTGATTCCCGAAAATTAAGGAAAACATTTTCCTTTTTAAAGGGAAAAGAAGTAGGAATTACACGCTTTTATGATGAAGACGGAGTGTTGGAAAAAGAGGTTGACAATGACGAGTAAACTCGCGTCCTAAACATCCAAACAACCCCTAAGGCTTCGTCACATTCAAAACACCACCACTACTACTCACCAAATTAACCGTCGCTCCAGTTTGAATCGTAATTTCAAAACAATTAGCCGTTCCCCCAGTAATTAATGGGTCATTGGTGACATTTGGAATGATAACACTTTTTGCAGCAGTAGGCACCGCTCCTGTATTCCAATTGCAAGGATCAAACCAGTCCGTATCTGTGCAGCCTGTCCAAGTATAGGTGCCGCTAGAAGCAGCCAAGGAGGAGGAGCAGATCACCGTTGCGGTAACGGGTGTTCCGGCAGGACTCAAACAAGAAGCGGTATAACAAAAGGGGTAATACGTTTGCGTGCTTGAAGGAGAGACAGTTGCTCCAGTATGGAAGGTTCCTGTTCCTCCAGAATTCTGATACCACCTTAAAGTCCCTTCCGAACAATTTCTACTTGGAAAAGTGAAACTTTGGCTCCCGCAAATTGATCCATTCCCTCCGCTTCCAGTTGGAGCAATAGGGCATGCTGCCATGGTACAGGCTCCAATAATACGAAACTCCAATTCACTAGGTTCTGCATCTGGATCAATCGGACTGCAGTTTGTTGTAGTGGTAAGTCTAACCGCTACGATCTCTTTTGTAGTAGTATATGGAAGGGAAACGGTCGCCGTCGTACCATCTGCAAAAACCCATAAAAAATTGCCCGTAATAAAGCAAGGGCCTTCTTGCAAAATACCAATAGTACCCATTATAATCGTATTAGCGGGGATCGTTGGATTTATTGTTCTCGTTTCAACATTAAATGATCCAACGGGGTCTTCAATTTTCACATCGATCTGGGGCCCGGGATAGGGGATACATTGTGAAAATATTTGGTGACTATAGATGATGAAAGATAAAAAGAATAACGACCTCATAATTTGTAAGGGTTTATTGCAAGTAGTAATTTAATTGAATTCAGCCAGTGCGATACCGAAATTGACAATTTATTCTTCTATAAACTTAACAAAAAAATAATCCAATTAATACCAAAGTCGTGAAAAATACCATTTGGAATTCGACTCGTGAAACATTTTATGGTAGATCAACTAGACAACAATCTATACCTCCATCGAAAGGTCGAAATATTCTGTTAAAATACCTGATAATTTAGTTAATGTCTGATTTGGGCGGAATCGGGCGATGAGTTTTTATTATAATATTAATTTATCTATAGAATAATTATGCTGATAAATACATATATTGCATATGTGTTAATTTGAGATTAACGATTTTGAGCACCTTCATAGCAATTGCTAACTGAGCTGTTTAAGGATACAAACCAAATACTAAACTATGGAAACCATGAAAAAAATACTAATAATTTTAACGACCATTTTATTTTCCGGGCAACTTTTACAAGGCCAGAATGTTGGTATCGGAATAACGAGCCCGCTCTCCTTACTTAGTGTAAATGGTCAAGGAGATTCCAAGTATATTGGTTACTTCTCCACGACATCGACGGTCAATGGTAACAGCGCATTGTATGGACAAGCTGATCAACCAATTGGATTTGCTGACAACATTTCAGCCGTTGTTGGAATAATTACGGCAGGGCGTGGCTATGCTCGTGGGGTGAATGGCCACTCCGTTTCTCCTACGCCCTCCAATGCAGGAAGAGCTTACGGGATAGTAGGGACGGGCGGTAATGCAACTCCAGGAGCGAACTTCGGGTTGTATGGTCAAACGGTTGGCGTCAATCCTGGTACAGCGGTATTTGGCTGGAACAGAGTGGGCTATCCGAATGG
Organism: uncultured Saprospiraceae bacterium; assembly: GCA_938016265.1. Classification (GTDB taxonomy): domain Bacteria; phylum Bacteroidota; class Bacteroidia; order Chitinophagales; family Saprospiraceae; genus JAHDHB01. Next base: position 14,060 of record CALLWB010000140.1, read on the forward strand.
CGATGGTTTTTCGCCGACCGGAACGGTGCCAAACATAAACTATGGGGGATATTTTATTGGGAAAGGATATTTCTATGACAACGTGGGGATCGGCGTTCGCGATCCTCAATACAAGCTAGATGTTTGCGGGACGGTACATTGCAAGGAAGTAAAAGTGGACTCTGTAGGCTGGTGCGATTATGTTTTTGAAGAGGACTTTGAGCTGCCTACACTAGAAGCAGAGGAGGCCTTCATCGCTCAAAATGGGCATTTAAGCTCCTTCGAATCTGCTGCTGAAATGAACGGGGCAATCAAAGTAGCAGATGTCATAAAACGCCAGCAGGAAACCATAGAAAAACTAATGCTGCATGTCATTGCATTAAATAAGGAAGTTAAGTCCTTGAAAAATCAACGGGTTGTCCCAAACCAAGATGCGGTAAAACCGCCCGGAAATTACTAGAGAAATAGACGAACGTCCAAGCAATTTACGAATGGAGAACGGAGGTCGGTAGAGGGTAGGTGAATGGCGCGAATCATTATTCGCCCCATCCCGACAGTTTTGAGAGGTTGATTCTTGTTGGAATTGGTTGATAAGGTAATAATTAATCGGGTTGGGTTAGAGATTGGAATAGCTAAGGCGTTACTTGGACTGGGCCGGCTGGCTTCCTAGAAAACACTATCTCCATGTTCGATAAACCATATCACTATTAACGATTAACCAATCCCAATTAACTATATTTGCATAGAAAACACAAACACCCTAGATGCAAATTCTAAAAACCCATTATCACCAGGATATAAAAAACCTCGAAAACAAATCCATCTTCACAAGGCTAGCTACTAGAAGCATCGCCATGCAAGGAGAAACCATCCTGCTCCTTTATACAGAAAGATATGAAGACTTCAGCCTTCCAGGCGGCGGTCTAGATGGAGACGAAGATAAAATCGAAGGGATGAAGCGAGAGCTCAACGAAGAAACAGGAGCACTTAATATTAAAAACATAAAGCCCTTTGGCGCTTACGAAGAATACCGTCCCTGGTACAAACCAGACTACGACATCCAGCACATGATCTCCTATTGCTACACCTGCGAGATCAACAAAGAACTAGGCCCCTCAAAAATGGAAGCCTACGAAACCAAAAACGGCATGAGCGCCAAATGGGTAAATATCCACGAAGCCATAAACCACAACAAACAAACCATGGCCAACAGCCAGAAAAAAGGCATGTCCATCGAACGAGAAACGTTCCTATTAAAGCTAATCGCTGAAAATTTAAGTATATAAACCCCAAAGGGGGGAAACATCCAAAATAATGAAAACTGTTTTTTTGTGTTTAACGCTCTTTTTTATTTGCACGTATAATGCAGTAGGTCAGGGCATTCAATTTGAAGAAGTTGTATTTACACCATTTGTTTGGGTACAACAAGGATATGTTGACTTTGCTGACATTGACAACGATAACGATCTGGATTGCATTATCTCTGGGTATAATAATTTCGGCTTAAAAGCAGAACTATATCGTAACAATGGTAGTGGGATTTTTACAATAATTTCGTCCACTCCTTTTGATGAGGTTACCTTAGGAACTGCTAATTTTGTTGACATTGATAATGATTCGGATCTTGATCTCTTTATTTCTGGTTTGTCCGATTCTGGGCAAGTTGCGAAATTGTATAAAAATGATGGCCAGGGAAATTATTCAATTTTTAGTGGTCTGACTCCTGCTTCAACACAGACAGGGGCAATTGAATTTAGCGATATAGATAATGACAATGATCAGGATGTTTTAGTCACGGGGTATAATTCAACTGGAAATCTTGCAAAATTATACACCAATGATGGGAATGGCAATTTTACAGAAGTTTTAAATACCCCGTTTACCCCCGTTTCTAGCTCCACTGTTGCTTTTGCCGATATTGACAATGATAATGATCAGGATGTTCTAATCGCTGGATTAACAAGTAATCCAGGGCTTCCTCCTGGTATCTCGGAATTGTACAAAAATGATGGGTTTGGAAACTTCACGCTAGCACCAGGGACTCCCTTTGATGGAGTTACAGTTGGTGATCTTGCGTTTGCGGACATAGATAATGACAATGATCAAGATGTCATAATTACTGGCTACAGTTATACCAGTAATAAAGGTGAATCCAGACTTTATACCAATGATGGTTTTGGAAATTTCACCTTATCCACCAACAATTCTTTTGTACCTGTTCAAAGCAGTGATATTGAATTTGCTGATGTAGACAACGACAACGATCAGGATGTTTTGATTACCGGACTTAATGATTCGCTTGCTGTTTCAAAACTATATGAAAACGATGGTATGGGTAACTTCTCAGAAGTACAAGGCACCCCATTTCAAGGAGTTTCCTATGCTCCTTCTATCACCTTTGGTGATGTAAACAATGACAACAAACCGGATGTACTAATTACAGGAAGAAACAATGCGGGAGAACCATTTTCAAAATTGTATAAAAATAGCTCAACACCCCCGGTCTCCAACGAAAATCATTACGAAGCATTCATTTCTGTATTTCCTAACCCAACAAAAGGGAGAATTTCAATTCAATCAGACACTCCTAATTTGATCACACAAATCAAATTGTCAGACGCCTTCGGGAAAAGCTACAACTTACCATTTACCACAAATAGCAACGAAATTTTGTTGGATCTAAATATTGCTTCCGGCATCTATTTCATTGAGATTAGCACAAAAGACAAGAAAGAAACGGTTAAGGTCATTAAGTTCTAGTTAAACTTTTGGAACCACCGAATTTCCCTAAGGAACTACCACCAACCCAGAAGGGTAAAATCTCAACATGAAATATTCTTGACCTTACGATACAGCGTTTTCATCAAATCGCTGCATATAGTAATCCAAATCAATCTGGCTAATCCACCTGATAACACTTATTCGGTAGACGGATGGCAACTACAATTGTTTTGAGCAATAAGGCAGTTTTTGGGGATACAAATTTGGAGTTATCCTTTCACTCCCCCTTGTTTTTAGCGTGTTGTCGCTTTTCGTAGGGATGTACGTTTTTGTCTACAGTAAAAGATGCGCTTCTCTTTTTTTTGTATATCGATAGTTGGGATGCTTCTTAAAGTCGATAAAAATATTGAGAAATAAGCAGTTTTAGCTTTATAATGACCTATTAGCAACCTTATTTATGAGTATAATTTTACTTGAACAAACAACGATAGACCGCTAGTTTTGACTAAGCTTAAAAAAACAAAGAATAAAGACATTAAAATGTATCAAAAAAACTATAACAATATGAAAAACTACTTGGTACTGTTATTTTTATCCCTTGGGATTTTCGCCAATGCACAATCCTGGGACACGTTAACCTATAACCCCAATCAACCCGGTTTAGAACTAAATCCGCTCAAAGGATTTGCCACCATGTGGGACACAGAAAACAATTTCCCGCACAGTATTCAAGGCAAGTTATTCGGACTGAATGCGCTAATGATAGACATAGACAGCTTTGATTGGACACCAATTGATGACTTTATTGCCCAAGAAGCCAGTGAAGGAAATCACGCTTATCTCCAAGTAAATATCGACGGCGCAGATGGGAATTTTTACATGCCTGATTTTCTAATGAATCAGGTGGATACCCTTCATTATTTTCATGATAATGGTGCCAATGGAGTATGCCCGGACTGGAATGACCCTGAACTAATTGCCGCAATGCTAAACTTTATTAATGCATTTGGTGAGAAATACAACAACGATTCAAAAATTTTCATGGTGCATTTAGGCCTGTACGGAATGTGGGGAGAATGGCATATCGGGGATACTGGATTAGTTAGACCTGATTTTAAAATGAATGAAGCCAATAAGGCATCAATAGCAAATGCCTTTAAAACGTCCTTCGATAAAACACTTCTTTTAGCTCGGTATCCCGAGAATATGCCGGATCCAGAAATTTATGGCTATAGTGATGGCCTTTTCTTTGGTGAATCAATTTCTGATACAGAGATAGGATATTTTCACAACACCTTAAAATTCAATAAAGCGGATTTAAATTGGAAGCAATTACCTATCGGTGGAGAAATAACCCCTGCGCTACAACCCATCATTTTTGATGTGTTACCGAATACAGTAGGACAAGATGTATACGAAAGTCTGGAGGCCATTCGTCCCACCTGGTTGTTCTGTCATCATATGCTTACCGCTGCAGTTGCGGGTAGCCAAGAGTGGAACAATGGGCTGGAAGTACAGAAAAAAATGGGCTACACTTTTTCCATTGACAAATACCACGTTTCTGCAGAAAATGGAAATCCAGCGATCGAAGTGAATGTTCTAAACAAAGGACTAACCCCAATGTATGCCAATTGGGACGTCGAAGTTGGAGCAATCAACGCCAGCGGCCAATTTAAATCACTGGGGATCACTAAATGGGACATAAACGTGATTCAACCGGAGGTCGATAATAATTACCGATCGTTTATCTCGGACTCGACCTTAGTAGATGGCACGTATAATATTCTGCTTAGAATAAAGAACCCACTTGAGCCCCTGTCCGCTGATGCAAATCCAGTGCGATTTGCTAACACGACTCAGGATCAACACCTCCCAGGGTGGATTACTCTGGGAACCGCCACTCTTTCCGCAGGAAATGTAGGAACATTCCCGGAAGAGGTCACCAATTTAACCCTAACACCATCATTTGCAACAATGAGAATTGCAGAATCCCTTCAATTGCAAGCTACAATTGCTCCTTCAACCGCTACAAATACGGATATTACCTGGGTATCTGACCATCCTACAAACGTCTCTGTTGATGCCAATGGATTGGTTAACATAAAAGGTGCCGTTCAGGACACCGTCATTATTTCTGCGTACACCCAGGATGGCGGTTTTGTAAAAGAATGCAAAATAGTAGTTGAACAAGGATTTCTAATACCTGCCTTAATCGAAGCGGAAGATTACGTGGATATGTCTGGGATCGTAAACGAAATGTGCCCGGATATTGGAGGAGGATTCAGTTTAGGGTACATGGACACAAATGACTGGATGGAATACACAATAATTGTTGATTCCGCTGCAGATTTTACCCTGGATATAAGAGCCGTTAGCCCCTACGGAATAAGAGAGATTTGTGTAGTAGATGAAATGGGAGTTACCTTGGCAATTATTCCAATACCAAATACCAGCCCGATTGATAATAGTTGGGAGGATTATGAAACGATTACTTCAGATCCTATTTCCTTGCCAGTGGGCACGTATAACTTAAAGTTGAAGATATGTAATGGAGGATTCAATCTAAATTGGGTGGAGTATAAATACTACGTGCCGCCGGTACCATTGACCTTCTGTAGTACAGCAGACAAACCTCAAATTGACGGTGTTGCCGATTGTTTTTGGGAGAATATCCCTGCGAAACAAATCGACAATCCCTTGTTTGGAACAGTTACTTCAACTACGGACAACAGTGGTTCCTTCAAAACATTTTGGGATGCAGAAGCCTTGTACCTCTTTGTGACTATAATGGATGATATTCTGATCAATGACACTCCGGGCGTCACCCCGTGGAATAATGACGGTCTCGAGCTGTTCATTGACGGGGATAATTCAAAAGGAACTTCTTATGATGCGAATGATCACCAACTAATTTTGAATGTTAGTGATGCTACCGTATTCCATCAATCCACTGGCCAGCAAAATCCGACAGGCGTAAGTTTCACAGAAGGGACAATTGCAGGAGGGTATACGATGGAGATAAAAATTGATTGGACATTTATTGGAGTTAGTGCTACCCCAGAAGCAGCCATCGGATTTGACTTGCACGTCAATGATGATGACGACGGCGGTGGGGGAGATTCAAAACTAACCTTTACTAAATTAACAAGTGGAGATTCTTACAATAATCCATCCTTACATTCCACCGTTTTCTTGTCATCCGGTGCATGTTTGGAAGGAAATTGTTGCCTTGATTTGAATATCGCTGCTTTCTTGGAAGGCGCTTACGATGATACTGCCGGCCAAATGACCAATGAACTGCACACCCCCCATCAATTATTACCAGGCATGTCCAACAATACCATCGACAATGGCCAACCCTACATCCAGGCTCCCTGGAATTATGCGGGTACAGAAGGCTTAGACTGGACCGCTGCCGACTATCCGGTAGACGCAGTAGATTGGGTGTTGGTTTCCTTACGGGCGAATATTACCAAAGAAAGTCAGGTGTATCAAGCGGCAGGTATCCTACACACAGACGGGACGATTAGTTTTCCAGAGGGCTGCCCATTGGCTTCTTTACCTGATCCGGCGTACTATGTGGTAGTAGCGCACCGAAACCATATCGCGGCAATGACACCTGCTGCTGTAGTGATTGCAAACCGACAATTAGCCTGGGATTTTAGAATACAAGACAGTTATGCTGGTATTGCGCTAGGGCAATATCAATTGTCTCCTGGTACTTGGGGGCTGTATTCTGGCGATGGTGATCAGGGCGATGCAATTGGCTATGACATCAATGGCATTGATAAAACGTTGTGGGCCACAGAAAATGGCATTTCCCTCAACTATTTCGGCTCTGATTTCAATTTGGATGGAGACATCAATGCTGCGGACAAATTGGTCTGGGAGAAAAATAATGGGGTGTTTAGCTTAGTGCCCAAATAACTCGAGTTAGATTCTTGATCATAAAAGTGTTCATGGATGCCTTCCATGAACACTTTTTTTTTGCAAAACAATAGTCGGTTATTTGGTTGTTAGGTGATTGAATTGGCCTTTCATTGGCAAGACAAAAGAAGGATTTTTATGGCAAGTATTAATGGAACTACTATTAGATTTTTATTGTTGTTTAAGTTGCTTGGGGATAAAATCTGTCTCCATAGGAAGGACAAATAAAAACACAAAAAATGAAAAAAACAATAGTTGGAATCTTAGCAATGATGATTTGCACATTATCATTTGGACAATCTTTTGAAGGAAAATTGACGTATAAAGTTGAATTTGATATTAAACCTCAAAAAATTGAAAACTTCGAGAAACTAGTGATTGAAAAAATGAAAGAAGAAGGAGCATACTTCGATCGTGTTACAATAACCCTCAAAGGAGGAGATTACATAAAAGAAGATAATTCGACTACAGAAAAAAGAATCATTTATAAATCGGACGTAAACAAAATATACAATTTTCAAAATGATTTTGATCATGTAATGATTACGGATGCTAACAAACGTAATGCACTAGATCTCCAATTTAAAGAACCAAAAATAGAGGAAATAGATTCTTTAAAAGTTATTAATGGCCATGATTGTAGACTGGTTAAACTATCCTGGGACAAGCTTGGAGAGGAATACTATTATTACAATGCAGAAGTTGCTAAATTGGATGCAGAATTATTCAAGGAGCACAACTATGAATATTTTAATACTGTTGTCGGCATAACAAACTCGTATCCACTAGAAATTGTTAAAACACTAAGTAATTTCGTTTCATTAAAAATGACGTTGGTGTCTGTTTCAGAAGAAAAAATTGAGGACGCGCTTTTCGAACTTCCAAAATTCAAAAAGGCTAAAAAAGATTATGCGGAATTGATGCTAAGTATGACCGGTTGTGAGGTTATGAAAATTAAAAAATAAGGCCAACGCGTTATAAAATGCATTAAAATAGATCAATATTTCCAGGGTTTCTCCTAGGAATGTCTTCCCATTCATTTTGAAAGGTTAGCGATGAGTCCGCTTACTGGATTGGATGTTTTTGGATAGAATTTAGAAAAGAGAAAATGCCCTGTTGAGCATTTTCTCCTTCAGATTTTCATTTACCAATTTCCCTTACCATAATCTCCTCAATTTTGACAAATAACAGTGGTCCCAACATTCTCAAAACTGAGATTACTAGTGGTTAGTGTATTGGGAGCGCCATTGGAAATATACTGGTGGATCGCACAATCGGGAATATCTTTAAACAAAACATCATGAACATTTAAAACTGTACCGTACCAAGTTTCAATCGCGCCTAATTGTGCTGAATTGCTTGCGTTTTCTATCCTCGCAAACCCTATTTCATTTAAGGTGGAGGGCGTGTCCAGATAAATGCCTCTCCAGGCACGTAAGGTGTTGTCTAAAGAAGTAAAGACAATAGGATCTGCCGCAGTACCAACAGCGATCAAACTAGGTTTAGGACCAGAGGCGCCTTCATTGATATGCAGCCTTGAATCTTGACCAAATTTTAGTACTGCTCCTGGCATGATGGTTAACGTTCCTCCTGGGATTACTTGCAAACCGGCAGGCAAATGATAGTCTACATCAAGTTTAGACCAGTTATGAACGCCGGTGATTTGATCGGCCCCCACAAGGATAGCGTCCAGGTCATTGCCGGTGTAGCTTCCTCCAGAAATTGCGGAGGGATAAGCACCTTCCACAAGCATAGGAGCTGCGCAAGAGGTGATGGTATTGTTGGTTAATGTAAAATCGCCTTCACCATAACTTGCATTAAAACCATAAGTCGAGCTATTGGTAAGGGTGGTGTTGTTCATGTTTAACTGTGTGTCAGAATACGCGATTACCGCTCCTTGATCTCCGTTGCTATTAAAAGAGCCGCCTCCTGCATATTCAATTTTAGCATGTTCAATCGTATTTTTAGGATCATTACTCTGAATGAAAACTCCTCGCCACGAACCCCGTATCTTGTCCTCCCCGGTAAAAACGACCTGGTCTTGTGCCGTTCCTAAGAGTTGTATAGAACCTGATTGACTTACTTTTATTCCCGCATCACCCCCAAATTGGATGGTAACACCAGGGTTTACCATAAAATCCCCATCTACCAGATAGACACAATCAATAATGTAATCTATTCCAGTATTCCTATCTTCTAAAGTAAAGGTCTCTCCATCATTTACCCTTGTCGAACAGTCAATTACTAAAGGGGGCAATTCCGGCTCGACTGGCGGCTCCTCTTCTTTGGTACAACTACTTAGTACGACTATAAATAATAATAAGAGGAATGCTGGTTGTAGAAAAATAAATTTAACTGTTTTCATTGTTGTTTCGGTTTTTAATTTTAACAAAAGGAATTCAAATTGATACTCCATTTTTTCTCATCTACTATTGATTATCAGTCAAATATCAAGACAATTTCCCTATTTGCAAGTGCACAATTGGTGGATGGCAAAATTGAATTGATCTATGGTGCGCTCAAATGAGCAAATGGATTGCCTGTTAATATTGTATACCGATAAAGGCTGCATATCAACTTAGTATTTTGTTCCGAACTATTTTGCAATTGCATCTTTCTCTATGAAGCAATCGGTATTGTTAATAGCAAATAGATGGTTTGCCGTCGACTTAAAAAACAACCGATCGAACGACCGTTATTATGCTGTTTGACCGGAGCGACTGGGCCACCTTCTGGTTTATAATAAAAAGTCCCCAATAAATGTTCTTTAAAAAAAATGTCACTTACAAATCATATACAAGCTGCGCTAAATAGTTGCAAACCTACCATTGGTTAATCAAAAACATACTTTCACTAAGTCATTACCCACACTATGCAGAGGAAGTATTAATTTGTACCTTTCAATCCTAAATATGCGAAGGTATGATAAGAGCAATATTGGTAGATGACGAACAAGAATGCCTCCATTCATTGGCCCATGATCTGCGCACTTATTGTCCAGAGGTAGAAATCGTAGACATCTGCAAAGGAGGGAAGAATGGAATCAAATCCATCCATAAACATAAGCCAGATATGCTGTTTTTGGATATAGATATGCCGATCATCAGTGGCTTCGATTTGTTGGAAATGGTCGGGGATATCAATTTTTCAGTGGTATTCACAACAGCCTATGACAAATATGCACTTAAAGCATTCAAGATTAGTGCAACCGATTATCTGCTCAAACCGATCGATAAGGAGGAGCTCAAAGCAGCCATCAAAAAAGTAGAAGCAAAGCAATCCATAAAATCACCCCACGATCAAGTGACATTTTTGCTCGATCAGTTGAAAGCCTTGGAAGAGGATAATGTTAAGAAAATAGCGCTGCCAACTTTCGAGGGCACAGAGTTTATCAACCTCAAGGATATCATTTACTGTGAAGCAGATGGCGCCTATAGTTTCGTGCATTTTGTAGGGGGTGAAAAACTATACATCAGTAAAACACTACGATACCTGGAAGAAGCATTATGTGATTATCACTTTTTCAGAGCACATAATTCTTATATTGTCAATATCGATTACATGCAAAAATACGTAAAAGCCGATGGAGGTTATTTACTTATGAATAACGGGAAACAAGTCAAAGTATCGAGAAGTAAAAAAGAAAAATTGGTCAGTTTATTTGACAAATAAAATTTACATATTGTTTGCATTGTTTTGCATGTTGGGCTACAGCAGCTTCGGCCAAAACGACAATCGATTCCAATATCTGAATGATGACCTTGGAGCGATGACCACCTCTATGCATATGATGCAAGATTCGTATGGATATATCTGGTCATCTACCCTGTCAGGTATTACTAGATATGACGGGGATTCCTATCGGCATTATAGCAAGTCAGACTCTATTGATGGCTTGCCGGCTGTATTTGCCTATTATTCGTACGAAGACAAGCATCATAATATTTGGATCGCCTTGTACGATTATGGCTTGGCAATTCTTCATAGAGATGCAAATACCTTTCAATGGATAAAGTCTGATACGTTGAATCCTAATGGACTGCACCTTTCCAAGATCAAGACCATCGCTTCTGATGGCAATGACAATATCTATTTCCTTGGTGAAGATGGAATTCAGCGGGTGCATCTACAAGGGAAATCGTATGAGCGTTTAAACTTCGAATCTCAAAGCGACTTCCTGCCAAACATCGAAGAGAAAATCACCGGACTCAGCTTACTAAATGATAGTCGAGAGACATTCTGGATCGGATCGAGGAAAGGATTTTATACCATAAATAAGAATGGAAATGCAAAAAAACAGAACGCTATCCATGGACTTTCTAATTCAACCACCCACTCCATTTTAGAAGATAGCTCAGGAGATGTTTATATCGTGCGCGGAGGAGCACCCTTACTGAAATTTGATGGGAATACACAACTATTTGATGCAGATACTAGTGTGGTCTTCCCAAACCTAAATATGTTGTCAGTCATAGATCAGGAAGATTATTTATGGACGTTTATCCGACCAGGCAGGGTCTTTAAATATGATCTAAAAAAGAAGAACCTGACTAAAATCAAATCCTACGAATTACCATACAATATTCTAGGTACCTATTTTCGAGCGCCTATGGTGTCCAGAGAGGGGACACTCTGGCTTGCGGGCGGGGGGAGTTTTCCTTTTCAGCATCAACCAAAAACAAATAAAGAGATAAATCCCGTCATTTACGACAAAACTAAGATGCAGTCAAGTTCTTGTATATACGTTGACGAGGAGAATATATACATAGGACAATTGTTGGATGGAGGTATTAAGATTATTAATAAAAAGACCGGTACAACGAGAGCGCTTACAAAGGGCAATTCTCCTTTGATCGACGATAGGATATACCAAATATTGGAGATAGACAAAAACAGACTCGTGATTATGGGACGAGCAGGAGTACATCTGTATGATAAGAATATTCAACGAATCACAAAGACAAAACGATTCTCAAGGATTATGCGATGGGGATACTATGCTGGAGATGACATCATGTGGGTAAGCGGTGAAATGAATCGTATATATAAGTTGGATTTAAAAAATATGTCTACCACTTCGATGTTTGACAATAAAGATGCGCTCCCTGAGGCTCATGTAGTCACTCAAATGGTAGAAGATACCGATGGTTCGATATGGATAGGAGGTAGATATCAAGACCTCTTTCATTATTACCCGCAATCCGGCAAATGTGAAGTCTATAGTCAAGATGCGACCGATCCAAAATACCAATTATTGACTTCCATGATCGAAGCCATTCACATCGACGATGAAGGGGATGTCTGGATAGGAGGTCGATCAGGTATAGATATCATCCACAAAGCATCACAGACCATAAGCTCGATAGGAATAAAAGACGGGCTGAAGCATGTCCATATCTGTGATATCACCCAAGATGATAGTCTGAATTACTGGATAGTGACAGAAAAAGATCTAGCCCGAATAGATAAACAGACACGAGAAATAACAACGTTCGATAGCAAGGATGGATTTATGAATGGAGGCTACTATTATCGATCATTTGCCAAATATGATGGGAATATTTTTGTAGCTGGTGAAACTGGCGTCGACAAATTTAATCCGAATAGTATCGGCGTCAATCCAGTGCCCCCGCAGATAGTCTTGTCCGAGGTAAGCGTCATGGGAAAAGAATACGTATCTGATATTGCACTTGAAAAGATGGATAAAATCACCGTCGCTCACGATCAAAATTTTATTGATTTGAAGGTGTTGTCCTTGCATTATGTGGTGCCGGATAAAAACAAAATCGCTTACAAATTCGAAGGCGTTCAGGACGATTTTATTGACCTCGGTACTCGGAAAAATATTAGCTTTTCAGGATTGAGCCCGGGAATTCATAACTTATTGATTAAAGGGGCAAACAGTGACAATATATGGAGCGAACCGAAGTTGATAACCATTGATGTCGCTTATCCCTGGTGGAGAACCTGGACATTTTATGTAGGAGCCTTTCTGTTTTTTGGGTTAACTGGTTGGTGGATGTTGAGGAGTTATCTTACTCGAATTCGCAGCGCACAGAGAGAAAAAGAAAAGATCAGTACCCAGATGGCAGAGCTAGAATTGAAAGCACTCTCTTCTCAGATGAATCCTCATTTTTTATTCAATAGCTTGAACTCTATCAAATCGCTCATCAATCAAAACAAAAATGCAGAAGCAAGTACCTTCATCATCAGTTACTCAAAATTGATCCGACAGATATTGAATAACAGCCGGTCCAAATTTGTCCGGTTGCAAGAAGAAGTAGATGTCGTCCGTTTATATCTGGAGCTGGAAAAATTGAGATTGGGCGATTCGTTTACCTATGCCATCGAAATGGAGGAGGGCGTAGGCGCTGATTTTATAGAAATCCCACCCGCACTGCTACAACCCTATGTCGAAAATTCCATCTGGCATGGCCTGTTAAATAAAGAAAAAGGCAGCAAACACCTTTCCATCAAAATCCGTAAAATAGAAGAGTTTCTGGAAATTAGAATCATTGACAACGGAATCGGCCGTAAAGCATCGAAAGCCATCCAATCTCAATCAAGACTTAAAAACAAGTCCCTGGGAACCGTAATATCCAAAGAGCGAATCAATTTGATTGCCAATGTCTACGGGAATGAATCGACCATAAAAACACTTGATCTAACAGGGGAAGATGGACAGTCTAGCGGGACAGAGGTACGGATATTGTTGGATGTTGGGCAGTAGATGTCAAGTGAAGTCCACGCAAATTTAAACCTCCGCACGCTGCACGAATGATTTTTGAAAAGATAAGACAACTGATTCCGATTTTTATAGGTAGATTTTTGGTAAATTAGTGATCAATAAGAGCGTCGATAAGGATTCAACTGCCGACAAGTAATTTGCTATCCCTTCAAAACAAAAATTTGGAAGAATTATTCAATAAAATTAGAAACAGCATTCCATTAAGGCCAGCAGCAAAAGAGTTTCTTCTTTCTATTTCTAAAGAAAGAACAGTAGCCAAAGGAGAAATTTTAATCCGACAAGAGCAAGTTGTAGAAAACACCTTTTTTGTAATTGATGGTTGCTTAAGGTCTTATTGTACGGATAATAATGATAAAGAACATACCTTACAATTTGCCATCAAAGATTGGTGGATTAGTGATTTTATTGCGATTTATAATAATGAATTGGCCACACTTACCGTCGAGTGCATCAAAGACGCCACCATTATCCAGTTTAATGCGAAAGAATTAGATACCATACATTCCCTATTCCCCGAATTTGAAGCGTTTCAGCGAAAAAGCCTAGAGCGTCATATAGTCAGTTTGCACAAAAGAATTTTAAACCAACTACAATTGACCGCTGCACAGCGATACGATTTGTTTCTAGAGCAATACCCCGAGATAGAGCAGTATACCCCCAATTATCACATCGCTTCTTATCTAGGTATTACCCAGCAAAGCTTGAGCCGTATCCGGGTAGAGAAATTAGGCAAATAGCTTTCTTACCATAGGGTAATTTTATTATTGGAAGTTGTCCTTTATTTTTGTAGCAAATAAACAGTTAAAAAACTATTATGCTAAAAAAATTATTGGGAATAGCCCCGCAGATAGAACCAGATGGCTCTTATCGTCCTTCAAAACTCGCCTTAAAACTAGGAACAGTCGACAAAACTGATTTTGAAAACATTTCCTACCAGAAATATCAAGGAAAGAAATCTAAAATCTTTGTCCTATTTACCGAGCAGAAAAATATGACCATGAAAAATGGCAAAATGTTTTCAACTGGAAACCACCCAGTAGAAGCACTCTTGCCAATGCTGCATCTTAAAAATGCAGGTTTTGAATTTGAAATAGCAACGATAACCGGAAAACCTGTAGTCTTCGAAATGTGGGCGTTCCCAGAAAAAGACGAACACGTAAAATCAATTTACAAAGAACTGGAGCCAAGCTTCCAACGACCCATGAAATTGCAAAAGTTTATTGATAATTCATTAAACGATTCGGACGCTTATGCCGCAGTATTTGTACCAGGAGGACACGGTGCGATGTTAGGTATCCCCAATGATGAAAACGTAGGAAAAGTATTGAACTGGGCACATGAAAAAGGGTTGTTTACCATAACGCTTTGTCATGGACCAGGTTCCCTTTTATCCACCACACTTAATAATCAGAAATTTCTTTATGAAGGCTACAAAATGGCAGTCTTCCCTGACTCCGTGGACAAGCAGACACCAATGATCGGCTACCTGCCCGGTCATATGCCAATGGGCTTAAGTGAAAAATTGAAAAGCCTAGGAGCAAATATTGTCAACACAAAGTCCGACAAAACAGTGTGCTTAGACCGAAAACTAATCACAGGAGCCAGCCCTTTAGCATCCAATGAATTAGGCAAATTGGCCGCCAATACGTTATTGAAAGCGTTGAATTAAGCGTGCTATTCCCCGCTGACGGGGCTAACTTCAAATGCTAAAAAAAATATTTTGTACACTTATAAGATAGACTAGAAACACACAAAAAAAATGGAATTATTAGATAGATTAAAATGGCGATATGCAACAAAAGCAATGAATGGCCAAAAAGTACCTCAAGAAAAGATTGATACTATTATTGAAGCTATTTCACTAGCACCAACATCTAGTGGTTTACAACCATTTGAAGTATTTGTGATTACCAATCAGGAAGTAAAAGAAAAGATTAAACCAATAGCCTGGAATCAATCCGTCATCACTGATTGCTCGCATTTGTTTGTCTTTGCCGCCTGGGACACCTACACGGCCGATAGGATCAATAAAATGTTTGATCTGACGAATACGATAAGAGGTTTTAAAAACGAAGGTTGGGAAAACTATCGACAAATGCTCTTGAAGAGTTATCCACAAAAAGATGCAGAGGAAAATTTCAATCATGCTGCCAGACAAGCCTATATCGCTTTTTCACAGGCAATAGCCGCTGCTGCATTTGAGCAGGTAGACGCTACTCCGCTAGAAGGTTTTAGCCCAGCAGCTCTGGATGAGATATTAGGCTTAAGAGAGAAGGGGTTGCGTAGCTGTGTTATGCTGCCCATAGGCTATAGAGCCGAGGAAAATGACTGGTTAGTCAATCTTAAAAAGGTTAGAAAAAGTAGAGAAGATTTAGTCACTGAAATTGATTGACTAGAACAAGCACAATAGGATAAATGCAATAGCGGTTTAGTAGTTATACTAAGCCGCTATTGTATTTTTACTTAGTGGCGATTCTATTCTAAAAAGTCTTTTTATCAAAAAATTGATTAATTTAATGAAGAATACATAAGTGTATTGCTAATAGCAGTTAGATGGATTTGTTTTGCCAAGGAAAATAATGGTCCAATGGTTTACCAATGAAACTATTTAGCTGAACAATCGTATTCAAAAGATGTTTTAAACAATAATTGTTAATAATAAATTTGAATAAAATCAGGGAAGTCGCCACATAAAAGCTTTGCTTCGCTATAAAAACCCTGTGCTTGGGCAACTGCAAAAGCTCAACCCTTTTGCTCTATTAGAAAAGTAGAATATGAAACCATTAAGTGAAGTAGACCAACTAAAAAATCAACTCAGGGAACAAGAAACCATATATAAAAATATTCTTGAAGGGACCTTAGCGGGTTATTGGGATTGGAAAATACCAGAGAATTATGAGTATTTAAGCCCCACTTTCAAAAGTATGTTTGGTTATGAGGACCACGAAATGCCCAATCATCCTGACTCCTGGCAAAAAATAATTTTTCAGGAAGACCTGCCAAAAGTATTCGAATCTTTTGGAGCGCATGTCCAATCTAAAGGGGAAATCCCCTTTCATGCAGAAACGAGATACACCCACAAAAATGGATCAACCATATGGGTGTACTGCAGGGGAAAAGTGATTGAATGGGATGAAAAAGGAAATCCATTGAGAGCCGTTGGAAGTCATGTTGACATCACTAAACTCAAAGAAGTGGAAGAGGCAGCAAAGAAGGATTCAATGCAGCTGGCACTCAAAAACAAAGAGCTCGAACAATTTGCCTATGTGGCATCACATGACCTCCAAGAACCAATACGCACCATTTCTAGTTTTACTAGTTTGCTGGCACAACAGTATAAAGGGCAACTAGGAGAGGAGGCAGATCAATATTTGAACTTCATTTTAGATTCCACTAGCCGCATGAAGTCGATGGTCAATGGATTACTTGAGCATAGTCGAATAGGTCATGAAAAGAAACTAGTAATTGTGGATGGTAATGCACTGATCAAACAAATCCAAGAAGATATGAAGGTCAGTATCACCGAAGCTGGTGCCAAAATTATTGTAGGAGAATTGCCTGCAGTTGCTGGACATGAAACGCAAATCAGATTACTCTTTCAAAATCTCATTTCCAATGCGCTAAAATTTAGAAAACAAGGAACACCAGTCAAAATACAAATCATCGCCGAACAACGAACAGACGAGGTACAGTTTTCAGTCATCGACAATGGCATTGGAATAGAAGAAAAATATAAAGAACATATTTTTGCAATGTTTCAACGCTTACATGCCAAAACAGAATACGAAGGGACAGGAATTGGCCTGGCTCATTGTCAGAAAATTGTCGCACTTCACGGGGGAAGTATTTGGGTAGAATCTAAACTAAACGAAGGAAGCACCTTCCATTTCACTATAAAACAATAAAAAAGGATAAACTTTGAATTATCCAATAGTCCCTACTCAAGAACACCTGTCACTTTTCTCTCACGGCATAGCAATCTCGCAATACCCAAAGGGAAGGTCTCCTCGCTCGAAGCACACAGCCTTCAGAAAAGAAATATCAATAAAATAATGCAACCAAACATAGGATACATCAGTCTTCTACTATATAACTACGTGCTGAAATTTCGAAATAATTGAAGGATTGGAACATTCCAAACTTACTTATTCGGAAGTAAACCTGTTGACCAAAACATTGATTTTGGGAACGGATACAAAATGACTGACATGACTAACTCGCTGAAATGTAGTGTATTGATTGCACTAATGTTATTTGCTATGAAGATAACTACAGCTCAGCTGTATATAAATGAAGTCGTTCCGTCAAATGAAAGCGTAGCCACTGACAATGCGGGGGAATATGATGATATCCTAGAAATTTACAACGATGGAAACGTAGCAGTTGATCTTGCCGGGCATTATTTATCGGACAATCCTGCCGACCCATTGAAGTGGCAAATCCCTTCTAGCAATAGTTCACTTACCACAATATCGCCAGGTTCATTTATAGTGTTTTGGGCGGACAACGAACCTGCTCAAGGTATTCTTCATCTTAATTTTAAACTTAGTAGTAGTGGTGAACAAATCTTACTCACTGCACCTAATGGTACTACACGTTTGGACTCTATTTACTTTACAAGCGTTGCCGCGGATACTGGATTTGGCCGGCTTCCAGATGGAAGTACCCTTCTGTCTGCTTTAGTCCCAGCTAGTCCTGGTGCTACAAACAACAACAGTCAACCCAGAATGGCGCTTCCTGTTATCTCTCCTCCTGCGTGTGTATGCTCAGGCGCTCAGACGATTACGATTGCTGCAGAACCAGGAGCCAGCATTTACTATACCTTAGATGGTAGTAATCCTACGATAAATTCTTCCTTGTATACTGGACCCTTCACGGTGAGTACTACCGGTTCCGTTCGTGCGATTAGTAGTAAAGTTAACTATGTAGATAGTGAAATCGAAACGAACGCATACGTTATCGGAACCAATCATGATGTCTCTATCCTTTCGGTAAATGTTGATCCAGAATACATGTGGAGCGACACCGCAGGAATGTATGTGGTGGGAACAAATGGTGTTACTGCATTTTGCTCCAACACGCCGGCTAATTTCTGGCAGGAATGGGAACACCCGTCAAATGTTACGATGTTTGATGAGGCGGGTAGCCTTGCCTTTGATGTAGATGGAGGACTTTCTATTTTTGGAAATTGTACCAGACGGTATGCCCAAAAAGGCTTACAGTTAAAGACTAAGGATAAGTACCCTAGTCCCAACATACCTTATCAGGTTTATCCTTCACGGGATCAGCAGGAATTTCGAAGATTGCGATTTAGAGCAGGTGGAAATCACTGGAAAACAAGCATGATGGGAGACGCGATCATGCATCGACTCGCTGAAAATAAGGTCGATCTGGAAATTCAATCTTCCCGGCCTTCCGTAATGTATATCAATGATGAATATTGGGGAATTCATAACATCAGGGATAATTACAGCAAACACTATTACAGATACAAGTTTCCAAAGTACCAAGAAGATAGTATTGAAATAGTCAGGATTGCAAAATCACATTGGGAATTTGTGGTGACGGAAGGAGATTCCTTAAACCTTAAAAGTATTTACGAATATTGTCTTTCCAATCAACCCTTCAATCAGTCAGACTATGATTACTTTTCTTCTAAATTTGATATTAATAATTTTCTGAATTATTATATGCTGCAAATGTGGGTACAACCCTCCGATTGGCCATCAACAACGAGCCCTAGTAATAAAATATATTGGAGATCAACAAACCCTACTGCCAAATGGAGAATGTCGGTTTTAGATACAGATAGCGGATGGGCAAATGTAAACCATAATACTATTCAATACATGATGGTGCCGGGAGGATCAACAAGCAGAAACGCCCCAAGATCTACCATTTTGTTTAGAAGTTGTATGCAGAATGCTGCCTTTAAAAATGAATTTATTCAACGATATGCCACTCAGTTAAACTTAATGTATGAAGCTGGAGTTGTGAACGCTGAAATTGATAACTATAAAAATTTATTGGATAGTGAAATGGCTGCTCATACCGCTTTATGGGGAGGGCAGGGCGGAGTAGCGGATTACCCAACCTGGGTCAATGAAGTGAACAAATTAAAGACATTTGCAAATACACGAAGCACCAATCTCAGAAATCACATCGCCAACTATTTTGGACTTTCTACCTTTGGCTTAACCCTCAACTTTAATGCGAATACCAACGGGAAAGTAGTCGTTAACTCTAATTTTTATGAAGTACCCTACAATTACAACGGAACCTACTTCACCAACACCCCCATCGAGATTCATGCAATCCCTGAACCCGGCTACCGATTTTCTCATTGGCAAGAGACCGGAGAAACCACTGCAACCCTCTACAATTCGTACACCACTGCGACTACCCTTACCCCAATCTTCGTCCCGGCACTTGACGTTGTCATCAATGAAATTCATTATCACCCAGCCGACACGCTTAATGAAAAAGAATTTGTCGAAATCTATAACCCAGGCACCGAGCCTCGCGACTTGACTAAATATGAGATTACCTCCGGCTTTTGTTTCGAATTTCCCGAAGGCACCATCATTGCCCCAAATGAGTACATCCTTATTGCAAAAGACGCCTCCAACTACTTAGGGAATGGATACCAGGTTTTTCAGTGGATAGAAAGCCAACTTAGCAATAATGGCGAAAACATCGTCCTCCAAAACCCAGTAAAACAGACCATCGACTCCCTACAGTATAGCGATGACCTCCCCTGGCCGTTACTAGCGGATGGATTTGGAAAATCACTAGAATTAGATTTTCCGCTGCCCTCCACCAACGAAGATGGGAATAACTGGCATGCTTCAGCAGCTGTTGACGGAAGCCCCGGTGCTCAAAATTCAATGGATTGCCAGACGTCCGCTCCTTCGATTGTGCTCAACGAAATCAACTACAACTCCAATGATCTGAGTAATCCAGGAGATTGGATCGAACTACATAATACAACAGCAAATACGATAGATATTTCTAATTGGGAATTTTATGATAGTGAAAATAGTTTTGCCCTTCCAACAGGTACAACTATTGAAGCAGGCGGTTTTTTGATCTTAGCAGAAGATGTCACACTGTTTTCTTCAATTTTCCCGCATTTAGAGGTAAGTATTGACGTTCTAGGTGGGTTTGTTTTCGGACTTAGTGGGGGAGGAGAGCGGATAGCCATCTTTGACCAAAACCAATGCTTGATAGATGAACTGAGATATGATGATGAATTGCCTTGGAGTATTGTCCCTGACGGGAACGGCCCGACATTGTCTTTAATCGATCCAGCATTCGACAATTTGCTGCCTGGCTCCTGGGAAGCAAGTACTGCTATAAATGCACCTCTTGGAACCCCAGGAAGAGAAAATACCCCTTGTCCAACAGCTTTCGGTATTGAGGCTCCTTCTACAATTTGTGTTGGTGAACCTGCGGTGTATCGGGTAGTCTCCAACTATGACGCAGATTTTAGTTGGGTTATACAAGGAGGAACTCCAGCAACAGCAACTGGTGATTCTGTCGTCGTTACCTTTCAAAACCCTGGCCTGGCAGTCGTAGAGTTGCAATATTCCTATTATGAATGCTCCGGTAATAACTTCTCCATATTAAGCGCAATTGCTTGCAATACGCCACCGAATCCTCAAGCAGACAATTATACGGTAGATGAAGACAATGTTTTAAATGGCAATGTTTTAGACAACGACGTGGATCCTGAAAATGATGGGATGTCCGTTTCTATGATTAATAATGTTACGAATGGAATATTAAACCTTAATCCAAATGGAAGTTTCACTTATACACCAACTGCCAACTACTTTGGAATGGATTCCTTTAGTTATGAAGTTTGCGATGATGGAAATCCGATACTTTGCGATCAGACGACGGTTACTATTACAATAAATAGTGTCAATGATGCTCCTATTGCGCAATATAACTCTAGCAATATAGTAGAAGATACTCCAGGAGATATAACTATTTTAGCCAACGACAATGATCCTGATGGGAGTCTAGTCATCAGTTCGCTTTCTTTGATATCTACTCCGCCTGCTGCACAAGGCACGGCGAGCATTAACGGTAATGGCACAATAAGGTTCACTCCTGCGCCTAATTTCTTTGGTTCCGTGACTAGTTTTACCTATGAGATTTGTGATGACGGAAGCCCAGTACTTTGTGATCAAGCTGATGTTTTTATTAACGTTACTGCGGTCAATGATCAACCGTTAGCAACCAACGATAGCTACAACGGAGAGGAAGATCAGACGATTTCTGGCAATGTATTAGCGAACGACTCAGATATTGATGGGGATGCCTTGTCGTCATCAATAATTAGTCAACCAGCCAGTGGTTCCTTGACACTGAACTCCAATGGTAGTTTTGTATATGCGCCAATAACTAATTTTAATGGGACAGATTCGTTCAGTTATGAAGTGTGCGATAATGGAAATCCCGTACTTTGCGATCAGGCAATTGTTACTGTAAATGTGAATAGTGGTAATGATGCTCCGGTTGCCCAAAACAACTCAATTAATGTAGCGGAAGATATACCAACAAATGCTGCTGTATTGAATAACGACAATGACATTGACGGGAATTTGGATATTAGCACGCTTTCTTTGATTAGCACTCCACCAAGTTCAGAAGGCACCGTGAGTATTAATAGCAATGGCACCATTCGTTTTATACCTGCCCCCAATTTCTTTGGGCCTGTCAGTACGATCACTTATGAGATTTGCGATGAAGGAAGCCCGGTACTTTGCGATCAAGCGGACCTTGTTATAGCCGTTACTGCAGTCAATGATCAACCAATAACAAACAACGATAGTTACAGCGGAGACGAAGATCAGATTATTTTCGGCGATATAATGACAAACGACTCTGATATAGAAGGAGACGCCTTGTCCTCATCAATAGTTAATCAACCGGACAATGGCTCCTTGTTGCTCAACTCAAATGGCACCTTTGTCTACACCCCAATAGCTAATTTTAATGGAACGGATTCGTTCAGTTATGAAGTTTGCGATAATGGGAATCCGATACTTTGCAATCAGGCCTCCGTTGCAATCAATGTAAATAGTATCAATGATGCTCCGATAGCACTAAACAATACGCGTAATATAGTAGAAGATACTCCTGCAAGTAGAGGTGTATTAAATAATGACAGCGACATTGATGGAAATTTAGTCATTAGTACGCTTTCTTTGATTACGACTCCGCCAGCCACAGAAGGCACGGTGGCCATAAATAGCAATGGGACCATTAGGTTTACTCCTGCGCCTAATTTCTTTGGGCCAGTTGCTAGTTTCACTTATGAGATTTGCGACGACGGAAGCCCGGTACTTTGCGATCAAGCCGATGTCTTTATTAACGTTGCTGCAGTTAATGATGAACCATTCGCAAACAGCGATAACTACAGCGGAGTCGAAGATCAGATGATCACTGGCAATGTACTAACAAACGATTCGGATATAGAAGGAGATGCATTAACATCAACAATAATTAGCCAACCCTCCAATGGCTCGCTGACACTGAACTCCTTGGGTGATTTTATCTACACCCCAGTCGCAAATTTTAATGGAACAGATTCGTTCAGCTATGAAGTATGCGATAATGGAAGTCCTGTGCTTTGCAATCAGGCGACAGTTCAATTGGTAGTTGATGATTGTCCTGAATCGGTCATCTCCTCGATCCCAACCGAAGTCTGCTCCAACTCGATGATTAGTTTTTCTGCGGTCGATCAGGGAAGTGGGGTGACTTACAATTGGGATTTTGGGAGTACTGCGAATCCACAATTTGCAACTGGCTTGACGGCAACTACTAGTTTTAGTTCTTCTGGCAACTTGAGTATTTCCCTCACTGTTGTGAAAGGAAATTGTACCGAGGAGACCACCTCAATGATATCAATTTTAGAAGGTTCTTTTCAAGCAGATGCTGGTGCAGACAAGACGATCTGCTCAGGGGAATCGATCTCAATAGGAGGTGTACCAACTGGTCCTACTGGGGCCACCTACAACTGGAGTCCTTCGACAGGGCTTAATTCTACTTTTGTGGCTAACCCTGTTGCATTTCCTACCGTTACCACCACTTATACGGTAGCGGTAAATTTAGGTACTTGCAGCATTACCGACCAGGTGACAATCGTGGTGGCAGATGCATTGATCGCAGATGCTGGGCCAGACCAATCAAATTGCGGTAGTGGTGTGCAAATCGGTGGTGCTCCGACTGGTGAGCCAGGAGCAAGCTATTCCTGGAGTCCGTCTTTTGGATTAAACGATCCGACCGTGGCCAATCCGATTTCCAATCATATTTCTTCAGTTACTTATACCGTCACTGTTTCGAAGAACGGATGTGAGGCAACTGATCAGGTGTTTGTACAGCGAAGCTATCCACCAAGTATCTCTGCGGGAGACGATCAGACGCTTTGTGCAGGAGATCCCGGACAAGGAGCTTTGCTAGGCGGCCCATTTAACTTGCCAGGCATTACCTATTCTTGGGCACCGACA
>CALLWB010000141.1 GCA_938016265.1 uncultured Saprospiraceae bacterium
TTGAAAACTCAATAAAAATGTGCACTCTACGATGATTTTGACTCGCAGACGTAGTAAGATTACGGGGAGAATCAAAATTGACGGACGTGCGCAGTTTTGCAGAGGTTTCAGCATAAAATGAATTTTCTATTGCATGAATTGGGTTTAAGTAGTCTCTTGGCGTAAAAGTAAAAATTTCTAACATATAATTCTTTTGTTTGATGAAAAAATGCTGGTTTTTAAATGCTTTTTTCTAACAAGTAGTCCATGTTGAAGTTGTTGGTTAGTAGTGTTTTATGTTTTGGAGAGGTAGTTTTTAGGCTACATTTCCATAAGACGTTTCTCCGATTTTGAACCTTTCGTACCCTGACTTCCCACCCTATCTTTGAATCAGAAATTAGGCAAATAGCAAACAATAACTGCTTATAAAATTGAACTGATTTCTACTGATAGAACACTAATTTATTTTAAATCACGGAATGGCGACTACAACAACTATTCCTTCTAAAACTTTTAACAATGAAAAATTTAATGACGTTAGGATTGACTTTGGCTTTAATCATGGGATTTGTATTTGCACAAGCGCAAGAATTTGATGGCTGGTACCGATTGAAAACTGAATTTCGCGGAAACGCTGAGTGCCTCGAAGGCAATGAAGCCGGATCGACCGTCCACAACGGCGCCGCATTTATGGACAAATGCAAAAATGTAACCGGACAATACTGGAAAATCGAACCAGCAGGAAACGGCTATTATCGACTAAAAACAAAATTCAGAGGCGAAGGAGAATGTCTGGAAGGCAATGAAGCTGGTTCTTCCGTAAAAGGTGGCGCCGCATTCATGGACAAATGCCAAAACGTAACCGGCCAATTATGGATCATCGAACCAGCAGGAAGAGGCTACTACCGACTAAAAACAAAATTCAGAGGAAAAGAAGAATCGCTCGAGGGAAACCAGTCTAGCTCAAAAGTAAAAGGCGGTGCCGCATTCATGGACAAACTACAAAATGTAACTGGTCAACTCTGGAAAATTGAAAAAATCAAATAATACTAAAAAAGTAAGGGGAGGTTGTAATCAGGCATGTTGGGCTTTTGTCCGGCTGCCTGGTTCTTTTTTCTGAGGGGGAATGGAGGAAAATAGACCTATCCCCCAGAAACTTTTGATCGATAGATGTTTGAGCGCGTGAGGATTCAGTCCTTCGGGACACAATTCTTTAATTACATTACTTTTTATTTTAATTTTTAATTTTATTTATTCAATTTAGCCGACAATATACTGGGCCAATTAAAACCAACAACAAATGAAATTCCAACTGCTAGTTCCGCTCTTTATACTTTTTGCCTGTCAATCGTTGAAAGGCCAGGTTTGTAAATCAATACACACGCATGCTGTAGATATTCCAATTCTTTCCGTGCCTTCGGAGGAAGGGGACGAATATTCCTGGTACCTAAACAACGAGTTAATTCCAGAAGCAAATAACGCACAATTTTATTTTCAGAACAAGGAAGTCTATGGTGATGGACCAGAAGAGGTGGATTATTATCGATGTTATATAACCAACACAACTGGTAAACAACCGGCCCATCGGTCAGTTTGTTTTATGGTGCACCGAAGTAAATGGTCCGCTTGCGGATTTATTGTAATAGATCTGAAAAATATAAGTAGTTACAAGCTACAACTTCTAAAATCGACGATAAAAACCAACAAAATACAACAAGGCTGCACATTGACTGGTAAGGATTGCGGGAAACCAACAATGATTGCCACCAATCTTGAAGCGGAAAACTTGTGCCACCTCCAGGAAAACGAAAACTGGTCATGCAAAAGGATAAGTTTTGAGCTATATGAATTGACCACGCCCCAAACAGAAGCCCTCAAAAAAGTGTTGGCAAAAAACCGAATTCCCTATCAAGTGCAGAGTCTTAGATGCCCTTCCGGGAATACCACACGCGCTGCCAAAACAGCCACGAATGATCCAAAACCAACGACTCCCAATACTTCAAATGTAGGGCAATAAATTTTGAATGATTATCTTTTATGGATGAAGAACCCTTTTTGTTTTAGACTACTAATTAGTATAGTTCTAACGCTGGAATTGGCTAGTGTTTTTGCACAACCTATTCTATCGGTAGAACAACTTACAGAAGGGGTAGAACAACGGACGAAGGAGCAAGAGAAGGAGCGATATCTTGACAGTTTGTTCCAGACTTACCTACAAGTACCAAAAAACGAGGAACTCAGCTCCATTTATTACCATTTAGGATATCGCTATCTGTTTTTTCCAAATTTTCAAAAAGCAGAAAAAGCATTAAAAAAAGCGATTTATCATGCTGGTGAAAACACACTCCTCCTAGGAAAAGCGCACTGGAAACTAGGAGAATCATGGATGCGCGCCTACCAATTGGATTCCTCTATTTGGAGCCTTCAAATCGCCAGGGAAATTCTCGAAAAAGAAGCCACCCCACAACATCTCAAATATTTCATTCGGACACTCCGCAATTTGGGAAATGTGTATGAAGAAAAAGGAGATTATGAACAGGCGCATCTTTTTTTGACTGCAGCTCTTGAGCAATACGAAACGGTACAGGACACCTTCTATACGGCGTTTACACTAAACAGGCTAGGCGTGATTTCTTTCCGTCGCAACCAACTAGAACAATCATTGAATCATTTGGAAAATGCCGAACAATTGTATGCTTCCTTTAAAGGGCCAAAACGTGGTGATTACCAAATTCACTGGATTGATGTCATCCTAAATAAGGGAAACACCTACAAAGAAAAAGAAGCGTTTGACCTTGCCATCAAACAATATCAACTCGTCATCGACCAATTGCCCCCTACCGAAGAAAATGCAATTATCGCTCAAATCAATAAAGGATTGACCTTCTATTTGAAAAAAGAATACGATAGGGTGATTAAGATTTACAACAATGTGCTGAAAACGCAACGTTCGGTATTAGACACCGATTTTGCACCCCTAGAGCTAGGCCCGATTTACGATAACCTGGGAGATGCCTACTTAGACAAAAAACAATACCTCATCGCCTTGTCCAATTATCAATTGTCCATCAAACAATACTTTCCGGATTTTCAGGGGGAGGCGGATGATTTGAAAAATCCTGATTTTGAGGAGATGCCATACGTAGGATCTTTGCGATACTTGCTGAATCCGCTTGGCTCCAAGGCAAATACGTTGCAATTATTATACGCCAATTCCAAGGAGGAAAAATACCTGAAAGCCGCCTTAGTTACCTACAAAACGGTGGATGAACTGATCGACCGAATGCGGGCCGGACACCAGGAAGAATTGTCAAAATTGTATTGGCGAGAAAATGCGCACCCCTTGTATGGGCAGGCCATAGAAACTGCTTATCAGTTGAATGATTTGGAGGCGGTTTTTTATTTTATGGAAAAAAGCAAAGCGGTTTTGCTGGCTGACGAACTCGTCAACCAATCTGCGATAGCCAACACCAATTTGCCGCAAGCACAACAAACAAAAATAAAAGAACTAAAGTCGGCCATTTATGCCGCCAAACAATCGGGAGATCAACAACTCAATTACTTGAGTCTGAAAGAGGAGTTGGCGGATTTGATGTTGGGTATAGAAACCGACTACCCAGCCTATTATCAATTTAAGTACAACCTGAAAGTGCCCGATCTGTCTACTTTGCGAAATGAATTGCTGGATGATACGACAGCTTTTTCGGGCTTTTTTGTAAGCGATTCGGTGCTGTATTCACTACAGATTTCTAAGGAGGAAGAGGGGTTGGAAAAACTGAATTATTCGGAGAAGGATCGCAGAGAATGGCAGGAGATGCTACAACTGGCCACCCGACCAAATTTGTTGGAAACTCAGAAAAAAGAGCAATTTTTATCTAGTAATAAACGCCTAACCGACCGATTGTGGAAGCCTGTCTCTCCAAAGGTAAATCGTTATTTGATTGCTCCTGATGGTTGGCTGAATCGACTTAATTTTGAGATGTTGGTGACGGAGTACGCTAGTGAAAAGGTAGTGTATTTGATTCATGATAATACATTTAATTATACCTGGTCAGCGACCGTCTCTCAATTTGTCAATCAGCAAAAATCAAAGGCGGCCCATCCGTTTTTGGGTATTGCGCCCGTCGATTTTCCGGGCCAGCCTGATCTCGAACCGCTTGAAAACAGTATAGAGGAGCTGCGCGCTATTCAAAAAATAATCTCTGGGAAAACCCTTACTCACCAACAGGCCAACACCGAAGAACTTCAAAAGGCTTTGGCTGACAATTATCAGATTGTCCATTGGGCAACACACGCTCAGGCGAATGGTAAGGAACCATTTATTGCTTTGCGGGATCAGCAACTTCCTTTGTCTCAAATCTACCAACTTGATTTTTCAAATACAGAGATGGTCGTCCTTTCTACTTGTGAATCTTCTACTGGCAAGTGGCAGGCTGGCGAAGGGATTGCGAGCCTGGCAAGGGCCTGTTTGTTTGCAGGTTCGAAAAGTGTGGTGGCGAGTCAGTGGTCGGTCAACGATTTGTCGACGGCTATTTTAATGGGCGATTTTTATCGAAATTTGGCTAGGGAATTGCCGAAAGATCAGGCGCTTCGCCAGGCAAAACTTGCACTGCTTTCTGAAGGTGCTGCTCCTGCTAATTGGGCTGCTTTTATTACCGTTGGGAGCGCGGCGCCTATTGTTGGATTGGCTGGGGGCGGGGTTGGATTTTGGTGGTGGTTGGTTTTGGGAATGGGCGTGTTGTTTATTGTGGTTTGGAGGCGATTTGGTTGAATATTCTGTGTTGTTGAAACTCTTACGTTTTTTGGACGTATGTATTTTATAATTGGTCACAAGACAAGCCTCATATAAGACCAAACAATATGTGTGCTAAACGGTTGTACACTAAAACATTTTGATAAATTTTAATAAATTGCAGAAAATTACCAGATATGGCGAAAGCACTCAATTTTAAGTTTGAAGACCACGAGTTTTCAGCGGCAATAGTAAAGGTGGACCGGAAGAAAATTTACGGCTATTCAAAAGTGGAAGTGAAAAACGAAAAAGGGGAGCTTTGCACCCTAGCTAATGTCACTTCTGACGGGATGCATATTTTGCCTCCTGGCTGTACCGGAATCATTAATGTCAATTCGAAAGGCGAAATTGTTTCGAGAACAGAAATGCAAGTAGTGGATGACAATGGGAAACCGATTGAAAAAATTCCGTCGATTTTTGATGTGAAGGAAATCATGCTCAATCCTAGCACCATCGAAGATTATCTGAGTATCAATGTAAAATCGATCTATCAACTAACACTGGAAGACGCGGAGTTGGACGAATTGATCACCCAGCATCAGGTGTTTTCCTTTAAGTTTAACTATCGAGCGGATTATCAGCAAGATGACGCGTTTTTGATTAAAAAAGACGATACCTATTTTGTCGTTATTGGGTTTTCAGTTCCCTTCGAATTTGTAGGACTAGAAGAGGAACTCGTAGAAATTATCGTAGAAGAGGAGGAGGAAGAATTGGATTTTGGAATGATTTAAAACCGAAAAAATGAGAAAAATAAATTTAGCCAACGAGAAAGGCAGAAATGCCGAAATCGGTTTTGTACCGTTTACACAAGTCAAAAAAGCAGTGTACGTCGATCAGGAATTTAATGAAATTTCAACTCAAAAGATTATCAAAGCGACTATCTCCACTAGCTATAGCGTGATAAAAGCAGCCAATGCTGATGATCCTGAAAAAATAGCAGCAGCACTGATTAACTCCGACCCTGAATTCGACTTAGAGTTGACAGGGAAATTCATAGGAAAAACGAATCGGATATACATCAATGAAAAATCGGAATTGGTCTACAGTATTAATAAAACAGAAAAAATATACGACCATGCCGGTGAACTCAAAGAAGAACGGGAACCAAGGACGTTACCGTCCAATATTGTTTCCGATATCCCAATCAAATGGTCCGGCAAATTATTCAAAAAAGAAGCCGTTTACAATAAGTTTGTGTTCGTTCGGAAATACCAGCTACGGCATGATAGTGGGCTGACCTACGATTTTTTGTTTGACATGGCAAAACGCCTGCACGAAGCAGATAGCCTAATGTTGGTCGGCAGTGGGAATGGCACAGGACCACTAGTTTTTCAAGACGGAGGCAATCCATTCCGTGCCTTTCTGGAAGGCAGAATCCAAGGAGAAGAATACTTATTAATCTTACACATTTCAAATATGGAGTTGAAATCTATTCCTGAATAAATTATGGATATTAAACAATACGCGAGCAGAGTAAAAGAGTACAAATTGCGCGTTGCCAGTAGGTTGCGTTCGGTAGAAGGAGAGAAAATAAAAATCTCCATCACCAAGCAGGAAAAGTACGTGGCTTCGACAAAATACGACGGACACTTCTATACCCTCATCAAGGAAAAAGACGAATTGCTCTTTATCAATCATCGAGGAAAACAAATCACCGAACACCCAATCGTCAAGGAGGCAAAAACGGCATTAAAAGACATTGACCAAGCGATCATCCCTGGCGAGCTGTATCTAGAAGGTGAAGAAAGAACCCGCTCTTTTAATGTAACCAAAGGACTGTCAGACAACGACACCAACATCAAATTTGCCGCGTTTGATCTGATGGAATTGAATGGAGAATATCAGAAGACAACCGTGTTTGTTCGCTTCCAACTCCTACAAACGGTCTTGCCTAATGTTGGTCAATTGCATGTGGCCCATCACGAGATTTTAGAGTCCAAAGGAGCCATCGCCGACATGTACAAACGGCTCATGGACGAGGGCAAATGCGAAGGACTCGTTGTAAAAGGCCTGGAACCAAAAGGCTATAAAATAAAACCAAAATTCACCCTAGATGCGGTGATTGTTGGATTTGCTGAAGGCGATGGCGATCGTGCCGGATTGCTTCGCGACTTTTTGTTGGCATTTATGCGGGAGGATGGTTCGTACCAGATTTTTGCGCACATGAGCCATGGGTTCAGTGACGAACAACGCAAGGAACTCCTTGAAGAATACAAGCAGAAACGCGTTCCTTCTACG
Organism: uncultured Saprospiraceae bacterium; assembly: GCA_938016265.1. GTDB lineage: Bacteria > Bacteroidota > Bacteroidia > Chitinophagales > Saprospiraceae > JAHDHB01. The sequence continues at coordinate 7,010 of CALLWB010000141.1, forward strand.
TTTATCGAGGTAGCTAGAAACAAACTCGCTTTTCATATGGTCAAGCCAGAGACGGTAGTGGAGTTTTCTTGCCTGGATGTCATCAATGAAGATTCAAAGGGGTTTATTCGCAAAATGAATTTGTCCTATGATCCAGAAAAGGGCTATACGCCAAATCGGCTGATGCAGAGTGTTTCTGTGGCGATCCCGTTATTCCATCGCTTCCGTGACGACAAAGTGGTTGATGCGCAGGATGTGCGGTTTGCGCAAGTTGAATCGATTGTTTCTTTCGAGTCCAACAAGGAGGAAGAGGAGCAATTGGAGCCTAGTACGATTATGGATCGTCGGGTGTATACGAAAGAGTCAAAGGGAATGACGATGGTGCGGAAGTTTATTATCGCAAAGACGAATAAGGAGCATACCGAGTCGTATCCAGCTTATGTGTATCAGTATACGGATTTTAGTGCTGGTAGGGCGGAGCCGTTGAAAGTCGATGTTAAGATCTCTAGTTCGGAGGAGCAGATTCGGTTATTGTTGGATAAAGGGATTGAGAAGAATATTAAGAAAGGATGGGAGTTAGTGGAGTAAAGGTGAGGCTTTTTTCCTTTTGCTAAAAGGAAGTAAAATGCTTTTATTGATTTTTTGAGTTATCTCTGGATGTAGAGGCTCTCCTTAGTATGTTCATTTTTTTCAGTCGATGGGAAAATTACAGGAAGCCGGCCCAGCGGTTCGCCGTCCGGGTCAAAAAAGCTTGTTGTTATAAACTCCCTCCCGCACCAGTTTTCTCACTATGTGTAGAAGGTTATTGGTATCGGAAGTAGGAGATGAGGAGATATTTAAGGACATTTTTTTATCAATTTTGGGATTAGGACGTGTAGTTTTTTGCGGTAGGCTTCTTTTGGGGAGGATGGATTTTCGGGGTATTCGTTTAGGTTGGAAATGAGTTGTTGGGCGGCTGCTTCGAGGCAGTTGGCGTGGATTCTTCTGTAGTGGGAAAGGGCGTATTTTTTCTTGTCGATCAATTCGCATTTACAGAGGTCTTGTTGGAGTTTTTCTTCTAGTATTATGTAGGGGTTTTCTTTGCAGGCGTTGAATAGGAAAAGGACTGTTAGTAGGAGCGCGTATTTTGTGTATTGTGGGTTGGAGTTTTTCATTTCTTTTGAGGGTGTTGTTTAGATGGCTGTGCTTGTTCTTGGGGGCTGTTTTTGTATAATACAATCAGCGCAACAATGTTACCATTTTTTCTTAATATTTTCATTTGTTGTTTTAGGCAATGGGTTGGCTTTATAGTTCGCGTTTGTCGATTTTTTCCAAATTAATTTGCGGATGAGTTAAATATATCAAAAGTATATTTTAAATTAGCAGCGTAGGGCGTATTTTTATTAAAATCAAAACATTACACATTATGAATATTTTAGCAATTGTCCTTGGAGCACTTGTGGTGATGGTTTCTGGAATGGTATGGTTTCATCCAAAAGTATTTGGTAAGGGTTGGATGACTGAATTGGGATTGACAGAGGAAGATGTAAATAAAGTCAATCCGGTAGTCATGGTTGGTGCTTTGCTGATGGCAGGGGTGGTTGCCTATGCGATGTCCAGATACGCTGGCCACACAGAAGAGGGAATGCATCAGTTTGTCCATGGGATGTATCATGGATTTATGCCTGCGATTTTGTACGTTGCTCCTGTTTTGGTGAGTAAAAGTTTGTTTGAGCAAAAAAGCCTTCCCTGGATATTGACGGTTGTTGCTTATTGGGTGGTGACGTTGACGCTTGTTGGCGGAGTGGTTTATTTTTTGACACCTGTTAAAGCTGCTGTTGGAGGGTAGATTTTTTTCTAAAATGAAAGTAAAAGATGTTCTCCACTGGAGGTGATAATGCTATGAATTTGTTGAGCTGTCCGAGCAGTTTTTGTAATATTCCAAATACAAAAAAACAACGAGCCGACGGATCAAAGTATCCATAATCCAACCCCTCTAGATACAACCTACCTGGTCCTCACAATTCCCCACACTTCTCCAACAACCACCGACCCTCAGCAATCGGACTTGTCCCCTTTATTCGAACCTCCAACTCCCCAGGAGCCTTCTTACTAAACCCCTCCTTGATCCGATACAACTGCCGGCAAAGCTTCGTGAAATTCTCAAACGCCAATCCACGTTGTGGTTCCTTTTTACGGTTGTTCCGAATGAAGGCACGGTAGGACGTACACAACGCATAAAACGCCTTGCTTTCTGACAATTCGTAGTAACACTTCATCAGCATGGAGCGGTTTTGCATAGCGTGAAAAGCGTCGGTTTCTTTGATTTCAGAGAGGTAGGTCATGGCAGATTGGTAGTCTTTATTGTGCAGATGAATAATAGCAAGATTGGTCAGGTAGCTATTGGCTCGGTACTGCGGATGGATGTCTTTGGAATAGGTTTCGTTGAGCTCAAAGGCGCGGTCTATTTTTTTCAGTTTGCAAGAGAGGATAATCATGTTTTTTAGGTGGAGCTGATGGATATATTTTCCAGTAAACATCAATTTGGAGGCAAACATGATTTCGTATAGATCGAACATCTTCTGGGTATATTTTTGAACCCCCATGAGAATTTTATTGATGCAGTAATTATTGGCGATTTTAAACAAATCTTCCAGCTCTCTTTTTCCCAGAGAGTCTGTGGAGGGCCCCCAGAATAATTCCAAAAATTCCTCGAAATGTTGCTCAACTTCCGGCTCTGAAATCATCAAAAAAGCGCGACTGTATAGTTGGATCAGGGAGCTTTCCGAATACTGCTCCTTTTTGGCAAGTTGGCAGATATTCGACACCAGTACTGGATCGTAGCCCTCCGGCTTCAATTTTTTCAGACTGTACAATCCACAGGTAAGGTGAAGCTTCTGCCCCATATAAAACAAGTCTAAATCATGAATCACGTCTGCCAGGTATTGACCAGAATGAAATAGATTTTCCTGTACCAGGTAAGCCAGGTAATTCATTCCAAGCAGGTATTTTTCCAGAAACGCATCAGAATTCTTAAACTTCCTATTGTTGAAACGAATCATGGTTTTGTCGTAGACCGTTTTGAAGTATTTCCGCTCTCCCGACTCCAACAAACTTTCCAGGAGAAAATGCTGCCGCATCATTTGTTTCTGCTTGAGCTTTTGCTGGATCCTTAATTCGTTGATTAGCTCAATCAGATCGGACATCGTCGTGTTTAGGGTTCGGGTTACTTTTTTTTTGTTAGGGAATAGCTGGTGAAAAACATAGTCTTGAGTAAGAGAAGGAGCTATAAATCCATCTTTTTGAAATGGGAGTAGAAGGGCTAACAGCTCAATGCATTTTGGGTTGTTGTTGAAGTATGGGGAACGGACGATTTTGTTTAATTCCTTTATGTCTTTGGAATCTAATTTAGTAAGGAGTTTGCACAATCTGGAGTTTTGCATTTTTTTTATTTGAATACTTTCTTTTTTTCAATTTACATAAAAATATATCTAAAAAGGTGGAAATCGTTTCAATTCTTTGGCCCTTATGATTAGCGAATTTTCTAAGGGCAGGTTTGTTTGAATAATAGAGGATCAAATATTTCGATTTTAGAAATTATTTTAAGCTGATATTCAGTTGTTAATATGGGTACATCAATTATTAATCCATTCCAAGATGCTAGAGATAACATTGTGAAATATTCTAACATATTGTGAAAAATTCATATCTAAATATACAGAATAATAGTCATGAATAAGAAAAAGTTTACATCTAATTTTATAGGGTGATTAGTGCAATACTAATAAAACATAAACTAATTTTTAACGTCATTTCCTCTAAATTTTTAATCTATGAAAACGTCAATTTTCTCTTTTTGGATGGCAATAGTTGCCACTTTTATTTCCTCTTCCGTCCTTGCACAAACAGTAAATGTTTCTTATTTGAATCCTTCGATTCCAGCAGCTACTTATGACTACCTGCGTATTGGCAACTCCTCGTCTTATTTTGGAGGTATTTTAATGAATGGCTCACATAATGCCTACGGTAATGGCAATGACCTAAGCATCTTTACCTACTCCAACCGGGACTTAACCATCCGTACAGGAACAGGCAACTTCATCGTTTTCCCTTCGTCAGGAGGCAAAATGGGCGTCGGCAATGTCACCCCTTCCGAAAAACTAGATGTCACCGGCAACATCAGCGCCTCCGGCAACTTGATCGCCAACGGAAGAACCGTCTTTTTCGGCGCCAATCAAAAACTAATCGGAGACAACAACTCCGCCTTGTATTTCAATGGTGGGCATAGCACCATCACGCAGCTCATCTTGCGCGATAAAGAAGGCACCAAATACGGTAGACTGTTTGGAAGTGGTAATGGCCAATATTTTGGATTACTCGACGGCGATTCCAATTGGGCCTTACTAATGTCAAAAGACAATTATACCTCCTTCCGAATTGACAACTCCGAAAAAATGAGGATCAAATCCAACGGGCATGTAGGGATTGGTATTGCTAATCCAAGTTCAAGATTGCAAGTACTAGGCGGGATACGAGCAAGCACCGCTGCCAACGAATACCTCGAAATCGCTCATGGTGGATCAAACGCATTCCTAAACAATAAGGGAGACGGAGCGATCGATCTTCGCCATGAAGGTGTTACCAAATTTTCAGTCTATGACAATGGAGCCGCTAGAGTTTACGGCCTCACAGGAACTGGAACTCGCATGGTCACCACTTCAGCCAACGGTACACTAGGAGCCGCGCCCTTACCAACCACCGTTTTTACCTTAAATGCAGACTCCAAACCCTACAACAGCAATTACGACCAGTTTTTTATCGGCACAAACAACAATAAATTCACCAGCATTCCAGTAGCAAGCAGATCCAAACTCTACGTAAAAAATGACAACGACGAAATGCTAGCCTTCGAACGAGCAGGTGTCAACCACATTTTCGAATTCAGAATGGGCAGCGACGGCCACCTCGTCCTTGGAAAAAGAACCTCCGGCAGCAATGGCGACCGCGAAATCGTCATGCGTTTTGACAATGACTCCGGGAATAACTTCGACAAAAAAGCCGAATTCGAAAGCACAAAAGTCTACGCCTCAGAAATGGAGGTCAATCCCGCAGGAAAAGCCCCTGACTACGTGTTTCAAAAAGAATACGACTTAAAGCCTTTAGCGGAAGTAGATGCTTTCGTTCAAGCGAATAAGCACCTACCCAATTTCCCGAAAGGAGAGGTCTACGAAGATCAATTCGAAATCGGAACGATGTCCTTCAAAATGATCGAAAAAATTGAAGAACTAACCCTCTATACCATCGCGCAAGACAAGCAGCTCAAAGAGCAAGCAACCCTGATCCAAACACAAAGTAAACAAATCGAAGAATTGATAAATGCGGTCAACAAACTTAGTGACCAACACTAGGAGCTCCACCTTATTATTAATCAAAAAAAATCAATCGATATGTTTATTATAAATCAACTAAAAAATCCCCGATTTTGGAGGCTTAGACGATTCATGCTAAGTTTTCTGATCGTGGGTATGTGCTCCCTAACCTGTATGGCAGAGGACCCCACATTTTTTAATCCCGGAAGTCTCGATGTAGCGCTAAGTAATTGTGGCGGCGGGACGTATAGTGCAAGGTTTTACTGGAGTAATCCAGCTACGTCTGGCTGGGCGATCCACTTGGCAGAAACCGGTGGCTTTTGGCCAATTGAGAGCCATGCTATTGCTTATGGTACGACAGAACGATGGGTTACCCTGACAGCAGGCAGACAATACTGCTTCCGATTGCAATACAACGCGAGTGGTGCTGCGGTCTACGGATACTGTTTCTCGGACGCCGATTGCGGCCCGCCTCCTCCAACGGGGCCTACCAATTTACGACTCGAACAAGTACCTTCTACTTGCCAAAATTCCCCCTACACCGTAAAGTTTGAATGGGATGGTCAGGGAAGTGGCTGGTGGTTGGATGTAGATACAGATCCCTGTTTCGACGGCAGCAATACAAATTGTAGCCCTATCGGAAGTTGGGATAATTATAATGTCTCCAATCTTTCCAATCTGATGTCTAACAATGTGACTACATTGAATCCTGGGCAAACTTACTACTGGAGAATGTGGGACGGATCAACACATATTTACCCAAACTCAGGACATACTTCTTGGAGTGTGGCCACTTGCAGTGTTACTCCGCCAACCAACCTAGGTGTCTCCTGGTCGGGCTGTTCGGCCAACAATTATTCTGCTACGTTTACCTGGACGAATGGAGCTGGAGCTAACTGGCAGTTGCAGCTAGCAGAAACTGGTGGTTTTTACCCAGTTGTCCCGCACAATATCTCAGGTGGAGCAACGTCCATTACCATCAATAATTTGAATAAATGGAGGGACTACTGCTGGAGAATTCAATATGGGCAGAATGCAGGAGATGCTGCTTATGGCCCAGGATGTTTTAACGAGACCAACGCTTGCCCGCCCGCTGTAACCCCAACCAATTTATACACAGATTTTAATGGAGTGCCTTGCGCGGATGCGGGGACTGCCTTTCAAACGACTTTCAAATGGTCAGGTGCTGCGGTGGCTGGCTGGACGATTCAATATGGCAATGGCAATTATTCTCAAAGTACAGGAATTGGCGTCGGTACGGTGCAAAAAACAATTTCCGGCTTCAATCCAGACATCAACTATCAATGGCGAATCAAGTACGGATCAAATTATACCGGAGCGAACTATTTTAGCCTGCCAACTTGCAGTACGCAAACGGATTGTTACCCGGTTTATGGTATTCACTGGTGGCAACAAGGAGCGAATGCGGATATTATGAATGGTCAGGATGGCTGGTCCGTAGAGATCATTTACATCGAAGGTGTAAACAACGATGGAGATCTCAACGGACATCGACAAAAGTTGAAAGATATTATTGATGATGGATTTACTCCAATTGTGCGGCTTTGTTGGGGGGTGCATAGGACGGTTCCTAGAGAAGGGTTTACTTCTACTACGAAATATGCGGACCATGTAGAACGCACGATACGCGGACTCTATACGATGGGAGGGCACTATTTTCATAAAATAAAATTCTTCCAAATGGGGAATGAACCCAACCTGGATTATGAGTATCCAGATTCTAATAATGGAACCAGTCAGGATGGTCAAGCAGTCCCAGTACAAGTTTATGCGGATTATTTTAATGCGGCCTATAGCCGAATACATCCTAATGGGGGAAATGATCTGGATGGGGCAAATGTGCTTATTGGGCCTCCGGCAAACTGGGCGCCTACCAATCCGATCACTGGTCAAATGGGATACGCGCATCCTAGTCATTATTATGATAATTATTACAAGGAAATTTTAGATCGTGTCACTATGTGCGATGGGTATGCCATCCATACCTACGGGAGTCACATAAATGGGAATGTATCGTATACAAATCCATCAAATGGAAATGGTATTCAATCAATTAATTGGGGTGAGGATGGAAATTTATACCATTCCTATCCTAGTAATATTTTGCCGAATACCAGAGGGTTTAACTCTTTTAAGGTACTAATGCATTTGATTGACCAATATGGTCCTGGTCCGGCAAATGCTCCGGTATTTATAACAGAAACCAATACAAGCGCCCATCTTGCAGTGAAAAAACCAAACAACCAACCATTCAATTGCAATCAGGCTGAAACTTGTCCTCCAAATAGTGATTGTCTGCTTGCTCCACCAAGTATTACCTATCCAGAAGATTATAACTGGATGGATCAGTCGTATGGGAAAATTGATGCTTGGAATAATAATGGAAACAACCAGCATAAAATCCGAGCACTTTGTTGGTTTGTCTACGATTCTCAGAGCAGCGATTGGGTGCAATTTGAATTGAAAGACAAGCAATGTCGCATGAACAAAGGCTACAACGAGTTCAAAAATATGACGGCCACCAAAAGTTATAACGCGTGCACCAATATTACAAACACCGCCTGCCAAGCAAATCACAATGTGAATAACGTTGCTCAAAACACGCATTATCAGGCCTCCAATACAGTAACGGCCACGGGAGAAATTCAAAACAACTCCCATGTGATTTATAATGGTGGGAATAGCGTTGTTTTTACCTCAGGATTCAATACGGGCGGCGGATCATTTCATGCCATGAATCAAGGATGCAGTGGCAATCCAACACGGATCAACCAAGCAGCCGCCACCCCAGAAAAAGAAGGGGAACATCCATTTGACAAAGTGCAACAAGATCAACCATTGAAAGCCTTTCCAAATCCATTTGACCACCGTGTTCAGCTGACTTATGAGCTGGAGGAAGCGCAGACGGTGACGCTAGGGATATACAACCTACTTGGTCAACAAGTTGTGGTATTGCTGGACGGCGCACAAGATCCAGGGACCATTGCTTTGGAATGGGATGGTACAGATCAGCGAGGTCAGCAAATGGCAGCGGGTACTTACTTCTGTCGGTTGGTCGTCGGCGAGCTGCAGCATACTACAAAATTAATGCTAATGCGCTAGAAGGGCGCAAATTTTCTCACTAACCAATTTTGGGCGAATGAGGATTCGCCCTTATTTCACCCAATTCATGCAATAGAAAATTCATTTTATGCTGAAACCTCTGCAAAACTGCGCACGTCCGTCAATTTTGATTCTCCCCGTAACCTTACTACGTCTGCGAGTCAAAATCACCGTAGAGTGCACATTTTTATTGAGTTTTCAACCTAAAACAAACTTCCTATTGCATGAATTGGGTTTAAAACAACTATAATTATGAAAAAATTACTTTTTTTAATCAGCATTTTATCCATCTCCATTTGGGGATGTAAAGAAGCATCCATCACACCAGAAGTCCTGGAAGAACAGATGGAAGGTGGCGATCATGAACACCACGAGGATTTTGTTATTGAATGGCTGGATTCGGTAGAAGAGCGGAAAACAGAAAAACAGGATGCCCGTAACTCCAATCCTCATGGCCTTGCTGTAGGTATTCATTCTCCTTATCCAGGGCTAAGTGAGACACATGCCAATTGGTCACCTCCTGCTCATCATACTCCTTGGTATGGAGATTGGGCAACGGATGTTTGGAAGGATAATGGCAATGCTTATACTGATTATGCGTGGTCATGCGATTATGATGTGCGAATTGATGCCAAATCGATTACTTACCCTGGAGGAAATGCTCCGCAAAGCATGAAGGCTCGGTTGATGAGTCATGGATATGCTTGTGGCTCTCAAAATTTTCAGGATGGCGGATTAGCGCAGAAATGGGAAATTATTGGTACATATGGTGGCGTGGATTATCCATTGGGTTGGGTGTTGTATGCTCATTTGGCTTATGTAGAATATACGGCAGTCAATACGGTTATTCAGCTGAATGGTCCTAAGAAAATTGCGAAGTCTTTTTGGAATACCTATTCTTCTGCTTGTTCTGGGAGTTGTCATATTCATATGGAATTTTACAATTACAAAAACTATTCTTGTTTTGATATTATGGAGCCTGCGGTACAGATCGATCGGGTAGGGATTGTTGGTGGACTTTCTAGTGGCGGACATTGCCCGGATATCTCGAACGGTCCGCAATTGTTGACTCCTGTAAATTGCGCCAATAGCAGTCGGTACAATTGGGCACACTCTTGTCATAAAGCCTACGACAACAATACAGGTACGAAATGGGTAAGCAACGGAAGTTCTCCGCAGTCAAGCCTCCTTTTGGATTTAGGAAGCCAGAAAAATGTCAGTAAGATTGTTGTAAAACACGCAAGCAGCGGAGGAGAACCTACGTACTACAATATCAAGCACTTCAAGGTGGAATACGGCAATGGTTCTATCTGGGGTCCCTGGTCGTTTGTAGGATTCGGAAACAACTGGCAACAAACTGGACACACGACACTCAATACCAATTTTAATGCGCGGTACATCCATCTGTATATCATTAATGCAGGGGTGGATAATTATGCACGGATACCTGAAGTTCAGGTTTATGGTAACTAGACGTTTGTTGTTATAACTTTGAATATTTCCTCAGGTAATTCTGCTAGAGTCGGATCAATTTTTTGGTTCGGCTCTTTTGGGTTGGGCTCCTACCCATCAGTTTGTAAGAGAAGACCATCTATTGGTTTTTCTATGAATTGTTTTAAATAAACAAAGCTTGCTTCTTTCGCTCGTAATTTGAATGATTATGCTACAGCGAAGATGTTGGTAAATTGATTAATTGGCTAGTAGTGCAATAGGGAATTGAATGGTGAATTTTGAGCCACCAGATTCACTAACAGAGAAAGCGATATTCCCATCATAATACGTTAAAATTTCTGACACAATATAAAGCCCTAAGCCGGACCCATTGTAGACATCATGGATGTGTAGTTTTTTTAGAGGTTGGAATATCAAGTCCTTATAGTCTTCTTGAACCCCGATACCATTATCCTCGAAGTATAAAAAGAGGTTTTCTGCATCGGTACTGCTGTTTATCTGAATGACTTTTTCCTCCTTGTCATTAAACTTAATGGCATTGTTCATTAGGTTTTGGACGATTAAGTACAAGTGAGTTGATCTAAAATGAATGGTTGGTAGATTGCTTTGCAGTACTTTGAAATTTCCGTGATTTTCTGCTATTTCTGGTTGAATCTCTTTGACGAGCAGGGATAAATCAATTGGCAGGATGGCTTTGTTTTCTTGTTGATTTACCGAATTCAGTACAGAAATGGAATCGATTAACTCCTTCATTCGAAATCCGGCTTTCGAGATTAGTTCGAGGTATTCCTCCAGCTCCTCCTTATCGGAGAACGCGTTGTTTTTTTGTTTTGCGATGCCTGAAAAACTAATGACCTGTCTGGTGGGAGTGCGCAGATCATGAGCAGCAATGGTGTTAAACATTTCTAATCGCTTGTTTTGGTTTTCGATCTTCTTAATATATCCGCGGGCTTCGTCCAGTGCTTTTTGTTGTTTGTTGACGTATTTAAGGACCGTATTGAAAATCAATCTGGATACCGTGAAGGCACTTACTAGAACAAAGCCAAAATTGACAAAATGCCGATTGGACATGATCGGTGCTTCTAGCCAGGGACCTACTTCTGTGGAATAATTTCTCGCCAATACGTAAACAACAAACGCAATAATATTGTAAACCAGGTACAATCGGAAAGACAATAGGATAGACGCACTGCAAAGAGTTAGTACAATCATCAATGGATGAATATCCATACTAAAACCTCCTAGAAGCGAATTGAAAATTATGAGGGCATTCACCAGACTTAAGATGTAGAGTGAGGCCAATTTTCTATAGCCCAAATGATTCAGCAAGTAACAAACCAAACTCAATAAAAGCATTCCAAAGTATATAAAAGAGATGGAACTTTTGAATTTGAAAAAATAGAGCGCAAGATAGATAAATGCAATTACTGCACTTTGAAAAGCAATCAAATTGGTGAAATATTTGGCATATTGTTCAATCTCGCTATCCTTAGGGTGGATACCAATTTTGAGGATCGCCTCCAGTTTGTTTTTTAGTTTGTCAATATGCAGTTGAACAGGCACCTTACTATTTGTTTGAATTGTCGCAGACAACGTCTCTTTTGAATCAATTCCTAGAACAAATCAAGGATCATTTCTTAGCCAATTCAAATTGGAAGAGAAATAGGATAACCTTTTATTCGAATAGAAACTTTATTATTCCTTTTTACGCAAAAAGAATGGGTTTGTTGCAGTCTGTTATTTAGCGGCCGATCAGTTAATAAGCCAACTATTTTGGGGCGTATGTTTTTATTGAGAATCAGTACTGAAGCCCCAATTGGTGCATCTAACCCCTGCTTTGAGATCGGATAGGAAAGGAAAAAACATACAAAATTAGATGACTTTTTTCAATAACTCCTTGAGGTCGTATCCTAGGTATTCCTTTTTATCTTCTTTGGCCAATTCCAATCGCATTAACTCATTTTTACTTTGAATGTGCAGCCATATAGTTGGCTCCACTTGAAAAATCTTTCCAAGCATTAGTGCCAGGTTATTGTTAATTTTTCTTTTGCCTGAAAATAAGGCACTTAAGTTAGATTCTTGTAGACCAATATAGTCGGCAAACGTTTTGTTTTTGATACCCAGTTCTCGCAAAATCTCTTTTAGGAAATATCCGGCTTCGATTATTTCATGGTCTTCTTTAGTTAAATAGGTTTCCAATCGGAATTTCAATGACATTAGTTGGTGTTCGAGGGTTTTCTCCTTGGATTGGTGACTTTTGGCGGGTTGCAACTCTTTTACCTTCTTGTTTTTGGTGTTGGCAATTGCCGGCCCAAGACTATTGATTTCCTGTTCAGGGACATTCTTTTTATAGTACTTATAATCTAATCCCAAGAAATCTCTCATTTGTGCTTAATAACCTTGTTCGTGTGAAACGTATAATTTTTTTATCAAAAGATTGCCGACAACGAAGTTGTTACGCCCATAACATTGGTGTTTTCGTTGCCAGCAATTCAATGGTTTGGGTAACTTCTTGGTCCATAATTATTCAATAATTGAATTGATGACTTTTTTTTCTATTTCTAATCTTAAACAGAAATTTCTTCTTGAAAACTAGAAGTATCCATCGTTCGCTACGAAATTAGGGCTATATGAAGGGATATTCAAGGATAAAATCATCCATTAATTAGGTTTCTAATGGGCGGTATTTGTGAGTTGTTTCGCTGAATGGATGGGTGTTGGTTGGGGTTAATTAGGATTCAAAATGTGTAGGTGGTTTGAGGCCTTTTGCATCGAGTTAATTCCAAGGTCCCTTTGCTGTCTGAAAATATGCTCCAGCATCGTGTGCGGTGGAAATGTTGTTTAGCGGTATAATTGGTGAATAATTTCTTGCCGTTTTTGGAGGTGGACCATTCATATTTTACTACGTCGGTAATAGCGTAGATGTTGTTCTTTGTTCATTAAATACCAGCCCTTTAGAACTGCGCTATAGCCGCCGCCGCTCCGCTGGAGTTGAGTAGAGGTGGAAAGTAATATCATGTAATTTTGTGATATGTCAAAATAATTGGTATATTTATATATGAAATTTGCCAGGCGGCTTTCTTCCCCTCCACATTGAGACTTAGTGATCAATTACCAGTACTACACTTTTTATAGATAGGCAGAAACCTAGTAGGTGGAATCCTTTAGGAGCTGCTCACTGGTAGGTATTCCAGAAGTTGAAATTTAGTATCCCCCCTTTACTTTTCTTTCGAGAGAAGCGTATTTACAAAAATCACTGGCCCAGTAACCGCGACTTCAGTCGCCTACCTTTTGCAGCGAAGAAGGCAGGCCCACGCAATAGCGAATTTGTTGTTCGGATTTAATTGATGGAGCATTCAGGTGAACTGCTGTTGGCATTTTAAAATTAAGCAATACGCTGAATCAAAAAATCAAAGTTCAAATTTCCGGGTTTCTGTACAAATCGAACGAATTCGCCGCGACGTAAGACTTGATTTAAAAAGATGTTTAATGAATTTTTTCTATAAATAATTACCTTATGAAAAACAAAACGATTGCTAATGATGGTAAAAGGCACTTTGCTGATACCTACCAAAATCGATATGGTGTTATCGCTGGTTTTCTTCCCGAAGAAGCCAAACATCTAGGCGAATGGTTGAGCCTTCAGGTAGAACTTGCCAGGGAACACAAAAAAGCATCCGGTGCTGCTTATTCCTATCAACCAAGTATTGAGGCGTTCAAAAATTACCTGGATTCCCATCTTGACATGAAGATCAATGTCGATCAAATGATTCTGGAAGGGAAAAAAGTGCACGAGCTGCACGAATCTGATTATTACTATGGGATTAACACGCTGAATGACTTGTATATTACTATGAATTACATCATTCAGAATGCTCCAAAATTTGCTTATAAAGGACCAATCATTACCCCAAAAGTAAAACAAACCGCCTTCCCGATGTCTGCGCTGTTTGTTTATATGATGTATACCGAAACAGGGAGTCAGCGGGTGTTCAACAACATGGAATTCAATCGTTATTTGACCAATATACTTAATGCCTGGTGCACCTATCTTGATTCCCCTGCGTCCTTGAACGTCATCAATACAGGAGAGGAAGGATGGTTGTCGAAGGCTTCCGTCATCAAGAATAATTTAGATCAATTTGTTACCGAAGAGCAAAAAATTGCCGACCCGAAACACTGGGGATTTAAGTCGTATAATGACTTTTTTCATCGGGACATCATTAAAATTTGCCGGCCAGTTGATGGGGTGGACAATAAAGCAGTGATTGTTTCTCCTAACGATGGAACCGTAAACAGATTGTCCAGAAACGTACCTCGATCTGCTCAGTTTTGGGTAAAAGGTCAGCCGTATTCTCTTGTGAATATGCTGAATGATTCTGAATATACGCATCGTTTTGTTGGAGGCGATGTGCTGCAAACGTTTCTAAGTGGCCACGACTATCACCGATTTCATGCACCAATAACCGGCAAACTGGTCAAAATGGAAAAGGTGAGTGGCTATTTGTTTAGTGAATTGAGAAGTGAGGGTTTTGATTTTTCTGCGGGTACTTTGTCGCAGGAATACGAAGCAAGCGTCAATACACGGGCCTTATTTTTTATTGAAAGCGACGATCCCAAGATAGGAATGGTATGCGTGATGCCCATCGGAATTACCGAGATTTCTTCTATTCGTTTCAACGATTGTTTGAAGGAGAATGATTATGTCACCAAAGGACAATTACTTGGCCGTTTCAGCTATGGAGGGTCAAGCTTGTGTGTCCTCTTTCAGCCAGGCGCAATAGAACAATTTACCGTTGTCAACCCTAATCATGGGACCGATGGGAATGATGGCCCTTTCGTCCGGGTAAATGCGCAAATCGCCATTGCCAATCAGTCTTTTGTTTCTACTAAGCAGGTGGTGGATCATTTGCAGGCGCGATTGAGTTCGGAAAGTGATTTTGCTCAACTTTTATTGGCCTCCATCAACCAGGCGAAAGACGAAGCATACAAAAACATGGATCCGAAATTGTTTGAGGTGCTCTCCTGGCCGACAACGCTAGTCGATTATATTGTGTTTTTGATTGAATTTTCAAGATGGAAGCCGCAGCAAAGCGATCATCCTGCCTGGCAAAAACCTGGTGCGGAGCAACCACATGCGGAGGAGGTGTACGATCGATTGTGTCATTTTTATTGGTTGATTGACCAGAAGGTGGGGCCTAACGGTACTAAAATTGTTCAAAACATTGAAGGGTTTGACCAATGGTTGGTCGATTATGCCAATCTGTGGGGGAGTTTTCTAAATACCCCGGAGTCGTTTAATGAGGAGATTTTGGAATCGTTCAGAGTTTATTCTCCGCAATACCGCGTCGAAGATTCGTTGATCAACGGCAAACCGAATAATCCTAGTGGTTGGTTGACGTTCAATCAGTTTTTTGCCAGGGAGTTGAATCCTGGTTTGCGTCCAATTGCCAGCCCAAGTAACAACAAGGTGATTGTGTCTCCTGCAGATTGTACCTACAGAAATCAATTTTCTATTGCTTCCGATTCTACGGTTCCTGCTATTTATGTCAAGAAGACGCACAAATATGCTTCGATCACTGATTTATTGAAGGGCAGTAAATATGCGGATGCTTTTGGTGGCGGTACGTTTGTTCATTATTTCTTGGGGCCTTATTCTTACCATCGATTCCATGCGCCTGTTGCCGGGATGGTGGAGGAGTGTTATGCTGTTCAGGGGTTGACCTACCTGGAGGTTAATTTAGTTAAGCATCAATTTGATGCACCGGATGATGGGACAGGCGGCTATGAATTTTCGCAGGCGAGAGGCGTCATCACGATAGATACCAGGGACTCTATTTATGGGAATGTGGGTATTGTGGCAGTGATTCCTGTTGGCATGTGCCAGGTGTCTTCTGTAAATATGACAGCGACGACTGGCCAGTCTTTGTTGAAGGGAGAGGAGTTTGGTTATTTCTTGTTCGGTGGTTCGGATATTATCCTGTTGTTTCAGGAAGGAGTGGATCCGGTGATTGCTACGGAGCAGGTGTATCGGTATTATGGGACCGACCTAAGTGTGGCGGTGGCTGATAAGGAATAGCTGATTTTGAAGGAATTTATGCTATTTATTTGATTATAGTAGACGGCTTCCCTGGTTTTGGGGAGGGCGTCTGCTTTGTTATTTATTTCCAGGAGCCCCTAAACGTTTTTTCTATATTTTTAAATTGCTATTTTTTCTTTAGAAATGCCTTCGGCGACTGTCTTTTGCATTCGCCCAAAAAGTCAGCAAAACGCTTGTTATTACAAACCATAAGCCGGCCCAGTCGCTCCGCTGGAAGCCAGCCCAGTCCAACACTATAATAACGGCGTTCCGCTCCCAACCCCTATGATTCAAGGTGATTTGCAAGTAAATACTTTTTTGCGATTATTCGGTAAAATTTACTAATAAGTTTCATTTTCGGATCATGAGGGTTGATTTCAAAATCGTCAACTATCGACCAATGACAAACTTCCCCGAAATAACCCCATCTTCCGTCATCAAACTATAAAAATAAACTCCAGTCGACAGGTTCTTAATATCCCATTGGACTTGTTGATCCCCTTCAGATTGTTGGCCATTGATCAGCGTTTGAACACGTTTTCCATTGATATCATGAATCACTAGTTTTATGTCCATCGTCCTAGGAAGGTGATAGCTGATGGTGGTGTTGTCAGAAGCAGGATTTGGAGCAATTTGTACCTCAAATAGTTGCTTAGAAGCAACAGTCGTGGAGGAAAGAGGATCCGCTTGATAGATCCGCACGTAGTCAATCTCCAGAGCATCTTCCGTGAAACCAGGATCAATATTAGGCAGAATGGCAAAATTGAGCAATAGATATTGCTCGGCATCAAACGGCCAGGTGTTGGCGTCTTGGGTGGCCGGCTCGTAGGTGTAATGAGGTACGCCATCAACACTGAATACCAGTTTTTCAGGATACCAAACCAGTGTATACGTATGAAAATCAGTGGAGGCAGTCGGGATGGTTTGTCCACCTAAATTACCAGTATTTCCAAAACTAGAAGGAGTATGAGTAGCGCTTTGGATGTAGTTTTGATTGGTTCCCCAGTGCTCCAGAATGTCAATTTCGCCGCAAGCAGGCCAAGGGGTTGTCCCGTAGCCCTGAGTGGTCCAATAGGCACCGCCTTCCGTAATGTTTTTTCCTAGGGTCCAAATCGCAGGCCACGTACCGACACCTGACGGCAATTTTGCACGGACTTCCACTTTTCCATATTGAAAAGCAAATTTAGAATTTAATCTGGCGGAAGTATATTGTTTTGTTTCTCCTTGATCGGTGAAGGTTTCTTTCTTACCTACAATACGTAAAATTCCATTATCAACATAAGAATTATCTAGCTTGTCGGTGTAATGTTGAATTTCGCCATTGAACCAACTTCCACCAGCAGGAAGCTGCGTTTGATGGTGCCAGTTGGAGGAGTTGATCGCGCCATTGACGTCAAACTCATCGGACCAGACTAGCAGATTGTATTCAGGATCGGCGGCAATGGTGCCGTTGTAGAGGACATCATCGATGTAGGCTAAAACCAGGTCATTGTTGTTCTCTCCGTTTATTTGGAATAGCACTCTATTAAAATCGGTTCGTTGAGTGGGTGGGGGAGAAGTGGGGTCCAAATTGAAGTATGAATCATTTAAAAAATCGAAGGACACCACTTGCCATTGGTCTAGCTGCAGGGGCTTTATGATTTCGCTTTGCGTGGACCAGGGCGTTCCTGATGTTCCGTCTTGCAATTTTAGGGAAATTTGATTGGTTTGGTTGCCTGTTAGTCCGCTTGACGGGACATATATTTTGAGGGTGAAAACGTGGTCGGTGGATAAGTCAAAGGTATTGGCCACTTCAAATCGGACGTTGGCGTATTGGCCGCCGACATCCTGGTATTCGAGGACGGTGGCGGAGGTGTTGATCCCTTGTACGTGGGGATTTGCAAGGTTGGAGTTGAAGTTGCAATCGTCGCCGGTCCAGGTCGTGATGGTCCCATTTCCTTCGAAGTCGTCTTCTACCGTTTGGATTTGTGCGTGTATGGTGGTAGTGAAAAGTGCAAGGAATAATACTGCGGAGATACTTGTATTGCTAATAAATTGTTTCATGTCGGCTAATGTAAATCTTTTAGATTGATTTTACGTAATTTTAGCTTAGATGTTGGGTTATGCACTATGTTTTGTGAGGTTTTGTTCTATAAAAAAGAAAACACAACGTTTTTCCAAGCAAAATGCTCTTTTGTAACGTTGTGTAATTTCTATTTTTAAAGGCCCATTCAATAACTGAACAAAAACTTATGGCGCACAAGTAGCCGCTTCTTCCATCGTCCAGTGTGCCGCTTTTCCACTAGCGCCTCGTTTAATTTCTAAATTGTTTCCTATTCGCAGGTAATCGGCGTAAAATTTATTTTTTAATAAATAGCTACCATTCGAGAGTGCTATTTGTTCCCATTGTGTTTTAGAACCTGTACTTTTGTCTCCTGTCATTTTTACTGTTCCATTTTCCCAAGCTTGCAGCCATTTTTTTGTTTTTGAATCATCCAGGGAGACAATTCGAAAATAGCCATTACCTAAATCAACCAATTCCCAGGATACGGTGTTGTCATTGGCAAATGGAACAAGGTCCAAATCAGAATTCAAATATCCGTTGGTCTCGGTATGTGAAATATGTATTCCAGTGCTACCTCCTTCGAAAAAAGTCATCCCTCCTTGTACTTCAGGGATGATTTCTGGTTTGTCGCCTGTCAGTATATTAAGCGTTCCGTCATTGTCAGGAGCAGGTGTTCGATACTTTCCTGTGGAAATTGGGAAATATCCATAGCCTTTTAACGTGGCAAAATCAGCTGGATTGATAATTATTTTGACGGTGAATATATCATTCCCTGTCGCCGGATTTTCATTGGTTGCTTTTGCTAGGTCATATCTGGTTCTTAATGCCTCCATTGCCTCACAGTGCTGGGTAGCGTATACAAATTTCTTATTACCGAAATGCATTTCTGTATTGGTAAAACCATAGGTTTCTCCTAGAAGGCAAAATAGTTGGTTCATCCGTTCTGGCCCAAAATTAAGTATTCCATATAAACTCTTTTCTGGATTTGAGGGAGCATAGGTGTGATCGTCAATATAGTAGTCTTTACTAGACGAATGAGCGATGAATCCTTCTCCATCAATCAACCCTGCCAAGAAATTAGGATTCCGCAGGGCATCGCGTAGTACCTGCGGATCGCCTGGATTGCCTCCTGGAAGTGCATTGTCCCAGTAGTCCCAAATGTTAGGAAGTAGTTTGCGGTTCCCACTTTCGGGAAGGTTAAATGGATTGATGTTGCCGTCGTTGTTTAAGTCGATCGCTACTAGTCGTTTTACGGTACTACTATATTTTGAATGACCGCCTTTAAACTCTGCTCCAGTGCCATTGTTGGTATCGAAGGGTCTTCCATCGCCCCAAATCCATCCTAGAAACCTGGCAAGATCTGCTTTTTCCTGATCGTCTAGTAGGTCGTAGTCGGAAAACTGGGCAAACTTTGCGTTGGAAGATTGTTGGTGTTTGCCCGTTATTCTTTCTTGCAATAACTCGATCGGACTTTCCTTTTGACAAGCAGTAAACAGGATAGAGATTAGCATTACCGCCAACCAACTCCCACTATAAAATGAATGTAATACCTTTTTCATGACTTTAATTTTTTTGAGATTGATTATTATAGTTCGCTGTATAAGTTAAGTCGTAGGAAAACTGGGTTTGTTATCATATTCTATTTGGGAAGGAAGAAAGCGGAGCATACCAATTTGTGAATTATGAAATTCGTTCTCCCAAAAACCTTAATTTTATCCTAAAATCACCATCTACAGTACTCAAATTGTAAACGAATCGTTACATTGTAAGAAATAGTCAATTAAAACCAATTTTAGAATGAACAATACCTTGAAACTTAGTAGTATTTTACTGTTAATAGCAGTTGCATTTACTTCGTGTGTATCAAAGAAAAAGCTAGCAGAACGCGAAGCCGGCTACAAAAAACAACTAGAAATCGCCAATAATCAATTGAACGATTGTGAGTTTAGCCTGAACAAACACCTAGGAGAAATTTCTGCTTGTAGAGCGGAATTGGCAAAAAAAGAAGCGGAGAAAAAATCAGTAGACAATCTGCTGAAAGTAAGAGAAGAACAAATCGACGATTTGAAAGACCAGCTCACCGATGCCAAAAGTATTCGAGATAAACAATTGACACAAGTAGGCGATTTGACGGTGCTGTCGCAGTCGGCCAACGAAAATATTAAAGAGACGCTTTCCCAATTAGAAAATAAAGACAAATACATCCATTTGTTGCAAGGCGCAAAAACGAAAGCCGATTCAATCAATCTGGCACTAGCCATCAACCTAAAAAGTGTGTTAAAGCAAGGTGTAGCAGACGATGATGTAGAGGTGAAAGTGGACAAAACCGTTGTATTTGTCAATTTGTCGGATAAAATGGTGTTCCATAGCGGAAGTTCTATCATAACGCCTAGAGCGCAGGAAGTGCTTAGCAAAATAGCGAAGATTGTAAAATCCCGACCGGACCTGGAGGTGATGGTAGAAGGCTACACCGACAATGTGCCCATCAAGTCGTCTTGTATGGATGACAACTGGGATCTGAGTGTGAATAGAGCCACCGCAGTCGTTCGTGTACTGCACAAAAACTATGGCGTCGATCCTAACAAATTGATTGCGGCAGGACGTGGAGAATACAATTCCATAGCTTCCAATGACACGCCAACTGGCAAACAAATGAATCGTAGGACGAGGATTATTATTCTGCCAAAATTAAATCAGTTTTATGATTTGTTGAATCCTTCTAATGTGCCTAAATAGCGGGTCAGTAACGTCATCGAAAGGAGCTTGACAAGCTCTAAGATATTTATAAAAGGGATTGTCTGAGTTTTGACATCCCTTTATTTATCGATCAATCTCATTTGCAATAGAATGAATTGCTTCCTCTGTCAAGAATGAGTACTTTAGCGTCTGCTGATGAGTGGGGTAGCTTTCGGTTTTTTCTGTTTGAAAAACTCTTTTATTTAGCAATATAACTCAAGTTATTTTGTAAATTTAATAGAATCAGTCAAATGCCTTTAACAACTAATAAACATAATGCGGACTAAATTTAAATACATTTTTATCTTATAGTTGTTTAAGTACATGCAATTATCTTCACTTAAAGCGTTTGTACTTTATGAAAAACAAAATCCTCTGCTTTTGTATTTTATTTTACTATGCTGGTACGGTCTCGGCACAAATCGATTCTATTATTACGGTGCTTGAAAAAGCATTACAAGTACAAGTAGATTCTTTTGGAGAAGGACATCTAAATGTCGCTATGTATTCTGACAGTTTGGGAAAGACGCATATTGAGGCCGGAAATTATCAGCAAGCTCATCAATTATTTAAGAGTGCATTAGCCATAAAAAAAGAAAAATTTGAGGGCAATCATCCTGGCATTGCCACTTCCTTTCATAACATTGGAAATGTATATTACTATACTGCGGAATACCAAAAGGCAATTAGCGAGTATACCAAAGCACTAACTATCAGACTGGAAGTTTTTGGAGAAATGCACGCAAGCACGGCCTATACTTATAATAATTTAGGGAATGTCTATTATTACCTAGGTGATTTTGAAAAAACTATAAATTACTATACTCAGTCACTCAATATCAGACTAGAAGTGTTTGACAAGCGCCATCATTATGTCGCAGATTCTTACAATAATTTAGGAGCGATTTATTTTGTTACCACCCAATATGAAAAAGCAATTAGCAATTATACTGAAGCACTCGATATCAGAAGGAAGGTGTTTGGTGAAAGGCATACTCGTGTAGCAGATTCTTATAGTAATTTGGCAGGTGTCTATGGGGATATTCTCAACTTTGAAAAGGCAATTGATTTTTATAATAAAGCACTAGAAATAAGAATTGATGTACTCCATGAAGATCATCCTTCCGTATCAGATGCTTATAATGGTTTAGGAGCAGTTTACGAGGATCTTGGTGACTATGAAAAAGCCATTTTTTTGTATCAAAAGGCGTTAAATATTGATCTTAAAACAACTAGTAAAAACCATCCTCGCTTGGCGTTTAGTTATATTGGTCTAGGAGAAATGCATGCGCACAATTTTGATTACGAAAAAGCGACTACCTTCCTAAATATGGCATTGGAGTTAAGGCAGAAAGCATTTGGAGAAAAGCATCATCGCGTCGCAGATGTATATAACAGCCTAGGAAATATCTATTTAGGGTTTTCTGAGTACGGGAACGCAAAGAAATGTTACACTAAATCTTTAGAAATTAGGCTTGGAATTAGTGATGAAGAGGTTCTCCAATTAGCTAATGTTTATAGTAATTTAGGATTAGTTTATAGTCGGACTCACGAATATGGAAAAGCGATTTCATTTTATTACAAAGCTCTTAGTATCAGGCAAAAATTACTAGCACAAGAACACCCTGATATTACATATACCTACAATAAGTTGGCAGTTTCTTATGAGGGGATTGGAAATTATAAAACAGCAGACTCTTTATGGTATTTGACCATTACTCGAAATGTAAAAAACCTAAATGACACCTACCTTTTCTTGCCAAACAATCAACGCCTTAAATACGCTAAAAAAATTAATGCCGTATATGATGACTTCTTTTCATTTACAGCAAAACATGGGTCAGAGGACACCAAAATTTTAGCAGCAAACCTGCTACTAAATACTAAATCATTGGCATTGGATTACTCCTTGTCTGCGCAGGAGTTGATTAATAATTTAGAGGATGAGGAGTTAAAGCGGCTATTCGATAAACTGAATGCAGTCAAGAAAGAGCGCTCTCAAGCAGAACATATGACACTTGAGGAACGCAATGAACAGCAGGTGGATTTAGCAGCATTGCATGACCAACAAGAGCAGCTGACCCGAGAGATGTTAAAAAACGAGATTTTAAGAAAAAAACTATACAAAACTCCAGTCGCTTGGAAAGAGGCACAAAACAAACTCAATGCTACTGAAGTAATCCTTGATTTTGTTCGATTTTATGAGGAAAGTGATACGATGTGGATGTATTATGCATTGCTGACGCATAAAGATAAATCTGCGCCTCAGTTTATTCGTATCACAGACCAAAAAGCGATTAGCGAACTACTTCAAACAAATGGAACTGCTGGATACCCAAATTATATTGGAAACTATGAAGGTTTAAAAAGGCTCTACGAGAAAGTATGGCAACCATTGACGCCTTATCTGAAGAATATAGAGACCATTCATCTTTCTCCTTCTGGATTAATGCACAGAATATCTTTCGAAGCATTACAAGATGAAAATGAAAAATACCTTGCGGAGGATTATGAATTCCACTATTACAGCACCATTCGTGATTTTATAGTGCGAAAGAAGACAATCTCTCCTCCTTCTGCTTTTAATAGCAGCCCTTATGAAAGTGCAGTTCTATTTGGAGATATCACCTACAATTTGCCTCCTGGATGCAAGCAAGAAGACAAAATGAGTACTGCCGTTCGTGACTTGATTACCCCACTTCCCGCTACTAAAGATGAAATCAATAAAGTAAGTGAAATTATCAGAAACAATGAAGGTAAGTGCACCCAATTTGTAGGAAGTAATGCTACAGAACAGGCCATCCAGAATAATACAGGAAGCAAATCTCCCGATATTTGTCACTTTGCAACTCATGCAAAATATTTATCGCCAATTGACAAACAGGACCAGCAAGTGGCTTTAAAACATCGTCTACACACTTCGGGTAACCCGCTGCAACGGTCCATGCTGATGCTCTCTGGTGCGGACAATACCTGGACCTCAAAAGAATACATTTCAAGATCTGACAATGATGGTATTCTAACGGCTTATGAGGTTTCTCATTTGGATTTAAGCAATACTAAATTGGTGGTTTTATCGGCTTGTAATACTGGCCTTGGTGATATTCATGATTCTGAAGGGGTACTTGGTTTACAAAGCGCATTCAAACTAGCAGGAGCCAACCATGTTGTGGCCAGCTTATGGAAAGTAAATGATACGGCTACCAGAGACCTGATGATCGCATTTTACAATAATCTATTAACGAAAAATCAAAATGCGCCTACCGCCCTCCGCAATGCAAAATTCGAACTGCTTAGGCTAGGAGCGATGCCTGTTAATTGGGCGGGTTTTGTGTTGTTGTAAATAGGGGGTTTGTTCAATTGTTCTTTAATATCCCTACTAATTTTTCACTTGTCTGTAAATAATTTTTGAAAGTTCCTTCCGATTTTTTTCCATTAGAAACGTAGTATTCAAAAAAATGACTAGGGCCAAATTCGGAGTCCCCCACTTTGATTTTACACGTGTAAAAATTGACGCCATTAGGGTTTAGAGGTCCATAAAATGCACCTTCCCATTTTCCCTGGTGGAGTTGGCAAATGGTTTCACCAAAATAGGCGGTCAATTCCGCAACAAGTATTTCCCTATTTTCGAGCGAATGATTGGAATTTGCTTCTAAAATTTTGTCCATTTCTACTAGGAGACTTTTCATTGAGAAGTCAAACTGGTAGCCTGCATTGTTATATTTTGCAGCAAACAAATTGGCGATTTGAGCTGGATCCTCTGTTTTATTTTGGTCTATCATTATTGACTATAATTTTTATTTGTTCTTTTTATCCAAACAAACTCACCGTATAGTTAACCTTGTTTTTTCGAGAAAAAAATAAAATCTATTTCAAACCCAATTGAAACATAATTTGATTTTGAGTGCTACTATTGGATTTAGCTAGTACTAGCAAAAGTTGCAGTAGTTCTTCCTTTTTGCAGCGTTCTAATTTTTCCTTTATTCGAGTTAAACTGCCTTTTTGAAAAGCGATTCCATTTTTTTTATGTGCGCTGATTTTTAATAATAGGGCTACTTTATGTTTGCAAATTGGTCCAAAATCGTAAGGACAATTGCATTGATGTGTTAAAAGCTCGGATTTATTATTTATTCTAATATTGACGTTGTAGCGCGTTGTTCCTAGCACAACTGCTGTAAAATCATTTTCATAGAGTTCCTCTACTTCCGTTACGGAACCACTGTCAAGGTAGTTTTTGGCGCGTTCAAGTACTTCTGAATTTACAAACTCTTCAAAATTATTTAGGGTAATTGACATTTGATTGTTGTTTTTTAATTTGGGGTTCCTCATTCACAGTGGAATTTTTCAATTAATTAGGAGCTTGCCAACCCTTTTAGGCTTAGAAATCTTTAGGATTCTTTTTTACTAGGAATTGTTTTCTAATTTTATTAGTTCCCAAAATCCAAATTGATTTTCAAAAAGACCTTCTCCTTTTGTGGGCGGATTTTCCATATTCGATAGTCTATATCGATCTGCATCCATGCTAAGACTAAATGTTTCATTTTCATTTAAAATGGGTTCATCTACAAACCGAAAGACATTGAACATTCGGATAAGAGGATAAGCATCAGTAAAGGATTCCCCTTGGATTGCAACGTCTTTATGGCCGATGTTGTGCATTCCACAACTGTAGGTTAACATAGTTTCTTCATCGTAGATGGTCTCTACAACGAACAGCTCATATAGATTCATTTTGTCGAACTCACGGGAAAGAGAATACCATTTTTTTGCAGTAAATGCTTTTCCAGCGGACTCTACCTTTACTCCGATTCCTCCAGAATTCAAAATTGCTCCGGCTGCTTTTGCGATAGCGTGTGCTTGTTCAAAATTTCCTGATTTACCAGAGAGATAGACCACCAAATTGTGGGCGTCAATTTCTTCTAGATAGGAAGCGGATAGGTGGTTTACCTTTCCTGATAATTCGAACGCTTTTTTCATCCTGGGATCTCTTTTGCAGATTTCGCATCCAAAATGCTCGTTGGTTTGTGTATTCATTA
The DNA here is from genome assembly GCA_938016265.1 of uncultured Saprospiraceae bacterium. Lineage (GTDB taxonomy): Bacteria > Bacteroidota > Bacteroidia > Chitinophagales > Saprospiraceae > JAHDHB01. Next base: position 32,807 of record CALLWB010000141.1, read on the forward strand.
ACACCATCCCCGCAAACAGGTAGTCTTTAAGATTGTTTTTTATCACCTCGGCGAATAATTCTTCCCGTGTTTCAAAAGTGATTGGGATACATAGAACGATTTCGTTTTCTTCTTTTGGGATTTCTTTTTCCATTTTCATTTTTTAGTACTAGGTCTTCTTGTAAATATTTAACAGTCAGATAGTCCACAGAATTAGGATCCATTAATCAAACAATTTAAGCAATTTTCTTAGTCCAACTTGTATCTTCCTATGTGGTCAGTCAGGTCGCCTCCAAGATAAATATAACCATTATGTTCTTCGATTGAGCTAGCTTCTGAAACAAATTTACCAGTTGTGTCATAAAATGTCTTTATGATTTCCCCCGTTTGGCTAACCTGCATAATCATTCCAAATGGTTTTTGTTTTGGCTGCAGCCAAAGAGGAAATCCATAAACTAGTTTTTTTAGACCTGGTTTTGGTTGGATTTTATCTAATAGATCATCTCTTTTAGTGGTAAACCCGAGCCAAAAACTACCGTCTTTTCTTCTAGAAACCCCGTTTGGTAAACCAGGTAAGTTCTCCAGAAACAGGTCGATTTTTCCCTTGTTTGCTCCTTTCAACCAATACCTGAGCACTCTATATTTTGTTAAATCCACCATTAAAACAAATTCATCATTTTTTGACACCGCGACTCCGTTTCCAAAAAAGGAACTATCAATAAGGGTTTTTACTTCTTTTGTTGTTGGGTGGTAACTGTAGAGCCCGCCATCTGGTTTAGCTTCCAGTAGGATTTTTCTAGCGTTCTTTCTACTGAACGTTACTTTGCTGGAGGTGTTTGAAAAATAGATGATTCCATCACTTGCAATATCGACATCGTTTGGGATTAGAAATTTGTTTCCATTTTGATCCTCGTTGGCCAATATTGTTATTTTTCCACTTGGATCAACACTAATTAACCCCCTTTTTGAATCGCAGGCGATAAGATGTTGATTATGGTCAAAATGCAATCCTGTTACCCAAGATTCTGTATTACAAAAAACACGCACTTGCCCTGAAGTGTCAATTTTCAAAATTGCTCCATTGTTGAAGTTATTCTTTGAAAAATGAGCGCCGCAATACAAGTTTCCTTCCTTGTCTACTGCGATATCTTCAGGTCCGTACCAACCATCCAAGTCTATCCACTCTGTAGTGTTTAGCAGTTCGTTTTCTGCAATGGTGCCAACTAGTTCAGGCTTTATAGGGGGAGTCCAAGCTTGAGGTTTAAGTGCGCAAGATTGGAATAAGCAACTAGCTATAAAAATAATAGATAGTCCTGTAACTATTGTTTTTGTTATTGACGTGATTTTCATTGTATTTCGATTTTTTGATGAAATACAAAGGAACAATTTCAAGCCTCCACCTGCATTGACATTTGTTAAGAAATGGAAATGTTTTTTCTTACCCGGCTTAGCGATTCAGGAGCAATCCCTAAGAAACTTGCAATTTGGTGTTGCGGTGCTCTTTGAACAATTTTTTGAGCATTATTTTTCATGAACTCCAGATACTTTTGTTTAGCGGTTTTTGTTTGCATGGCTAATACACGGTCAAGAATACACAGGTAGTTTTGTTCGGCAAGAATTCGACCTAGTTTTTCAAATTTTGGAGATTTTGAGTATAAGTCTGTCAAGCCGCGGTAAGGCAATTCATATACAATACTATCCTCAATCGTTTCTAAGTATTCGAAAGACGGTGTTTGAGTAATAAAGCTGGCAAAAGTAGAAATGAATTGTTTATCACAAGAGAAATAAGTAGTGATTTCTTTTCCATCCAGCAAGTGGTACGTTCTCATTAGGCCGGATTCGATGAAGTAAATATTATGTGCCACATTTCCTTCTTTAATTATTGGGGTCTTGGCTTTAAATTCTTTTCTATTTAAATGAACAACAAAGTTTTTCCATTCACTTTCTGTAATGCCAATTAGCTCATTTAGGATATTATAAAGTTCGTTCATTGTTTAGTTTTGATGCCTCTAATTTTTGCCGGTATGTACAATTCTTCTATATGGTTATTTTTACGGTATTGAAATATTAACAACAGGAGAATTATAATTGTAGTTTGCCCATCAAACTTCCAAAAAAACAACTTCCAAGCAAAATTAATACCCTACAATTGTTTAACCCAATTCATGCAATAATCAAAATTGAGGGACGTGCGCAGTTTTGAAGAGGTTTCAGCATAAAATGAATTTTCTATTGCATGAATTGGGTTTAATGAATAGTATGTTAAAGGCAATTTCTCTCGGGGCAATTTATGATTCAATATCACTCGCCTAGGTAATCTATGCTACTTATACTTTCAAATTTTCACCCCAACCGCGAATTGGTGCTAAAATACTAGTTTTTTTATTTTTTCAGCTAAAAAAAGATCGACTTCCAATCTGTTGAAAAACAAGATCATACGCTCTAATCGAAAAAAAAGGTCAAAAAAATTTATGTAAAATCCGGAATTCTGACTCTATATAGAGGAGGGATTTCTAAAAGTACTCCACGATTTTTTAACAAAAGAAAGAATTTATGTTAGCAAAGACATTTGGGAGTGCTGTCCATGGAGTAGATGCCACCACGATTACCATTGAAGTAAATGCCGGCGGGAATGTAGGCGAAGGGAAACCTGGCTATTCGCTAGTAGGACTACCTGACAGTGCAGTTCGAGAAGGGTATCAGCGGATAGAAGCCGCATTAAAGAACAATGCCCAACGAATTCCACGGATCAAAATTATTATAAATATGGCACCGGCAGATATTCGTAAGGAAGGTTCGTTTTATGACCTGCCTATCGCTATCGGTGTTTTGGCAGCAACAGAAAAGATTCCAACCGCTGCGATTGCAGACTATCTGCTCATGGGCGAGTTGTCGCTTGACGGGAGTTTGCGCCCAATTAAAGGGGCGCTACCCATAGCCATCCAAGCCCGCCGCGAAAAATTTAAAGGATTTATCCTCCCAAAACAAAACGCCCGCGAAGCAGCTATCGTCGATGACCTAAACGTTTATGGCGTCGAAAATATCAGAGAGGTCATTGATTTTTTTAATGGGAAGGGTAGGCTTGAGCCATTATCAATAGACACCAGAGAAGAATTTTCCTACAAAACCAGCGCCTTCGATGTGGACTTCTCCGACGTAAAAGGCCAGGAAAACATCAAAAGATCCCTAGAGATCTCCGCTGCTGGTGGACATAATGTAATTTTAATTGGCCCTCCGGGGGCTGGAAAAACCATGCTTGCCCGCCGCTTTCCAACCATCCTCCCACCGCTTAATTTGCAGGAGGCATTGGAGACCACGAAAATCCATTCTGTAGCAGGTAAATTGCCTACCAATACCTCCTTGGTTTCTGTACGTCCGTTTCGTTCTCCGCATCATACCATTAGTGATGGTGCGTTGGTTGGTGGTGGTTCGAATCCACAACCTGGAGAGATTTCTTTGGCCCACAACGGCGTCCTTTTTCTTGATGAATTGCCTGAGTATAAACGGACAGTATTGGAAGTGCTTCGTCAGCCAATGGAAGAGCGTAAGGTGTCGATTTCGCGCGCTCGGATATCTGTAGATTATCCGGCATCTTTTGTTCTTGTTGCTTCTATGAACCCCTGTCCGTGTGGCTTCTTCAACCACCCCACCCGAGAATGTGTCTGCGGCCCCGGCATTGTAAAACGCTACCTCAGCAAAATCTCCGGCCCGCTCCTAGACCGAATCGACCTCCATGTCGAAGTCACCCCCATCTCCTACGACGAGCTCTCTGCAGATCAAAACTCCGAGAAAAGCGAGGAGATTGCCAAGCGAGTAGTACAAGCCCGCCTCCTCCAAATAGAACGCTACAAAGAGTTGAACCAAGTGTACTGCAATGCGCAAATGCCGAGTCGGATGATTCGGGAGCTATGTGTGCTGAATGCTGCTGGGGCGTTGTTGTTGAAGACGGCGATGCAGAAGTTGCAGTTGTCTGCACGTGCGTATGATCGGATTTTGAAGGTGGCGCGGACGATTGCGGATTTGGGTGGGTGTGCGGATATTAAGATTGAGCATCTTTCTGAGGCGATTCAGTATCGGAGTTTGGATCGGGAGGGTTGGAGTGGTTGATTATTTCAACTTGAGGTCACAAATTGTGACCTCAAGATGCGGAAAACTTTGAAGTCGCAAAATTCGATCTCAAAGTTGAATCGAAAATGCAATTGGAGGTCACAATTTGTGACCTCCAATTTTTAAACCCCTGAAAATACTGAGATACAGTACAAATTGGGTATCACAATTTGTGATACCCAATTTTAGTGGGACAAAAAAATAAAGTAAAATGGAGGTCTCAAAAATGTGAACTCAAATCCAAAATTTATTATAAGAATCAATAACAATGGAAAACGAAAAAAATATTCAACTTCATACTGAAGTTTTAATAAAAAAAATATTTTACATAAGAGGTTTCAAAGTGATGTTAGATAAGGATTTAGCAAGTCTGTACGGAGTAGAAAACAGAGCTTTGAAACAAGCAGTCAGAAGGAATATCGATAGATTCCCAGAAGATTTTATGTTTGAGTTGACTAAAGAAGAGCTGGAAAATTGGAGGTCGCATTTTGCGACCTCCAATCGAGAAGTAATGGGAGTAAGAATATTACCCTTTGCTTTCACAGAACACGGTGTAGCCATGCTTTCCTCCGTCCTAAAAAGCAAAAAAGCAATCGAGGTCAACATTGCTATTATGCGCACCTTCGTATCCCTTCGAAAATTCAACACTGACTTCAATGATCTACGCGAAGCCATTCTGCAAATTGAAGAAGAGATGAATACGCAATTTAAAGATATTCATCAGGCGATCAACTATTTGCTAGAGAAGGAGGAAACTAAAATCTCGCAGGAAGAACGGAGGCGGATTGGTTTTAAGTCGGACGAAAAAATGGAGTAATCCCTTCCCATCTTTCTCAAACTATTATTATTTGAATTAAAAATTA
>CALLWB010000142.1 GCA_938016265.1 uncultured Saprospiraceae bacterium
CACCACCTGATTAGTTTTATCGTTGATGTTTTGAATTAATTTTGAACGATATTCTTTGAGTACTTTGACGTCAGGGAATTGTTCGATTGATTTGTTGAGTTGTACTTGTGCCTCTTCGCAACTTGTATCTTTGATCACACATAGGTGGTAGTAGGTTCTGCATAACTTGGTGTGCATTATTTGGTTCTCTGGTTCTAATTGTAGCGCTTCTTTGTAGTGGATCAGGGCTTTATCTTTATACCCATGATAGCCAAAAAAATAACGGTCACCATAATGTTCTTCAATTAAAAACGCTCGTTTATTTGTGGCTTTTTTATACATGATGATGGAATAGCCGATGAAGGAGATCATTAGAAAAACTCCAATACTATAGATACTTAAGTCTTTCATTTTGGTGGACATTTCTAGCATTTTCATTTGTAAATTGTTTTAAGGTTAGGAAATGTAGCGGGTAGAGGGACTTTTGGGTAGAAAATAGTTAGTAGCAAGGTATCACCGCCCGGCTTGGAATAGAGACAATTGGCGATGGCTCTCTTCAAATTGTATCATGGAGCGTATTATGCCAAATTTTAGATAATCAATGCCCATAGTAAATTGTTTTGAAGTACTTGTAAAATATCGCCTGGTTGAGTACAAAGTATATGGTTGTTATTCCAGGTCTTTCGGGTCTGGCAGTTGTTGTCTGCCTTCTTTTTTGTTGTAAAGGGTGGTCTTTTGATAAATAGCTCTTTTAGTAAACGCTTGGCCAGATTCCCTTTGAGGTATTGATGGTTGCATTTCGAAAGCTGAAAATTTCATTAAAATTTATTTTTTTTGTTAATTGTAAAGACTAGATAATCAATGCAATAAGTAGCAATTTGAATTGTATAGTGGTAAGTTGCAAACAATAACCGACAGATGCATTTTTTATCGACTTGTCCTTGGAATTTTCGGTTAAGTCCAAGGAGAGAGCAGATTTTGAAATGAAAAAATCCTACATTTTTTGTTTAGACATCTCTATTGAAATGTGGATGTTTTGTTTGCTGAGTTATCGGATGAACGGTCTTTCTTAAACCTATTCTCAAAATAAAATGTTAAAATTCACTTAAAATACTACAAGTGTAGTTTTTAAATACTACATTTGTAGTATCACAATTTAATAGTAGACTATGGATAAGATAAAACTAGACGATTTGCAACTCAAAATAATGAAGGTGCTTTGGGATTTGAAACAGGCATCCGTTGGTCAGATTGTGGAAGCGCTAAAACCAGAACGAGTGTTTGCGATAACCACCATCAGTACCGTTTTACAGCGGTTGCACAAGCGGGACATCGTTGCCTTTCACAAAGAAGGACGTCAATATATCTACAAGGCAAACATCTCAGAAAAAGAAACACAGTCCTCTATGACCAGTAGTTTGGTAGAGCAACTTTTTGATGGCAAATCGTCCGTCTTAGTCAACCATCTACTAGAGGCAAATACCTTTGAAACCGACGAGTTGGAGCAACTAAAAATGATGATTGAAGCCGCTCAAAAACGAAAAAACACCAAGAGTTAGTCGCTAAGCAAAAAACCTTTTACGCTCATTTGTTACAAGAATTTATACTATGAACGAATTACTAAACCACCTCCCTTACTCTTCTCTAGTAGCTTTTGCAATGACTTATCTATTGCATAGTACAGTTTGGATTTTGATTGTTGCCCTTCTGGTAAAGACGCCCATTTTTCAATCGCCCTTATTAAAAAACTATCTGTGGAAAGCGGCTTTGATTGGAGGTTTGACAACTAGTGTCTTTGCTTCATTTTATGGAACGGATTGTTTCGCTATTCCTATTGAGTCGCAGCCAATTGTTCCAGTAGTCGTTGCGGAGCAAAAGATTGACAATTCAGTCCCCGCTAGTAGTGTTTTTATTGACCATAAAGAGGCGATTATTCCTAGTCAAGTATCAACTCCCCCAAGTATACTTGCTGCCAACTCCTCTACCAATTATAGTTGGTTCTTTTTACCATTACTCTTGCTTGTTTGGCTGATGGGCAGTTTAGTATTAGTCGTTCGATTTGTTGGCGAACATTGGGTGTATTTCAAAAAAATTAGCCCTAGAAAAGAAGTACAAAATCGGGAAACCCTAGCTGTTTTTAAAGATATTCAACAAAAATTAAACTTGTCTAGGCCGATAAATTTAACGCAGTCCGCAATTTTAAATAGTCCGATATTAATTCAGAATCAAGAAATTTGTCTACCTGAAAAAGCCGTAATAAACCTGCAGGGAGCACAACTCGAAGCTATGCTGGCCCATGAGTTTGCGCATATTGCTCGTAAAGACTATTATTGGACTTGCCTGATTGCCATAATCGATATTCTGTTTTTTTTCCAGCCTTTACACCGGATGGTAAAACAAGAAATAAACAACACCAATGAGTTACTCTGCGATGCTTGGGCAGCTAAAATGACAGGCAATAATCTGGCGCTTGCGGAATGCTTGCTCACTGTAGCGTCCTGGATAAAAGAGCGTCCACACAACTATGCGCTTGTAGCAGGAATGTCTCTAAAAAAGTCAGAATTATCCAATCGAGTGCAATCACTGATTCAGTTTTCAAATCCTGCAAATCTGAGATTCAGCAAAATGAAAACAGGGTTATTGTTTATGGCTCTATTGGCATTCGGTATTTTTAGCCTTCCTGCCATTGCATTTACAAATTTGTTGGCTTGTGAAGAACTACGCCCTCCAGAACCAGGATTGCACAACGTGGTAGCTTTCACGGTTATTCCCGAAGAAAAAACAGCAACTCCTACCCCGGAACCTAAAGAAGTGAAAATTGTCGAAACTAAGAAAAAAGTCTGCAAGCCATTGCCTTTTAGTATAGAGACAAACGATTTTGATAAACTTTCCGAAAGCAAAAAACAATGTGCATACCTACTCGAGGCCATTGATCAAAACAACTATGCTGAGCTAAAAAAGTTGCTGGTGACGTACAATCCTAACTGTCTCTATTGTGGCTCGGAGGGCAAGAGTGCTCCAATAAATGCTGCAGCGGCAAACGGTAATTTGAAAATGGTGCGATTACTCATTGAGTCGGGAGCAAGCTTATACAGAAAATCCTACCTGGATGAAGGAGCTTTGATCGCAGCAGCGCGTAATGGAGATTTAAAAATGATGGATCTTTTCTATGAACATGGCGCTTATCTTGATCAGGAATATGAAGGATTTGGTACCGTATTAACCAATGCTATCCAATATGATCAACTAGAAATGGTTCGTTATCTATTAGCAAAAAATGCCGATGCCAATAAACAAATTGCAAGTGGTAAATCTGCAGTAGATTTTGCTAAAACAAAAGGTGGAAAAATGCACGATATCGTTAGCAATTCTTCATCTATGACCGTTTCTATAAATTAGTAGCAGCCAATAAATAGTATACAATAACAACACTAATAATCTAGGTTTATCCTCGTAGCTGCGAACTCGTTCGCCTGCCTTTTCTATGCATTTTGAGATAAGATTTTGAGTATTTATCGAAAGAGTGTTCGGCAACCGTATTCGTAGCTGCGTAGGATTCCTTCCCAACCCCAAAGGGTTTTGAATGTGGTCCGACTTTCGGCAGTTTAAAAGTGAAGGAACCGCGACGATGGCAATCCAGTACGATCCATTCAGAGCGGTCATCCAAAAAGTCACCGTACCCCACGGCGGGTGCTTCTGTAGAGTTAAGAAGCAAATGCATTCTTCGTTATAAATTATTCCTATACCAATTTTTTAAATTATGAATATTCGGCTTACCTTATTATTGTTATTTTCGGTGATCGCTGCCTATGGGCAACAGGCCAATCCGACCAACATTCCATTCTTGGAAGAACAAATAGCCGTGGATGGCAAACTGAACGACGCTGTCTGGGATAAAATAGCGCCATTTACTGGTTTCCATAACACGTATCCCTCTGATGAAGGATTAGCCACCAATCAAACAGAAGTCAAGATTTTCCACAATCGAAAATTCCTTTTTATTGGTGTTGTTTACCACGATTCCGATGCCAAAAATGTGGTCGGTTCACTGAAGCGGGATGTCTATTATGAGTCGGTATTTTTGAGTGATGGATTTGGCGTCATCCTAGATCCATTTGAGGAGAAAGATAATGGGTACTTCTTTGCGATGAATGCGAGTGGTGTTCAGTTTGATGCACTCATTGGAAACATCAATGAGATCAATGAAAGTTGGAGCGCCCTCTGGAAAGGCCAAACGCACCAACAAGGAACGGAAAAGTATTATGAAATGGCCATTCCATTGTATGCCCTCAATTTCAACCCTCAAAAAGCCACCTGGGGCATTCAATTTTATATCAATGACAACAAGGCCAATCAATTCAGTAATCTCGCCCCAACTCCTAGAAATTTCCTTCAATATGACCTCCGTTTTACGGAACAAGTACGCATGGATAGCCTGCCAGACAAGGTGTTGCGAAAGTTTTCGATAATCCCTTCTGTTGCGGTAAACTATACTTATGATAAACTGACCGATACCAAAACGGGGAAATTCATTCCTAGCCTGGACGGGCAGTACAACATTAGTTCCTCCATACGATTGGACCTTACGGTAAATCCTGATTTTTCGCAAGTAGAGGTGGATCAACAGGTGACCAATCTTACTCGATTTGCGATAAACTTCCCGGAGCGCAGAAAGTTTTTCCTGGAGAATAGTGATTTGTTTAATAACCTCGGCCACTTTTATAGCAATCCCTTTTATAGTCGTCGGATTGGTTCTTTGACGGATATACTTTTTGGTGCAAAACTGTCTGGGAATGTAGGTACCAAAACACGAATCGGCCTCCTAAATGCACAGACAAAAAACAAGGGGCAAGTCAAGGGCCAAAACTATACCGTTGCTGTCGCTCGTCAAAATCTATCGAAAGCCCTAATTGGCACTTTATTTTTTGTGAATGGGCAGCAAAAGAACGCCTTTAACCGAATAGTAGGGAGCAATTTAAACTTCAAATCAAAAAACACCCGATGGCAAAGTGTAGTAAACTACGCCCAAGCATTCACCACCAATCTCAAGGGGAAAAGCGGGTTTCTAAATGCAGAAGTTGGTTACGAAACCCGGAAACTCAATTGGTCTGCGGGTTATCAGCGAGCTGGAAAAAACTATGTGGCGGAGACCGGTTTTGTGCCGCTATTATACAATTATGACCCTATCACCGAGACAACCATTCGGCAAAGTTACTATAGAACACGAGTGGATATTCAATTAAGACATTATGCCAAAGAAACGGCAGCGGTCAATTGGATTCGCCGATTTTGGATAGAAAACGAGAGTACCTTTAATGTTGATAATACGCTGCGGGAGAACTTTGTTTTTTTTAGTCCTTTTGCCATTCGCTACAAAAACTCCAGTTACATCTATGTTGCTTTTGGCAATACGGATGAGAACCTTTCCTACAATTTTGACTTCCTGCAAAACGGTAATTTTATTACTCCCGGACACTACAATTATACGTTTGGAAGGACGGGGTATTGGTCGCCAAACAATAAAAAGTTTTACTTCGGTTGTAAGTTCGAAATCGGGCAGTTTTATAATGGATTGCGGATAAACCCTTACGCGGAAGTGTCCTATCGATTGCTTCCTACAGCAGTGTTGTCTGGTTCTTATAGTATGAATGCGGTGGATTTAAAATCGCTAGGAAGCAAGACGTTTCACTTAGCAAAACTGACGGCTGAAATTTACTTGAACAATCGGATCAACTGGACCACTTATTTGCAATACGGCACACAACAAAATAATTTCAATATTAATAGCCGATTCCAATGGGAATACAAACCTTTGAGCTATGTTTATCTTGTCTTTTCTAATAATTATGATAATGAATTGGCTTCTAAGAATTGGGGAGTTAGTTTTAAGATAAACAGGCGATTGGACTTTTGATTTTTTTATCCTGAAAATATACCGAAACAACTGATCGCTCTATTGAAACTAAACCATTGTTTAACATAATCCATTAACAACATAAAACAATAAAAATGAAATCGGTACAACTAATTTTACTAGCTATCCTTATCGGAATGTGCACCCAATTACAAGCACAAACAGTGAACAAAAAAGTAGAAAAAAAGCTAATCAAACAAACCATCGGAATGTATTTTGATGGATGGATGACGCGAGACACCTCAAAACTAGGACAAGCCATGCATGCCACCTGCCAGCTAAAAAATGTGAAAGATGATGCGGTCATCATTTATCCAAGAGCAAAATACCTCAGCTTCTTTAAACCTGGTGGTCCTAAACGAGTAGACTCAGGAGGAAAAATTCTTAAAATAGATATAACTGGGAATATTGGTTCTGCAAAGTGTCAGATTGATACTCCCAAATTTCAATACACCGATTACTTCAACCTAATGAAAGTCGGTGGCCAATGGTATATTGTCGATAAAATTGCCACCAGCAAAAAGAAATAACCTACGAATTGCTATCTTGAGTGAAGCTGTGCTTCTAATTGTAGATTCCTGAACGATCCCGAAGGGTTTTGAATGTAGTCCGACTTTCTGCATTCAAGGAGTGAAGGAACCGTGACGACGGTGTTTTCGTAAAAGGGACTTTTTTGTAATTGGGTAAAGTCAAACAGCTTGAAAATCAGGAAAAAGGTAAACTTTCTGGTGTTCACCCCGTTTCATCCTAAAACAGCCTTATGGATCGCCCACTGAATAAAGAAGAAATCATCGAAAATATCTGCCGGCATTATGGCCCATTAGCTACTGCTACAAAAGAAGCATTTAAAGAAATAGCGAAGGTCTCCTCCTACAAAAAAGGAACGGCAATTGTCAAGGAAGGCCAGTATTCAGACAAACTTTATTTTATTGCTTCTGGATGTGCAAGAGCGTATTATCTGAAGGAAGGGAAGGACATAACGGATTGGTTTGCCTTCGAAAATAAATTCATCAGTGCCATCAATAGTTTTTTTCAAGGCGTTCCGAGTCCTCATTATGTCGAGGTATTGGAGGACACCGTGTTTCTTGAAATCTCCAGAGACGAAGTCGAATTGTTATCTGCAAAATATCCAGACTTGAATACCCTTGGCAGAATAGCTGTCACCACCACCATGCTCGAATTGCAACAACGCATCGTCGCCCTTCAATTTGAAACCGCACAACAGAAATACGAAAATCTACTCCAAATCTTCCCAGAAATCACACAACGCGTCCCGCTGATGCACATCGCCTCCTACATCGGCATCACCCTCGAAACATTAAGCCGTATTCGAAAACCCAAAATTCGAATTTGATATAGATCAAATGAATTGTCATTTTAATGCTTGAACTTTGGTTCATCATGAAAAAAATACATTACCTATCAGGAATTACCATTACTGTTTTTATCGGGCTACATTTATTCAACCATATCTATGGTGTTTTCGGTCCTGAGCAGCATATCAACTTGATGAATTCATTTAGGATATTTTATAGAAACCCAATCGCAGAAACGGTATTGCTTCTGGCAGTAGCCACACAGATCTTTTCAGGCTTGCGGTTGTTTGCGGATAGGCGCAAAACGGCAGCAACAGCCTTCGAAAAACTACAAATCTGGTCCGGGCTTTATCTTGCCTTTTTCTTGGTGATTCATGTTAGTGCGGTGCTTGGCGGGCGGTTTGTTTTGCAGTTGGACACCAACATTTATTTTGGCAGTATTGGCATGGTCACCTTTCCATTCAATTTGTTTTTTATACCCTATTACGCGCTGGCTATCCTTTCATTTTTTGGCCATATAGCGTCTATACACCAACAAAAAATGAGTCGGACCGTCCTGGGAATTTCCCCCACCCTGCAATCTAAAATGTTATTGGTGTTTGGATTATTGGTTGCCTTCTTCACATTTTTTGGCGTCACCAATGGATTCCAGCCTTTCCCATTTCCAGAAAAATATAACGTATTAATAGGAAAATAATAATCATGAAAGTCATCAACATTCACCAACGAGTCATCCATCAACCCAAGGCCAAAATTGCGGCATTGATGGACACCTTAGCGACCAGCAATGATCAAATGCTAGCTATTGACAAATGGCCCCGCATGAAACTAAAGGACGGAAAAACCGTTGGCTCAAAAGGCGGCCATGGTCCTATCCGGTATACCGTCTCTGATTACAAAGCTGGAGAATATATTCAATTTGAATTTTCGCGGCCTCTGGGATTTCATGGGCATCATGCCTTCCAAATTCAAGAACTTGGGGCTGACAAAACGGAGCTGAAGCATATTATTGATATGAATACAAAGGGAACGGGTACTTTAAAATGGTTGTTTGCGGTCCGATGGCTCCATGACGCACTAATTGAAGACGCCTTTGACCGGGTAGCCAACCATTTCTCCCCAGTCGCCACCACTACGGATTGGAATTGGTGGGTCATTTTCCTAAGAAAACAAATGGCAAAACGTTCTCATAAATAACTATTTACAAATACAAAAAAATGAAAAATCGATATTGGCTTTTGGGAGGAGTGATCAATCTGTTTACTGCGCTACTCCATACTTTTGGAGGCGAGTTAAGCTTAGTCGTTCCGCTCATGGACAGCAGCCTTCAACTGCAAGCGAAGACCGAATGGCTAGGTGTTTGGCATATGATCACCGTATTGCTCTTTGCGACTTCTTATGTTTTGCTGGTGAATGGATGGCGACCAAAATCACTTGAGCAAACTATACTTATCAAGTACATTGGGTATTTGTTTTTACTTTTTGGAATGGTGTTTATTCTGGTTAGTCTCTACAAACAAACCTTAGCGCCACAGTGGATTTTGTTTATTCCGATGGGTTGGATATTCATTCAGGGGGCCAGAATACAGGCAGAGACAACAAACATGAATTTATAGCAACAAATAATCAAACAAAACCGATCACTGACATCCCAAATCCATCCTCGAAACCACATCATTATTTGGCAAGCATAGCCCAGATGGTAATACCTCCGGCACATATCGCTCCAGCTCAGGATCACGTAAGCCTGTCTTTAGAAAAACAGACAGATCGGCAATCTCTACTTCTGAAAGCGACAAGGGCACAAACCCTTCTGCCAGCTGAGTAGCCGGCACACTCCCCTTTTCAGCAATCGCTTCATTTTTGTATCGGACGACCGCTTCCACAGAAGTAAACGTCGATCCGTGTCCATAAAAAGGCGAATCCAGTAAATTGTACAATTGAGGCACTTTAAACTTATAAAAATCAGCTTCATTGCTGTTGAAGCCACCACGGCCTCTATTGGTTGGTCCGGTGGGTGGTTCGCTACCGAAAATCCCCTGGCCTACTAAATCCCCCATTCCCAGAGCATAGTAATTCATACTGCTTAATGCAGGGCCGGTATGACAAGAAGTACAGTTGGCTTTTCCGAAGAATAGAGTAGCTCCTTTTTTCTCCTGATCAGACATCGCCTCCCAATCTCCACGCAGCCAAAGCTGAAAGGGTGAGCGATTGGCCAACATCGTCCGCTCATAAGCAGCAATTGCCAATCCGCCAATTGTATCATTGTACCTCAAATCAACAGGGACATCAGGAAATGAATTATCGAATAAGGATTTATAATCGCTATTCATAATAAAATCAGCATCCACGTCTAGCTGATGCGTAGCATGCCCTGCAATTGCTTGAGATTCTACGCCCTCATAACCAAGAAAATTGATGTTTCTTGGGGTAAATTCTGTCCAGAAAGAAGCGGTGTTTTCATTCGTTCCTGTGGCTCCGAAACTTCCGTCATAGAGCATATTTTTTTGATAGGCCACATTGAGCGTACTTGGGGATTTTATGGGTTGTACATCCAGAAAAGCGGAGGCGTAATTGAGGTCTCGATACCGGCCTTCTCCTGCTATTCCAAAACCTAAGCCACCTTCCCCTAGCCCTTGCCGTCTCCCTGCTTGGAATCCTGCCTTATAATGATGACAAGACGCGCAGGAATACTGATTTAGTCCTGCTGCTCGTCTAGGAATCACTGCTAGTGCCGTTTCATGGAATAGCAATTTCCCAAGGGCTACTTTTTCTGCAGTGATTGGGTTTTGGGGATCTTGTGGGATATTTGCAAAGTCGGTACTTTCTGGCTGTTGAAAAAAGGAAATCCCTTTGTTGTCGGCTGCTATTTCTAGTGTTTGCTGCAATTCGATATCCAGCACGCCACGATTGTCTATCGGTTCATGCTTGCAGCCTGTTATAAGTAGCAAAAAAAGGGATATGGTGATAATTAGTTGTTTCATCAAGAATACAAATGCTTCAATCTTTATTTTTGTTCATTCTGGAATGATTTTGCTAGAGGTTCAAATATAAACTTAATTGGGAAGGGTTGCAAATTTGACTGGTTGTGACCGCAAGGTTCCGCACCTATGGCACGTTGTCTCAATTTCAATTATTCCTAGGATTGCATACCGGGCTACTACTATTTCGCACTACCGAGCCTATTAATTCGCCACAACGTAGCACGCAAGAAATTGAAGGAGGGCGTTTAGCTTACTTCACCAAGCAAGCGTTGTGCTTCTCTGCGATCAGGATCAAGTTTTAAAACTGTACCGAGGTGTTTCTTTGCAAGATTGGGATCATGCACGTATTGGATAATAAACTTGCTAAACTCCAGATGCATATCTGTATCTAATGGCTTAGCAGCAAGGTATTTTTCAAAATAATGACGAATCAAACCGTAGTCATTAAAGTAATTTTCTAGAAGTCGTTTTAGTTTGTTAAAACGTACTCGATTGCCTGGTTCGGTATCCAGGGACTCGATATAAAACAACTTTCCCATTTCCAAATTATCCAGGGCTTCTACATAAAATTCAGCAAGGCTTGCAGTAAGTAGTGGACTGTGAAATTTGCCTGCGTTTAGGCCACGCTCGAAGACTTCCAGTGCTTTTTTGAAGTTTCTTTCTATCTTCCAGTGGATACAAGCGAGGATGGTTAATATTTGATCATTGTCAGGATTGATACTTAGGACAATCTCGATGTATTGTTTACTCTTATTGTAATCTTTGGAAAAGTGATAGTGGGAATTTGCCAAGCGGACATAACTTTGGATATCGGAAGGTTCGAGATCTGCTGCTTTCTCATAATGACGAATGGCTTCGAAATATCGGCCCAGATAACACTCTTTTAGGTAGCCGATTTTTATATGTGTGTTATAGTTTTCAGGATCTAGTTCGATCGATTTTTCAAACAATTCGAGTGCCTGATCGTAATCTTTGTAAACTGCTTGCTGAATCAACGCCAGATGCATGTAAGCCTCTGCATGATCGGGTCGATGTTTGACGACTGCATTCAGTAAAGACTCGGAGATATCATTGATTTCGGGTTGTCTGAATATTTCTTTGGCGGCATCAATGTATTTTTCTGCGAACTGGTCATTTGCAAGGATGAGCGCCTCATACCTGGATCTGATTGTATTGAAATTGGCAAAGAGCGGCACTAGAATATTGACATGAAATGCAGGGCGATTGTTTTCAATAAACTCAAAAAACTTAAAGTTTTCTTCTATTGCTGTCAAATCGCCTTCACTATAGTGCAGGGACAATAAAGCAGCAGCTTTTTCTGCGACTTCGTAGTCATCGCTAAATACGAATAACACCACTAACTGGTCCAGAAATTCAAATACAGATTCGTTGTATTCTCCTAGATAATCCAGGGCACTGGATACTTCATTTAGGTTATTCGAAGTTAAAAAGCCTCCTATGTTTTTGAAATCTTTTTTAGAAAATCCCATTACAGCTAGAACTGGTTTTTTTGTTAAAAACATCTTGATTTGCATGTAAAAATGCAATTGTCAACTAGTAAAGTTATAAAAAATATTCACATTTTGATAAATCATGGGGGTTCAAATTTGGATTCGTTGTAGAGTTTATACTATTATTTATCAGAGAACTGACTCATTCCCCAATAGTTTTTGATGATATCCATTACTCTCAAAAAATTATCATAATCAACTGGTTTCACCATATAGCCCGCTGCATTTAAATTGAATGTCTCGTAGCGATCTTGTTCTTCTTTAGAAGTAGTTAAAACGATAACTGGAATCCTCATAAAACGGTCGTCTTTTTTTATTATTTTGAGAAATTCAATCCCGTTCATTCTGGGCATATTGATATCCAGGATAATAATGCTAGGAATGGTGTTTTCTTCATTCTCCAGGTATTTTAAAGCCTCCTCTCCATCGCTTGCATGGTGCAAGGGATTCGTTATTTTGAGTTGCTTTGCTGCTCGTTTCACAGTCATTACATCTACCGCGTCATCTTCGACCAGCAAAATCGGTCGGTTCGTATTTTGCATATTATCCTTCAGTTTGTGAATATATTAATCCTATCTATGTGCTAGAAAGTGAATTCTTTGGTGCATGAATTGAGTTTAGTTGAATTTTATTTTTTTAGGGTAAAAAAGAAGCGCGTACCTTTTCCAATATCCGAATCCACCCAGATTTCTCCTTGATTCGTTTCGATAATTTTTTTCACTATTGTTAAGCCGATTCCGGTGCTATTCATGGAATCTTCTGTTGTCAGGGTTTGGAAAATTTTAAAAATTCGATCGTGGTATTTCTTATCGATTCCTTCCCCATTATCTTCTACACAAAACTGCCAATGACTTTCTTCATCGGAATAAGAAATTTTTATAATCCCCTCCTTATTGTTATTGTACTTGATCCCATTACTAATCAGATTTTGAAACACCTGTCTCATGGTGGTTTCATCATTGAGAATTGTTGGGAGGTCTTCTGAATATT
This sequence comes from uncultured Saprospiraceae bacterium, assembly GCA_938016265.1. Classification (GTDB taxonomy): domain Bacteria; phylum Bacteroidota; class Bacteroidia; order Chitinophagales; family Saprospiraceae; genus JAHDHB01. The sequence goes on from CALLWB010000142.1 coordinate 12,695, forward strand.
CAATGTTCATCCCCTCCTTGACTTCTACGGAATCAATGATCTCTTCAATGATTTTTTTGATGCTAATCTCTTTCTTTACAACTCCCGTTCTACCTACTTTGGAATATTGAAGAATGCCTTCTATCAGATTATGTAGGCGGTGGACTCGTTGTTTCATCAACTGCAACATTTCTTTGCCGTTTCCATCCAGATTTTTGCTGTGGTCTTGGATCATCCAGTCCGTCAGCGAACCGATTCCCCGCAATGGCGCTTTTAAGTCATGAGAAACGACGTACGCAAAATTTTCAAGCTCCGTATTTACAGTCTTCAGATTTTCAACGGCTTCTTTCATTTTTTCCTCTGCCTTTTTCCGTTCTGTGATATCCCTCGAAAAAGCCAAAATATACCCTTTGTTTTCATGCTCGATAAATCTGGTACTTACCTCTACCGGCATTCGACCTCCGTTTTCATTGTATATCTCCCCAGTTATTACCACATGATCCTTTTCCTTTACCTCACTTTTATACTTTTCCCATCGCCCCGGGTTGTTTTTAAAAATCCCTGAAAACTCCTGGACTTTGGCATTCATAATATCTTTTTTTGGCATGTTAAATCGCCGAGAAGCCTCCTGATTGACGAAAATGAAATTGCCATCTTCATCTACTACCTGCACAGAATCGGTAGAATGGTCGATGAGGTTATTCACCAACATCAGTTCACTTTCCACTTCGATAATCCGCTTGGTTTGTTTTTCGATAAGATCGATAATCCCCAGAATATCGTCATCATCTTCTATCTTCAACCCTCCATTTCCTGCTTGCAGAGAAAACAATGTTTTTAAAGAATTTTTAAGTTTCGACAATATTTCCTGTTGACGGACAGAATCCGCTTTCAGTTTTTGGTTGGATAGCTCTAGTTCTTCCGAACTGATATCCATAGATCGTTCGAGGAGGAGCCGATCGTCTTCATAATGGTTATAAGAACGTTCGACAGCCTCTAAAAATGCTTTCATATTTTCAGGTACGTTTTCGATGCCTCCGACATGTCTGCGCAGCTGTCTTTTTAGTAATCGATTCATAATAATTAATTCTCTCCAAGCAGAGTTATCGTCATTGTTTGATTATGCAATTCACAATTTTGAAAACCAGAAAAAGGAGAAATTTCTCCGTAAGAATAAAATCCGGTTATAGGAATGTCTTCTCCGATTACTTCCAGAACACTTTCTACTTCCTCCTCAATCCGCTGGTCGAGCACCAACTTACGCCCTACACAACTTATCAGAATTGCCACTTCCGGTTTATCCAGCGGTAATAGTTTTTTTCCTGATTCTGCCGCTTCGAAGGCGCCATCAATCAGTTTATCGAAGTTAGCTTTCATCAATCGGACAGTCGCGCCTTCTGGCAAATCTCCAGCGAAAACCATACATTGATTCTCTTCATCAATGGACAAAATTGTTCTAACTAATGGTTGTGCGTCAGGAGAAAGTTGAATACATAATGGAAACAACAAAGCGGACCCCGGCAAACCTTCCGCCTTATCTCCAAGGTAGTTTTTGTACAATTCAAGCGCTGATTTGCCGTCCAATTCGTAGAGTACATTGGAAGTGGATTTTGTTATTTCTCGTTTAGGTCCGAATGCTTCCCAGCCACCTACAGAACCGTAACCGACTTTGATGTGTGCACCGTAAAGGCCTATGGCGATAACATTACCCGGTTTTGGGGCATTGTTCCAGCCCACAAGCGTTTTTTCAAATCGAGGACCATCTCCTGCCAAACCACCTGTAGTAGTTATACCTTCCGGTAAGCTATGGTTGAGTCCCTTGACTAGTTCACTACCATTAACCAAACCGCCATCTGAAATAACAATCACATGCTTGAGCTCCTCGGTATCCATTGTTTTAGCAATGGCTTTCCCAGTATCAAAACCATTTTCAAAATCCGACACTTTGACTTGTTGGACATCAAACTTAGTTTTATCAAACTGCATCGCGGTTAATGTGATCGAATCATCGTAAACTGTGCCATTAATTATTTCTCCTGAAGTGGAATTCAAAATGATTTCTGCAGTCGGATAAAACGATTGTATTTTGTCAAAATGATGCTGTTCTTCCAATAAAAATCGATTCCCAAAGACAAACACTAATATTGGTGAATCATTAAATGGCTGTTCACGTAACACTTCCCAACCTGTATCCTTTCTCCAAATTCTTTGTTGTATTTTCAATATTATAATTTTTAGATAATTTCCCGAATATCATTTAATTAAAAAATTCAGCCATTCCGTGGAAATGGTTCAATTGGTATCAATTTTGAATTTCTTCTTTTGTACGCAGAAACATGGAATTTGTTTAAAACATTGCAATACATGGCTTAAAACACAAAAAAGAGGGTTGTAGCTGAACAAAAAGAAGGAAATCCGGTTTTTTATTGATATTTGCAGAGAGTTTGTTGAACCAACAACTTCATTATGCTTTAATTGACAAACAACAATAGATGCACAGCATAGAACCACATTATCGTTGGCGGGAAGAGTACATAGCTGATCAGGACGAAAAATCTCCCTTTTATGGAAGGGTATATAGTGAATTTGAATATACCAACAAAATTTACAACTATTACATTCATCCGCAGTGGGATCCGTTTGGCTCCCCAACGATGTATATGAAGATTATTTTCGTAGATTACCTAGAAGGTTTTGCAATCATTGAGCTCCTAGGAGAATGGAATGATTGTATTCAGAATGACGTCATGTTTTTGAAGCGGGATGTGATCGATGTTTTGCAGAAGGAAGAAATAAACAAATTTATCCTTATTGGAGAAAACATTCTTAATTTTCATGCGGGCGATGATTGTTATTATGAAGAATGGTACGACGATGTAAAAGAAGAAAATGGGTGGATCTGTTTTGTAAATTTCAGAGAACACATCATTGAAGAAATGGCTAGCATCAATCTCCAGCATTTTGTTAACTTCGACGAACCGTTTACCGAAATCAACTGGCGGACAAACAAACCGCAGTTGGTCTTCAAAACAATAGAGAATCACATTAACCACCCAACAACTCGCTACTTAACCAACTAAAATGGCCGACCAACAAAAAAAACATTTTTCAGGCTTTGTAAATATAATTGGACGACCCAACGTTGGCAAATCCACGCTGATGAACGCGCTTGTAGGGGAAAAGATGTCGATTATCACCAACAAACCGCAGACGACCAGACATCGGATCATCGGTATTGTGAGCGGCGATGATCACCAAATTGTGTTCTCCGATACGCCAGGCATTGTAGAGGACCCCGGCTACAAAATGCACGAGGCCATGAATCGTTTTGTGGAGTCTACCTTCCATGATGCGGATGTGATGCTTTTTGTAACGGATATGTTGGAGTCTTACAAAAAGGACGACCCCATCATCGAAAAACTGAATAAAGTAGAGGTTCCTTTGTTCTTAGTCATCAACAAAATCGACCTCAGCAAACCGTTGGAAGTCGCCCAGAAAATACAATCCTGGAATACCCTAGTCAATTTCACCGAGACCTTCCCAATTGCCGCACTCAAGAAAAAGAACACGGACCTGCTCCTAGAGTACCTGATCAAAAATATGCCGGAAGGCCCAGAATACTATCCTAAAGATCAGCTGACGGACAAGTCAGAACGGTTTTTTGTATCCGAAATCATCAGAGAAAAAATACTACTCCAATTCAAGCAGGAAATCCCTTATTCATGTGAGGTGGTCGTCGAAGAATTCAAGGATGATGGCCAACTGGTAAAAATTAGAGCGACGATCTATGTGGCCAGAAATACCCAAAAATCGATTATTATTGGCAAGGAGGGCGTATCGATCAAGCGATTGGGGACATCTGCCAGAATTGATATTGAGCGATTTCTGGAAAGAAAGGTTTTTCTCGATTTGTTTGTGAAGGTGAAAGAGAATTGGCGGGATGATGATCGGCAGTTGAAGCATTTTGGCTATCAGTAGTGGGGATTTTCTTTAGCGAGGGACTAACAAATCACCCTACACCACCCCAGGATCCACCTCCCCATCCAACCTAGGCATATGAAAAACATACTTAAACAATAACCCAGCCACCACACCAAAGGCAAATCCACCGATATGCGCCCACCAAGCCACTCCGGAAGTCTGTGCACTTTGAGTCGGCAAAGCCATAAACATACTAGCAAATTGCTGTGCAATCCAAAGCCCCAAAAACCAGATCGCTGCCATCTTAAACGAGTTAAAAATATAGATGACAAACACCTTAATTTTTGAACGAGGAAACATCACCATGTAAGCTCCCAACACCGCTGAGATCGCTCCACTAGCACCAATCGCAGGAATTGTACTTTGCATATTGAAAAAAATGTGGGCCGCAGAAGCCGCCAAACCTCCTAGTAGATAAAACAACAAAAACTTAAAATTGCCAATGGTCGCTTCGATATTGTCCGCGAATACCCACAAGAACATCATATTCCCAATCAAGTGCATCCATCCGCCATGCAAAAACATATTCGTAAACAACGAGTAGTGATTGTCCCCTGCTAATATCTGGGAGGGAACACTCCCATAGGTCATAACAAACTCATTGCTAGCAGGCGTAGAAAGCGTTACCTGATAAAGAAAAATTAAAACATTGATCCCTATAAATGCGTAACTCAAATATGGTTTATGCCCTCGAATCACCTGATCGTCACCAATTGGAAATATCATAGTTTGTGTATTAGTTAATGGTTGATTGGTGTAATGGTTAATGGTTTTAACAAATTTCCACCGTTAACCGATACTAAGTACTTCTATTTGACGAAATATTGCAAAAAAGGTTCTATTTATTAGAATAATTTTAATTTAATTTTGCTTTCGTTAGATTTATTTTTGCAAACATATGTTGGAAACCAGTTTGCTCTACTAACGACTGAATCAATGAGAGAACGATGCAGGAGGCCGTTATTGTGGGTTCGACTCTAAGGAATCTACAATAACAACGTATTGCTCCTTTTGAGCGATTGTAAAATGGAGTCACCGAAGGCAAATAAAACAATAAATTAAATATTCAAATCTCAAATCCTAGTAAAAAAAAGAACATTTGGTTTTACTAAAAAATCAAACATAACTAAATTCAAGTATTGAATTAATAGATAATTTTGCTACTTCGGGAAAAGTAGTAAAATTAGTTTCAAGTACTACCCCAAATTTCATTACCTTTGCATCCAAAATTGAAATAACCCAATGGGAAATATTGTGGCCATAGTAGGCCGACCAAACGTAGGAAAATCGACATTATACAATCGCTTAATCGGCGAAAGACAAGCCATCATTGATGATATCAGTGGCGTAACTCGCGACCGACAGTACGGCCAATCCGAATGGAATGGCAAGCTGTTTAACATCATTGATACCGGCGGTTTTGTCCAAAATTCAGAGGACATCTTTGAAGAAGCCATTCGCTCTCAGGTGCAACTTGCCATCGAGGAAGCGACCGTAATCGTATTCATGGTAGACGCCACCACTGGAGTCACCGACCTGGACGAACAATTGGCCAACCTCATGCGCAAATCCAAAAAAGAAGTCCTGCTTGCTGTAAACAAAGTGGACAACTTTGAACGCCAATTGCAGGCAAACGAGTTCTGGAGCCTCGGATTTGAAGAAACTTATTTTCTTTCTTCGATGAATGGTTCGGGTTCTGGTGAGTTGCTGGACGCAATTTCTGAACGGGTAGAAAATGCCGTTCCACTGGAAACAGAAATTCCAAAATTTGCCATCGTCGGACAGCCGAATGTAGGTAAAAGCTCCTTTGTCAATGCCTTGATAGGCGAGGAAAGAAACATCGTCACCGATATCGCTGGAACGACTAGAGATGCCATTCACACCAGATATACCAAATTTGACAAAGACTTTTATCTGATTGACACTGCCGGTATTCGTAAGAAATCAAAAGTGCACGAAAATCTGGAATTTTACTCCGTCATGCGCGCCATCAAAGCCATAGAAGAAGCAGATGTTTGCTTCCTGTTGATTGATGCCACGGAAGGAGTAGAATCGCAGGACCTCAGTATTTTCAGAGTCGCTCAAAAACGGAACAAGGGTATTGTACTCCTCGTCAACAAATGGGATTTGGTTGAAAAAGAGACCAATACGGCAAAAGAATACGAGGCGCACTTTAGAGAGCGACTTGCCCCGTTCAATGATTTGCATATCATTTTTATGTCTGCACTGAACAAGCAGCGAATCCTTAAAGCCATTGAAGCAGGAATCGAGGTATTTGAAAACAGAAATCAAAAAATCACTACCTCCAAACTCAACGGTATTCTGGAGGAAGCACTTCTAAAATATCCACCGCCATCAGTCAAAGGAAGGTATCCGAAGATCAAGTACGTCACGCAATTGCCTACCTACTATCCAGCATTTGCTTTTTTCTGCAGCAACCCAAAATATGTGAAAGAATCATACAGACAATACCTGGAAAATTTCCTTCGCAAAAAATTTAACTTCACTGGTGTACCTATTGGTATTTATATGCGTAAGAAATAAACAAACAAAATAAATGCAAGTTACCGAAACTAAATTTCCAGGGTTAAAGATTATTCAGCCACGAATATTTGGTGACCATCGAGGGTTCTTTTTTGAAAGTTATAATAGAAAATCGCTTACTAAGGAGTCAGGAATCGATGCAGAATTCGTCCAGGACAACATGGCCAGATCAAGCAGGGGGGTATTGCGGGGATTGCACTACCAAATTGGAGATGCTGCTCAAGCAAAACTAGTAACGGTCATAGAAGGAGAGGTACTTGACGTGGTTGTCGATCTACGCAAAGAATCCCCTACCTATGGACAACATTATAAAATCAGACTTTCCGGGGAGAATAAGACGCAATTTTTTGTCCCAAGAGGGTTTGCTCATGGATATGCAGTACTTAGTGAAAACGCCTTGTTTTACTACAAATGCGACAATTATTATTCTCCAGAACATGAGGGAGGAGTCATGTATAATGATCCAGCTTTCAATATTGATTGGGAAATTGATTTGAGTACCGCGTTATTATCAGACAAAGACAAAAAACATCCAGCATTTGCCAATCATAAACCAGTAAAATAATAGACCAATGCCTACTATACTCGTCACAGGTTCCAACGGACAACTTGGTAGTGAGCTGCAAGATCTTGCCAACAGCCACCCGCACTATGAATTTTTATTCACCACAAGAAAAGAGTTAGACATCAGTCAACCAGAAATGATTGCTCAGTTTTTTGACAATCATAAAATTGACTATTGTATCAATTGCGCCGCTTATACAGCCGTCGACAAAGCAGAATCGGAAAAAAAATCCGCCCAATCTATCAATGTTACTGCAGTAAGCAACCTTGCGCAAAGCTGCAAAAAACAAGGGACAGTTTTATTCCACATCTCCACGGACTACGTATATCACAGCAAGCAAAACTTCCCCTACAAAGAGGGCGACTCTATCAATCCCAAAAGTGTCTATGCGGCTACAAAATGGGAAGGTGAAAAATTGGCCTATTCTGAAAATCCACTATCTATTATTATCCGTACCTCGTGGCTGTATTCTTCTCATGGGAATAACTTTATGAAGACCATGCTTCGTCTGGGTAAAGAGCGTGAATCACTGAATGTGGTATTTGACCAAATCGGTACACCTACTTACGCGCATGACCTTGCTGCTGCAATTTTGAAAATTGTTGGTCAGGTAGAAGGAGCTGACGACAAAAAAGCATTGATGGGATTATACCTGTATAGCAATGAAGGAATTAGCACCTGGTATGATTTTACAAAGGCCATATTCGCCATCAAAAACATCAATTGCAAAGTTACTCCAATCGAGACCAGCGAATATCCGACTGCTGCAAAACGCCCGCCCTTCAGCGCATTAAACAAAGCAAAAATCAAGTCTACCTTCAATTTGGAAATTCCTCATTGGCAGGAAAGTCTTCGGAAGTGTTTGGACAAGGTGTAGTTTAAAATTGCAGTTGTAAGAACAAGGGTTTTCCTAGAAGCCAGCCCAGTGGAAGCCAGCTTAGCAAAGGTAAAGTCCTTTTTCTCTGACCATACAAGTCTATTTCTATTTTGAGCAATGTCTTACCCACAGGCTTTCAATGGACTACCTCGCAATTGCTAGCAATCAAGCAGAAAACTCAAGTATTGTTCTTTCGCACCAGGCGAATGAAGTCGCCGCAACGTAGCACCACTATCCGAACCTCTATATCTACTAAACAACTATTAACTAAATAATTATCTCAGTTTTCTGACAAATTAATGTCTTTTAATCTGGACGGTTTTCCAAAAATTAGCCTATTTTACGTAAGTAAGTGTATTAAAATTATCACTTATCGAAATCGCAGTGAATCTAACAACCCATCCATCGCTAATGAAAAAACTACTACTTACCCTTCCCCTGCTCGTTTTGTTTTTTTCTGTTTTTGCACAAAAACAAATCGACCACCCACTTGATCCTGAACGACTGAATGCTGCTCCAGGATTAGAACCTTTTTATCATGGTGTTGCTTCTGGAGACCCGTTGTCGGATGCAGTAATAATCTGGACAAGGGTGACCTCTACGGCCCCTTCAGTTGATGTGGACTGGTATATGGCACTGGACACCGGAATGACTCAAATAGTCGCCCAAGGATTGGTTACAACTGATGCTTCAAAAGACTATACCGTGAAAGTAGACGTGACTGGCCTAGACCCATATACTACCTATTATTATGACTTTAAGGCAGAAGGGCGATATTCCCTGCGAGGTAGAACAAAAACAGCGCCTGTCGGGGATACTGACAGTCTTCGATTTGCGGTGGTTTCTTGCTCCAGCTATGACCAGGGTTACTTCAATGCTTACCAACGAATAGCACTTAGAAATGATCTTGATGCGGTTATCCATTTGGGTGATTATATCTATGAATATGAAGAAGGCGATTTTGGAACAGTCCGACAACCTGTTCCCCAAAATGAGATCATTACGCTTAGCGACTACCGAATGCGGCATTCCCATTATAAACTGGATGAGGACTTGCGGGATATTCATCAAAACTATCCTTTTATCACTACTTGGGACGACCATGAAACAGCGAACAACTCCTGGTTCGGTGGTGCAGACAACCATAATACTGGCGAAGGAGATTGGTTTGATCGAAAATCGGCTGGTATACGAGCGTATTACGAATGGATGCCACTCCGAAAACCAGACCCCTCCGATGATGAACGGATCTACCGACAAGTGAGTTATGGCGATCTGGCAGACTTTTTCGTCCTCGACACCCGACTTGAAGGCAGAGAAGAGCAGGACGGCACCAGCAACAACTCCCCTACCCGATCGATCCTCGGCCCCGACCAGTTTGAATGGTTGACGGCAGGAATGAAAAACTCCAATGCTCAATGGAAGGTATTGGCCCAACAAGTGATGATGGCGCCCTTGGAGATATTTGGATCGACGGTCAATGAAGATCAATGGGATGGCTATGCTCCTGAACGTAGAAAACTATATGATACATTGATGATGAATAACATTCAGGATATGGTTGTATTGACTGGAGACATCCATACTTCCTGGGCGAATGACTTGCCATTGAGTGGGTACAACTCAGGTACTGGTGCTAACTCTGCTGGTGTCGAATTTATCACTCCAAGTATTACCTCTCCGGGATTGCCCATCAATATTGGCGTTCCTTTATTGCAGCTTGGCAATCCTCATATGAAATACATCAATCTGGATGAACATGGTTATTATGTGTTGTCTTTGAATAAACTACGAACGCAGGCTGACTGGTACTACGTTACAGATATTGACGCCCCTTCTAATGGAGAATCTTATGTTCAAACTTGGTATACGAATACGGGAAGCCGGCATTTGACGCAAGGCAATTCGCAAGCTACAGCTCCTGCAAGTGTTTTTACGATTCAGCCGCCTGCCGATCCACGTCCGCCGGAAATCATGAGTGGGAATACAGCGGCAGCGCCGATTGTTTTTCTAGGAGCTTATCCGAATCCTTTTGATGAAAACTTTATGCTGCAATACTACATGCGAGCTGCTTCGGAGGTCCAACTTTCTGTGGTGGATGTCACCGGGAAGGTTTTGATTGAGGAATCTTTAGGGCTCCTGTCTAAAGGTATTCAACGTACTTTGGTAAATGGGACAAGTCTTCCTACTGGTTCTTATTTTGTGACGTTGCGCACAGAGGGGGCTGTTTTTCAGCGGATGTTAGTGAAGGTCAAATTTTAGGGGCGGAGTTATTGATGTTTCTCCTTTCAGGATTTCATTTACTTGCTCTCCTTGTTTACCTCCAACTGATCTAGTAATTTTTGGGCTTCTTTTTTTCTATTGGAATCCTTTTGTAGAAAACTCTTCAGCGCTTTGCGGCAAAGTTTTGTTTTTCCTTGCTTTAGTAGATGGAGGATTTGATACCAGTCGCCTTCTGTTTTGAAGAGGGTATCACTGTTGGCTACCTTTTTAAATGCGCTTCTGGCTTTTGCTGGTTCTCCTTGATTCATATGGGCAATTCCTTTGTAGAGAATCACTTGAAAATCGTTGGGTTCCTTTTCCAGATGGACGTCAAATACGACTAGGGCGTCCTTGTATTTTTTTTGGTTGAATAACTCTTCCGCTTTTATCAGATCGTTGGAACTGGTGCCCATTTGGGTAAAGGAAATTTCTGGAGTTTCTCCATATTGGGCGTAGAGTTGTTCGTTGGACACCAACTGCGGTTTCATCAAATACCAGGCGAAAAGTCCTACAAAAAGTGCAGCAGCAATGGCGCCCACCCATTTGAAAGGAGACAACTTTCGAACGGGAGTTGGGGTGATTTTCTGGTTTGTTGGCGGAGGTGTTGATACTATTTCCTGGGCGACGGTTTCTTGAAAAGAGGACGACTCACTGATCACTTCGGCGTGAAACTGGTCTAACTTTTTTTTCATTCTAGCGTATTCGAGCGCTCCTTCTTCAATACTTTTGTCGAGCACCTTTTGTTGTCTGTCTAACTCTGCACGTAAATCAGCATTTTGACTAATCAGATTTTCGAATGAACGTTCCTCTTCTTTACTCATTTCGCCTGCTAAGTACCGATTGAGTAACTGTTGATTTTTTTCTGTTGGCATAACTATTCAGTTAAAAGGGAATTGTTGTTAGGACTAATTGTTGATTAGTGTCGATGTCCATACAGGATTAGCAATTATTGCGGCCGCTAGTTTTTTGCGGCATTTAAAAAGCGCATTCCTGGAGAGCTGGGCATTTTTGAACCCCATGACTTCAACAATTTTGTCATGTCTAAATTTTTCAAAATAAAAGAGTTGCAGCAATTGTTTACAGCGATCTCCCAGATCATTGACCAGCTGGCATAAAAGATCCGATCGTTCTGTGGTAATCAATTCCTGTAACATGTTGTCGGAGTCTACTTCTTCCAACTCTACTTTATCTTTTAAGTTTTGTTGGCGTTTGGCCGTACGCCATTCATTTTTCCAACGATTGCCACAAATGGCATAAAGCAGCGATTTCAAAGAGGCGGATTCCGTCAACTTAAATTCAGGGGACTTTACTTTATAGTACAATGCGAGAATAGCATACTGATAGATATCCTTAGGATCAATAGCTGGTGGTATTCCTTTTCTTGTCAGCCAGCGTTCAATATCAAGACAATGATCTTTATACAATGCGCCAAGCGCTCGATCCTCTTTTATTTTATCGCCAGACTTTATCATGTCGATAATATCTACATCATTGTATACTACTTTCATGCATTCATGTATTAATAACCAAATAAGAAAAAATGTAACCTTCAAACAAAGTTACACCTAGATTTTTTCAGCTTTCAGTTGTAGGGGACAAACGATTTATAAAAATAAAATCATTATTGACATTGTGAATAATACGCGTATTACCTATGCAAGATAATAATAATTTAAACTTTCAAAGAAAAAACGAAAGCTGCCTATTACATTTTTGAGATTGGAGTTCTACAGTTGTGTGTGTATATTTTTTAACCCTTCATTTCTTTTCCATTGATGAGTTTAACGAGCCATAAACCAAAGAGATTACTAATAAAGGCAGGCTAATTACCTTCCGAAAGACTTAAGGTTTGTTAGAGTTTTCATAACCGGATCCTAGTGTATCGAGCGCTGGGGTTCGGTTTTAATGAATGAATAAAATTATACGAATAAAAACAATACCCTAACCGGAAACCATCTGCAAGTGAATTATTTTGACAAACCTTAACATTGTGCAACATAATTTCATTGCATTTTTTTAACTTTATAAAAACTAAAGCAATGAGAACGAGCCACTTATTTTCTCTATTTTTTTTTCATGTAATTTATTTTCTTTCTATTGGAAATGTGTATTCACAGTTTCCGCCCCCACCAAATGGCAATTATGCAGTAGATGCGCTGGGCTCGTATTATGTACCCCATCAGATGATTGTGCAATACAACAGCGACTGGACGTTTGCGCTGATTGATTCTTTGCACCTAAAATATAATGTAGTGTCCTATGAAACCTGTGGATGCGACTACGAAAATCGATTGGAATTATGGACGCTTGCTGATACTATGTCGATAGACTCTGTTCAAGAAACCATCATCGAAGAAAAAGGCGCAAGCAAAGAAGCAGAAGCAATGATAGAGAATACAGGCTTCAACTTCTATACCGCCACTGAAAGCACTGCAGGTTGTTATCCTATACCAGATTCGCTCCTTAGTCTTCCTATGTATACGTCTCAATATCAGGATCCAGATTGGCTGGTAGTTGCCATTTTAGATACCGGGGTTGACTACGACCATCCTGACCTTCAGAGTTATATTTGGTACAATACGGAGGAATCGTTCGGTCAAAACGGCATGGATACTGATTCAAATTGCTTTACTGATGATATCATTGGCTACAACTTTGTAGCAGATCACAACAATCCCAAAGATGATAATGGACATGGTACACATATAGCAGGAATAATGGCTTCTAGAATCAACACTATCGATCCTACAGGCGCACCGAATATCCGCCTCATGAACATAAAAACACACGACAATTATGGCTACGCCAATCTGTTTGATGCTGCCTGCGGAATGTACTATTCAATAGAAAACGGGGCGAAAATCATCAATGCAAGTTGGGGGTATTATGGAGCCAAGTCGGATGTATTATATCAAGTGATAAATGTGGCAAATGATCAAGATGTACTTATTGTCTGTAGTGCTGGAAACTACGGGTTGGACGTAGAAGGTACGGTCAGGCATTACCCTTCCTCCTTTGACAATGGTAATTTGGTAGTCGTCACAGCGACGGATGATTCTAACTACTTTTTGGAAACTTCCAACTATTCAAACACCCATGTGGATCTGGCAGCAAAAGGCCAGAATGTTTTGAGTACGCTTCCCGAAGAGGGCTATTATCCAAAAACCGGAACCTCCATGTCTACAGCCATTGTCACTATAAAAATAGCAGAGCGGTTTCGTATTAATCCAATAGCAACCGCCAATACCATGCAAAGCTGGATTTTCAATGAAGTGATCGCAGAACCCACTTTAATTCCACTAACTTCAGAAGGTGGATACGTAGACATGCCCATCATCAATGTATTTTCTGATTATGTGACCATGGATGCCAGAATTCAGCTACAAGGAAATTATGACCCTGTTACTGGGCTTATGCGGGACGACTTACGAGTAGCAGGTTGGATTCCAATATTGAATCCGTACAATTGTATCGAATATATTGAAGATCCAAAAGTCCTTGATGATTATGGCGCTAACTCAATTGTAGATTGGGTCATGGTTGAACTAAGAGACAAAACCAATCCCAACATTGTAGTTACCCAACGTGCCTGTCTGCTAAAAAGAACTGGAGAAATTGTGGATATTGATAGAGTATCTCCACCCAAATTTTATACCCCTTCTAACGAATATTTTGTGGTGGTCAGGCATCGCAATCATCTTCCAATCATTTCCAGTTATTCTGTTCTTTTGCAGCAACAACCTACCACGCTTAGCTTTCAGTACAATCCTTTTTTAACAAACACCATCAACCAGATTCCTCTAGGCGGTCAACAAGGAGGTTATGGTTTGATTGCCGGTGATGCGAATGAGGATTGTTATGTTGATTCTGGAGATCGAAGTCTAATTTGGAATAACCGTAATGACACCGGCTACCTGCTAGAAGATCTGAATATGGATGGCGTGGTTGATTCTGGAGACCGGAGTTTTACTTGGAATAATCGCAATCGCGGAACTTCTGCTCCTTGTTGGGAGTGAAGGAATTGCGACGAAAAATCTATCTAGTATAAATCGAACTCCCTACGGCCAACAACAAGGCCCTATGGGTTTTTGATTTGAACTGTTTCCAGCAGAAGAGACAAGCGGAATGTCCGCACGGACAACCAACAGATTGTAACGCGGCACACTTCCAGTTTCGGTGACCATAGCGCCGACCATTCCTATATTGTTATCCTTAAGGTCCATTCCAAAAAAAGTTAATCTTCCCTTTATTTGAAAAGGCCTGGTTGCTCAAGGGGGCAAAGGAGGATTCTATAATAACCGACTAACCAGCGAACTAATACCGAATCACGCCCACAGGCATATTCCGATCATAATCCCCTTTCAAAACTGGAGATTGAAAAGCTCCCGTAAAATCAGTTACGTTGTCAGATACAAAACGGTATAACTCCTGGACAGTGACAATTTTATCTTGATTGCTGTCGGCTTCACCTTTTAGTCCGCGGATTAGGAAGTGGCTGAAAATTCCTTGGCGGAGACCGTTGGACTCCAGGGAGATTTCATCCGATTTTGAGGACAACAATAAGGCCGTCCCTCCCTCGGTAGACTGAAATGCATTATAGAAAGTTTTGATAGTCTTGTCTACTGCAGTAGAACTTCTAGTAGAGGTCAAACTACCAGAATGACAAGCATCTGCTACGCACAATTTGTATTTGGCAGGACTCTCTTCCAGCAATTGGAGTATGGTAGAATGGCTTAATTTATTTTCCTTGCCGTTGTAGTCAATTGGCAAAAAGGAACCTTTGAGACCGTGGCCGGAAAAGTACAATACAATTACATCATTCTCGTCGGCTTGGTTGAATACATTTTTCATCGTTTCTTCGATGCGTTCTTTGGTTGCGCTTTCATCAATCAAAATTCGGATTTGATCATCTGGTAATGCTCCGCCTTCCGGGCTTTTCAGAAATGCATAAATCTGATACGCGTCATCGTCGGTATAACTCAATCTTGGCATAATTGTATAGTCGGAGATCCCTACTACAACTGCATACATTTTGGTGCCTTCTACAGAACTTCGTTCTATCTTTTTGCCTACTTCATACACGGATTCACCGTATTGTTTTACTCCGGGATCAGTGCCTTTGGAGGTAAACTCTTGCGTGGGTTGTGTTTTTACTACTTCTACAATTTCTTCTTCGACTACTGGTGGCTGCTCTCCCAGGAAGTTGCCTTTTTTCCAATATCCGGTATCTGAAGTACCGTCAGGGTAGGACATTGCGCCTTCGCCATCAGGAAAACGGAAAGCCCATATCCCACTATATACATTCCCATTTGGGTAATAAAAAGTGCCCAAGCCATGGCGCATCCCATCTTTAAAACTGCCTTCATACTTTGCTCCGTTGGAGAACTCATAAACGCCTTTACCGTTTACGCAATCGCCTGATGTACATTGTGCCATGAGGTCGGCCGTGAATAAACAGCATACAAATACTACCAAATAAGGGATATATCTCATTTTTACTAAAATTTAGTTATTGGTGTGAAGATAAGATTTTCAACCAAATTTAATAGGCTAAGTCTGGTCAAATTTATGAGTTGGATTTTGTTAACCACAATAAGCACTCCACTTTTTTGGGTTAATTGAATAATGGTTGATTCGTGAATGGTAGAATAGTTAATGATGAATTGATTAATGGTTTTTAATGATTAAGGTCAACTACTCCACACCCATGTAAAAATTGATGAGTTACACACGGATATTAATAACCAATTTCCTAATTGCGATTAACTATCCGCACCAACCATTGCTCAGATTGAAAAAAATTCGTTTATTACCATTCAGAAAAAAGTCCATTTTACCATTAACTATTAACCAGTCCAATCATTAACCAGTTAACCCGATATCTTCAGCAAAAGACGCTGTTTCCTCCTCAATTAACAACTACACCGAGTCCAAACCTAGGGCTGGTCGTCGTTATTCCTTGCTTCGATGAGCCGGCAGCAATTAGCAGTTTGCAGTCGCTAAAGGATGCGGTGTTGCCTGACTGTGATGTAGAGGTGATTTTGCTGGTGAATAATGGGGAGAATGCTCCAACAGAAATTGTAGAAAGAAACCAAAAAACTCAAGAAGAGGCGCTGGCTTTTTCCAAAAAGGAATCTACTGAAAATATTCAGTTTTATTCCTTGTTGCATGCTGATCTGCCTGCTAAGCATGCGGGGGTTGGACTCGCCAGAAAAATCGGAATGGACGAGGCCGCTTACCGATTGGAGTCGGTTGGTCGTTCGGATGGAGTCATAATTTGCTATGATGCAGACTCCAACTGTTCGCCTAATTATTTGCAAGAAATAGATCGCCATTTCAAGCAATTCCCAAAAACTACCGCATGCAGTATTTACTACGAACATCCAACTTCCGGAGATTCTTTTCCAGAGGAAGTCTATACCAATATCGTTGATTATGAATTGCACCTGCGGTATTATGTAAATGCGTTACGTTGGGCGGGGTTTCCGCATGCTTACCAGACGATTGGATCCAGTATGGCCGTACGTTGCGATGCTTACCAACAGCAAGGAGGGATGAATCGAAAAAAGGCGGGGGAGGATTTTTATTTTCTACACAAATTTATTCCACTGGGAAATTTTTCTGAGCTCCATAGTACGATGGTTATTCCGTCTCCCCGTCCTTCTCATCGAGTGCCCTTCGGTACAGGGAAAGCGGTGCAGGATATGCTGGATGCAAAGGAGGAGCTTCATAAAACCTATGCAGTTGAAATCTTCTGTGATTTGGCTGTTTTCCTTGATCGGATATCGGAGTTGAGTGGTATTGCGCATCATTCAGCGAAAGCTGGACAGCTAGAAAAAATGGATACTTTTTTAGCAGATCTTCCTAGCAGTGTTCGTGATTTTTTGGTGGCTGTTTCATTTACGGAAAAGGTGATGGAGATTGCGGGGAATACGAGTACCGAGAAGGCTTTTCTTAATCGATTTTTTCAATGGTTTACTGCTTTTTTGGTGTTGAAGTTTGTGCATTTTGCGAGGGATGAGTTTTATCCGAATGTGGAGATTGGGGTTGCGGCGAAGGAATTGGGGAAGCGTTTGTGGTCGCAGTCTTATGCCGAGAAGTTGGTGGGGGGAAGTAACCTGGATTTGTTGGGGGAATACCGTCGTTGGGATCGGTTTGGGAAGTAGATCGATTGACTATTAAACGCAAAGTGCAGAGGCGCAAAGTTTTATCGTTCTCAGGTGGTTTAAACACTGAGTCTAAAGTAGATGTAGCCCCTATCTTTTCAGTCTATCTACTCTCCTCCTTAAGGTTTGTGCTAGCAAAACGAGTCCCAATACTTCTTTTTTATTAAATTTGAATGATGAAAAATAGTACTACTGAATTTAGTGGATTAGACAAGGCGTTTGCCTGGGGGGTGCATACTTTGACGGCTTCGGGAGTGGTGGCGGCCTTTCTTTCTATTGTCGCGATCTCTGAGGAACGGTGGAAAGATGCCATGTGGTGGTTGATTGTCACCCTGATTATTGATGGGGCGGATGGTTCGTTGGCTAGAAAATTTAGAGTGAAGGAGGTCTTGCCAAATTTTGATGGACAGATCGTCGACAATATTATTGACTTTGCAACGTATGCGATTATACCTGCGTACTTCATGTATGCGATGCATATTGGCGGGGACTATTTGTTGCCGGAAGAGGAATGGATTCGGTTTATTATTACGGCGGCGGTGTTGCTGACGTCGGCTTTTTATTATGGTAAAAAAGGGATGGTTTCGGCCGACAATCA
>CALLWB010000143.1 GCA_938016265.1 uncultured Saprospiraceae bacterium
GAACGCTACCTGATATGGCAGATCCAAATGCTACAGATCCCATTTTACAGCAATCAACAAGAGTTTGTGCAGTGGACTTATATGGCCCTCAATCTACGCTGGATGTGTATAAATGGGAGACACAAGTATTCAATAACTTTGACGGGAACGGCACGAACTATACGCTGGATAGTATGGAAAACTTAATGGGTTTTGAGAGAGTTTCTAATCTTTATGGCGGCTTTGACTCTATCTCCCAGATTTTAGTTGACCCTGCTTTGATTCAGTATCGACAGGATGTAGATCAACTTTTTTACTTATCTAATGATGATCCTCCATTGTTCATCAGCAGTCAATCCTTGGCAGTTCATCCAAGTCAGGACCTGGTTCATCATTCCTTTCACGGTCGAGAAATTCATAATACTGCTTTGGCGGTGGGTGTATCAGAAGTTAAGGCAGATATCCCGGCACTTTCCATTAATACAACTAATGGGGAGAGTGGGCTTGAGTTTTTGGTAAGGCACTTGAATAGTTGCTCAATAACAAGCTCAATACCAGATATACAAGTCAGTGAAAATTATATCGACATTTTTCCAAATCCAGTAGTCCATCAATTTACTATTAATGGAACATTAACGCAGTATCAAATTGATATCTTAGATGCTGCTGGACAAATCATGCAAACGATCAATAATGTCGAAAATTCTCATACCATCGACATTTCAGCGCTTCCTGGCGGTTTGTATTTTGTCAGAGTGAGGGATCTTTCGAATAATCTATTAGAAGTTCAGAAGATCATTAAGTTTTAGGAAAGCAGAAACGCATCCTGATTAATTATTAACATAAATTAACACTACGGCTAATAAATAAGAGCGAAAGTCGGCTAACAGCCTAGACTTTGCGCTCGCGGTTGCACGAAGCCGCACCCCAGATATCAGTCTCCCTGATATCTGGGGTGTTTCAATAGCTATTTACTGAGTTTATAGGATCTCGATTAGAGCAAGAAAGCATTAGAAACATCATTTTTGATTTAAAAAACCGATATTACTCGTGTTGAAGAGTTATCGCCCAATATAAACAGGCTGAAACGAAGATTAGAATTCTCATTAAAAAGTGTCTGGTAAAACTGAACCACCTCAGTACTCCTTCAGAGGCAAAATTTTAAGATTCTAAATTTTCAAAAGATATAGACAAAGAAGCAAAATGTTTTTAACTAAAAACGATATGAACAAATCATTATTTTTACCGAAAGACTTTGAGGTTCCACAAGAATTAGAAACGAATCGACTTCGCCTACGAATGTTGAAAGTCTCCGATGTAGTGAAAGATTATGACGCAGTAATGTCCAGCATTGAACATTTACAAACAACAATACCTTTTGGCCCAAACCATAAGTGGCCTAAGGATTTGACCCTTGAACAGAACTTAATTGATCTAGGCTGGCATCAAAAAGAGTTTCAGCGGAGATCATCATTTGCCTATACAGTCATGAACCATGAAGAAAGCAAATGTCTTGGTTGTGTTTATATAGAACCTTCATCTAATCCTAATTATGAAACAATGATAATATTATGGGTAAGACAAAGTGAAATAGAGCATGGATTAGATCAGTATTTATTCGAATCGGTTAAGGAGTGGATTTCTGAAAAATGGCCATTTAAGACTATTGCTTATCCCGGGCGAGAAATAAGTTGGGAGGATTGGAGTTGATAATTCAAAACTTCGAACTTCGGGAGACTTTAGAGTATAAACTTTAGCGATAACCATAAAAGATAGACGGTACTGCAAAGTGCAGAACGACAATTCTAATCATCATTGATAACAAGGCACCCCAGTAACTTTAGTCAACCCTAAAGCAATAATTTGAGCTCTAGTCAAAAATGGAGGATTGTCGGGGATAGTGGTGCCATTTCCTGTGAAGTCATTTCCTGACAAGGTAAACGTGCTGCTATTTGCCCCGAAAAATTTCTGCTCGTTGCCAGAGAAGTGTATGTGATACGTCTGATTGCCAGTAAGTTGGTGCCCACCAAAATTAGGGTACGGAAACTCATCTGGTCTTATCACTTCCAAAACGCTGTACCCAAGACCGCCACTAGTTGGCGTAATCCCCCCAGCTGTAGGGAACTGTATCTCCGAGTAGTCACTATTATTCTCCACCAAAACATCTTGCCCAAAAGTCACTGCTACACCCGCATTAATAGCATCGAGAGTCACATTGTTTCTAATGATAAGATTCCCAAACAATGTTCCAGCATTAACATAGGAAGCCTTATAGTTCCCATCCACCATTATGCCTGAGCCGTTGTCCCGTTTATAGCCCATGACGAAGTTGTCTTCCACAATAACAGGAGAAGCACCTAACAAGGTCTCATACATATTCAAAACATCAACCGAGCGAGAAATCGACTCTATGTTGTTCCGAAACCAGATAAAGTTATTCCTTACAAAAGAGTTGTTTGCAGGAGTGTTTCGCGTAAGCTGCACATGGATCAAATTACGTGCGCAGTCGTGCACGTTGTTGTTGTAAATTTGGATGTTGTCATTTTGGTTAGAGAATACCCCAAAATTTTCCTGGCTATGTACGTGGTTGTCATGGAACACGAACAGTCCAACATTTTTCACAACGACTCCACTTCGGTTGTTATTCTCAAACGCTGGCGCATTAACCAGATCCCAACTGCCTGGGAAATAACAGTTCCGTATGGTCACGCTATTCTTATTGCCGTCGAAAAATACGTGCGGTGCCGGAGACCCTGAGAAATCCAAGTTCTCCAAAACCACGTCAGCCTCTGGATTTGTCGATGCGTTTCTTTGTCCAGAGGGCGTTAGACTAGCAATAGACTTGACGATTCCTGCATTGAAACATGTATTTGCTACAACTTGAATAGTATAATTGACGGTGCATATACCACTTGTTGTATCCGTATTGTTATTGTCACCATCGTACCAATACAAGAGTCCAATATCCAAAACACCTGATCCGGAGTTGATGCCTAGAACACTACAAATATCAATCGTATTAGAAAGCGCTGGAAAGGTAACCGATTGACCTGGATCGATTCCATTAATTCTAAGGTCGTAATTTACCGTTGTAGATAATGGATTGTCATGCACCCAGTTAACCGTAAGCATACAATTGTCAAGGACAAAACTGGGGGAAGGACAAGTCAGGGCTGGAGCGGAATCTACTGGATCTGTCGACTTAGGAACCGTCGTATAAATTCCATTATTCAAATTAAAAATAATCTTATCCTCGGCATTGATATCGCCATCTAGATTGTAGTCTCCAGGATTATAAACCTCAAACAGGCCATTGACGGTCCTCCAGAATACCCGGTCTTCAGCATTGATGTCACAACTGTTTTGGTCTGCTGCCTGATCGCCATTCCCCCCATACATTACCCAACTTGCTCCTACTTGCTTTTGGCCAAATCCCAAGCTTGGTTTGTAGCTGTTTGCGGTAGTAAAATCGTAGGAGAGGGTATTATTTATAATGGGAATGGCTTGTGCGGAAATAATAGGTAAATGATTGCGATGTTCAATCATCACATATAATGGATCTGTGTTGTTCCGATTTAAATTGAATGGGGAAATGGTGCCATCTTCTAGTAATACCGCTGCGATACGAGCGACTTCCGTCCCTGGATCCAAGGACGTCCTAAGCGAAACCAAGACCCAATCTATGGTCCCTGCCGGATAGTCAATCGGCAACCAGCCACTTCCTTCCGTCCCTGGATAACTCCAAGGAGAACTGTTGTACGGTTGGCCTTGTGGCACAACTTGTCTTTGCAGTAATCCACCAGACATATTGGTCTGTCCGGCATCAAAAGCCCCTTCGAGAAATACTTTTAAGTTGAAGCTAACTGTCTGATTAGGCAGGTTTATGTAGACGGGGTCATTGGTATCTGGGCTGCTTGTACTGCCTAGGGTTCCATCATTGCTCCCAGCCTGATCGTAGGCGATTTGTCCATTGCCTTCATTAAATTTGTAATAGGCTTGAAGGCCGGGCTCGGTGCCTGATAACTCATTGTTGCGGGCTGTTTGCAATTCAGATGGCGTTCTGGCGACGTTCCAAATTCTGACCTCGTCGATACCTCCTTTCCAGGGGCGGTTCGTTGCCAATGCAGGGTTGTTTCCGATCCAGGTGTCTGCCGCTGCGTTGGTGGTAATGCTTCCTGTTTTCGGAGTACTTCCAACCTCGTTGCCGTCTAGGTATATTTTCATGGTAGCCCCATCGTAAGTTGCCGCTGCGTGGTACCAGGTATTGTCTGACAAAATGCCAGCGGTAGCAGATAGTGTAGTGGTAATGGTACTTCCATTTGTTTTTAGTCTAAATCGCAGGACCGTGTTTGCTCCAGAGCTGACCGTACTCAACATCCAATAGTGATCGTCTCTATTGACATCTACAGCTTTGGAGATGATTCTGCAATCCTGATTAACACAGCCAGCCACGTCTGAACTATTAAAAAGTGCTTCCAGTGTAATGGCGCTTCCCGAAACGTCCATTTTATTTAAGTCTACGTAGTCATTAACGCCATCAAATAGCAAATGATTGTTGAATGGTTGCCCGCTAAGTGGTGTTCCACCAAGCATGGTGAATAGAAAAAGGCTAAATAGACAATTTATGAAGGTGCCTGGGAAAGGAGTTAACTCGTTTTTAATGGTAGTAGTCATCAACATTAAGTTTAAAATTGATAGAATTGCAATTAACACTAAGGTTAAGAGCCTGATAAGCTGATAGCTAATGTATACAATTTCTACCTATAGGTTAATGCTCATTTTTCGTTTTTTCGAGAACGCAACTCTTAATCTAAGATAGAGGAAGCTAGGCCAAATTCAGATAAAAGTCCTTGTTTTATAGCTGGTGGGGATTTACTACTATTGGTTTTTGAACCGATTATGCAAAGTAAAACTGCGGGTGACAAAGAAATTCTAATTGTAGGACTGGCAGAATACGGAAGTTATGGTAAAAACTATCCTCCTAGTACGATGGAATCAATTTAAGCGATTGTTGGAAGAATTAGGTGTGATTCATCTGGTTGTATTACGGTTTGTTTTGATTTCGATTTATTTCAAATAGACGACCTCTCGCACTGGATAACGAATAGGCCCTCCCCTCAAGGTTGCAGGACTATAACCTAAATTTTCTTTCCAGGAGTGGTTTTTTATTTCATCGGGTCTATCCACAGTGATTGGGTCTACTCTGCCTAGAGTACCCACCATAAAACTTATAACAAGAGAGTCTTTGTTCTTTTTTCTTTGAAACTTTTCTTCCCCATACTGAGCATTAAGATAAGCCACAAAATCTTTATGTTTTTTACTTCTAAATTGTGGTTTTTTATCAACTTGAGGGACAATAATGTCAGAATCTGGATGTTCTTTGGCGAATTGCTTACCATATTCATACATATCTGGATAAGTAAACGTTGGAGGAATCCCTTTCCTCTTGAAAATTAGTGCAGCAGCATAAAGATTGGGTGTTGTAACTGTCAACTCTTTTGATTGGCGAGAAGTACTAGTACCAAAGCCCATTTCGGCCCAGGCTTTTGGATTTCCTAATGAATCCCAAAACACGATTCCATAATGATGATGTCGGTTTTGATAATTGAGATAATAGCCCCTTGTATTCATCTTTATTTTCATTTTCTCAGCATTGAAGGCAGAGTCCGCGGGAAAATCCAGCATAAGCGCTACTTCATCCCTTGAAAGGAGCACCCCTTCCTTGTCCCAAACGGTGGGGTTTAGCTCATTGTTTTCGGTTATAATTGGTTCATCACTCCAAATATATTTTCCAGTTTTACGAGATTGGTAATCTGCAAAATAGTATCCCTTTACATGATCAAACTCCAACTCACCCCACGGCTGACTAAAGATGGAAGTACTATTTTTTTTAGAATTACCTATGCTGATGTTACCTTCACAAGCTAGCATTAGGAGAATTGCCAACGATAGAATACTGAATAAGGGAATGCTCGTTCTTTTCATTTTTTTACTTTTTATTACGGGTACAAATGATCAACCTATTGACTCATAGGCTAGGAGGCCTTAATTGGAGACCTTGTTGTAGACTGTTTCTTTAGTTTCTCTTTGATATATCGCACCTACAAATTTTTCAGCATCAAATTCGGTGACATGTATAACATGACGACCGGCTCCCCTATATGCCTCGACGGCTATGAATAATTCTCCATCAAAAATGTGGACTTCCCAGTTTGCCGTGGCATAAGGGTCTTTCTTTAGCAGTCTTTGATTTAGCAATTCTCCATCCTCTCTAAATTCAATTCTTGTCCCATCAGAAATTTTAAAAGTGGAAGAACTCAAGAATTCTTGAAAATCATTTTTTTTCCCTGCTAGATTATACCTTGGTAGTTTTGCATAATGGGTCTTTATTTCTCCTGGATAAATGAGATTATAATTTATGGTTAAGTCATTTTTATTTATCTCATAATCCCATGAATTTGGCTGGGAATACTTTTTGGTTAAAATCTTGCCTCTTTTCGTTTGGTATACACGATCTCGAAGATCTGACATATCTTCTGGAAATTCAAAGAAGAATATCTTCCTTGTTAGCGTATCGTTCCAAAATTTAATAATATTTCCTTTTTCTTTCTTAAAAGTAGGGGTGCTAAATCCTTGAGAGTGCTCTGAGTAGGTCTCCATCCATAGGTGCTGCAATTTACTCGGGTCTGAATAACATCCACTAAGGAGTAGTAGAAGACCAATTACATGGAATATATTTTTCATTTTCTTTTACTTTATTTATAAACGCTCCCTAGCTACAAGAATTTTGAAAATAGAGGGCTATTTGCTACACAACGTGGTGATAACGGTTTGAATTATTAAAACGTTGTCTAATAAATAAGAATAGTTTCATCGTTTGGAATTACATTAGAGGGAATGTAAATAAGTTCTGGTAAAATAAGATGGAAAAAAACGTCAGAATTTTATACAATTCACCAACGAATTCCTGCACAACAAACTGTATATTAGCGATTTACTATTAATTAATGGCATGGACTTTAATATAGAAAAAATGGAAAAAACTAACTCAAAAACCCTAGGAGTTGGAGTTCCGCCAACACGAATTAATTGTTAAATTGTATGCTGAGCAACGAGGCCAAATTCAGATAAAAGTCCTTGTTTTATAGCTGGTGGGGATTTACTACTATTGGTTTTTGAACCGATTATGCAAAGTAAAACTAGGTGTGATAGTTAAGCGAAGCCCACAAAAGTGTTCAATGCCTATCTGTTAAACAACGTATGTGATAAATTCATTAACTTAACTGTATATATAAATTAAAACTAAACAACAAAAGATTATTGATCAAAACTAATGAGATGCAAACATGATCCAATTGCTAAAAAGGTATATACAGACAATGATGAATTTATCAAACAATTAAATTGTCCCTATAAGATGAATTGGAATGATTTGACTATCTCTCGATCAACATCAAGGGAGTGTTCTAATTGTAACAAAATGGTTATGAAGGTTTTTCAACTTAAATTATTCTCATTCTGCAAGAAAAGTGGTCTGCTTAAAATAATACTATCGCTTGTAATGTGTATGTTTTGTTTCTTCAATTTAAGTGCTCAAAAGGAGAGCAATGTAAAACTAAAAATAGAAACGGGGTTTCTCTGGGATTGGCATGAAGGGAACCTATTCTTAAGTGGGATTTTCCTTCATTTGGAGCCAAAACTGGAAACTACAAAAAATACGGTCATCGGATTGAGAATCGGAGCCGCACTAAATACTCAAGCAATCAAAAATTCTAATCCTACTCAAATCTTCATCGATAAAAATTTCACCTTTGGTAATGCTGCTCTTTCGTTAATACCGACCTTTGATTATTATTTTATAAAAAGTAAATTTCGGCCCTATTTAGGTACCGGGATAGGATACTACTTTTTGACGACCAACAAAGATTTTTTCGTCAGAGGTAATTCTATGGATGCAGTTGAAGTAAGTGTCAATAACCAAATGGGCTTTCTATTTAGAGGAGGCTTGGGTTTACATAAGTTTAAAGTTGGAAGATTTGATTTAAGCAAGTTTATAGTAGGCTTAGAATTCAATTACATTCTAAAGGCTGCTATTGAAATGCCAAATGGACAAATAGCAGGAACAATTAATTACAGCAATATTGCATTGTCGATTGGATATATAATTGGAAAAAGGAAAAGTTCAAAGTAGTTACAAATTTGATTTTTTTGAATTAAATTTATACGAAACGGACAAAGGCTATGACGATAGCTGGCAGTGAATACAGACCTCAAACCCGACGTGCTGCCTAAACCGCAAAGTCAAACGTTGAAGGTAATTTTAACAAAGAACAGCGTTTTATGATTGATTTAAACGAAGGAACGAATTGGCATGATTTTTCTGGGTCTCCTGCAATACTACTACCAAAGGACACTAAAAGCGAGTGGCTAGGTTTTTAT
>CALLWB010000144.1 GCA_938016265.1 uncultured Saprospiraceae bacterium
AAAAGCGAGATAAGGAATACGTTTTTCACGGTGTTTCATTTGGGTAATTAATCATATAAATTAACAAAAATCCGTGTAAAGTGTTACAAACAGGCGATTTTTTTCGAAAAACCTGGCCCTAGGCATTAAGAATTGTTCTTAGTAGCTACTCAAAAATCTATCTGGGAACTGAAGACGAAATCCCATTGTTAATACTCCAAATCAAATTGTCCAAACCATTTATATCCCGATCTAAGTTAAAATCGGCCGGATGATAGGTGTCAAAAAGACCGTTGGAGTTTTGCCAGATTATCCGATCCGATCCAGTTATTTCATAACCTGCCAGGTTGGATTGATCAACATTCCCAGCATAAAATAACCAAGTCCCATTATTTTGTTTTTGGCCAAAACCATTATTCCCTACATAAGCGTCATTTACCCTAAAATCATAGGTAATGGTATTATTGAGGATATCCACCAATACTGGTGTCATTGCAGGCAAATGATTCCTTTGTTCTACCACAATGTATACAGCATTAACCGATTGATCCAACTCCACAGGCCCTAGTGGCAGGACAGTACCATCTGACGTTAGAATCGCAGCAAATCGAACAATCTCCTCCACCGCTTGAATACCCGTCCGCAAGGACACAAGCACCCAATCCACTGTGCCCACAGGATAGTCTACCGTTGTCCATCCTGCCCCTTCAGCCCCTGAATAATTCCAGGGAGAAATAGCGTAAGGCTGGCCTGGAGGAAGTAAATCATTTTGGTATAAAAACGGGTTCATCGTCCCCGAAACGTCATCAAAAGGACCTTCCAAGAACAAAGACAACAAACAATTGACCATCCGCGGTTGTTCCGCACAAACAGGCCCATTGCAAACGGCGGCCGAAGCAACGGTCAAAGCAGTGCCGGCCGAAGGAACAACCATATCCTGTGTCCCAGTGCATCCTTGTACGACACCAGAAGCTGCGGTATTTCGAATTTCCTCATTCACATTACCAGCGTACGTATTGTCAATCAAATAAATGGCCGCCTCCGCCGTACCAATTCGAACCGGATAATCCGATTGGGATCCTTGGAATTGATTTTGGTAAAAACTAAGGTTGCGAGGCAACCGATCCGGGATGTTTAAAGAAGCAGTGACGTGTGTTGCCCAACTACCATTATTTTCAA
Source organism: uncultured Saprospiraceae bacterium (assembly GCA_938016265.1). GTDB lineage: Bacteria > Bacteroidota > Bacteroidia > Chitinophagales > Saprospiraceae > JAHDHB01. The sequence continues at coordinate 1,159 of CALLWB010000144.1, forward strand.
ATTTATTATGATGAATGAGCACGTCTTCTGCATCGAAAAACTTGGATCCATAGGCATTGTTATGACTATAATTTCCAGCCACCTCTCCATTTATTGCGTGCATGTTGATCCCATGACTTCCATTGTTATAAACTTCATTTGAATACAAGGAATAACTGGTCGTCCACAACACTCCAGGAGCGGTATTCCCAGCCTGCGATTGGCAAGCAGCCAAATCAAAACCGGAGGAGCAATCCTTGGAGGAAATACCATGATACAGCCCCGTATTGTACACTTTGCAATACCGGACAGTTACGTTTTGAATATAGCGCAGATCGATGCCGTTCCGTCCAGAATCTTTGACTTCTACTCGTTCGATCAACAGATTATCAGTATACCAGGCGACTATTGCTTGAGTCAATTCATCATTGCCATCGATTGTCAAATCTCGGATAATGGCGTTGCTAATGTATTTAGTTTCTAGCACATGGCCAGTAAATCCTGCTTGCACAGTGATGATGGTTTGTCCCATTCCTGCTCCTTGCAAAATGACATTTTCCGGGACAAAAAGTTTCGTACTAAACAGGATGGTACAAGCAGGAATTTCAACAATTCCACCAGCAGCCCCTACACTATTTATTAAGTTTTGAAGATCCGTTTGGGTACAACTTTGAAGCGTATACACCTGACTTCCAACAGCCGCATTAAATCGGTTAAAATCAAAACCTAACTGTGGCTGACACAATGGGAAACAGCCATTTCGATTTACATCATAATATTCCCCTTCAGGACAAAGATTCATTGTGTTATTTCCTCCTCCATTTATAGTTATACAAATTTCGTTGCTATTTAACCAGGTTGTTGCGCAGCTTCTTTTTGTTTTTCTTCGGAAACAACTGGTTGCATTTAATGCTGACGGGTCGTACCAATTGCTAATTGCTCCTGCAATATCTGTCCAATTGCCGGTTCCTACTTTTGTTTGCCATTGGTTTTCTTCTGTACCGCCGATGCCTCCCCAGGGAGAACCAGCATTGAGTATTGATGGTGGATCATAACCACTATTGGTACTGGTTTGTCCAGAATAAGAAATCGATCCGGGGTTGGTAAAGTTGACACAATTTCCTCCTGTAGTCAGGACAAAACAAATACTATTGGAAGAGGTCCATGCGGTCTGACAATCCCTTCTTGCTTGTCGTTGAAAACAAGTGCTTACAGTGATGAGTCCAGGATTGTAGGAATCAAAATTGCTATTGTTTAGATCCGTCCAAGTACTATTTATTGCTTGTTTTCGCCATTTGTATTCTAGGGTGCCGCCGCTTCCTCCTGTAGGAGTTGTGGCACTGAAAATCAAATCAGGATCGTGGGAAGTGCCCGTTATTTGAAGTGGTCCGGTATATCCGATAGTTCCTGCATTGGAATAGTTGGAGCAAGTAGGTGGACCATTCTCACATGTAGATGCGCACTTAGCACCAGGAGCGTTTGTCAAGGCAGTTCCTGCAATTGAAACAGTCATATCCTGTGTCCCTGAACAACCTTGAACGACACCAGAAGCCGCTGAGTTCCGAATTGCCTGATTAGCATTTCCGGAGTAGGTATTATCAATAAGATAAATCTCTGAATCAGCCACCGCAATTCGAATTGGATAGTCAGATTGTGCTCCAATGAACTGATTTCTGTAGAAGCAGATATTTCTGGGCTGTCGATCTGGGATATTTAACGTTGAAGTAATATGGGTGCCCCAACTGCTGCTATTTTCAAATTTATTATGATGAATGAGCACATCTTCCGCGTCAAAAAATTTGGAGGAATAACCATTGTCATGACTATAGTTACCCGCTACTTCTCCGTTGATTGCATGCATATTAATCCCGTGCCCGCCGTTGTTGTATACCTCATTTGAATACAAGGAATAACTGGTCGTCCACAACACTCCAGGAGCCGTATTCCCTGCCTGCGATATACAGGTGGCCAAATTAGAATTGGAGGAGCAATCTTTGGAAGAAATACCGTGAAACTGGCCGGTATTATGCGCTTTACAATAGCGAACGGTTACATTTTGGATGTAGCGCAGGTCGATGCCATTTCTGCCGGAATTTTTGACTTCTACGCGTTCGATCAGCAGATTGTTGGTGTACCAGGCGACAATGGCTTGCGTCCCTTCATTTTTCCCGTCTATGGTTAGGTCTCTGATTATGGTGTTGCTGATATACTTGGTTTCTAGCACATGGCCTGTAAATCCTGCTTGAACATTGAATATGGTTTGTCCGATACCGGCTCCTTGAAAAATCACATTTCCTGGCACAAATAGTTTTGTCCCAAGGGTGATGGTGCATGCTGGAACATTGATGATGCCTCCATTGCTACCTATACTGTTAATTAGGTTTTGCAAATCTGTTTGGGTGCAATTTTGCAACGTATATACTTGAGTTCCTACATTGGCATTAAATTGATTGTAGTCAAATCCAAGTTCTGGCATACACAGTGGGAAACACCCATTTCTATTGAGATCGTAATATTCGCCTTCTGGGCATAGGTTGACGAAATTGGTGTTTGTGTTTTTCTTTTCTGTATGAGTTGGTGTTAGGTTATTGTTTGTATTATGAATATTTTGCTGTCCATCTAGGGTGGATTGCAGACTAAAAAAGTTGATATTAGAGGATAATAAATGCGGAGATAAGCTCACTGTAAAAATTAAAAATGCCAATTTGAAGGTATTCATGTATGATGTTGTTTAATGGAGAATTCTCATTCAATGAAGTTCTCGATTAAAAAAGGATTTTCAAATAGAATTTGCAGAGTTTTTTTGTAGTTTAAAACTTATTTTTATGGGAAAATCGCAAACATGAATAATATTAAACACTAAAAACCAACAACTTAAGCTAGGAGAAAAAATAAAAAAGCTACTTGATAGTAAAATCCATTAAACCATACTTCCATTGAAAATAGCCATTATCATACTAGCCGCAGGCAGTTCCACAAGAATGCAAACGCCGAAGCAGCTCTTGAATTTTAAGGGAAAAAATCTACTACAGCGCGCGATTGATCTCGCTTGCGCGCTCGAAGTAGAAAATCGAATGCTTGTCCTTGGTGGTTGGAAAGAAACTATCCAGGAAAAGATCGATGCTTCCGAGTTTGACATTCTTTTTAATGCAAACCATAAAAATGGGATGTCTTCCAGCCTGCAATTGGCGATCAAACAGGTGGTTCCGAATTCCCAAATAGAAGGTATTCTTATAATGCTTTGCGATCAACCCCTCATTCCTAAGTCCCACTATGAGCAATTATTAGAACATGCTAAACATACAGACGCTTCGATTATTGCGACCTCTTACAATCAAATCATGGGCGTCCCTTGTGTTTTCAAGTCAAATCGGTTTGAGGAATTACTTGATTTGGAAGGGCAACAAGGCGCAAAATTTCTACTAAAAAAACATAAAGAGGAAGTAGTTTCGGTTCCTTGCGAAATGGCGAGTTTTGATATTGACACTGAAAAAGACTATTTGGACTTGATGGCTAAATTCCAGTAGTTCGCCTTTTTGACTTTTCGATATTTTTTGTCAACTTAGTAGAATAAACTAAATACCATGAAAAATATCGCATTTCTACTTGTCGTTCTTTCTTGTTTTCTTTTTTCCAGTTGTGAAAAACTGGATTTCGACAAAAAAAATAAATCTGACTGGGAATTTGCTTGTACTGTTGGCACCTGCCCAGCTTGCACAGATACCAGCTTCGAACATCCAGATCTGGCCGATCCAAACCTAACCATCTACACCTTGGAACCCCTTGTGTATGATGAAAGTTGTGAATGTATTGTTAGCGGTTTTGTAAAATACGTATCCAAGTCAGAAGGAACCGTAGCCTTGGTTACTTATGGTGATGGCACCTGCGATCGCTATGGAGTCAAAACACTTTGTGTAAACGGAAAGTGCGAAGGACCTTTGGTGACCACCTGCCAATTTGAAATGGCCTGCGGTGATGAAGAAGGGTGAGTTTCGATAAAAAAAAGGATTAAAATAGAAAAAAATTAATGCGCATTTTTTTGTGTTGTGCAGAGACGCATTGCAATGCATCTCTGCAGGGCGTATTGATTAGGGTAGTTGGACGCCGGATTTGTTTCTAAAATTCCAGACAAAACTGCGGTCGGAAGCATCACAAAAACCATCGAGGCTAACGTCTGAAGATAGATAGCCTGTTGTATTTCTGGCATTCCAAACGATGGATCTATCCGCGGCATCAATAGAGGCGTCAAAATTGGCATCTCCTGGGAAAAGGGCGTAGACACCGTTAATATCATTTTGAGTGCTTGCTTCCAGTTGTACCGAAGCACTTGTAAAGTCTAGTAGGTTGGAGCCTCCTTGTGAGAAGGATACACCGTTTGCTTTGGTCTGAATACCGAGATGATTTCTATGATAAATAGCGATGCTGAATGTACAGGAATTGAAGTTGGCAAATCTTATAGGAGTCTGACCATCAAGGCTGACTATTTCTCCATTTCTTTTGATTAATGCTGGTTGAGCGGTAACGATCATGGTAGGATCAATCACATTGTACACTTTCAAAAACACCCAGTCTACGATGGAATGGATGCCTTTATTTGCAAGTGCGGTGGTGGGGTTGATCATTGAACTCCCATCATTGTAATTGATGTAATCGAAGCCCAAGCTGACATATGGGTCATTGTATGGTATGTGCTTCAGATTTCTTAGATCATCATTCATCAATTGGGTGGAGTTGTTGTAAGGTCCACCTAACATTGCTTTTAGACCTACGTTTGCCACTGCTCCATTACTACAGCAGGCATAGTCTGTTAAAATTGGATAATCTTCTAGTGTTTTTGAAACGGTACCATCGTTGGACATAGAGGAATTGAAGCTAGTAAAACCGCCATTTAATGAAATACCAGGGTCTGTGTTTGCCGTTAGGATGTCAAACTCTATTTTTCCTACCAGGATTGGTTCATCCTTTGAAAGGAGATAGTTGTTTGATCCGCCTTCCTTTTTTTGAAGGACCAGACTTATCAGTCCACAACCTGGATGTACATCGATTCGTTGATCTGCCCAGTTCGAGGTGGTTCCTTGGGTTGCTGTTGCACTAAACTGTACTTCATTATAGGAGGAATAAGTAACTACAGCAGGGTCGAAGTTAAAAAAAAGGCTAGACGTGCCGATCTCAAAGTCACTTGTTGCAAAGGCGGATGCCCGAACCCAAATACCGACTTCCAATTGTCCATTACAATTATTGTTGCCCACTAATTCTACTTTGATCAAATCATCAGCTTTAGCGGTTTGTGTCTGCAATAAAAAAGAGAACGTGAAAAGTAGGAGGAAGTAAAATAATTTCATATTTGATGTTTTGACTGTCTTTATTAGAATTTGCAAATAAGTGAAATTTATTATTCGGATAGCAATCAAAATAGGCTTTTTTTGTTAGAAAAAAAACTTTTAACGCTCAAATTCCATGATACTTTGGGGGTTATTATTTTTCAAGATTGACAAGCACTACTAATCATCGGCTTATAAAAGGAATTGTGAAATATAATTAGCAATTGCTCTGCTTTGATCAGATCGGATGTTTCCTTTACTCAAATTGTTTTCTGAGCAGGCGTTCGTGATTTGCTCATGAATAAAAACATATACACCTTAAGAAAACACATATTATTTATTCAAAATTATTTTAAACAAAATCCTAAAAATCTGTAATTTATAAATAATTAATTTAAAAATTTAAAAAAGTCGACTTAGAAAAGCGGTTAAAATGTACATAGCAATTGACTTCTATCTCCCGTACATTTGATTTGACTTATGACACAATTTATGTTGTTATATAATTAGGAAATTACTAAATCACAATTTCTCTATTGGAATCTCCTTTTGCAAGTAAAATTAGGTCTGTAGATATTTTCTTACAGCACTGGAATACTACATCCTATCAAAAAATAAACGGAAAAAAATATTAAATGGCGGAATACCGAAAAGCCAAAATAGAGTAGGTAAAATTAAAACCAATTATTATGAAAAATGCTATTAAAAACTTAACATTTATTTTGCTGACCTTCTTTTTGTGTGAAGCAGCACTTGCCCAAACAGCCTCTTTTTATAATGTTGCAGCGGGTAACGGAAACGGTCTTCGATTTTGGAACGGAAGCAACAGTTATAAAATTACCATGGGAAGCTCATCTGAATACAGATATGGTCCAGTAACAGGCTTTAGTATTAAAAATAGTATGACCAGCAATACTGCCTATGGCTTTACCTGGGGAGTAGCTGGTCAAACCCCAACTGCAGCATTAAATACAGAAGGAAGTTTACAGATAAAGGGCTGGTTTAAAACTATGGGAAGAAGAATTTACTTTGGAGATAGCCAGTACCTGGAAGGAAATAATACGTCAGCACTTACCTTTAGAAGTAACCATAGCAGTTATTCTCAACTTATATTGAAAGATAAAGAAGGAACATTGTATGGAAAGCTGTTTGGATCAGCGAATGGTGCCTTTTTTGGTTTACAAGATGGTGATGGGAGTTGGTCCTATTTGGCTAGAAAAGATCTTTATACCGACTTCAGAATAAACAATAGCACCAAAATGCGTATACGGTCAAGTGGAAACGTTGGAATTGGAACACTAAACCCTCAAAACAGGCTGGATGTCTGCGGTACTATCCGTGGAACAGAGGTTAGAGTGCAATCTGGCTGGTGCGACTATGTATTTGACGACGCCTATCAATTGCCAACACTAGAACAAGAAGAGCAGTTTATCAAGGAAAAAGGACATCTGGACGGTTTCGATTCTGCAGTAGAAATGGATGGAGAAATACAGCTGGGAGATGTTACTAAAAGACAACAAGAAACTATTGAAAAACTGATGCTGCATATGATTGAATTGAACAAGGAGATCAAAGCACTGAAAGCACAGCTCCCAGCATTGAAACATTAACAAACAAATATTAAAACAAGTATCATGAAAAAAGTAAAATTATTATTATACATTTTTCTCCCGCTTTTTTGTATTAGTTTGATTAATGCTCAATCTGCACAAAGCAACACCAAGTCAATTCCCCAAAAGGTAATTGATCAGATTGAGGAAGGAAAGTCGTTTTCTAAATATGACATTTTCACTTCAAACCCTACAAAAAAGTCGGATGAAAAAATTAATGCTATCATTGATAAATATTCAATTTTAGTACCTCAAAACAACTCACTATCCCGTTTAATTAGTGAAAGAAAAAATAGGATAGAAATTACATTAACGGACTACGCTGGGAAGCGCTATGATTTACTATTGTATCAAGTAGACAATTTTGCGCCTGATTTTTCGATCAAAACCAGTGATCCACGTTCCAATATTATTAAACATACCGCAGTCCATTATCGTGGAATAATCGCGAATAACAACCACTCCATGGTCGCTATCAGTTTTTTCGACAACGAAGTAATGGGAATTGTTGCCGATGGAAGAACTCAATTGGTTTTGGGTAAATTGAAAGGAAATACTATGGAACATATCTTATACAAAGAGAGAGATATGAAAGCGACGTCAAACTTTACTTGCGGCACAACTTCTGGAAATAGTGTGACTTATTCAAAAGATGATTTGACCTTTTCTAGTACACAGAAAAGTATGAATCACAATTGTGTAAGTGTTTACATCGAAGTAGATAATGACGTATTTACAAATCTAGGAGCCAATACGGCCAATTTTATTACGGGATTGTTCAACCAATCTGCAGCATTGTTTGCCAACGACGATATTTTTCTGGTGATGTCAGAAATGTTTATTTGGGAAACCGCTCATGATTATAATGGAGGTTGTTCTTTTGAATTGCTCGAAGATTTCCAGAATGCCACAAATGCAATAAATGGGGATATTGGCCATCTTATAACCATGAATGATGGTTTACGAGGAAGGGCGGCTGGATTTAATGCGCTATGTAACAATGATGTTGACGAAAGACTTTGTATTAGTGGTATTCAAAACGCCTTCAACAATATACCTACCTATTCCTGGAACGTAAATGTCCTTAGCCATGAAATGGGACACTTGCTAGGATCCAGACATACGCATGCTTGTGTGTGGAATGGCAATAACACTGCAATTGATGGCTGCGGAGGTTGTCAGGAAGAACCCAATCCTCCCCCTGCTATGGCATGTGGGCCCACTGGTATCGATTGTATGTTTTGTGCCGCGCCACCAATACCTGCAGCTGGAGGTACGGTAATGAGTTATTGCCATAACAATCCAGTAGGGATGAATTTTGCTTTGGGGTTTGGGCCTCAACCTACCGCTGTTATTTTGAATAATATCAATAATGCCAATTGCTTAACCCAGTGCCCTCATGAATGTGAACAAGACTTAACCTTGACAGGCACAGAAACAGGGTTAGAAGAATACGCTGCTCAAAACACCATCACGTCCACCCAAACCATAACCCCCACTGGCGATGTAACCTATGAAGCAGGTGATTTGATCATCCTAACACCAGGTTTTGTGGCCCAAACTGGCTCCGACTTCGTTGCGATCAATGAGGATTGCACGGCAAATTTTGGAGAAAATATGGCCTCCAATTCAAGAACAGATCAACAGTTTTCGGATATCCATACACGGATGCTTGATTCAGATATTTCTTTGGAGAATACACCGAATAGGTCCTTGATGGTTTCTCCTAATCCATTTCAAAACGCTACGAATATTACCTACACTTTGGACGAGCCAGGTCTAGTGATCCTTCGCTTCTTATCTGCGAGTGGCACCGTGCTCCAGGTCATTCAAAATCAGGAAACATCTGCAGGATCACATCAACTCCAATTTGATAGTTCGGAGATTCCTTCAGGTGTGTATTACTTGTCGTTGCAAACCAGTAAGTACAGGGAGACTCAAAAACTGCTTATTATCAAGTAAAAAAAGCGTGTCTACTAGCAGTTGTTTACTAATTTTATTGTTACTGACTCAGCAATAAAAAAGGAAGGCGATCAGTGATCGTCTTCCTTTTATTGTGAGTTATTGGTTTGCTTCAAATACTTTTTGAAAACTAATTATTTGTGTTGTGCGTCACGCACTCAGTAAGTCAGAAAACCGGTCTTTGTAACCGTAAACCACTACTAAACCCAGGATAAGTCCCACAACACATCCACAAATTACTGAATTCATTATACTTACGTAAAGTCGTTTATGATTTAAAAATTACGTAAAATTCACACATACCACTAAAAAAATTCCCTTTAGGGCTGATTAATCGCTTTCTTCCAACTTCATTATGACAGTGGAAGGCTGGGTAAATTCTGCATTTGACCTTGGCAAGAAACACTTCAATACAAATCTCAATTTTTACTTTGTATATTCGCAGTTGAACCTAACCAGCATTACATTATATGCTTTTTAACTCTTTGGATTTTGCTTTTTTCTTGCCTATAGTATTTTTGCTATACTGGCTGGTTATTGGCAAGGATCGGAAGGCACAAAATCTGTTTGTAGTTGGGGCAAGTTATTTCTTTTATGCTTGCTGGGACTGGCGGTTCCTTGGGCTAATCCTGGCCAGCACGATCATTGACTTTAGTCTTGGGAAAGCAATGGGCAGGGAGACTGACCAAGGGAGAAGAAAGTTACTGCTATGGACGAGTGTTTTGGTCAACCTGAGCCTACTTGGATTCTTCAAGTATTTCAATTTTTTTATCCAAAATTTTACAGAGGCTTTTTCATTTTTTGGAGCTCCGGTAACCGGTTTTTCTTTGAAAATTATTTTGCCGGTAGGCATTAGTTTTTACACCTTTCAGACGTTAAGTTACAGTATAGATGTCTATCGAAAAAAATTGCCCCCTACCCATGACTTTTTTGCTTTTGCGGCATTCGTTAGTTTTTTCCCACAGCTAGTAGCAGGACCAATTGAGCGGGCCACTAATTTGTTGCCGCAATTCTTAAAACCCAGAGCCTTCGACTACGAAAAAGCAATAGACGGTTTACGCCAAATACTCTGGGGGTTTTTCAAAAAAATAGTCATTGCTGACAACTGTGCCCCATTGGTCAACGCCATTTTCCAAAACCCAGAACAGCAGTCCGGCAGTACCTTATTACTAGGAGCGATTTTGTTTGCTTTTCAGATTTACGGTGATTTTTCCGGCTACTCGGATATTGCGATTGGTACTGCTAGATTGTTTGGTGTCCATTTGCGGCAGAATTTTGCGTTTCCCTATTTTTCCAGAGACATTGCTGAATTTTGGAGGCGGTGGCATATTTCGCTATCTACGTGGTTTAGAGACTACCTCTACATCCCCTTGGGCGGGAGCAGAGGTGGGATGCTGCTTACGGTGGTCAATGTATTTATCATTTTTGTGGTCAGTGGGTTTTGGCATGGGGCGAAATGGACGTTTGTCATTTGGGGGTTGCTGAATGCTTGTTACTTTTTGCCGTTGTTGTTGGGTAAAAGGAACAGGCGCCACCTTGGTGCTGTCGCCCAGGGACGCCTGTTTCCAACGATCAATGAGTTTGTGCAAATACTGTTTACTTTTGGGCTGACCACTTTTGCCTGGATATTTTTTAGGGCGGATGATCTAACACACGCCTTTGTTTATATCGACCATTTATTTTCCTGGTCCTTTTGGTCGGTGCCCGATTATTTTTCTAAAAAAGTGCCTGGATTGTTGGTCTTTTTTATTGGAATAGAATGGTTGGGGCGTGCTGATGAGTATGCTATTGAAAAACTGATGGACTCCTGGACAAGGCCTGTGCGTTGGGCGTTTTATTATGCCCTGCTTTTTATCATAATACTGTTTATTGAAAATCAGGAAACCTTTATATATTTTCAATTTTAGTGCGCCACCATCTACTCCCATTTTTAATTTAGGTAGCTGAATCTACCTCAAATCAATTCTATTTTTCTTAATGTCTAAGAAGTTCCTTAATATCGTATCTTTATTCGAGCAAAATTTTTAAAATTGATTGTTTTTGGTTGATCGTACTTTTCATAAATAAATCGCATTTCAGGTAATAATTATCTTATTCGCAAAACAGTATGCTAGGAAGATTATATTATAAGACTAGGCTTCGGAGTTACCATTATTCTAAAACGATAAAAACTGCCCTCCACCTTGGGCGACTTCCTGATTTTTTAATTGTAGGCACACAAAAAGGAGGCACAACTACCTTATTCGAATTGCTTCGACTCCACCCGGCAGTGAAATTGCCATTTGTGAAGGAGTCGCATTTTTTTTCCGAGGACTTTCATCTAGGACCACATTATTATAGATCTTGTTTTCCGATGCAGCTCCCGTTTTTAAAAAACAAACCTACTGGGGAATCAACTCCGCAATACCTTTTCCATCAAGCGACCCCAGAAAGAGTGAAGGCCTTAGTACCTAATGCAAAAATTATTCTCTTGTTAAGAAATCCAGTAAGAAGGGCCTTTTCTCATTACAAGCATAATTTACGCAAAAAAAGAGAGCCTCTTTCCTTTCCTGAAGCGATAAAGGCGGAAGAGCAGCGCACCTCATTATCTGACAACAACCTTAAGCACTACTCCTATGTCAAACGAGGGATTTATTTACCTCAACTTAAACGGTGGATGGAACATTTTGACAGAAAAAATATTTTAATTTTAAGTAGCGAAGATTTTTTTTCGGATACTGAGGCCAACTGGAAAACAATACTTTCCTTTTTAAATCTGCCCTATTCCCCTTTAGCTTCCACTAAGATTTTTAACAAAACTACCATCGATCAACAAATGGATGAATCTGTAAAGGAACAATTGTTTACCTTCTTCCAACCTCACAACGAAGCGTTATTCAACTTTCTAGGGCAAGAATACGATTGGACAAAATAAGTAATGCGCCTAATAACCGCTTTATCGATACGATCGTCCTTTATGGTCAGAAATAAAAACAGGCGTCCTCCTGATGCTGTCTTTCAAGTGCGCCTGTTCCAACGATCAAAACGTTTTTTTTGCAAATACTGCTTACTTTTCGGTTAGCAGCCTTTCTTTCTTTTTTTGGTTGAATGGTTTGCCATTTCATAAAAAATGGGACGCCATCTATCTAATTCATTTTGCTTTTAATAATTAGAATGGTTTCTTTCTTTGTAACCGGATCAAAGGTGTAAATCGTGTCGATCTCCGGCAATTCTGGCATTGGTTCAAGCACGGGAGCGTCCTGACTCACAGCATAGGAAATGGTTTCTTTTTTGGTTTTCCTATCAAATGTAAAGATGGTATCGATTTTTTTGCCGACTAATTCTGCTGGCAGTGGTGGGAAGGAGTCAAGTAGCACATTGCCTACCTTGTTATTTTCCTGGGGAATGACCATCTCGTTTTCTGTTGAAAAAGACAACAAACTGATAGTGAATAAGGGCAAAGCGAACACCATCGTTTTTTTCAGAAGTAAATTCATAATTTTAAGTTTAGAGTAATCGTTCGTAATTTTGATAGTATAACGCCACTAGAACAAAAAGAAACATTGTCATTGCAAATGGATGCTAAATTTGACAAAATACTGGATGCAAGCAAATGCTAGGCATCTAGCTTTTTGAATAATAAGGTAAACCTGTTTTTGAGGTATTGACTATAAGGCGCTGCTCTTTCTAAAAAAAAGACAACACATAGAAAATAACATTTCGGAAATCTACAATCAACAACTCCTTCCCTACTCTTCCTAGCTTACGGAGACATAAAAATGACAATATTAATAGTCACTAAACATCAAATAATTCCATTTTAATTCTGTTCCTTTCTACTACCTTTTCGTTTGGGAATTTTAAAATTAATAGCTAACTTAGAATATTGTATTTAGGACATTTCTACTCGCTTATTTTAGTGTCAAAAAGCCCTGAAAATCCAGCTAAACTAACAAAAACCAACCCTCTATGGCGTCTTTAAACATTAGGTCAGGTGTACTTGGTAGACGATTGGCAGCTCATTTGCTCCGAAGAGCGACCTACTGTGTTACTCCTGCAAGGATCGATTATTTTGCTACGTTGACTGCTGCACAAGCTGTTGTTGAACTTTTTACAGTTCCACCGTTGCAGTTTCCTGATGGTCCGGTTACTCCAGATGGCACTCCGTATTATTCAATCTCTAGTGCGTTGCATGAGCCGGGGTATTCTGCCTCCTCTGTTATTCAAACTAGAGCTCTGACTATGTGGCGGGTACACGAATCTATCATGGACACCTCTGTAAAGTGGAAATTTATGAATATGATCAGTTCCATATTCACCACAAAAAGAACACTTACAGGAGACTACCACTATTGGAGGTTGATAGAACAATTTTGGGGATCAAATTTTGTTTATTTAGCACATCGGATGACTTTTGACAATCAGACCTTACGTTTTCTCAACAATAACCAAAACAATAAAAATAGTCCAAACGAAAATTATGCACGAGAGTTTCTGGAGTTATTCACGATCCTAAAAGGAGACCTGATAGATGACCCAAACAGTGCCGGCAACTATACCAATTATACTGAAGAAGATATCTCTCAGGCAGCCAGAGTTTTCAGCGGTATTAAAAACAGTTTCACCAACCTTGATGCTGCATCAGGCATTGTTTGCGGACTAGCCAATATGGCAGTACATGACACCGGAGACAAGACCTTCAGCGCTGCTTTTGGCAACCAAACCATTACAGGAGGTACCACAGAAAATGGAGTTCGAAATGAAGTGCTTGCATTTGTTAATATGGTATTCGATCAACTGGAAACCTCCAGAGCTTATGTCAGAAGACTTTACCGATATTTCGTAAGTAATCATATAGACCAAGAGATCGAAACCGATATCATTGAGCCCCTTGCCATTAGTATGAAAAATGGTTCATTCATATTAAAAAATGCGTTGAGAACCTTGCTAAGAAGTGAACACTTTTACGATGTAGACGATAGCTCCAACTCAGATGATATAATCGGGAGTAAAATAAAATCTCCTTATGAATTGATGTGTACAACGGCCAATTTGCTAGATACACAAAACACGAATGCCGCGGATAACCAAAAATTGTTTTACGACGATTTTATTTCGGTGGCTTATGAACATATTTGGAGAACGGGATTGGACACCAGAGGCCCACTCACTGTAGAAGGCTACCCAGGGTTTACCGATGGGCCCGGATACTCGAGAAACTGGTTTACCAACAATCTATTGTATGAACGATTTACCTATGGAATTTCCTTTAGAAGAGGAAAAGCCAGAAATACTAACCGTGATTTCCCCTACAAAGTTGATCTAATTGCCTTTGTAGAAACCTATATTGATGATGCAGCAGGACCCGGTACTCCAGCAGCGCCTGTTGGAGCAGCGGATGCGTACTTTCTAGTAGACCAACTATTAAGTTATTTAGTACCTGAACAACCAACAGGTAACAGGCTGACCTATTTCAGAAGAAAATTACTAGGAGGACTTAGTCCAGTAAACTGGTACTTTACCTGGTCCGAATACCTGACCACGGGTGATCCACAAGCGGCGCTTGCTGGATTAGAAAAATTATATGATGCCATCACCTCCTCTCTGGAATTTCAAACATTTTAAGCCATGAAAAGAAGAAAATTTATAAAAAATAGTATGGTCGCTGGATTGACTCCTCTTTTTACAAAGGGGTATGCGCTCAATCAAATGAGTGCCTCCTTGATCCCGGCAAGTGCTTGTGATGTTGATGACAGAGTCTTGGTGATGATTTACCTTGCAGGAGCTAATGATATTATCAATACCGCAGTACCCTTAAATCATTTTGCAGCGTACGCGAATCTGCGCCCTGATTTATATTTACAGCAAAGTTCCTTGATAGAACTTGATAGTACACAACCCGCAAACAAAAGTCTTGGTCTACATCCTAGTCTCACTGGACTAAAGGGACTGTATGATGCTGGAAAACTGTCTATTGTGCAGCGGACAGGCTATCCTTCTCCCAACCGATCGCATTTCGTTTCTGAAGACATACTTTTGAAAGGGTTGGATGGGACGGTGTTGACAAACACTGCTGAAGAAGGCTGGATGGGACGATTTTTGAAAGATCGCTATCCAACTTACAACGGGTTGCCATTTTCCAATGAGCAGGACCCGCTTGGGCTTATCCTTGGAGATGCACCAAGTACTGGATTCCATACGCTGGAGGATCATTCTATTGAAATTAATCTTTCGGGACAGGATCCTTCTGGTTTCTACAATATCATTTCCACCTTAAGTGGAGAACCCTTTGATGTGTTTCCGAATACTGAACACGGGCATGAATTAGAATTTATGTCCTATATCGAACGAAGCACTCAGGTTTATTCAGAACGAATATCCAGTGTCTTTAATGGGGGCAATAATAGTTCTACTGTTTATCCGGCGACTACGCTGGGCAATCAGCTTAAAACAATTGCTCGTTTCATCTCGGGTGGATCAAGAACCAAGGTCTTTATGGCTAGAAAAGGAGGCTGGGACAACCACGTCAATATGGTAGATAGTGCAGACAGGAAAACAGGTACTCATGCCTCGCTCCTTAAAGATATGAGTGACTCTATTTTGGCGTTCCAAAATGATTTAACTGACTTGAATATCTCCGATCGTGTAGTGACCGTTGTTTTCTCAGAGTTTTCCAGAAAAGTGATTCAAAACGGTAGTTTGGGAACTGATCATGGAACCTTGTCTTCAATGTTTGTAATCGGTGATCCGGTTATTCCTGGTATCAAATTCACCAATTTCGATCTTACAAACTTAGATAGCCAGGGGGCAATAGATGCTTCTCAATTAAACCGGGACTATCGTAATATTTATACTTCAATCCTACAACAATGGATGGGGGCGAGCAATGTGTCTGTAGAAAACACCTTCCCTTATTCCGATACTAACGTATTGTATAATCCGGTCACCTTTATCAACGCTGCCAATCGGGTCGATCCTACTTGTTATTTTGAGCCAATAGCTCCTGTTAGTCTGGAATTATCTGGTAAAGTTTATCTGGAAGGATTTCTTGACCCTGCTACTGGAGAAATGACCACTACCCTAGCAGACAATAATCTGATTCCTCATGAACAGCCATTCTTTGATTTCCATAGTTACTCCGGAGATGAAGTAGTAAATACCTTTCCTGTGGATACCGTCGACTGGATTCTGGTTGAGTTTTGGAATGCTGGTAATTTGAGGATTGCTAGAAAAGCCGCACTGCTAAGAAAAGATGGTAGGATCATGGATCTAAATGGTGATCTGTTTGTTACTTTTAGCGATTTACATCCTGAGCCGGTTCGGGTGGCCTTCTTGCATCGTACCCATATGGCGGTGCTATCTACCAGCCCAATAACGGTAACAGAGGGTGCAACTCCCAACGTCGATTTGACTACTCAGATGAATGCGGTAGAAGGCACCAATCAGCTGAAAGACATCAATGGAAAATTTGCAATGTTGGCAGGAGATTCGGATCAGAATGGTGTTGTGAACGGGGAGGACTATAACTACTGGAAACGAGCAAGTTATAATGGCATTCCAAGTTATAATATCGGTGACATCGATGGTAGTGGCCTGTCGTCTGCGGCTGATCTTAACCTTTGGGAAGGAAATCGTAGTCGAATTGGGAATCCGTTGATCAATAATATATTGAAGCGGTAACCATGTTGATGTTACGTACT
>CALLWB010000145.1 GCA_938016265.1 uncultured Saprospiraceae bacterium
ACTGGTTGATCTGGGCCTCCTCCAGAAATTTCAACGAGAATATCGTTTAAAATGAGTGTTCTTTTTTCGGCGCTTGATTTTTTTATTTTTCGCTTAGACGCTGTCTTTCCTTTATCTTTACTCCAATTTCTGAATTCAGAACCACGAATACAAAGTACTTCTGTATACTCAGGATCTTCAAAATCTAGTGATTTGCCCCAATCTCCACCTAAGGCAAAAAGTATAAGTTCATTAAGAGACGGTTTTTCCCAATCAGCTATTCCCTTCATATTAAGCGACTAAAGTCAAATTTAATTCATTAATAATAGTTTCCATTTCGTCTCCAAAAAGTTGCTTCATTTTTAAGTTTCCTCCTTGTGCATCGAAAGGGGCATATTCCAAATCATCAAGCTGCATATCAAAGCTATTGGTGATGTGTGATTTGATCATACGTAACCAGTTGGTTTGTTCTTCTGTAAAGCGGTTGTGCTTTCCTGCATTTTGTTTAAATATCCAGTCTTGGAAATTCTTGTCTACGGTAGTGCTGAAGGTAGTTAATACCTCATCTACTTTTGTTACTTTTCGGACTAAGGCTACTAAGGCGGTTAATTCACTGATTGGATCTTTTCCTTTTACCTCTTCTAGTTGTTCGTAAGCCTTCCATATGTTGAGCGGTGCGAGGTTGGGGTGATTCTTTTTAATATGTTGAAGCAGTTCTTTGACTATTTTTTGAGTCAGACCTCTCCGTTTATAAGGTTGTTGATAAAAAATATTGATGGCGGAGATTTCATCTTTGTGCTTTTCGATATATTCTGTAAACAATCGAATGTCTTCTTTGGCTTTGTCTTTACTTATGCCTACCCAGCCTGAATATGTAGGAACATCAGGAGTAAGGTCAATCAATTGTTCGTGTACTCGCCGAATATTTTCGATCAGATGGCTCAGCTCTCCTGTAAATGGTTTTGCTGCTTTTAGGATCAGTTCAGATTGAGCAGCAGTTATCGCCAACTCCATATTGGCAAAATTCTCCTCTTTGTAGAGGACATCCGCTCGTTTTTGGATGACATCCGGATCGTAGGCTCGTATTAAGTTCTTTGTCAATTCCATGATACTAATATCTTGTGCTTTCTCTTTAATAAGTTCTTTGTCATCAACTGAGATTTGCTTTTCCAGTCGAATTAATCGGTCGGCTAAGGTAGTAAATAATTCTTCATCTTCTTTCCCATTAGTCACCGCTTCTAAAAGACTTTTAAGTGGAATCGTTTTATTGGTGGAGAGGGGACGGCTGGTTGTTTTTTTATTTTTCAAAACCCCTACAGCATCTACAATTACAAAATGGCTTTTCTTATATCTGGCGGTGCGAGTGACCTGGCGCAAATCATCTAGGGAAATCGTACGACAGCCCCGGCCTTTCATTTGTTCAAAGTAGTTGGCGCTTTTGACATTTCGCATAAAAAGAACAATCTCCAATGGCTTTACGTCCGTACCAGTCGCAATCATGTCTACGGTCACGGCTATACGGGGATTCCAGCTATTTCGAAATTTATTTAAGGTGACTTTGGGATCTTCTTTATCCTTACGAGCGCCGTCTGTAATCTTTCGACAAAAGTCATTTCCTTCTCCAAATACCTCTCTGACCATTTGGATGATATCATTGGCATGGGAGTCCGTTTTTGCAAAGATGAGGGATTTAGGCATTTCGTATTCTTTCGTTTTCGGATCCCTACGATTTGGAAAGATTTCCTCTTCGGTAGCTCTTTTAAATTCTTGTATCACCTTCCTTATTTGTCCTTTGGCAACGACATCCCGATCTAAGTCTTTGGCACTATAGATGATTTCCTCTTCGTTCATTTCCCAGCGTTCCTTTCGCGATAGTTTTTCCCGATACTTTACATTTTGTTTTGCTTCAACGGCAGACCCTTTGGTTCCGATTTTGGTTTCAATCACATATTCGTCAAAAGGTACATTGACTCCATCTAGTACGGACTCTTCGTAAGGGTATTCACTAACTAAGTTTTCATCAAAGTAACCAAGTGTTCTTTTGTCAGGGGTCGCAGTAAGTCCGATTAAGAAACTGTCAAAATATTCCAATACCTGACTCCAAAGGTTGTAAATGGAACGATGGCATTCATCTACGATAATGTAATCGAAAAATTCGAAAGGATATCTTTCATTATATACTACTGGCATAGGTTCATTAGGACGCCAATCTTTATCAAACTGTGTTTCTTCTTCTGCAACTTCATCTAGTTCTTTGTCTTTCAGAATGGAATACAATCGCTGAATGGTAGAGATACAAACGTTGGTGTCTGAAGCAATGAAATTGGATTTGAGTCTTTGAACATTATAGAGTTCATTGAATTTGAGGTTGTCATCTTTCGGTTGAAAAACTTGAAACTCATTTTCTGCTTGTTCGCCTAGATTCTTAGTGTCTACCAAGAAGAGGATTCGTTTGGCCTTAGCGTGTTTCAACAAACGATATACAAATGTACAAGCTGTAAAGGTTTTACCTGCTCCAGTGGCCATCTGTATAAGTGCTTTGGGTCTGTTTTTTTGAAAAGAATCTTCCAGGTTGTTAATCGCTACTATTTGTGCAGGGCGCAATCCTTCTTTGATAAGAGGTGGCATATCCATCACCCTCTTCCTTAATGTGGCGTCCTCTCGTAACCACAATTCATAAGTCTCTGGTTGATGAAAACCAAAGACCCTTCTGGAGCGTGGTTTGGGATCATTGTAATTGGTGAATCGAGTGATGTCTCCCGTACTTTCAAAGACGTAAGGTAAAGGCTCATTGTCTAAATGTTTTAACTTACTTGCAGCATAAGCTTGAGATTGATTCTCCACTTTGTTCACTAATTGAACGCCTTCCTTTTCTGCCTTAGCCTCAATAACTCCAACGGGTTTCCGATTGACAAACAATATATAGTCTGCATAGCCAGCTGAAGTTTGCACTTCTCTAACTGCGACTCCTTTGGAGGCACTAAGATTCTTATCTTTTTTGGATTGTATGACCCAGCCAGCTTCGAGGAGTTTAGCATCAATTAGGTCTCTAGCTATTTGTTCAGGTGTTTGGTTCATTTGTTTATCGTGTTATTTTTTCATGTAAGCGGATAATAATTCATTTATCGTATTTGAGGAGTTGACTAAAATGACTCTACAATGGGCATCCTAAGCCAAGCAAATATAAGAAACTGTGAAGGAATAAATTAATCGCAATCAAAATTATAATGAGCTTAATTAACCAAAACACCCTTCTCTCTCAACAGGATATTAAAATTGTCCACACTCTTTCTCCAGAAAGTCCCATTTGATGGATTTATCGTTCCTACGTGCGGCATGAATAAGACTAGTTGCTTTTTGCCCCTAATCTCATATTCATATAAGTATGGAAAACTCTTGTAATTATTGGGCGTCAAATCAGATGGATTAAGCAATTGTTTTCGAGAATTTCCTTTTAATATTTTTGTTACAGCTTTAATAACTGGTAAGCCTGAAGCTATCAACAATTTTGGATTAATTAATTCTATCTCTTCGAACATGAATTTCCTTGCAACAGCACTTCTTATTTTATTCCAAGGCAATTGATTGAGTAGGGTAGTTGGTCCTTGAGGTGCAAAGTGGCACATATCGGTTACATAGATTTTTTCTAAAATTGAATATAACGCGGAAGTGTTTTTGTTCTTAAAAATATCAATTCTTTGTTCTTGCGATGTTAATAGCCGCGTCATATTATCCCAAATAGGTCGAGTACTTCTTGTAATTAATTTTTCATTATTTTCCTGTATCCCAAACTCTCTTTTTCCAGTTGATTCAGCTAGTTCATATACCACCTGATAATCGTAATCTTCTACATGAGGTTCTAATTGAATCAACATGATTTCTTTTCGATGCTCTTTATTTAAATCAAGTTCTCCAATCCATCCAGGAAAATCGAATGCCCAATTGAATTTAGAACGCTGCTCTTCTGAAATCAAATCTTCGTTAATCATCAAAGCCATTTGATTGTCTACAGCTTCTTTTCCGTATCCTTTCCTTTTAATGTTTTCTGCTTTAAGCCTGAAATCAGGAGATACCAAGTCATTAAAAATAGTTTCGCCAAATTTTCGGGTGTAGTGATTTTTGAGTTTTTCTTTCATTGTATTTTTCTTTTTTTATGAATTACTTGCAGGTGTCTCTCAGCTAAAATTATCTCCCCTTCCCCCCTCCCTTTTAATTTTTATATCCCCACCAACTCCTCCCAAATCCTCACCATAGCCCAAGTATCCAACTCACAATACCGCAACAAAGCCTCATGCGTAGCCGCCCGCGCCCCAGCCCCCACACGCCCATCCGTCATATGATGCCATTGCACCACCGCATCCGTACCACTCTGCACCACCTCCAAGTCCTTATAATTCAGTTCCGGACAAAGCACCGGCAATACATCTTTGATAGAATTAGACCCTTTAAAACCAGGATGTAAGTAAAGCCCTTGACGAAATATTTGCATCAGGTCATACACCCGATCATTTACAGAATGGAGGAAGTCCGCCTGCTGTGGTAAAAGACCTGCGACTTCATTGTTGATTTTCTTCTCAAAACTCTCATTCCACACGATGACCGTACCACCCGTCTCCTTAATATTTTTGCGCAAGCTAAGCACTAAGTTCTCCACCGGTTCCGTACGCTCCCGGAGTAAGTATTCGTAATGTTGGATCGGTTCACCGGGGCCATCCAGCACATGCAGCGAATATTGAAACAACATCTGCTGGTAGGGTCGGTGCCCGGCCTGTGGAGGCATCACATAAGCGAAGGTCTCATAGTCGAGGAAATAAAGTGGCCATTCCAGTTGATCTAAAATGGCTTTGATGGCTTCCCGCTTGATGGTGATTTTTTGTTGTTGCGCCATATCCACCTGTGCCCGTTGTTTGTCTGACAATTTAAAATCGGCGGGTACGTCCATGATGTCGAGCTGGCCGGCCGCAACGAGGGTGGCCAGTTTATCTTTATTGATTCGGGAGATGTCGTAGACGGAATAATCTGGCAAGTCAGTATAGTGTTGAAGAACGAAGGGGCAGTTAAGTTTGTTGCCGCAGCCGATGGTGATGCGCTTCGGTGGAGTAGGGCCTTGTATGAAAGCCAGCGCCTCCTCTGCTCTTGTATGTGTGCTCGTGACGATGGCCTGTACCTCCTCCGTAATCTCTTCAATTTGCAAATAATTGGGCAGGTCAATTTTTCCGTTCATCACATAGTTGCTGTTGACATGAATGAGGTAGCACTTGCCAATCGTGACTCCACTATTCTGAAAAACCATAGACTGAAAAGCGACATCATGAATGTGTTCTGCTTTCACTCCAGTGGCTGCTTTTACTTCAAAGATGTCGGTCGCTCCGCTTGCAGGATTGGTAGTCGTAATATCTGCTTTCGCTAGAAAGCTATCCGTCTCTGCCTTCTCCTGGAATTGTACTGTTTTGTGCTCTATGCTTATGCCTTGCACGCTGCCGTCTTGGGCGAAGAGTTGTTGGGCCAGTTTATCAATGATGTTCCCTTGCTCCATTTTGAACAGGGCATCTGCTGAGATGGGCGCTAGCTTTGTGGCTTCGTTTTTTTGTAGCCAGAGTTCTTCTGGGCAGACTAGGTATTGTAGGTAGTCTGTTTTTGTTAGTTTTTGTTTTGTCATTTACGTCAGGGATTATTAGGATATCATTGTTGGATATCAGAATCAGTGCATTAAAATGTCGTTCAATCAATGTTAGATTATTGATTGTTAGGCATTTATGCTAAATGGTGAAACTCCCTTCTTGTCTTATAGTTGTGTTGGAATATGGTGATACGGAGAGGTATCTTTTTGTAGTTTTCTCTTGAGTTGTGTAAGGTAATGAATGGTTTTAATAGGACAAAATGTTGACGTGTATTTATTTCACCCAAGCTGGTTCTTTATCACTTTTGGTGAAAGATACTCTATCGCTCAAGTGGAAAATCTAATTCTCAACGAGTAATTTTCAAATTGTAAAACTTTAAGACTTTCTTTGAATAACGAAAAAAATTGAGGATGAATTGGAAATATTGTTGAATTGAGATGTTATCTTTATTCTCGATTAAAACACAACAACTAAAAAATGATTGCTTTCAAAAAGTGTTTTAACAATAAATCTAAATCCAATGACAAAGCCGAGAATAGAACTACAAAAATATTGGAAGAAAAAAGACCAGGAAGCAGATACTCGGATTGCTCAATCTGTTATCTTAAATGCTCAAACTGAAGAAGAAATAGCCGATAACTGGTATAACTATCTAGATCAGCAACTGACCTTTCCTTTTTATGCCTACATCGGTGAACTTATTCCTGCTAATACTACTCGGTCAGCAAGGGTGAAATTGGCGCAACTGGCAGGACGTGAACGTTGCAGTTATGGGAATATTTGGTTGGTAGGTTATCCCTCTTACCCAAGGGATAGTTCCTCTTACTTCTTTAATCTGGAAGACTTCTTTTCTGTAGAAATTGATATACAACAATATCAAGTCATTCAAGATTATCTCTATTGGACTAATAGTATCAAGAAAAGCTAAGCAACTAAACATCTAGTCTAATTAGTAAAAATACCTGCTCTTTCATTCAGCAAATTACTGTACTCGGTTTTGTTCTCATCTGAGAGGAATGATTTTTCGATGAGTTGCATCGCTTGTGGTAACCACTTTGCAACTCGCACATATATGACTGTCATTTGTTTTTCATTAAGCTTTAGTCCTGTGGCGAATCTATCAAAATAGCCTTTGTTGAAATTTTCTTTCTTTCCTCCCAGTAATAAGGCGCTGTCTTCTTTGTCTTCCGGAAGTATTATTTTTACGTTTAGCAGATCGTAAGCTGGTGTAAGTACCCAGCCTATGTCGGACAAGCACATTGAAAAGTTTTTGAGATGCATGTCGTTGTTGCCGATCAAATAATTAAATACGGTGAGTTCGAAAAAACGCAGTTTGTCCAGCAAAGTGTTTTCAGATAATTCGCCTATTTTTTTGCCAAGGCGTTCCATCGTTCCTTTGTATTTATCTTCCAGTTCCATAATCTGTAAGAAATCGATCATGTGTGTTTTTTCTCCTTTGAAGTTGCGATCGATGCGTTTTGTGAGATAGCAAAGTTCTCCCGATCGGAGTCTTATTAGGCTTGATGGAACAACGTTTATTTTAAATAATTCGGCCAATCGCATAGACAGATGTTCGTTTTCAGGCATCTGCGGATAGCTTTCGTTTTGTGGTTTCAAAATGTAATGACCATCCAAGGCATTCATGATGGTTAGACGACCTTTGTGGCCATCTTCAATTTCGTTTTTTATCCAACCTAGTGAAAGTTTTGGTTGTACACCTGGGACGGCAATAGATTGTAGTGCCACTTGCTTAGCAAGTTCCGCCATTTCAGAGAAGTCATAGGGAAGTACTGGCGCAACACTTTGGTTAAAAAATGTTTTTATGCAGCTACTATGGTAATCGACTTCACTATCCTGCAAGAAATCATAACAATGTAGGCACCTATGCTTCATCTTTAGTGTTTATGGGATGTACGCTTACAGCACCTATGGTATTTTGACAACAAGACAACAGTAGTCCCATGCGGTCATTCTTATTGATCCTCCAGCTTTCGGAAGCGATATTGAGTAGCCATCCTTCTGGTATTAATCCATCAAAGAAAGGAAAAAGACGTTTGCTTCGATAAACTTGTGTGGAAACTGGCATCTGAAAAGTGATGAACAAATCGGGGTGATTTTTCATGTAGTCGCTGTCGTAGGTAAAGTGATACTCGCCATTCTCTGCTTCGCTTAGCAGACCAGCCTTGATGTTATTATACTTCACTATAGCTCGTCGCATCTTTGAGATTTACAGGTTGTAATTCATGGCCAAACATTAATAATACTTGATTGACTTTAGCTAAGCTCAAGTTGTCTTTGCCCTGTTCTATTTTTCTGATGACGGTAAGTGCAACGCCTGCTTTCTCGGCGAGTTCTACCTGTGTCAGGTTCATCTTTTTCCTTCTTTCCTTAACGAATTGCGGTAATCGACTCATTTTTTATATGCTTTTGCGTATAAATATAGTACTTTAGTTGAAACTATATGCTTTTACGTATAAATATAACGGTTTTATTTTTAATTATATGCTTTTGCGTATAAAAAAGTAAATTTTAACTGTTAAGTCAATACATATTTTTCCATCTATTCCCCTAAAAGAAGTATTTTGACAGCAAATCAATCACCAATGCAATAATTATAAACAAGAACTAACCCAACGCAACACAATCATGACCATCATCTACCTACACGGCTTCCAATCCGACGGCGGCGGCAGCAAATACGAAAACCTCAAATCCCATTTCAAAAACACAAAAATACTATCTCCAGATCTGCCTGCAAATCCCAAAGAAGTACAAGCTCAAATCAACACCTTACTAAATGCACTCAAGGAAAGGGGAGAGGAGGTCATTTTAATGGGAACCTCATTGGGTGGTTTTTATAGTTTATTTTTTTCAGCTGTTCATCAATTAAAAGCTGTCATTATCAATCCTTCTATAGAGCCATATGAAACCTTAGAAAGGGGAGTGGGGGAGCACCAAACATTCAAGAAGGGAAGGCCCTATTATTTCAAGCAGGAATATCTCGAAGATCTACGACAAATGAAGTCCGCCTTTGAAAAACTGAATCACGCGAATTTGTATTTCTTTTTATCTACTGATGATGAGTTGTTGGATCATAGTGCAGTGGCTGCGGAATTTGTTGATGCTGCGCATCTCTCTTGGTGGGATAATTCGGGGCATCGGTTTACTCGGTTTGAGGAGTTGTTGCCGGAGGTAGAGAGAATACTTATTTGAATTCTAAAACCTTGGTGATTGCATATTTCGATAATGAAGTGGCCCTGGTAGATGCTTTACGAGTGGGAAAAACTTGTGAGAAAGAAATGGTAATAAGTTTATTAAAATTAATGATAATACAAAAACTACCCAGATCAAGTTATTGACCTCCCCGCTATATTTACATATATTTGAAATAGCAAAATTTTACTTCGACATTTCCTTTTTACCATCATAACCAAAAGTATACATGACCAGACCATGTCATGAAAATACTTTCTTTTCACACGCTAGTTCGTGTAAAACATAACCATAAAAATATTTTGACATCCATTCATGATGGATGACTGTGCTTGAAATTTTCTTTCGAAATCTGAAAAAAAAAAGCATCTCTGCATCTTGTTATTGAGGATGCTAATCAACAATTGAATATCATTTGCTGGAACACTATTTCTATGCAGCATAAGAGTTAAATGTTTTGAAACGATTTATTGAAATCAAATCTTATTGTTAAACCAAAAATTGAATATTTATGAAAATTAAAATGATTATTGAAAAGTGGTTTAAAAAAATGGACGTGCTTTTTAAAGTTCAAAAGATGGGCAAACTTATTATTGACACCTACAAGGTTGTCAAGTTTTTATTACAGTTTGTTGCCCCTCTCTGGTTAACAATTTATCATCTGATGTTCTAATGCTTAAATACAGCAAGTAAATGGTAGAGCTGTTTGGTATAGATAAAAGTGGGATTTCTAGGTGTATTAAATATATTTTTGAAACAGCTATAATTAGAATAGCTTTGAACTGTTGCAATTTTGCAGCAGTTCAAAGCGAAGCTAGTAGGGTGGTCAATCGAAGTCTTGACTTTTATAATTTAGATGTGATTATATTTTTCGAATTTGCAATTCGTGAATTGCAAATTAAACATAGATTTTGCATATTGAGCCTAATAAGTAGCAAAATCATGAAAAGCAGAGTTGCAATCTAAATAACCCAAACCCATGTACGACCTAATCGGAGACATCCACGGCCACGCCACAGAACTAAACCAACTACTAAAAAAGCTAGGATACACCAAAAACAAAAACGGCGTCTACCAACACCCCACCCGAAAAGTAATCTTCGCCGGAGACTTCATAGACCGAGGACCAGCAATCCGAGAAGTCCTACAAATTGCAAAAGCAATGATCGATGCAGGCACAGCCCTAGCCGTTATGGGTAACCACGAGTTCAATATCCTCTGCTACCACACCAAAAATCAAGCAGGCGAATACCTACGTCCCCATACCCCTAAAAATCAACAGCAGCAACATGCTACGGAAGTAGCTTTTCAAGATCATCCAGAAGAGTGGGCGATGTATTTGGAATGGATGATGGCCTTGCCAATTTGGTTGGATTTAGAGGAAATCAGAATAGTGCACGCCTGTTGGCACCCGGAGCATTTAGAAAAAGTAAAGCAAGCCCTCTCAGGAAATTGCTTGAACCCAGCATTTTTACAAGCCGCTGCTATCGAAGGAAATTGGGAATATAAATCCATCGAAATTTTACTAAAAGGCATCGAACAAGAATTACCCAATGGACAATTTTTCAATGACAAAGATGGGCACCCTCGTAACGCTATGCGCGTACAATGGTGGCAATCTCCCAAAGGATTGACTTTGAAGGAATATGGGATTGGTGCAGTATTCCCAAGTACGCCTGTTCCGATGGATTGGGAGAATAACTTTTATTATGAACCAACGGATGTAGCTGTTTTTATAGGTCATTATTGGTTGAAGGGTGAGGTGA
>CALLWB010000146.1 GCA_938016265.1 uncultured Saprospiraceae bacterium
TGATGAAGACCCGGTAAGCCAAGATGACAACCTGGGTACTTTTGCATTGTCTATCAGCTCGACGGGGTCCATGAATTACAGCAGTGCAGATGGCACCATCGGCAACTATACGATCGGACAAGCAGTAAACAGTACGTTCAATGATACCGACACGATTATCGTCAATCCGCTGCCAGCAGTGCCATTGATTTCTTTCGACGGCTCCTCGATTATTTCTGTAGACAATCCTGATGCGATGGCTTCTTACCAATGGTCGCTTGATGGCAGTCAATTGGTTGGGGAGACGGATCCTAGTCTTACGGTGAGCACTTCAGGTAGTTATACCGTTTCCGTTATTAATGCTTTTGGGTGTGCAGCCGTTTCTGCGCCAGTAACGGTCATACTTTCTTCGATTAAAGATGTTGCGCAATTGGATTGGTCAGTGGAAGAACTTTTCCCTAATCCATCCAGCGGTCGGGTAACACTGAATATGAATTTGGATAAAGCCATTGAAATGGAATTCATCGTTCTTGATCCACTAGGAAGAAAAGTATGGCAAACGTCTGAGTTTTTGATGGCTGGTAGCCAACAACACCAACTAAATCTGGAAGAATTGTCTATTGGGTTTTATCTGCTACAGGTACGATCCGCCGCTGGGCAATGGACAGGGAAATTGGTGCTTAATAAATAAATGAGTATAACGCTGAATTTTAAGAATTTTTAGATACTTGAAAAGGCTTCTCTATTTGGGAAGCCTTTTCTTTATTGTACTTATAAGCAATTTATAGAAGTCATGCTAGAAACAAGTAGCGGCGATTTCAGTCGCCTGCCACGTTAGAACGATACTGATAACTATTACATCCGATAAGACTGAGGTCGGCTACGTTGCCAAAATCATTCAGAGTAATACAATTTAAAAACAGCAATCCTTTCCTCTTCTGACTTTACAACAACAAAATAGATGGTAGAAGCAACGCTCTGTTCAATGACTAAAGCAAGAGCATGTTCTCCCAAATCAGATTGCACCACCTTTACCATTTTGCCATCGGACGACCAGACTTCAAGGAAGGTGTTTGGTGGAACATTGTTGATAGTGATCTGCTCCCCTCGGTTGGCCGGATTGGGATATAACGATATTTCACCGATGGTTTCTGTTGGTTTTTCAAAGCTAGTGGTATCGGTATTAAAACAGTTTTCAAATATAGACTGAACCCAATCACTATGATCTAACATGGGCTGAAAACTAGGACAGGGATGCGGAACATCGGGCACAAACAAAACACCTAAACTAACTTCTTTCCGTTCGGATGGATGTAAGTTGAATGGGCCTGCAGACATTAAGAACCGTCGATCATCCGGTGCGCGATTTTCACTGCACTCCGACCAACCGGTGCCACTAGACGGATCGTTAGGAAACATATAGGTAGTAGTCGCTGTACCTTGCTGGTATCCATCTCCTCCATATTCAATAGGTGCCCCCGTTTTCCATTTTCCACGCATCAAATTGTAATATTCTATCGGTTGAACAGGTAATCCTTTCGGAGAATGATTATTTTCATAATAAACAAAAGAGGACATGCCTCCCGGACTGCCATCATTTGGCGTAGGAGTATTTAAAAAATCAATGCCCAACAGAGGGATTGTATCTCCATAACTAGGGATAAGTTGTGAAAAAGTACTACACGGAGAGTCTGGTGTGTTCCCATTGTAGGCAATACCAAGGGATCTGTTCACATTGCAGCCCACTAAGTCGTCCTCCCAACATCCCAGATCGACGTCTGCAAATTGTGTAAAATAGAGGTCGAACAAGGTGTCTAGTCCCTTATTGATCACTTCATAGTTATAGAAGGTCGCATAGTTTAAATTCTCCCTATTAAAAGCATAGGCCATCACTTGAATTTCTACACTGAGTGGCTGGCCATTGGTTTCGGTGTGGACATTCCCAACATCATTAAATACCCACCAGACCATTTGATCAGCATAGGATTGGTCGCATCCGTCCAATCCTAATATTGGATAATCCCCATCCATTGGGTCATAGATCCCATCTGAATTTTCATCATGGAAAGGGGCTAATTCTTGGTTGGGTAATTCGTGACCAAAGTAATTAGCATAATGGGGATTGCCTCTTCCAGGCCATTGTAAAAGACTTGTCGGAATAGGCAGGTTGATCTCTCCATTGTCTGAGCAATCGAGCCTAAGCGAATCAATCTCCGCACCAAAGACAGTATAATGTCGATCCCAAACGCCACAATCATCCACGACTCCATCTACAATTGGTCCTGCCCAAAAGTCATTTCCTGCTTGGCGGTAGGTTTGACCAGCGGTTTTCAAATTTCCTCCGCTGTCATATCCTCCTATCCAAATCCCTGCAGCAAATATGGCAGATATCCCACTGGACTTCGGTACGATATAGGATCCGTCACTAAGGTCCCACCACAGACTTCCTCCACTAAGCAATTTAGCAGAGACTTGATTTATATTAAGATCACTTTGGGCTACTGTTGGAGTACAGTTTTGTGCGACCATGGTTTTCGATACAAAAAATAGCAGTAAAACTAAATTGCTAATACATGGCTTAGGTATTGAAAAAGCTAATTTTTTCATGTGGAAGGTACTTTGCCTATTGGAGGTGGATGATCGTTCAAATATATTCACTCTCTATCGAATCGTAAAACGAGAATGAGTAGATAGGTTGTTTTACCTTGTGAGGGGGTTGCCTGAATTAGGGGAGATTTGTTTTAAGTTTACGGATAGAACATAAGGCTAGCTGCGTCAAAACTATTTTTCATTAACTAACAACTACAATAAACAAATGGAAATATTCCAAAATAAAAAAAGACCGATCACATACTAGCAATCGGTCTTTTCGAATATTTTGAACGTTGTTATTTTATAGGCAGAACTCGTTGTACATAGACCAGTTGCCTCCTTTTTTCTTTCTGCTAAATTGCTGACCGGCAGCCCATGCAGTTTGAGAAGAAGTTACATTCACCTGGCCATTTGATGTTGTAGGGTCGTAGTCAATTTTATAAACTTCAGCGTGCACAAGCACTACGAAACAAACAGGATCTGAAGATGTAGTAGGATCTCCACTCAAAATGTCAGTCAATAAAATATTGTAAGTAAAGTCAGAGTCGTAACTACCAGTTGCTAGAATTGATGCAATGATATCGCTAAGATCTGTATCTGCTCCATATGGAAAGTGGCCGTTTTGAGGATTTCCACCACCATTTGCAGGTACGTCTGCCTGAGCACCAGCATAAATGTGAGTGGTTCCTACCGCCCAACCTGCTTGCTCTACTCCGTCAAACTCAATAACTAGGTAAAGTCCATCTTGAGAAATACCGAAGTTGATATCGCCTATGTCTGTATTCTGACCGGCCATCAAATCAACTGTTCCTAATGGTGTACCAATGGTGTTCGTGCAATTGTCCCCTCTAGCGTAAGACATGTAAGAAGGTGTGTCTTCACTAATTTCTTCAATTTGTATGATTTCCTCCTTTGCACAAGAACTAAAAATAAGAGTGAACCCAAGAAGGAGTAGGAGTAAATGTAAATTTTTCATAGTAGTTAGTTTAAAATTTAATTAAGTGATTATTTTATTATGTGTTTTGTTTTGACTATCAATATTCAGTATTGTGTAATATTGATTTGTCTATTGATTTATAGACAAGACGCAAACAAAGTGCAAAAGGTTGCATTGCAAGGTAGAATGTTTCGATTTGTGACAGGGTAATTTGATGTAAATTCGATTGGGAACTCAAATTTATAAAATAATAGTATAGATTGCTAACAATAATAATACATTAGTAGTGCAAACTTACAATTCCAGAAAGTACTCAAAATCAATTGACTTTAGCTTAACTAAGCTGATGATCTATAAAAAAAGGCACTTATTCCGTGATTAGAATAGGTGCCTGTTGTGAAATCTTACAAATCAAAAGACTTTCAGTCTTTTATTTTTTCTTAGGGCTGATTTTCTTTTTCAGCTTGTTCTTCATTTTATGCGACCCTTTTTTGCTGTTTGTTTTTTTCTTTTTTTCAATTCTGGCAGCCGCTTTGGCTTTTTGGGTGGCCTTTTTCTTTTTTTCTCTTTCCGCGAGGCGTGCTTTTTTTGCAGCCGCTCTGTCTTTTTTCTTTTGGTCTGCTTTTTCCTTTTTTTCCGCTTTTTTCTTTTCTAGTTTTTTCTTGCGGTCCGCTTCTCTTTTTGCTGCAGTTTTAGCTTTCTTTTTTTCGAGGTCTGCTTTCTTCTTTTTTTGTTCCTCCTTCTTTGTTTTCTTTTTCATTTCAAGTCCTTTTCTACGCTCTGCGTTTTTTTCTTTAATTGCTTGCTTTCTTTCTCTTCTTTCCTTGAGTTCTGCCAATTCTGCTTCGGAAATTGGTTCTTCTGCTTCAAGTTCAGGCATTTTCTTCTCTACCTCTGGTTCTGGTATTTTTGCTTCTACTTTTACTTCAGGAGCAGGTTCTTCTATTTCCAATGGGGGTGGCTCAACACTTTGGGATTCAGGCCTTTTCCAGGAAGAACTAACACCCGGAGTTTTCCGTTTTGTAGTTTGCGAAGTATCCATTTCCAATTCAGAAGGATCAGGACTATTATGGCTGGTAGTTGACGTAGAAATCCTTGTAGTACGGATACCAGGAACCTTTGGTTTTGAAGTGTTATCAGGGTTTTTTTTTGGTCGACCTCTGCCTCTTTTTTTTGGGAGATCGTTATTATCTTTTTCCATAATTAGGAGCTATTCAATTTTTTTCTATTAATCAAAAACTAACTGGTGTCAATTAATTGTATACTTAATAAGGGAATTTAAGTTACAATTTTTTTCTATTAATCAAAAACCAAGGTAATATGCCTGAATGCTAGAATGTACGATTGAATGAATATTTTGAAGGAGTAACGACGCGAATAATTTAATAGTAAATTCATAGGATCATCCTAAACTCAAGTAATACCCAATTCATCCAATAGGAAGTTTGTTTTAGGTTGAAAACTCAATAAAAATTTGCGCTCTACGGTGATTTTGACTCGCAGACGTAGTAAGATTACGGGGAGAATCAAAATTGACGGACGTGCGCAGTTTTGCAGAGGTTTCAGCATAAAATGAATTTTCTATTGCATGAATTGGGT